>CAMDEM010000015.1 GCA_945896675.1 Cyanobium sp. NIES-981
GGCATCGCCCTGGCCAAGCAGGGCGCCAAAACCGCGGTGCTCGATGCCGACTTCGGCCTCCGCAACTTGGATTTGCTGCTCGGGCTTGAGAACCGAATCGTTTACACCGCCCAGGAGGTGCTCGCTGGAAGCTGCCGGCTGGAGCAGGCCCTGGTGAAACACAAGCAGGAGCCCAACCTGGCCCTGCTGCCGGCGGGCAATCCCCGCATGCTCGAGTGGCTCACCCCTGAAGACATGGGCAAGATCGCCACGATGCTTGGCGATTCGTTTGATTACGTGCTGATTGATGCCCCTGCGGGCATTGAGGGCGGCTTCAAAAACGCCATGGCCGCCGCCAAGGAAGCGATTGTGGTGACCACGCCTGAAGTGTCCGCGGTGCGGGATGCCGACCGGGTGATTGGCTTGCTCAACACCGAGGGGGTGAAGCCCATCCAGCTGGTGCTCAACCGGGTACGGCCAAAGATGATGGCCAACCAAGAAATGTTGTCTGTCAGCGATGTCACCGACATCCTGGCCCTGCCCCTTCTGGGCCTGGTGCTCGAAGACGAGCAGGTGATTGTGAGCACCAACCGGGGGGAACCGCTCACCCTCAATGGCACCAAGTCGCCGGCGGCGCGGGCCTACACCAACGTGGCCAAACGGCTGCTGGGCGAAGAGGTGCCCTTGATCGATCCCAGCAGGGAACGCCAGGGCCTGCGCGCCAAGCTCGGCCGCCTGATGCAAACCAAGATTTTTTGAAGCCGATGACCCTGCGCGACGCCATCAACAAGCTGCTCGGCCGGCAACCAGCCAGTGCCAACACCGCCAAGCAGCGGCTGCAATTGGTGCTAGCCCACGACCGCAGCGACCTCAACCCCGAGCTGCTCCAGCAGATGCGACGGGAAATCCTCGAAGTGGTAAGCCGCTACGTAGAGATTGACCTGGAAGAGGTGGATATGAGCCTGGAAACCGAAGACCGGGTCACGGCCCTGGTGGCCAACCTGCCAATCAAGCGCGCCAGGGCCCTGCCCGTTCAGGCCCTGGAAGATCAGGCCATCCCGATAGAGGCTCCTGAAACAAGCGACGAGCCCACCAGCTTCACCGCCAAAATCAGTTCCTCAACCGGCATCTAACTGCTGTGGGAATCCTGGGGAGGCCCAGCTTTCCCCCCATGGTCTTCGCCCCTTCAACGCCACTGGCATCGGCCCTGACAGGCCCGGTTGCTCCGGCGACCCTGCTGCCAGACATCCCTTTCACGCCAGCGGAACTCCGGGTGCTTGAGCAGCTGAGGCGGGGCCATAGCAACAAGGGCATTGCCGGTGTGCTCGTGCTCAGCCCCCGCACGGTGGAAAGCCACATGTCGCAACTGCTGGCCAAAACCGGTTGCACCAACCGCACCCAGCTGCTGCTGTGGGCCCTGGGGGAGCGGTAAAGTGGTCTGGGTATTTGCCCATGCCGGCTTAGCTCAGTGGTAGAGCAGCGCTTTTGTAAAGCGAAGGCCATCGGTTCAAATCCGTTAGCCGGCTTTTTGGTTTAGGTGGGTTACGGGGCAGTGGTTGGAATGGATCTTGGCGATTGGGGGCTGCCAAAGGGGCCCCATCGGTTGATTACGGGTTGATTAATGGGTTGATTAACAACTTGGCCAGCTCAGGACGCTTCAGGGCACCAACCAACCGAAACCTCCCTCCTGGTGACCCAGTGAAGGCACCGCTTGATCAGGTGCCCAGTCTTGGAGCTTCAGGCTGGGGTGATCGAGGGATCGAGGTACACGTCTTGCACCTGCTGGATCAGGGCGATGCCCTGGTCCAGGGGCTTTTGAAACGCCTTGCGGCCCATGATCAAGCCACTGCCGCCGGCCCGTTTGTTAATCACGGCTGTACGCACGGCCTGGTGGAGATCATCCCTACCGGAAGCTCCGCCGCTATTGATGAGGCCAACCCGACCCGCGAAGCAATTCAGCACTTGATAGCGGCAGAGATCCACGGGGTTAGCACTGGTTAGCTCCTCGTAAACCTTGGGATTGGTCATCCCGTAGGACTGCCCAAGGGCCTGAGCCACAGCTCCATAACCATTGTTGGTTTCGGGCAGTTTTTGCTTGATCAGATCGGCCCCGATCGTGACCCCCAGGTGGTTGGCCTGGCTCGTCAGGTCGGCGGAGACGTGGTAGTCGGTGCCGTTCTGATTGAACAGGGTATTGCGGAGGTAGCACCAGAGCACCGTGGCTAGCCCCCGGCTATGGGCCTGCTCAAACAGCGCCGCCACTTGCTGGATCTCCCGGTTGCTGTCGTCGCTGCCGAAGTAGATGGTGGCTCCCACGGCCACGGCGCCCATGTTCCAGGCCTGGTCTACCGAGGCAAACAGGATTTGTTCATGACTATTCGGGGCGCTGAGTAGTTGGTTGTGGTTGAGCTTCACCAGAAAGGGGATGCGATGGGCCCAGCGGCGGGCCACGCTGCCAAGCACGCCCAAGGTGGAGGCCACAGCACTGCAGCCTGCTTCCGCTGCCAATTCCACAATCGCCTCGGGATCGAAATACTCGGGGTTAGGAGCAAAGGAAGCGCCAGCAGAGTGTTCCACCCCCTGGTCCACCGGCAGCATCGAGAGGTAGCCGGTGCCGCCAAGTCGTCCATGGCCATAGAGCTGTTGCAGGCTGCGCAGCACTTGGGGGTTGCGGTCGCTCAGGGTGAAGAGCTCCACCGCCTCGGGACCTGGAAGGTGTAGCCGGCTGGAAGCCACCTTGGCTGGCGTATTTAAGAGCAGCTCGGCTTCTGCCCCCAACAGGGAGGCAATCGGGCTGGCCATGGCACTGCCTCAAAGAACGGTTGAACCCAACCTATGCAAGCTTGCGGGCCCTGGCTGCTACGCAAGGCACAGGAGGCCTATTCGGAATGGGGAGAGGGGCCCACAAGCTGATGCCTATTAGGCGCTGCCCAGGCCTCTCTATTTTTTGTATCCGCACGAATCTTGGACATTCCATCGAGCCCTGCTTGGGCCAAGAAGCATGCTAACGGAAGCCTTACTACAAGAACCATTGCAGAGACAAGAATTAAACTCCTTACAAGCAAAGTAAACAACTCTTCTATTGCTTGACGAGGTAGAGCCTGCAACCAATATGGTCCCACCCACATACTGCTTGAAGGATCAAGCAAGCCACTTTTTCTAGGCGCATAGGAGAAATAACCAGGGCCATGACTGCAGCACAGGCCGCAGTGATCAGAGCCTGGGCTGATCCATTCTCCAACAGAAAACCAAGGCATGCTCTGCTCATTGACAATTAGAGCGCCACCGTCATATCATTGAGGCCATTATAGCAAAGAGACCCGACTCAGCACCATGAAGCTCAAGGCTTCGCAGACCTAAAAGCGATCTCAACAGAGGCGCACGCTCCCGCCAAATCGTTTCAAGAAAAACTTCTTGTCTGTATTGGGTTCAATGATGTCAATGCCTAATGACAGCTTTCACGAGTCAATTGATGGCATTGACTTAAAAGACGCGCTAGCCCTTGCAGCATATATAGAACAACTGCTCATGACTGAGCAGCAATGGATACTTAATCGCTTGTCTTGGCTTTTTACCTCTCAATCTTTTCTGATAACCGCTTTTGTTGTCCTTTTGGGTTCAGGCAATCATTCCCCCACTGCCCATCTCTTGCGAATTGCACTGCCCCTTTTGGGCCTGTTTTGTTGTATAACTGTAGCAATAGCGATTAGGGCCGCTGAACGCGTACGCAAGCCACTCGAAAACAGGCGCGCGTTCTTGTCAATGCAGATTAATAACATAGTTAGGAGACCAAAGTTCGTTCCAGTGCTTGGATCAAGCAAGGCCCTTCGTGATAATCCATGGACATTGCATCATGGTTCCTTGCCGCACATTGTTTTGCCTTGGGCATTTGCCGTTCTATGGCTTCTGTTGTTAATGACCCTGGCTCTGTGAACGAAGGCAGTCTTTCTGCTGCTCTCGTTCAAACGACGCCGTGACGCCCACGGGGCACGGGTCCCGTATTCCCGCCAGCTGCCAACCGACTCTCCTGGGTGTTAGCGGCGAAGTAGTGGATCAAATTAAACACCAGACCACTCCATCCTGTCTGGTGGCTGGCACCAATGCCAGCCCCATTATCTCCATGAAAGTACTCATAAAACAGCAGATGGTCCTGCCAATTGGGGTCATTTTGAAAGGTCTGCTGACTCCCAAAGATTGGTCTAAGGCCTTCAGCGTTGGGTGTGAAAATAGAAACGAGCCTGTGAGCAAGATGCTCGGCAATCTCATAGAGATTCGCCATCTGGCCGCTGCCTGTTGGGAATTCAACCTTGAAGTCGTTGCCGTAATACGTGTAGTAGACAGTCAAGGAGCGAATGATCGCGAAGTTGACTGGCATCCAGATTGGCCCGCGCCAGTTGCTGTTGCCACCGAACAGCCCAGAATCGGACTCGGCCGGCAGGTATTGGACAACGTATTCCTGTTGATTGTGGACAAAGCGATAGGGATCCCGTTCGTGCCGTTTCGAGATCGAGCGAATGCCATGGTCACTGAGAAACTCATCAGGATCGAGCATGATCGCCAGCACGCGGCGAAGATTGGTTTCATCGAGGGCTGACATCATTTGTCGGTTGGCATAACCCTTTAGGCTAATGTCGTGAAAAGAGCTTTGTTGGTCTGGGAATCTATCCCGCATGCGTTTCAAGATATCGCCAATTTCTGGAAATTGTTCCACGACATCCTGCTCGAACACGTGTACGGCGCACAATGGAATCAGGCCGACCATCGATCTAACTTTCAGCCGAGTTGAGCTGCCGTCGCTTTTGCGGAGGACATCGTAAAAGAACCCTTCCTCTTCATCCCACATGCTCTCACTTGCATTGCGATTGATCATCGCGTGGGCGATTCTTAAATAGTGCCTGATAAATTTGGCTATATATTCGCGATAAGTTTCATCGCTTCGTGCCAACTCAACGGCGATATTGACCATGCTCTGGGCGTAGAAGGCCATCCACGCCGTGCCATCGGCCTGCTCGAGCCGGCCGCCCATCTCTGTCGATTCAGTGCGGTCAAAAATGCCAATATTATCGAGACCAAGGAAGCCACCTTGGAACACACTATTATCATCTGCATCTTTTCGATTCACCCACCAGGTAAAGTTAATCAGAAGCTTGTGGAAGCTTTGTTTCAGCCACTGATGATCACTCTGGCCATGCAGTGATGCATCGGTTAAGTAGACGAGATAGGTTGCCCAGGCATGTACGGGTGGGTTGACATCGCCGAAGTTCCACTCATAGGCTGGAATTTGCCCGTTGGGGTGCAGGTACCGGCTGCTCAGCATCAAGCTGAGCTGTTGCTTGGCGAAGCTCGGATCCACGACTGAAAACGCCATGGCGTGGAAAGCAAGATCCCAGGCCGCGTACCAGGGGTATTCCCATTTGTCTGGCATGGAGATGACATCACAGTTGTTCATGTGATACCACTGCTGATTTCTGAATCCCTGGCCGTTCATGGCACCCAGAGGATTGATCCCTCGCTGCTGGAGCCAGGGCGTAATGTCGTAGTTATAGAACTGCTTGGACCACAGCATCCCTGCCACGGCCTGCCTGAACACCAGCTTTTGCTCGGTGCTTAATCCAGCTGGCATCACCCTGGCGTAGTAGTCATCGCAGTCCTGCTTTCTGCAATGGAAGATCTGATCAAAGTCGTGATAGGCAGAGTCATTATTTGATTCAGGCGTTGACTTGATCAATCGTAATTGGATTGTGCTCGAGGCATGGGCACCAATCAAGAGGTTATGAACTGCGGATGCCTTAGTGCCGCGCTGGGATGGATTGACAGCTGCTATTTCGCCATGAACGATGTAGCGGTTAATGCCACACTTGGTGTAGGGGGATTGATTCGGTTTGTCGTAGATGATTTCTATGTTCGTTTCGTTGTCCGTGAACACAAGTTCATCAGCGTCCTTACAGTGCAGCACGAAATCGCCAAGGTCGGGGTGCGTTGCATGGAGGCTCGCTGCACCTGATTCACCCGGCTTCGCCTTGATCAAGGGTTTTGGGCCGCTGCCCTGATCCCAGGTATTGCGAAACCAGAGGGTTGGCAAAACAGCCAGATTGGCCGTTTGATCTGAGCGGTTGTGGACCGTGATCTGAATCAGCAGGTCTTCCGGATCAGCCTTGGCGTATTCGACTTCGATGTCGCAGTATTCATTCTTATCAAAAATTCCCGTGTCGATTAGTTCATATTCCGGCTCGTGGCGTGACCTTGCTTTGTTTACGGCTACAAGATCTTCGTAGGGAAAGGTATTGAGCGGATACTTGTAGAGGTAACGCATGTAGGAATGCGTTGGCGTTGAATCCAGGTAGTAATAATATTCTTTAACATCTTCGCCGTGGTTCCCTTCGCTATTGGTGAGGCCGAATAGTCTTTCCTTGATGATCGGGTCTTTGCCATTCCAGAGTGCTAAGGAGAAGCAAAGCAGCTGGTGGTCATCGCTGATGCCTGCCAGGCCATCCTCTCCCCATTGGTAGGCGCGGGATCGTGCCTGATTGTGGCTGAAGGATTCCCAGGCGTTGCCATCGGGGCTGTCGTCCTCGCGCACGGTGCCCCACTGCCTTTCGCTCAGGTAGGGACCCCACGTTCTCCACGGCTTCTGGCCCTGGTCGGCCTCCGCCAGGCGCTGGTGCTCAGGCGAGGGAGCTTCTGAAGGTTGGGCCTGAGACACCGCCATGGTGGATGAACGCTTGAAATTAGTCCCTCTCACAATAAGAGTGGGCAGTTAAGGCTGCTACTACCAGTGGGTGCGGGGGGGCTGAGCACCATCTGACGACGGCATTGCAGTGCCAGTCTCCAAACAAAACTGCGCGGAACTTGCAAAGCTCTAGCAGTTTTGTTGCAGCTTCGTTGATTGGTAAACGCCTGGGAAGAAAACTAGATCGCCACCTAACTTTCCTGCGTGACTGTTAGGCCAATCTCTTGGCCGTAGGAGAGTTCCAGTGTGTGACCATCGGGATCTCGTAAAAAAGCCCAATAGCCAATGGGATAGCCAGAATCCTTGGGTTCTTGAACCAATAGCCCAGCCTGGCGAGCCTTGTCGCACAAAACATCCACGGCTTCCCGGCTTTTACAGCCAATACCAAGATGGGCTAGAGGAGAGAGAACTGGCTGCACAGAAGGGGTTTGAATCAAAACAATCACAAACGGTCGGGTATGGTCAGACAGCCAGACAACTTCAGCCCCTGTTTCTGTATCAACGCGCCGATGCACAACTTGCATTTCAGCATAGGCTGCATAGAATTCAACACTGCGTCCGATATCTGAAGCGGGTAAGGCAATATGGGTCAGTCCAATGTCCAGCATGGTCAGCTCCGCTAATTTGGTTAATGAGAATTTAATCCTGGACGCAATGAACAGGCGGTTGCCTTTGTCCAGAGTTTGCCAATACCGATCCTAGGAGATACGTCCAACAGCTGCAAGCGTTCCTTGGTTCCTCCTTGATCCGGCCCCAGGCCAGAGTGTTATTTCATTTCCAAGATGATCCCCATTACCAGCAGCAATGATTTGGCTTTTGAGATGTGGAAATGCAGGCGCAGACGGATCTACGCGAACCCACCTGCTCTTATCAGTTACTAAGGCTTAACCACCGGAAAGTGGGTCACGAATGGCTTGAGCTTCTAGGTCGCTGCCGCCATATTCAGAAAGAATGAGCAAATCTGACAGAAGTAGGGTGCTTCTACAGGGGCCATCTCGGAGTAGTTCTCGGCCGCCGCAACTGATGCCAATTAGGCGCAGAGAGTTAAGTAATCAGTTGCTTAAGAGTGGTCAAGCCATGGCTACCCGGGCAATCAACGCCCCATAGGTGATGGTTCTCAATAAGCTTGCCCGCTGAGCAGCTCAGAGAGACGCTGCTGTGGTCTCCCCAACCTCAAGAGAAGCGATCAGCCCGTGGAGGGCTAGGAAGAGGTCATCCCTGCGATGGGGTAAATCAGAACTCGAGAGACCAGGCAGCCAACTCCCTTTGACTTGCAACCACCACCCCTCCTGGGCATGGTCGAGGTGGGCCTCAGCGCTATCCACGCCTTCCGCCTCAAAAAGCAGGGCATCGGCCCGACTTTTGAGCTGCGCTAGAGCATCGGTCTCCAGCTTGGGCAGTGACAACCGCAAATCCAACGGTTCGGAGCTGCGCACGCTGTGGTTTGTGACAACGGAGCCTGCAACCTGGGAATTGGGGATCACCAGATGGGAGCCATTTTTCAATTTTAGGCTGATTGATCGCATCCCCATTGACAACACCTTTCCATCGATCTGACCCGACTTAGGAGTTCCGATCGTACATTTATCTCCCACCTTGATCTGGCCATCGAGAAACATGCTGAAGCCATCAGAGATATCCCGAATCAGCTGCTGGGTGCCCAAGGAAATAGCTAAAGCCGGTACCGATGACAACGCCAAGATCGTGACTGACGTGAGCCCCAAGCTGCGCGCCCCATCAATGAACACCGTTATGGCAAGAGCGATACCAAACACCCGGGTCAGTGTGAGCAGTTGACCAGCCCCCTTACGCCGCAGCCAGGTCACCGTGCCATCCGTTTGACGCTTGCGCTTACGGATCAGACTTTGGCCAACAGCCTCGCTAAGGAGATAGACCAATAGCATCGCCACGAGGATATGGAGAACCCGTGCAACCACAACAACAAACAATGCTCGATCGCCCGTGAGATTCACCCAGTCAACTGAGAACCAGCGCCACAGGGCGATCAGAGCTAAAACCGGCACCAACAGCCCAACACGCACCCAGTAGGTCTTGGGCCCCAAGCCTGTTGTGGAGATGCGGAACTGGTGGCGCAAGCTGATGATCGCTGCCACGGCGAGTACCAGGGCTAGAACTGAGACGGGCACCAAAATCAACCACTGCACCAGCGATTGACCGCCGTAGACCGTTTCCACAAAGACATGCCTCCAGGAACTCGGCAACCGCAGAATCCACTTGGGCGGCAGGGCACCTCCAGGCAATAGCGACCAGGTGACATACAGATCCCCACCAAAGCGATGCCTCAGGGGATGGTTCCCACCAAAAATCTGGGTGAAGTCAGAATCCACCTGGGCCACCGTGCGCGGACTAAACAAGAAGTCCTGCTCACTGCATTGCTGGCAAGGCAAACCAGGCAGCTCTCCCTGGCCCTGGGGAGAGGACTGATTCAGCGCCAACGTCATTGGGCTCTCAGGAATCGTCCAGGACATGAGCTTCTTGCTGGCTACCTCGTCGGGTCCCGGCAGCACAACAGTCGGATGGTTGGCGAGGTCGTACAGCAGAAGGCTTCTGAGCATCAACATGGAGCCAACCCCCGTGATCGGATGCAAGGCCTGGGGCAACTCACTGAGGTTGAGGGCCTCGGTGGCCTGATCAAGAAGTCTCTGACCCTCATCAACCTGGTGCCGCTGAGCCGGTGAATAAAACCAACCGGGATCTGCCAAACCCTCCCGGATCGCGCCATGGATCAAGTCATGGGCTTGCTCGGTAGTGGCCAAAAAGTTGTCGATGGTCTGGCGGGGGCTTGGACCAGGGACCTGGCGCAAGGCCTGCTGATGAACAACGGACAGCGACGAAGCCACCCTTGCCAACACAGGCTCCATCAGCGGTCCAAGCAGAAGGACGGTGGACAAAGCCAGGGCCGTTAGCAACCGCGGTAATCGCCCCATCTGCCACTGCCTCATCCGATGCTGATCCGTGCGACGGGCCCGAAATGACAGTTGATTAGGTGGCGTATCGTCCATTCGGACACCTCCGCTTTGGTTGAAGTCATCTTGATTTTGCTTAGGTCAAAAGGCAATCACCTTTCACTCACGATTGCAGAAGGATGATTTTATGGCCAATGCCCTGGCCAGTCAGTCCGTCTGTGATGAGCCCAATAGTGACCCCTCGTCTCAAGCCCATGACGTCATTGAAACCCCACCTGAAAAGGATGCTGGCTGGCTGTGCTGCGGTTGTGTTGCCGTTGCTGATTGGGCCTGTCATCGCCGCTGAGAACCAATTGCTATTGCGACCAAGCCAGGAGCGCTTTTCCAGCGGTGATCGGATCTGGTGGCTTGAATGGCGCCAGGGCAAGCAGGTGTTGCAACGCTGGGCTACGGCCACCGGCGCCAGCCAGAGCCAGGGGTTGGACCGTCGCTGGAGCCCCGGCAATGGGGCGCCTCTGCCAGCGGGGACCTATGCCCTGGGTCGGCCAGAGCCATGGGGCCGTGATCTATGGATTGGGATGGAGCCACGGTTTTCAACGCGGCGCAGTGGGCTGGGCATCCACAACTGCTTCCCGGGAGTGGGTTGCATCTGCTTACCGGAACGCCGTCAGCTGGATCAACTGGCTTCCTTGATCAAAAAGCACGACATACGCCGTCTCGTCGTCTTGCAGTGATTCACGAAGAGATGGGCAGGAGTAGCAACGGCACTAAGGTTTAAAACGAGGTCAAGGGGTCCCCTGCGGCCTTGCTCAACGCACTCTCCCCCCATCTGTTGCCCATGAAGCGCTTGCTGTGTCTTGCGGCTCTGCTGATGCCCGTCGGGGGAGCCCATGGTGCAACGCCCCCAATCCGCTGCCCTGGGAGTAACACGTTTGAAATGAAGTACTGCGCTGGCAAATCGTTGGAGAAGTCCAGCACCCTGTTGCAGCAGAAGATCACAACGCAGCAGTACACGCAGTGGTCGGAAACAACCAGGACCTTATGCGAGGCCGCCTATGCCCCCTACAAGGACGGCACCATCTATCCACAGTTGGTTGCGGGATGCGACGACCACCTCAATCGAGCATTGCTAAAGGAATTTCAACCCTTGGGAAACTAGAAGCAAATAGCCACCAAGGGCCCATGCTGGTGTTCACATTCGGGATGGGATTTGCTCGCCAAGTTAATTTCTTGATTCCACGGCAAACGACTCATTCACTTTGGTCGCATAAATCTTGTTTTGCTTGTGCCACTAGCATGCTGCGCGACAGCTTCAAGCACCAGCCGTGAGTGAATCTCTGCCCCAACGTGTGGATCGCTGGATCGCTCGAGCCGGTTTCAATCTGCTGATCCCACCAGTAATCCTGCTGATCCCCTGGCTGCAGGAGCTGGTGGACCAGCTGATCTTCGGCGGCAACTGGAATCTGCCGATGACGCCCGGGGGCTCTTTCCTAGGGGTGTTGACAGCCCCCTTCAGCCACAGCGGCTTTGGCCATCTGCTGGCCAATTCCCTCACCTTTTTACCGCTCTCTTGGCTGGTCTTGCTGCGGGGCCGCCGCGACTATCTGGCTGTCTGGCTGGGGGTGTATGCCACGGCTATTCCCGTATGGCTGCTCTGGCCCAACGGCAGTCACGGACTCTCCGGGGTCGTGTACGGGCTCCTTGGCTACCTGGTGCTGATCGGCTGGATTGAGAAGAGGCCCCTCTCCTTGCTCCTGTCGGTTGGGGCCCTGGTCACCTATGCAGGTGTACTGCCGAGCCTGCTGCCGATTTTTTCGCCGCCAGGGGTGAGCTGGATCGGCCATCTCAGCGGTTTTGGCGGTGGCCTGTTGGCAGCCCTTGCCGTGGCTCGCGAAACGCCCTGAGCAAAACAATCTCACCTAGCTGGCGCCCATTAGGCGAGGAGGGTTGAGCCACCCGGCCTAAAGCTTTATCCGGCTAGTCTTTCAGCCAATTGACGCATAACTTACCTATTCGACCATCAACACGAGATGGCTCTTCCAATTGAAATGCCTGACTCATTACACCCATGATTTTTACGTCCAAACAGCTAGCCAATGCCACAACGAGCTTTGAAAAACGCTTCCGCCTGGCCTACCTCTCAAGTGGATTTGAGCCAACCATCGCATGCGGCTCCAATTCTCAACTTTTGATTTCGCAAATATATCGGGGTATACCCGTCAAGCGCCATTTTTTAGGTGCTGCTGACACCGCCAAAGACGTCCTAGAGATCGTTTCAAGGCTGCAGCCTAATATTTTATCAATAGACGATAGCTTGCCCGACCAAAGCGCGGCTAGCGTGATCAACCAGGCGAAACAAATCCATCCCAGCATTAGAGCCACTTTATGTCTAACCAAGCCGGATGATTTCAACGCCTATCCAGGCTGCCCCATTGTCTTCGCCGAACAGGATATTTTGGGAAATCCAGATACGCTTGCCCTTGTCAGCATGGCCATAATCAGCAACACCAGTTACCGCAGCTTTTCGATCAATGAGCGATTAAATCAACCAGAGCAATCTGCTTCCGAGAACTATTACGGAACGATTAACCTGACGCTACGGGAGCATCAGCTTCTCGAGGCCTACGCCCTAGGCATGACCAATCAGGAAACAGCGGACAAGCTCGGGCTTTCCGTACACAGCGTACGAACGTATAGCAGTAACTTACTGAATAAACTAGGAACAAATAATCGCCAAAAAGCCCTCAGGATGGTCCTGTCCTTAGGCCTTGCTGAATTGGGTCACCTTTTAAAATCAAGGGTTCAGTAAGCACCTCGCCAACCCTTGCAGAACCGCCATTCAAAGCATCAGCTGGCCAGTAGTCGAGCAATTAACAGATAAAGCCTGGTAACCTAATCTTTATTTACTCGACGCCTCGATGACCACCGTTTCCGAGTATCTAATTCAGCGATTCTGCGATCTTGGCATCGACAAGGTTTTCGGCATTCCAGGGGATTTCCCCTTTCCAATTCTGGATGCCATAGAAGCCTCAGAAACGATGCAGTGGGTCGGTTGTATCAATGAACTGAACGCTGCTTTCTCTGCCGATGGCTACGCGCGAATGCGTGGCGCGGCGCTGCTTTGCACCACCTACGGAGTCGGTGAGTTGAGCGCCATCAATGGATTGATGGGCAGCAAAGCCCATCGATTACCCGTGTTTCTTGTTGTGGGTTCACCATGCAGACGCATCGTGCACCAGAAAATCAGCACTTATCACACACTTGGCAACGGTATCTACGGGAATCACGAATCAATTGTCGAAGCGACCTGCTGCGTCAAGGTCGTATTGACACCTGAAAATGCAATTACTGAGATCGAGCGTGCAATCAAAGAAGCTTTTGCTAAAAGCGCGCCCGCCTACATCGTGGTTCCTCAGGATGTGGGCACCATGCCCGTCGTCGGAACCGTGGGCCATGGGGCTCCCATGGGAGAGATCAGGCGATCCGTGAGCAACCCAGTCGAGCTCGAGGCTGCGGTCAATGCAATTGTGAAACGGCTGAAGTCAAGCTCCCGTGCAGTATTACTGCCCTCAGCCCTCACTGCACGCTATGGACTGACCAACAAGGTTGAGCGGTTAATCACAAAAACCAACATCCCCTTTGCCCTTGCTCCGCTGGACAAAGGGTTCCTGGACGAGGCACTTCCCCAGTTCCTGGGTATCTACATGGGCAACGAATCCATCCCCCAGGGGTTGCAGCAGGTCGTTGAAACAGCTGATCTTGTCTTGGATCTAGGTGGGCACGTCAATGAACATGTCAACACAGGGTTCTGGACGTCTCGGATACCTGAGCACCTTCACATCCGTATTCATGAAGACTGGGTGCAGGTTGGCGAGCACATCTTTGTGGATGTGGCCATGGGGGACATTCTCGAGCAATTAATCGATTTGGCTCCAACCATCCCTACATCGCGTCAAGGAGCTCTGACCTACGAGCAAATCCCGATGGCCGGGACTTCGAGCGATCCAACCTCATCCGCCGGTTTTTACCCACGGTTGCAACGCCTGTTGAAGTCTGGAGACATCCTTGCGATAGAAGCGGGCAGCTGTGAACTTCCCCTGCTCGGCATGCGGCTACCTGAAGGCGTTCGCTCCCAGGCCCAGGTGCTCTGGAGCTCCATTGGCTGGGCCGGTCCAGCTGCCATGGGCATCGCGATCGCTGAGCCAAGTCGCCGAGTGGTCTTGGTAAGCGGCGATGGAGCCCATCAGGAAACAATGGGAGTGATTGCTTCGATGGGCTTCCATGACGTGAAACCAGTCATCTTTATCCTGAATAATGGCACCTATGGATGCGAGAACACAATATGGAAACCTGGCAGGAATCTCTACAACGACATAGCACCGATTCGCTATAGCATGCTTCCAGAGGCCTTCGGCTGCAGAGACTGGCTATGCCGCAGTGTTGGCACCATTGGCGAACTCGAAGATTCGATTAACGAGATCGAACAAAATCCTCAGCAAGCTGCTTACATCGAGGTGATGATTCCCGCAGCCGAGAATGTTCCCCTTCCCGAAGAAGCTCTTGACGCCTATTTCAAGCTCAAGACGCCTACTGACATTTGAGATCCTTCGGAAACAATTGGTGCAGGTGATTGCATTAGCCAATAATCCAATCAATCCCAACATCTCAGCTAGGGACCAACTGCGAAGGCCTCAAAGCCAGTTGCCCGACCTGAGGGCTGACATCTTATCGAATTTGCAGCAGGCTAATCGCCTCAAAGCGATCGGATGAAAATAGTTTAAGATCTGGCCAAGGAAACTCCAGTGTAATCGCAGATACCAGCGCTGGGCGCAAATAATGCAAAAATAAATTTTAGAGATTTTGAATTCGGTGCATTCTCAACTAAAAGATCTTGCTGATCAGCAATTCAAGCACCAGTCAACACAGGTCAATACCTTAGGAATTGAACAAGCGCAATTTGGCCAAGTAGCCTCAGAACGAGTCCCGAAATTCACCCATGCCGGACTGATTAAAATATCCGTTATTCTTGCAGTAATCGGATTTCTAGCATTTTTGATTGACGTACCTCTTGCTTTAACGTTAAAAGACAATCCCCTGCCCAAAGAAATATCCCGGATACTTCGATTTTCAGAGATCGGTGGCCATGGAACTGGTGCAGCGATGCTTCTGATTGGCGCACTTGCAGCCAGCCAGATCAACCTGCAACGCCAGCGGCACCGATTTCTTGCCCTCAAATTAATCGCTGGCACCTATTTAGGTGGATTGATAGTTGATTTAATCAAGCTTTTAGTACCTCGCATAAGACCACGGGCCGCAGAACTGGCCTCCGATAGCAGTCTCCTTGACACTTTTGCATTTTGGATGCACGACAAATCAAATTTTAGCCATACGGATCTAATGAGCTTCCCCTCAGGCCATGCTGCCGTTGCAGCTGGGCTTGCCGCCTCTCTTAGCTGGTTTTTCCCTAACGGCAAACCAGTATTTGTGTGCCTTGCAATTCTTGCAAGCCTACAACGCGTAGCAAGCGATGCACACTATATTAGTGACATCTTTATTGGAGCCGCTTTGGGTCTCATAGGAGCGTGGCTCTGCGCACCACGCATGAACACCAAAGGACAACACAATCAAGGGCTTAATGACAATTAAAAATTCACTTCAAAGACTTTATTCCTTGCTAAGCACAATAGTTCAATCGACCAGGATCAATAAGATTGTAGTCCTGATATTGTTATGCATTTCCCTATACCTGCCCGGAATCTCCAGCCTCCCGGCCACAGACCGGGATGAATCACGCTACATGCAAGCTTCCAAGCAAATGCTTGAAAGCGGCAATATGATTGATATTCGCTTTCAGCAAGAATCACGGCATAAGAAACCTGTAGGAATTTACTGGCTCCAGTCCGGAGCAGCAAGTGCCGCCAAAGCCCTGGGAATAGCGGCCACTGAACGGAGTCCATACCGACTTCCTTCAACCCTTGGCGCCACATTTTCCGTTCTCTTGCTTTATCTGGGTTTCAGAAAAGTAATTGGTGATAGCCAAGCGTTCTTTGCAGCAGTTCTATTGGCATGCAGCCTTTTAATTGCTGTCGAAGCCCATCTTGCAAAAACCGACGCCATGCTGCTGGCAACCGTTGTTTGCATGCAGGCCGGTCTTGCACAACTGTATTGCAATACCCATAAGAAACATCCCTGGATCCCCCGCCTATTTTTTTGGCTCGGCCTAAGTCTGGCCATGTTAATCAAAGGCCCAGTTGCTCCTATCCTCGCCTTTCTAACCTTGGCCTGGATCTGCTGGAAAGAGGGCAGTCTTAGACCCCTAAGAGCAATTCAGCCACTGCGCTGGCTGCTGGTGCCCTTGCTAGTAGTGGGTCCATGGCTACTCAGCATTCAGTTGCTCAGCAACGGGAGCTACCTACAATCTTCCATTGGCCAAGATTTCTTTGCCAAGATTCTTCAAGGGCAAGAATCCCATGGAGCTCCACCTGGCACCTATCTTCTGATTACCCCATTGCTCCTTTGGCCAGCTTCCTGGCTGTTAATTCCACAGGGATGGGTAGGCTTGAAAAGATCTACTGGAAAAATAAACCCTGCTACACAATTCATGTGCGGATGGCTCATACCAAATTGGATTTTCCTTGAATTAGTTCCCACTAAATTACCGCACTATGTATTGCCATTAATTCCCAGCCTGTGCCTTCTGGCAGGAGTTGGGATCGTTGAGTCCAGTAAACATCAAAACTCGCTGATTCCGGTCTCGAAGTGGCCACAAAAAATAGGTATGGCAACATGGGCCATCTCAGGCACAGTCCTCGCGATAGCAATACCGGGGCTGTCGTTTTGGTCTAACGGCACAATTACACCTGCCGCAATACTGATAAGCCTGCTTTGTTTTGCAACTCTAATTGTGGCGACACGAATCACAAAGCCAATAGATCGATTATTCATAACTTCACTTTCTGCAATGCTCACTTTCGGATTGATCTTTGAGATCTTTCTTCCCCAACTCTCCAGGGCCTGGCCTGCCGAACATCTACGCAAATTAATCGATACCCACGGACTCGGCAAATTGCCTGTATCCATCATGGATTACCACGAGCCAAGTGTGGTTTTCAACCTGGGAACGGATACAAACCTAACAGATTTCGCAGGAGTTGTATCCCATGCCAAGAACAATTCTGATTCGATAGTAATAGTGCCCTCGGATCAGGCAAGCGCCCTGAAGCAAAGCTTGGAAGCTACGTGTGAAACGAGAATACTCGGCAAACTTGAAGGCGTAAACTACTCGAAAGGTCGCAATGTGGATCTCAACATCATTCAATGCCGGCACCTTAACTCGCTAAAAGCCAGAATAACCGTGTCAAGCCAAAGTTAGGCTAGAGCGTTAGATCTGTACCAGTGTTCGGAAGGCGCTTGGATGGATAACGAATACCCCTCCACGCCCTAACGGGAACAGGCATAGGTTTTGAAGCTGCCACGGTGTTCCCGGAAGTCGGGCCGATCGGGATCCACGGCTTGCCACCACCAGCGACCATCGGTGTAGCTGGGGATACCCGCATTGTTGGTGCGGGGCAATTGCAGGCTCACACCTCGCCACTGCAACACGATGAAGGCCCCTGGCACGGTGCCCCCATCGCTATTGGGAATCCCGCTGGCATCAACGGCACCCATGTGGAGCGTGGCTTCCAGGGCATCGCCATCGCAGAGGTAGCGCTGGGTCACCTCCGCTGCCCAGGCAGCTGGAGCTGACAGGAGCATCAGCACAACCAAGAGCAGCGAAAGCAGACGAGTCACAGGGTGGGTGTGGCGATGGCCAGGATGGGCGTTGCGACGGCCAGGATGGAGCAATGACGCTGGCTCTCGTTTACGACGGCGGCTGCCCCTTCTGCCGCCAGTTCGCCCTCGCCACCGAGCTCACGGGAGGGATACCCCTGCTTGAGCTGCGGGATGGCAGGGCCGATCACGAGCTGCGCTCTGCCCTGAAGGCGCGGGGTCTCGACCTGGCCCGCGGGGCAGTGTTGCTCGAGGGTGAACAGGCCTGGCACGGGGCAGAAGCAATCTCTGAACTTTGCCGTCGCCTGGCCCCCAGCGGCCCCCTCCTGCAACTGTTGCGGAGCCTCTTTGCCGTACCCAGTCGGACCAGGCGGATCTATCCGTTGCTACTCCTGGCCCGGCGTCTGGCCCTGCAATGGAAGGGGCTGCCGGAGGATCCCGATCAAACCCGCCCCCATGGGTGAATACGCCAACAGCCCCGGGCCAGACTTTGTAGCTTTTATTCACTTGCGCTCCATTCCCTTGCAAAGCCGCTCCCTTGCCCGCCAGTTCGAGCAGGAAGCCCAATCCAGGGCCATTCAGAGCTGTACTGATCTTGAAGAGCTGCGCGGTGTGGCCATGTCTCTGTTGAAGGGAGCCCCAGGCCGTGGGGGTCAGTTGATCTAAAGCCATGGAAGGGCTCCAGATCGTCTGGTTCAAGCGGGATCTGCGGGTCGTTGATCACCAGCCGCTGCTGCAGGCGAGTCGCCAGGGCCCGGTCTTGCCTTTGGCCATCGTGGAACCCGAGCTGTGGCAGCAGGGCGACTGCTCGGCGCGCCAGTGGAACTTCTGCGCCGAGGGCCTGGAGGAGCTCCGGGTTGCGCTCGCAGGTCTGGGACAGCCGCTGGTGGTGCGAATCGGGCCGGCGGTCGACGTCTTGGAGCGGGCGCGACGCCGCTTCGGCATCACGGGGCTCTGGAGCCATGAGGAAACCGGCAACGGCTGGACCTATGCCCGCGATCGAGCCGTGGCCCGATGGGCCAAGGGCCAAGGAATCACCTGGCATGAGATCCCGCAGTTTGGGGTGGTTCGTCGGTTGCCCAGCCGCAACGGCTGGGCCGGGCGGTGGGAGGGCCGCATGGCCGAACCCATGGCGCCAGCGCCCCAGGCCCTGCAACCCCTGGTGGGCATCGACCCTGGCCCAATCCCCGCCGGCGCCGACCTCGATTTGGCGCCTGATCCCTGCCCGGGCCGGCAACCCGGGGGGCGGCGGCAGGGCCTAGCCCTACTGGAAAGCTTTCTCAGCGAGCGCGGGGCGAACTACCACCGGGAGCTCTCGAGCCCGCGCACGGCGTTCGAAAGCTGTTCGCGCCTGTCGCCCCATCTGGCCTGGGGCACCCTGTCAATGCGGGAGGTGGTGCAGCACAGCCGCCGCTGCCGCGACGGGCTCCAGGGCCGATCGAGCTCCGGGCGAGGCCAGTGGTTGCGGGCCCTGCGGGGCTTCGAAGCACGGCTGCACTGGCACTGCCACTTCATCCAAAAGCTGGAAAGCCAGCCGGATTTGGAGTACCGCGAGCTCCATCCCCTCACCGCGGGATTGCGTCCAAGCAACCCTGAACGCCTCGAGCTCTGGGCTGGGGGCCGCACCGGTCTGCCCTTCGTGGATGCCTGCATGCGCGCCCTGCACGCCACCGGCTGGATCAACTTCCGCATGCGCGCCATGCTGATGTCGGTGGCCAGCCACCACCTCTGGCTGCCGTGGCGCGAGAGCGGCTTGCACCTGGCGCGGCTGTTCGTCGACTACGAACCCGGAATCCACTGGAGCCAGTGCCAAATGCAATCCGGCACCACGGGCATCAACACCATCCGGATCTACAACCCGATCAAACAGGGCCAGGACCACGACCCCACCGGCGACTTCATCCGCCAGTGGCTGCCGGAACTGGCGGCCGTGCCCGCCGTGCACCTCCATGAACCCTGGTTGATGGCGGAGATCACCCAACAGCGGGTGGGTTGCATGCTGGGCATCCACTATCCCCTGCCGGTCGTTGAGCCCGCCGCCGCCGCCCGGGAGGCAAGGGAGCGGATCTGGGCCCTTCGCCAGGAGCTGGGCTTTCGGGAGCTGGCCCAATCGATTCACCAGCAACACGGATCCCGCCGCTCGAACCAGGCAGCTCGCGGCCGCAAACGCCGGAGCCGACCGTCGCCTGGCAGCTCAACGGTGCAGCAACTGGATCTGGATCTCAGCTGAGTGCAGCGGTAGACCCTGATGAAGAGGTGTTGAGCGCATAAAAGCCATTCAGTGGAGCCAGTGACATGGCAGCTCTAGGTGCAACAAAGATGCCCAAAAACCAAGTACAACACCGGACAACCTTTAAGCCGGCAGACCCTAAAATTCAAACGTGGTTTGGATCAAGCCACCAAGGCCATTGAAGATCGGCTGGCCCCCATCATTTGCATTCGAAGTTGAGACACCACGACCGTAAAAGAGTGCGGGAGTGATGCTGAGGTTATCGGACAGAAAAAAGCGATAGAACACTTCAAGAAGCCACGGGCTACCACCGGTAGCACCGGCCGAATGGGCTGGCTGTCCTACAGCCAAGCCGGCAACATTCGAAGTGCCCGAGATATTGTCCCATTGAAAGCCTGCCATCCACGAGCGGGAGGATTGGGCGGCATTGGCAGCGCTTGATGCACTGACAATGTTGTAACCAAAACCAGTGGAGACGGAGGGCAACCAGCCTGCATGATGGGGCCTCCAGTAGAGATTGAAAGCAAGGCTATTGTCTTGTTGGCCAGCAACCAACGGATTTCCAGCAACACCATTGGCCGTGCGCACTGCGCTTTGGGTGGTGCCATAGCGGTAACCAATAGCCACGCCCCAGGTAGGGGCTTGATAGCCCAATTGGGCCAATGCATTGATGCCAGATTTGGCATTAAAAACCCCAAAGGAGCTATCAGCACCTGAGTCGCCACTTCTGCAACTAGGGGAACAGGAAGAATTATCTGAATTGACAGCTGAACCACTCACCACCGTATTTAGAGAGGCCAGCCATCCGGATTTACCAGGGTCTACGGCTTGCCGCCAGCTCATTCCAACGCCCTCACCCAAAGCCTTGTTGTACACACCTGAGCCACCGCCCGTACCAAAGAAATCCAGCACATCCGATCGGTAGACACTGGGGATCCAGGCCATTTCAGTGTTTCGTACAAGAGCTCCGATGGTCAATCTGTATTGATCACGCTTGCCGAGGGGAAATTGGTAATAAAGCCTGTCGAGATAGGGGGCATCGTTGCTACTCTCCGTTCGAATGAGCTTAAAGACGTTGCTTGTCGAGGTGCCAAATGGATAACTACCAAAGTTTCCAGCCCCCAGACGCAACCGCAAAAAATCCTTACCGGTGTAACTGGTATAAAAGTTGAGATGAAACTCGTAATTGAATGTGGTACTTCCACCAGCCTTAGTGTTTGGACTGCCATTGCGGCCATAATTAGGGATCCCCCCCAACGTCATCGTGGCATCAGCCTTGAGCTTGGTGGATGTGGCAAACGATTGGGCTTCCAGCCCCTCAAGCTTGACGCTTAGATCCTGCATCGCGCCGCTCAGATTGGCGAACTCGTCGTTGAGCAGCTGGAGCAGACGGGGGAGATCTTCGTTGCTTGCAGGAATCCGAGCCAAACAACGGTTGAGGAGAATGGCCGCCTGCTGGCGTGGGATCCCTTGGGGTCTATGGAAGGCTTCCCTGGCAAGGGGGGAACCACACCCAGGCCGCCTTAGCAGGTTCTGCAAGGCCTGATAGGCCCAATCGCCCGGCCTGATATCGGATGAGAGCTTGGGGGTGTTGTCTTGTGGTGGGATGTAGGAGCTGGCCGCAGCCTCAGCATCACGGGTCGGCAGGATTTGGGCTGACGCCCCGAGGGGCCCGATCAGGCAACTGGCAGCCAGCGCCCCAAGCCTGCAGACCATTCGAATCAGGGGGATATGGGCTGGCAAGGGAACAACTTGTCAGCAGGGTGCAAACTTAGGGGGGATTCAAGGGCTGTAGGCACCAATGGGTCAAAGCCGGTTACTGGCCATGGTGCTGGCCCTCAGCGGCTTGCTTTCTGCCTGTGGGCCATCTGGGACAAGCGGCCTGTTCAGCACGGGCACAACGATCACTGTGCTTGTGGAGCTGTCAACGAAGGCGGATCCCCTGGAGCAAGCCAAGGTGGAAGCCATGCTCCAAAAACAGATCAAGGAATTCAAGCGACTCAATCCCCAAGCCAACATCAGGTTTCGCGGCCTTCCCTCTGACCGCCTTGAGCAGGAAGTGATCTATCGAACCAAGCGAGGCCTGGGTCCCGATCTGATGCTTTTGGCCTCAAATCGCGATCTCATCAACCTGCGGCAAGAGGGCTACATCTCCCCGGTGGCACTCTCAAGCCAAGAGCAGAATAGCTTTAAAGCCACATATCTGAAGCATCTACGTCAAGGAGGCCAGCAGCTCGCAGTGCCGTTACTGGTGTTCCCACCCCTGGCCTGTTTTGATCGCAGGCGACTCCCCCAATCTCCCCAGACCCTGGCAGCCATCATTCGCCTCGGTCAACAAGGTCACTCCTTTGGTCTCAATTCCAGTTTTGAGGGACTGGATGAAGTGATGGGCAGCTTCGGTGTCACATTATTACCGGAAAAGGAGAACCGCCCTTCCCAACAAGAGCGGATGCTGAAAGCCTTGCAGTGGTACCGGGAGGCAAATCTGCAACCCGATATCAGTTTTGTAGAAAGCGATGAGGAATTAAGGCAGGGGCTGCAAGCGGGCCGCTTCGAATGGATCCCATGCTCAAGCGGCTGGATACCCACCCTGCAGCGAGCGCTGGGAGCAAATCTGGGCATCGCCGTACTACCCGCAGGGCCGGAAGGTGTTGCCAAGCCGCTATTGCGCATGCCGATGTGGGCCTTTGGCGCCCAGTCCAGCCCCAGGCAGCGACAATTAGCCAAGCGATTTGCGATGTTTACCGGCAACGTCGTCAACCAACGTTCCATGGCCCTGAAACTGGGAACAGTGCTGCCAGTGAATCCCACAATCGCATTACCACTCAAGGCCTATCCCAACCTGGCTGTCATGGATGCGGCAAGCAGGAACGCTACAATGACAACAGTTGAACAAAGACACTTTCTTCTACAGAATGAGAACAAATTAGAAAGCTTAATAGCCGAAGTTCTCGCAGGAGTGCAGTCGCCAAATGCGGTGGCACCAAAAATTCAAAGTCAGCTCAATGCCATGACCTCCATGGGGAGCCAGCCATGAATGAGATCGCCCAGCTATTTCAGGACTTACTTGCCGATCTGGGGCGGATTGAGGTTCTTAGACAATTTGCGGCCTTGGCTCTGGCCCTTGGGGCTTGGCGTTTCCTCAAGGCCAGGCTAAAGCTCGAAAATCGGCGCTGGCCCCAAGAAGCCCGTTGGCCATGGCTAGCGCAGGTGAAGCCGCTAGCCAATGAAACCCTGCTTTGGTTCTGTCTTGCTGCCGTCAGCAGCTGGTTGGTCACAGCCACAGGGGTTGGGGATCTAGCCAGGTTTCTAACCCGCTTTTTTGCACTCTGCCTATTGTCACGTTTTGGGCTGGTGGTTCTCAGGTTCTACCTGCCTTCGAAGGTCGTCAAGGAAACGGATCTGCGGGTGATTCGGCCTTTACTCATTCTGGTTGGAGCTTTACAACTGTATTCACAATTTGCAGACCTCAATCAACTTTGGTCTACCCAGGTGCTGCATTGGGGCAATGACCATTTAACATTTGGCGCCTTAATAATGCTGGTTTTTGGAACCTATTTCGTAACCGCTGGCGCTGAACTTCCTGCCCTAGTTGCTGCAGAAGTGATGCGGCGGGCATTCGAACTGAATGGACCGAACCATCGGGCATCAGCCCTGGTGATTCGCTACGGCCTGGCCGCCTTCGGCCTGGTATTGATCCTGGCCTATGTGGGGGTAAATCCCACCTTACTTGCTGCTGTGGGTGGCGGACTTTCGGTGGGGCTGGGCTTTGGCCTCAAGGAAGTCTTCAGTAATTTTGTGAGTGGCCTTTGGTTGTTGCTGGAAGGCGCTATCCGGCCAGGGGATGTGTTGCTCCTTGAATCTGGAAAAGGGGAAGATCCCTGTGAGGTTCTTGAACTGGGGATGCGTGCTACCACCCTCTGGCGCGACAGAGACAACGTGGAATTGGTGGTGCCCAATCAAACCTTTTTCACCCAAGCGATGGTCACCTACAGCGGCCTCCGGGATCGGCGCCGCCGCGGACAGGTGCTGATTGGCGCTGCCTATCGCCACCCTCCAGAAACGGTGATCGCCCTTCTGGAAGCCACGGCGCTCACCATTACCCGGGTCTTACATCAGCCTGCTCCCAAGGGGCTGCTGCTGCGCTACGACGACTCGGCCATCACCTACGCCATTCGCTATTGGATCGAAAACCCCATGGATGGGGTTGGCGTGGCCAGCGAGGTGGGCATCGCTGTTTGGAATGCTTTTCACAGGGAGGGCATTGAAATTCCCTTCCCCCAAAGGGTGCTGCACGGTGCACCGTCCCTGCCGGGATCTGCCGATAGCCAATGATTGTCCACTCTTAGGCGTTCATTGACGAACACGAACATCAATGGGACAGGGGCCTAGCCAACGCTGGAATTCGTTAAAAAGAAATCAGTCAGCTCCCTAATCCTAAGGTTACCTGCGACACCTAGCCAAGTCTCTATACTTAAATTTGTGTTGAGGTTCGGGCATGAAGCAGCTGCCGCAGCCGGAATCGCTTCGACAAAGCCCTTCCTTCGGCCTTGCTGATGGGGTTGTGATCCTTGGGGTGTTGGCATTGCTGGCCCTCATCGCCCACGTGGGTTCAGAGGCCATGGTGAGCTTTGTGCCCCCCAATGACAGCCCCAGAATCTCCCTAGACCCCCACAACCTGCCGGAATACGCACTGCGCTCCACCACGCGCATGTTTATTGCCTTAGCGGCATCGATGGCCTTCACCTTGGTTTATGGATCCATCGCCGCCCACAACAAAAGGGCAGAAAGGGTGTTGGTGCCCCTACTCGATATTCTTCAATCGGTACCAGTTCTCGGTTTTCTATCGATTACGGTCACAGGTTTTATCGCCTTGTTTCCGGGCAGCCTCCTGGGCCTAGAAGCGGCATCGATCTTTGCGATTTTTACGAGTCAGGTCTGGAATATGACCTTCTCCTTCTACCAATCCCTACGGACAGTTCCCAAGGAGCTACTCGAAGCAGCATCACTCTATCGACTCTCCCGCTGGCAACGGTTTACCAAGATTGAAGCCCCGTCAGCTGCGATCCCCCTGCTCTGGAACGCCATGATGAGTTTTGGCGGGGGCTGGTTTTTTGTGGCAGCCAGTGAAGCCATCAGTGTGCTGAACCAGGACTACACCCTCCCCGGGATTGGCTCCTATGTGGCGGCGGCTGTTGCGGCCCAAGATCTTTGGGCGCTGGGTTGGGCGATCATAGCCATGACAGTCATCATCGTGCTCGTTGATCAACTCTTTTGGCGGCCCCTTGTTGCCTGGTCGGATAAGTTCAGAATGGAACAAAGCAGCACTGGAGATGTGCCCCAATCCTGGTTATTTGACCTCCTCAAAACCACCCGGCTCTCCAAGCTTCTAGCCCCAGTTACAACGCCAGCCATCGATACTTTCGATCGATTGATGTCATCGTTGCTCGGTCCAGTTAGCCAAGGGCCCACCGCCAGGCAATCCGGGCGACCAGACCGGTTGTTCAACCTGGGGCTTTTGGTGATTGTGGGCTCCCTGCTTGCCTGGCTTGTGCATTTCGTGCTCAACACCGTTGGCTTGGCTGAAGTGATAACGGCCTTCCGCCTTGGCCTCTACACGCTGTTCAGGGTGACGATCCTGTTGATCGTGGCCACCGTGATCTGGACACCCATTGGCGTGGCCATCGGCTTCAATCCCAAACTAGCCAGATTGCTGCAACCATTTGTTCAATTCATGGCTTCATTTCCAGCCAATTTCATCTTCCCCTTTGCCACCCTCTTTTTTGTTTACTCCCACATCAATATCAATTGGGGGTCAATCCTGCTGATGGCGCTTGGCTCCCAGTGGTACATCCTGTTCAACTCAATTGCTGGGGCCCAAACAATTCCCTCGGATTTGCGTGAGATGGCCGATGACATCGGCCTCAAAGGAATCCAACGCTGGAAGAAACTAATTATTCCAGGGATCTTTTCAGCTTGGGTCACCGGGGGTGTGACCGCTAGCGGCGGGGCCTGGAATGCCAGCATTGTTTCCGAGGTGGTGAGCTGGGGCGCCACCACCCTCACCGCCGCTGGCCTAGGGGCCTACATCGCAGAGGCCACGAGCCACGGGGATTGGCCCCGCATCGCCCTGGGAATCGGGATGATGAGCCTCTTCGTAGTGGGCATCAACCGGGTGCTTTGGCGCCGTCTCTACAGCCTGGCCGAGCGCCAATACCAACTCTGATCGAACCATGTCTCTCATTACTGTCAACGACGTTTCCAAGCGCTTTCCCCTGCCCGATGGCAAAGGCGAATTTTCTGTACTAGAGGGCGTCAGCCTCACGATCAGTGCTGGTGAAGTGGTGGCCCTATTGGGCCGCAGCGGCAGCGGCAAAAGCACCCTGCTTCGGATCATGTCGGGCCTGATCGGGCCCAGCGATGGTCGCGTTCAGTTCAAAGGTGCACCCCTGGTTGGCTCCAATCCAAATCTGGCCATGGTGTTCCAGAGCTTTGCCCTCTTGCCCTGGCTCAATGTTCAAGACAACGTGGAACTTGGCTTGGCAGCCAGGCATGTAGAGAGGACTGAACGGCGCGAACGTGCCCTCAAGGCCATCGACATCGTGGGACTGGATGGCTTTGAGAACGCCTATCCCAAGGAGCTCTCTGGCGGGATGAAACAGCGCGTTGGCTTTGCCAGAGCCTTTGTGCTGGAGCCTGAAGTGTTGTTCATGGACGAACCCTTCAGCGCCCTTGATGTACTCACAGCCGAAAATCTTAGGGGTGAAATTGATGACCTTTGGAATGCTGGAATGTTCCCCTCCAAGAGCATCCTGATTGTTACCCACAATATTGAAGAGGCCGTCTTTCTGGCCGATCGGGTTGTAATTCTGGGCTCAAAGCCAGGCCGTATTCGCGGCGAATTGCAAATCAACCTGCCCCGGCCCCACGACCGCAGCCATCCCCGCTTCAAGGCCCTGGTCGACTACATCTATTCAGTGATGACCAATCCCGAGATCGAAATGACCGGGATGGTCGAGGAAAGCAATGGGCGGGCCCCCATACCCCGCAGCACCATCTCTCCGTTCGCCAAAGCTCTCCCCCATGTACGCGTGGGTGGCATTAGTGGCCTGCTGGAGCTGATCGTGGAACGGGGCGAAGCCCTCGACGACATTCCCCTGCTGGCCCAAACCCTGCAATTGGAGGTGGACGACCTCCTGCCCCTGCTCGATGCCGCTGTGATGCTCGGATTTGCCGAGATAGCCGAGGGAGATGTGCACCTCACTGCCATTGGACGGGATTTTGCCACCACCACAATCCAGAGGAGCAAAGATCTCTTTCGCCAACAGGCCTTGGGACGAATCCCGGTGCTGAGCAGCATTGTGAGCACGCTCAAAGAGAAGAAAAATCTGGCGATGCGTTCGGAATTTTTCCTAGGCATCTGGGACGACTATTTCCCCATCGAAGAAGCGGAGTCCCAGCTTGCAACAGCTGTTGACTGGGGCCGTTATGCCGAACTCTTTGAATACGACTCCAACGAAGGACGCCTCTTCCTACCGGGTAACTAGGCCGGTACAACCATCCTCAGCCCAGTAAAGCCGCTCCATCGATCCGCGTGATCGCCACCACTCCAGGCCTGGGGAGCCGCCCTGGCAATCCCGAGGGCCAGTTAGAGCCAAGGGGCACCTGGCGCAATTGGCTAAATAGCTGATTGCCGCGGTCCCGCAGTTGAAAGGCCTGGAACTCCTGATCACCGCGTTGATGGACACCATAATCCTCTCCAGGGTGCTGAACCGCCAGAAAAAGCGTGGATTCCGTTTGATCGAAGCAGGGTCCGCAGAGTTCAGATTCCATTGGCCCCGTGGCAAACAGCAGGGCTTTGCCAGCCGATACTCCCTTGGCCGGGAACAACCAGCAGGAGTTATTGCCAAAGACGTCGAGTTCGCTATTCGTCGTTGATCGATCGGTGACCATCCAAATATTCCAGGACTGATCAATGGCCAAGTTGTCGGGATTAGCGAATCCCATCCCTCCCTCCCAGGGCAGGCCGCCGGTGGCCACCATCCGCCAGCTGAACGTTCCGCCTGGGACCTGAGGGTTTCCAGGCTGATCCTGCAGGCGCATCACCCAGCCATAGGGCCACTCAGGCTGACCGGATGGGCCGTGGAAGAGGGCTGGATCGGCACGACCACCGGCATCGGCACCGCCTGAGGTGAAGGTGATCAGCAGATCTCCAGTTCGTGGATCCAGTTCAGTGTCTTCAGGCCGGGCCATGGGGGAGGCACCTACGGCGTTAGCTGCCAAGTGGGCGTCGATGAGGATCGCGCCCATTTGCTCATCACCGCTACCGCGATAGAGATCTCCGAGGGTCTGGAAACGATTGCGATAGCTTGCCAATTCAGCATCACTGCGGATCTTCTCTGCCCCAGCGCGGTTGCGATCGCTATGGGGAACCAGGGTCGGCTGGTCATAACCAAATCTCTCGAAATGGCTGGGAGCGAGGGGAGCGACTGCCGTGGTTGTTAGCAGGGGAATCCAGGAGCCAGTTCCATCCGGCTGAAGCTTGGCCACCTCAAGCCGACCGTTCTCCAGCAGCTGGGAATTGGCTGGATCTTGGGGATCCTGAATCGGGGCCGTACCCACGAACCGATAGAGGTGGCCTCCGTAGCGGTCACAACCGGAATACACCACCAGCGGTTCATCACGCCGAGCCCTGACGGCAACGGCCTCGTGGCGAAATCGGCCGAGCCACGTGTGCTTAACAGGTGGTTGGTTCGGCTTGAGGGGATCGATCTCCACCATCCAGCCATACTTATTTCCAGCCATGCCGAAGGGATTCCCAAGCCCCTCCAGCCGCTTTCCGTCAAAACGGAATGGACAGTCGGCAGGTGGTGGCGAAGATCCATCCGCAAAGACCGCCTCCACCACCTGGTTTTGGAAGTTCTCCTCGGCCGACAAAACGGTGCCCCAGGGGGTCTGGCCACCAGCGCAGTTGGCGAAGGTGCCGATCACCCGATCGCCCAGGCCATCGTTGTAACCCATCCGTTGTTGACGCCGGAACACAGCTGCTGCCGGACCAGTGGTGCGCAACTGCTCCTCGGCCTTTTTCCAGCCACTGAGTCCGGTGATGCGTCGATCGAGCTCACCCGATTGGTGAAGCCAACGGCCCTGGGCATTCCTCTCGATGGTGGCAACCCCAATCCCGAGATCCATCAAGGCCGCACGGGCCACGGGCATCAGAGAGGAGAGAAGCCCATCGCCTGCAGGCAAGGAGCTGACATCAACGCTGCCTCCTCGACGGGACAGTTCATCGATCAGCGCCCTAAATGGCAGGCTGAAACCCATGACCTCTTCGAAACCAGCACACCAAGATTTCGCACTGATGTACTCAAAGTTGACCGTGAGTACACCCCGGTTCGCTGTCAGCGGCTGAAAGGCCAGATAGTCATTGTTGAAGCCGAAGCGTCCACTGCCAAGCGAATCTCCCCAGCTCAACACCAGGTCACTGCGGTAGCCCTTGGGCACGACCAGCTTGTCCTGGATTGCGATCCTGGCGTAGTGGTGGCGCTGTTGGGCAGCCGTTAAGCCATCGGTTGGGAGGGGAATGGGGCCTAAAAGTGGTTCAAACGGCTTGGCCTTGTCCCGCAAGCCCCCTTGTCTGCCCGCAAATGATCTGCCCGCAAGTGATCCGCGCGCAAATGACGGTGTGGCGACGCCAGCGGCACCGAGGCCGAGCAATTGGATCAGCAGGCGGCGGCGGTTCATGAATCAGAACGGCAGCTGGTGAGCCGCTCGGGTTTCAGCAGGGCCAGGCGGTTTGCCTGGGCTGGGTTGAGGTTATCGTCGCTCACCAACAGCAATGTGGGGCTTCCATCCGCCGAAGGCGGGCCTTGGCTTAATCCCTCCCAGTTATCCGGTGTCAGACCGATGAACTGCAAATCCCAGGACTGGAGCGGTTTTGATACGGTTCCAGGCCTTGGCAGCCGATACAGGGCTAACCGGTTATGCCACGTGTTTGGAGCGATGTAACGACGCAGCAGGGCTAGAAGTGTCACGGCTTGTTCTTTCCGATCTCTCCAGGCCAGCAGATCGGTCAGGCCCCAGCCCTTATCGGAAGGCAGCTCTGAAGGTAGATCCAAGGGCAGCTGGAGTGCACCCTGGGGACTGGCCTGGGGTGGATCAACATTTGAATTGTTCTGCGGCGACCACCACCAGCGCAACAACCGAACCTGATCGGCAGGGTCTTGCCTGAGCGGTTTCTCCGCCGCCATCAACAGCTGGAGAGGCTGGCCAGGGGAGTTCAGCTGGATTAATGACTCTGGTCCAGAATTACTTTCGAGCCCTCCAGTTGGCGATGGTTGCCAGTCGGGCGGCAGGGCCATGGCCTTGATGAGTGCGCCCGTTTTGGCTGCCAGTTGCAGCAGTTGGGCTGGACGATCGGCACTTCTACGACCCTCACTGGCCAGCCAGATCTGACCGTTGGCGATCACAAAAGCTTCGCCATCGATCACAACATTCCAGCGGGAGGAGGGTCCAGTCGCCAGGGCCATGCTGAAGAGGGGCTTCAGCGCTGGTCCATCGGCCACACCAGACCAGGTGCTCAGTTGGACATCGGATAGATCACTCAGCAGCGAAAGCCGATCGCGCTTGGCGTCGTAGCTGGCGGCCGAGAAACCACCGATGGCAGCTCCAGAGGAATTCTGCCGAGGCAAGGTTGTCTCCCAAACCTTTTGCCATCCAAACGAATGGGAGCAAGCCGCGCTACTTAAAAGCAGGGCGGCAACAGCAAGACCCGGCACCGTCAAAAGATGGATCAAAGAACGTTTTGATGGAGCCCCTCAGGCAGGCACGTCTTAGAGATTAGAGATCGCCCTCCACATCGGTCTTGATGGTGCAATCCGACAGGGGGTAGCTGACGCAGAGAAGGGCGTATCCATTGGCCATCTGCTCGTCGTCCAGAAAGCTCTGGTCTTCCTGGCTGACACTTCCCTGGAGAATCTTGCCAGCGCAAGTGCTGCAGGCCCCTGCCTTACAGGAGTAGGGAAGGTCGATTCCGGCCTCTTGGGCAGCATCGAGAATGAAGGTGTCGTCGGAGCAGGAAAAGCTCGCTCCGCCCTCAATCGTGATCGTTGCCATGGCTCGATGGGGCGTATTGACATCCATTCAAGGCCTGGTCAGCAAAGCCCCTTGTCGCGTTGATCACATCCCACCGGTCTGCAGCCGACTATCTGACCAGCATCCCCCACCGAACCCACGACATCCACAAGCTTCAACGGTTGAGTTTCTGCATCTGCCAGGTGACGAAGGTGCCCACCGGGCTCCAAATCAGATAGGGCAACAGCAGCAGCCAGGCCCCAAAGGAGTATTGGGCCACCACCAGGGTGAGGGCGATGCCCCAAACCCACCCTGCAAAACCGGTCCAGGTTCCATTGGCCAGGGATCGACTCCGGCAGATCACCAGGGTGTAGCTCTGCACCAGCACAAGCAAAACCAGGTAGCCCATCAATAGGGTCCCCTGAGCTGCCGCATTCCAGCTGAGGAGCGCCGATCCATAGAAGCAGGCGTAGATCACCAGCCAAATCACCGGAATCCATCCCTCAAAGACGAGCCACCGGGGCCGCCTGAGCCGAAGGAACCAGCTGAACTCCCCCTTGCTGGGATTGAGGCCAAGGGCAACCGCCACCATGGCGATCAGGATCCAAAAAGCGGCCATTGCCCTAGGTGGCCGCAGCGTAGAGGCTATTCACCTCTTGCCAATTCACCACATCCCACCAGGCACTGATGTAATCAGGCCGGCGATTTTGGTAGTTGAGGTAATAGGCGTGCTCCCACACATCCAACGCCAAAATCGGCGTACCGCGCTCAACCCCAGGTAGATCCATCAGGGGGTTGTCCTGGTTGGGGGTGCTGGTAATGGCCAAGGCACCATCGGGCTTCACGATCAGCCAGGCCCAACCGGAGCCAAAGCGGCTTGCCGCTGCTTGGTTGAACTGCTGCTCCATGGCCTCTTGGGAGCCAAAGGCTGCTGTGATGGCCTGGCCGAGGGCTTCCGAAGGCTGGCCTCCCTGGCCCACTGGGGCCATCACGGTCCAAAACAAACTGTGGTTGTAGTGGCCGCCACCGTTATTGCGGACAGCAGGGGAATAGTTCGAAATCGAGCCTTGCAAGGTGGTGAGATCCACCGATGCCAACTCTGGAAACGTGGGGATCTGGGCGTTGAGATTGGCCACATAGGCGGCATGGTGACGGTCATGGTGAATCGTCATCGTGCGGGCATCAATCGAGGGCTCCAGGCTATTGGCCGCGTAGGGCAAGGGCGGCAGGCTGAACTCCGCAGCCGCCTGCAGGGGGGCTGCCAGCACGACGGCCAAGCCCACCACCAGGCTCAAGCCAAAACTCAACCCAAAGCTGAACCAAGAACTGATCCAAAAACCCAACCAACCCATAGCCCTTGGCAACGGGGGACCCCAGGGTTTTAGCGCCGGATCCCGCCACAGGGGGGCCTGGCTCACGGCTGCTTGAGCTTGTCGGTCACATCCGCCATCGGCATCAGGGCACTACCCCAGCCATTGGCGGGCAACAGATTCACCGCACCTTGGGATGGGCGCACAGCCTCTCCAGAGGCAAAGGCCGCATTGATCCAGGCAAGCAACAGGGGGCCCAGCACCCCACCATCGGCCGCTGGCCCAGGCCGCAGGTTGAAGTGATCGCCCCCTTGAACCAGCACCAGCCGGTTGCCCAAGCGGGAACCCCACTCCATCGGCGCGATCGCTTCTGGATCCGGGGGCACGACCCAATCACGGCTGCCGCTCACCAGCAAAACGCGGGCACTCAAGTTCTGCCCCGAGCCCCGGGGGAACAGCAGGGAAACCGGAGGGCTCACCGCCGCAACGGCGATCACCCTCGAATCTTGAAGGGCGGCCTGGTCCACCCCTTTCAGCCAGCTGCACTGCAGGGTCCAGCTCAAGTTGCGACTGGGGTCGTCTTTCTTGCCGCAGCGGGCAACCAAATCCACCTGCTCAGGCCGCACCCCCGCCAACTGCAGGGCCGTGGTGGCACCCCAGGAGTGGCCAATGACCGTCACACGGCTGGCATCCACCCCGGTAACCCCGCCCAGGCGGCCGGCTTCCAGGGCATCGATGACCGCTTTGAGATCCTTCGGCCGCAGGGCCAGTTCTTCCGGCCCTGGTGGCGGCGCCTCGCCCGTCAAAACCTCCTGCTGCTGGCTCTTATCGCTGCCGGGATGGCGGGGCAGGATCACGGTGTAGCCCTGGCCCGCCAGGAAGGTTCCCCATCCCTGAAAGCTGGCAGGCCCATCCCAAAGACCATGGGAAACAAGCACCAAGCGGCCATTACCCCCTTGGCGGGGCTGCAACACCTCCAGCTCGATGGGCTGGGAGCGATGCGGCACATCCAAGCGAATAATGCTCTCCAGCACAGCGTTCCGGGCCAGAACTGGAGCCGCCGGGGCCTTGGCTGGGGGTGTGGACGCGAGCAACTGTTCGGCCCGTTGACGCTGTTGGGCCATGCGGCTGACGATCTGGCGAGCCCTGCCCACATTGAGGATCACCCGTTTGCCAGGAATGGCCTCGATCAAGCTCAACAGGGTGGGTTCGCCGTTCTTGGACGCCTTGATCAGGGCGTCCCGCAGGGTTTTGCCGCTGAGATCCGGGCTTCGGCCTTCCAGCGTGCCCAAGCTGGAGAGCACGAACATGGCCTGCTCGAGCAAGGGGGATCCCACCGAACCATTGGCCACCTGGGTGAGGCTCAGCGGCACTGGCTGATTGAGCAGGGCGAGGAGCTCTCTGCCAACGGCTCCTCCACTGGCCCGATCCAGTTCGGCGAGATCACTATTGCCGGTGCGCAGGGCCCTGGGGTCCCGCAATTCGCCCACCCGCACCGTGAAATCGGTATCGAGCAGGGGAAGCTTGATCACAATCTCCTCCAGGGCCCGCGCAGTGGGCATGGCCATCAGGGGGGAGAGCAGGGCCCCCAGCAGCAAGCCACGCCATGACCTAGGCATCAGCGGCAACCCTGCACCGAGATGCGATAGCTGAAGCCCAAGGCATTGGGATCATTGCTGGCACCCACCTTGAAGTTCATCTGGGTGGCCTGCTTGCCGGGCACCGCCGCAAAGGGGCCAAACATCTTGCCCGTACCCATTGGGGGGTTCATCAAGGTGTTGATCACCTGGAGGTTCGAGCCATCGCTGAACTTCATGAAGCCCTCCACCGGGTATTGGGCGTTGGCATCAGAGGAATTGGCCGTAAAGAAGAACTTGTAGCTGGTGTAGGGCTGGGTCACGAAAAAGTCGGTGTTCCAATTGGTGTTGCCGATCAACTTGCCGCGCCCCACCGACTTACTGACAATCGTGCTCACCCCATTGCCGCCCACCGGCTGGAGGAAGGTGCAAACCGGCGCCGCCTGAACACCAGCCAGAGGGCCCGCAACCAGAGGGGCCGCAATCAGGGAGCCAGCAACCAGGGGCCCAGCAAGTAATGCACGAAAGCTTTTCATTTCGATTGTGGTTTAAGGATGGCGCCCAAGGAAGCTAGCAGCCGAATCACAGACAGGACTGCCACTTTTAGGTCGTCTAGGTAGAACCAAAGGCCACCTGGCAGGCCGCATTGAGGAGTTCGGCTTGGGCGGCAGTCTTAGGCTCCTCCCCATTAATGGTGCCGGCATTGCAATCGGCACTGAGTTGGTAGTCATTGCCGTCAGCTTTCACCACAAAACTAACGACGGATTGGCCGCTGGGCTGGATGGATCCGTAGTAAAGCGAGTAATCGCTATTGGGCACAACAATCGTGGTGTAGTTATCAGAAATTGCGTCATCAACTGCATTGTTGATGATGGCGGCAGTGGCGAGGGTGCCCACGCCCCAGAGGGCTGCCCGCGCTCCCCACCATCCCCAAGCCGGGGTTGTCGAAACGCCATACCAGCCATAGTTCCAGGGGCGGGCGACGCCCCAGCCAGGCCTAGCCCAGCCCGGACGAACGACCACATTGTTGATATTGACCTGACGATTCCAGTTGCGGTTGACATCGCGGTTGACGTTGCGATTCACATTGCGATTGACGTCACGATTGCGATTGACATCGCGGTTGCCGTTGAGATCACGGTTTCGATCAAAGCTGCCCGACCCAATAGCATCCCGGTTGGGGCGATTGGCCCGATCAAGGGAAGGATCTGTGCTCGCCCCAGGCCTGACCTGGTTGCTCCAGCCGCCGCTGGGACGTGTGGAGCCGCGGTTGAGGCCAGCACCAGCATTGCCGAAGCCGTTATTCGCCCGACTGCCGCTGCGATTACCCGCCTGTCTTCCACCACCAGGGTTGCCGCCAGCAGCAGCTCGACCGCCGCTAGCCCTGCCGCCGCCACTAGCCCTGCCACCACCGCCACCCCGGGCAACCAGGATGTCGGCCGAAGAGGCAACAGCAAGCGGCGCCTCTGGAGTGAATTGCCTACTGGCCAGGGCATTGCCAGCCGGAACGGCCATCAACGCCGCCAGTGCCATTCCGAAGGCAGCACGGGCATCCTTCATGGGGCCACCGTGTTGCAGCCATCGTCATAACAACTCAGGTTGATTCGGCCGTCCTTGCCGAAGAACACCTGCACCAGATCGCGACCGGCCATCGCCTCGGGGCGATCCTGCACAACACTGTTGAGGTAGTTGGGGTTGACCACGCAGAGATCACGGCCGTTGAAACACACCGTGTTTCGCGAGAAACGGGCGGCGGCAGACGTGAGCGACTGCCACCCCTTGGTCTGGCCATCCCAGCGCTCCATCCGCACCGGCTGGTCGGTGATGCGAATGGTTTCGGTGGTGCTGCCAATGGTTTGGCGATACAGGGTGGCACCCTTTTCGTTGATGGCTTCCACCTGGCACGGCTGGGGATTGCCTGCGCCCAAACTGCACTGGGTGTTGAGCTTGTAGAGCACCTCGCTCTTTGCAACGAGGGGCGCGCCAAGCAGGCTCGCCGCCAACAAAGCCAGGAGCCCAGGGCGACAGGTTGGGATGGAGACGGAAGTCATAGAGGAAGAAATGGCCCTGGACCAGGGGCGAGCCAAATCGATACCCCATCCTGACCAGGTTGCGCTTTAGCGCCTGGGAGCTGTGGTTTTTCTCTATGAAGTGCCCTCCAGCCAGGGCAACCCCGTTTCGTAGGCCAATCCGGCGCGAACTGCGGCGGCTACTAAGGGTTGGACAAGCCGTCAACGGTGTGGTGATGGCCGACTGGAGCACGGCACAACTCATCTTTATTGTTTAGCGGGTGATGGCCTTGCGGATACGCTCAGAAGAGCACTGATTACTTAGCCGATCCACCACTTAAACCAATTCTCTATTTAAAGCGATTACAACTTAAGTCGCCTGTAAGTTTTCGATTGCCAATTCCAACTGGGCCAGTCTTTGCTCGGGCGGGCCCAGAAGTTCGATCAATCGAGGGCCATCAGGATTTGGGAACAAACCAAAGCGACCATCGCGATAAATCTGCTTAAACAGTGCATCCACATCATCCCGATAGGCATGGTCCACTGGCCGAATGCCATCGTCCTCCATGGCCACAGGCCACTGTTCAGACTTGGGAACGAAGGCCAGAATATCGAGACGATCAAGAGACTCCCGTACAGCCGGCACCATCGAATCTACAAAGCAGTCATCGATATCCGACAGACCCTGGACCGCGGTATACATTGAGTAGGCGAGATAATCGACCGGCGCCCGATCGAAAATGACGTTGTCTGTGGCTAGGCAATAGCGCTGAACCCGGCCAATATTGTAATAAAGCTGGATTCCATTCTGCAGCCTGGTTGAGGCTTCTCGAAAATCGATTGTGTAGGGGCCGTAAAGGCCTAATGCGCGATAGGGCTCCTCTTCCCTTCGGTAGCTGGGGTGCCTGGCCACCCACTGGTTGACGACCGTTGACTTACCGAGGGAATGGGATCCCGTAATTGCAATGCGCATGGGTTTTCCGGCTCTGGGGCTTGCGGTTACTTGCCGGCCACGCCCCGGCCCAGCAAGAGATCGCGAGCCCCGTTCACAAGCTGCATGGTGTCGTGTTCACCGCCCCGATCGGGATGATGCTCGCCTGCGGCAGTTTTCCAAGCCCGGGTCACATCAGCCTCCGTGATCCGGCCAGAGAGGGGCAGTTGCAAACGCTGCCTCGCCACGATCGCATCCAGATCCGGGTGCTTCCCCAAGGGGCCCCAATCGGCCTTGCTTAGGGATGGTGCCCGCTTTTTGCCGCCCTTGCGCTTGGCACCGCGCGCTGGAGTACCGCCACCGAATCCATTGCGAACCTCAGGGGACTTCTCCCTGGGCTGAGGCCCTTCCTCCTCTGCCTTCTTGGTGACTACTAGGGCCATGGGCCGCATGCGCAAATCTTGGAACAATCTGAAGGATCACCCATGGTTTCTGCAGCCTCCTTCAATACCCATCCTACGGATCAGGACCCGCTTGCCAGCCAGCAACGGTGACCTTCAATGGGCCCACAGCAACTCCATAGATGGCCCTGAACGACCGCTCCGATCACCTTGGGCTCAACACCTTTGTAGAGGGGAAGCTTGCGGCCGCAAACCTCCCCATCGAGGTGCCCCGTAACCGCCTCGCCGACACTGGGCTGGAAGCCAACCTGGCTTACCAAATCATTCACGATCACTTGATGCTCGACGGCAACGCCAGGTTGAACCTGGCCACGTTCGTGGGCACCTGGATGGAGCCCGAGGCGCGTCGCCTGATGGAGGAGTGCGCCGATAAGAACATGATCGATAAGGATGAATATCCCCAAACCGCCGAGCTTGAGGAGCGCTGTTTACGCATCCTTGCGGAGCTCTGGCATGCCGAGGACCCCGCCAAGGCCATCGGCACCTCAACCACAGGATCGAGTGAAGGCTGCATGCTCGGCGGGATGGTGCTCAAGTGGCACTGGCGTCAGAAGCGCAAGGCCTCTGGCCTCGACGATCGCCGCCCAAATTTGGTGATGGGGACCAACACCCAAATCTGCTGGGACAAATTCTGCGCTTACTTTGATGTGGAACCTCGCATGGTTCCGATTACACCCACGCGCCTCCATCTCACCGGAGAAGAGGCCGTAGCCCAATGCGATGAAAACACGATTGGGGTGGTGGGGATCCTTGGCAGCACCTTTGATGGCCGCTATGAGCCCATCGCCGGCATCCAACGTTGCCTCGACGAGCTGCAGGAACGCACAGGATTGGATATCCCGATTCACGTGGATGCCGCTTCAGGGGGATTCGTGGCACCCTTCAATTCCCCCGACCTGCTCTGGGACTTCCGCCTGCCCCGCGTGAAGTCGATTAACACCAGCGGCCATAAATATGGCGGGGTCTTACCAGGGGTGGGCTGGGTTCTATGGCGCGAGCAATCGGCCCTGCCGGAAGAGCTGCGTTTCAATGTGAACTATCTCGGCGGCGAGATGCCAACCATTGGCATGAACTTTTCGCGCCCAGGTGCCCAGGTGGTGGGTCAATACTTCAACTTCCTCCACCTTGGCAGAACCGGCTATACCCACCGCATGGCGGCCCTCGAAGCCATCGCCTGCCGCGTGGCCGATGGCATCGCCGCGATGCCCCAATTCCGGCTGGTCAGCCACCCCATGGGCCAGCTGCCTGTGTTTGCTGTAGAGCTCGATCAGGCCGTCACCAATTGGACGGTCTTCCAGCTCTCCGACAAGCTGCGCGAGCGGGGCTGGCTGATTCCCGCTTACACCATGCCTGCCGATTGCGAAGAGATGGCGGTGCTGCGATTTGTGATCCGGGCAGGATTTAGCCGGGACATGGCCGAACAGCTGCTCACAGACATGCAGCGTTCCGTGCAGTGGTTTGAGAGTCTCTCCGGCCCCATGCCCCAACCCCAGACGCCCGAGCAGCATTTCCACCACTAGGTCTTACTCGGCATCCACCCCCTGCATCCACCCTTGACCTCTCTCATTGAACAAAGCACCTTCCAGCATTTCCTGATTGGCTTGCTGGCCATCGGCAACAACATCTCAGCGATCGGTGCCTTCCTGATTCAAACCAGGGGCTTACCTAAGGCCCAGGTTCAGCGCATGATTGCGATCACCTGCACAGCAAGTTTAGTGATGCTGTTGTTGTTCATGCAGTTCGGCACAGCCGTACTGGGCTTCTTTGGAATATCGATCAGTTCCTTTCAAATTGCGGGCGGCATCCTGCTCGGGGGCGTAGGCCTGGACATGATGAATGCCCGCCTATCCAATGACGTCGATGTCAAGGCGGTCGATTCAAGCCTGGTCGATCAGCAGGCCCTCGACAAAGCCCATCTTTATGCCTCGGCAGTGGTGCCGATTGCGATCCCACTCACCGTTGGGGCCGGTACATTCTCCGCGGTTATTCTTTTTGCTGATTTAGGTGCCCGATCCGGCTCGCAAGCCAGTCTTTTCTGTGCGATTTTAGCCCTGGTTGGACTGAACTACCTCGTCTTTCAGTTCAGCTCGCGCATCGTGAGGTTTGTCGGCGAAGTGGGCCTCAGTGTGTTCACCAAGATCATGGGTTTGTTTACCCTTGCCATTGGCGTGGAGTTCATCGTTCGCGGCCTGTCAAGCGTCTACAAAAGCCTCCACTAGCAAAAGACATCTCCCGCATCAAATAGGCGCCTCCAGTAATTATTTAATCACTTCTGGATCACCACATCCACCCCTGATGTTCGGCGCTTAACCAACACACCGGTGTCATGTTCACCGCGATGCAACTGGAGATCGATTTCCTCGTCGCCCAAGCGAAGGCCTTGGATCTCCAAAAGATTGATGTGCTCCGGCAACACAGGATTGCGAAACAGCACATTCACACGCCCTGTCTCAGGATCGCGGCCCATCCGCATGCCCGTGATCGCTTCCAGCAAACCAAAGGCCGTGCCGCTGGCCCAGGCCTGGGGACTACAGGCCACGGGGTAATGGGTGGGACCTTCGTCGGGTTGCCTGGGAAAGCCGCAAAACAACTCGGGTAGCCGCGACAACGGCATCGAGCGCGCCGTATCAAACACCCCTGTTAAAACCCGCATGGCCTCACCGCTATAACCATAACGGGCCAAACCCATGGCAATCAGTGCGTTGTCGTGGGGCCAAACCGAGCCGTTGTGATAGCTCATCGGGTTGTAGCGGGCCTCCCGCTCATCCAGGGTGCGAATGCCCCAGCCGTTAAAAAAACTGGGCCCCAGGAGTTGTCGCGCGATCGAACTGGCCGCTTCCGGGCTGGCGATGCCGGTCCAAAGGCAGTGGCCCGCATTGGATGAACGCACGCAGCAGGGTTGGCCCGCCCCATCGATGGCCAAGGCATAGGTTCCAATCTCTTCGCACCAAAACGCCTTTTCAAAACGCCGCCGCAACATGGCGGCTTCGGCAAGCAGTTGGTCGGCTTCTGCCCTGTTACCCCATTGACGCTGGATGGCCGCCATCGCCAACCGGGCTCCGTAGCTGTAGGCCTGCACCTCACAGAGGGCAATCGAGCCCTCGGCCAAGCGACCATCGGCATGGTGCACGGCATCGTCGGAATCCTTCCAGCCCTGGTTGCGCAGACCACCCTGGGCCGCACGGCTGTACCGCAAAAAACCATCCTTCTCGCGGGATTCTGCCTGGCGGATCCAGGCCATCGCCGCATCCAAGGAGGGCTTCAGCTCGGCAATAAAGGCCTGGTCTGCAGTGCGCTGCAGGTAATCGCTGGCCAGGATCAAAAACAGGGGCGTGGCGTCGACGCTGCCGTAGTACTGGGCGAAGGGCACCTCCTTGAGCGCCGCCATTTCTCCCAAGCGGGATTCGTGCAGGATCTTGCCGGGCTCAGCATCACTGGCGGGATCGAGATGGCGGGCCTGTTGTTGGGCTAAAAACCCCAGGACCCCCCGGGCCAAGCGGGGTTCAAACAACAGCAACTGCCTGGCCGTGATTAAACCGTCGCGGCCAAAAGGACAGCTAAACCAAGGCACCCCTGCATAGGGATAGAGCCCATGCTCAAGGTGGCTGGAAAGCAGATGCACATCCGAGTAGGAGCGCGTAATCCAGCCATTGAAGGCTGGGTTATCGCTATGCACACTGGCCGAACGACGGCGGGCATCGCGAAACCGATCAATCGTGGCACTCATACCACTATCAAAGGCTTCTTCAGGGCCGTCATGGTCCACGCCCGACTGCAGGGCGAAATCAAGCACCAGGCAAAGTCTGGTGGGCTGCTTTGGCTCCAGTTGCAGCGAGAGGCCCATACTCTCCTCATCAATGGCATCGACTGGGCCAGAAATTCGCACCATCGTGCAGCGGGAGCAATCATCGAGCCCGTGGTAGACGACCTCTAGGCCATCGGGGGTCAAGCTGCGAACGGTGCGCCCACGATGGGGGCGCTGATAGCCCCTCACTTCGAAAATATCGCGAAAATCAGTGTCAAATAGCAACCTAATCGGCACGCCCAGTGGGGCCTCTGCGTAGCTGGTAAAACTAATTTGCTGCAAAAAAGATGTGGCCGTAAGAATCGAACTCCGCTCCAGGTGAACGGTGCCATCTTGGTTACTGAGATGGCTCACATGGACACCCATCTCACCCCGCTCTGTCGAGCTCAGCACATTGGCGGGATGGTCCCAGAGCAAAAGCTCAAGCCGGCTGACATGGCGCATCCCGCGATAAAAGATGCCTGAATCAGGATGGGTTACGGGGTTGATTTCCGCCCTGGAATCAAGCATGGCAAATGTCTCGCCATTTTTGAGAACGAATGGCGGCAACTGATCATGTGGCATGGATCAGCAGCTCATGGCTGAGAACCCCAGGTCGCTTCATTCCGCGATCACTTTGGGCCTGAATTTGGTGGCCATAGAGACGCTCGTACTGCTGGGCCACGCGGGTGATACTGAACCGTTTCTCAAAATCGCGGCGCACCACCGCCCGATCCAAACGTTCGATCATGCGAACTGCGGCCACAGCTTCCGCCACCGAATCAACCAAAATCCCATTAATCCCCTGGCGAATCACTTCGGGCGTTGCCCCATTTCTCCAGGCAATCACAGGGGTTCCACAGGCATTCGCCTCAATCATCACCAGGCCAAAAGGCTCTTCCCAATCAATTGGGAAGAGAAGTGCCAAACTGTTACTCAGCAGCTCCTGCTTGCCCGCATCATCAATTTCTCCCAAGAACTCCACCAAGGGATTATCCACAAGCAGCGGCTCAATGGATGCCTTGTAGTACGCCTCTTCCGTACAATCGATTTTCGCAGCAACCTTCAAAGGAAGGCCCAACTCCGTTGCAATTGCAATCGCTCGATCCAAACGTTTTTGCGGGGAGACCCTGCCCACAAAAGCCAAATAATTGCTTGGCGAATACTCTGGCTTGTAGAGATCAAGGGGCAAGCCATGATAAACAGTTCCGAGCCAATTAGCGTCAGGTAGTGGTTGCCTTTGGGACTCGGAAATCGACACCAGGGGGATCTGATTAAAACGGTTATATAACTCCCTCTGACCTGGCACATCGAGGGGGCCGTGCATGGTGGTGAGATGGGCCACCGGCATACGCGACATCAAGGGGTAATGGGACGGTCCGGTATGGAAATGAAGAATGTCGAAGCGATCCCACAAATCGGCCACCACATCCACCTGAATGAGTTCGGGCGCCACAGGGTCACCGCAGTAACCGGCTTGCCGAAGGGCTTCGGGCACCGATGCAAAGAGCTCTGCACTTGTGCTGGAGTCGCCGCTGGCAAAGAGCACCACGTCGTGACCGCGGCGCACCAATTCTTCCGTGAGGTAGTGCACAACCCGCTCCGTTCCCCCATAGCAGCGAGGTGGCACGCTCTCAGACAACGGGGAAATTTGACCGATTCGCATTGCTCTTCGACGGATTGGATCCCGCCTATGAAGATCAGTGCGGTTACATCTGGTCTAGTCAGGTTGAATTCGGCTGGGCTTACTTGGTCAGATCTGGGGCGAAGGCGACGCAGCGACCTGGCGGGGGGAGGCCGCCATCAAGAGGCCCACAGTTTTTAAGGTGCTGGGGCAATCCAAACCGCCGTGCGCAAAAGATTTGGTTCGTTGGCAACGCTTGCGGCCTTGGCCTGGGTGCTGGCGATGCCAGCGGCCCAGGCCAGGGAGGTGATCGTGGTGGCAGGCGACACCCTGGAGGCCATCGCCCTCACCTATGGGGTCAGCCTGGAAGCCCTGATCCGGGCCAACGGGATTCAGGACCCAAGCCGCTTGCAAATTGGCCAGAAACTTCAGCTCCCCAAGTCACCCATGGGGGGATCAAGCCGGGCTCAGCCGGCCTCCAGGGTCAGCGAAGCCATCGCACCACCGCCACCACCAGGGAGTGATGGCAGCTCCGCCGCCGCCCTGTTGCTCAGCCCCGCCGAACGCCGCGACCGGGCCGAAATCGACCTGCGCGATCAAAGTGGGCGTAGCCGCTGGAAATGGTTCAGCGCTTCGGCGGTCGACTGGGCTGGTTGGACCTTGCATCCGGGTGGGGTACGGATCGCCTTGGTCAAACCCGCGATCCAGGATGTGGGCCTGCGCACCTCCGCTGCCACGGCCATCGCGGTGCAATGTGAAAGCCTGCGGCAAACCTGGCGCATCGATGGCAGCTGGAGCCCCTGGACAACCCCGGCGCCGGGTTCAATCGGCCAACGGATTGTGCTGGATCTCTGCAGCAACACCCTGGAGGGGCCAGCCGTTCCCGTGGCACCCCTGCCCTAGGGGCCAACGCCGCTGCCCTAGGGAACACTGTTATTAGATCCCCTGCTCAAGTCTTGGCTCCCCTGCTCAAGAGCATTACCTTGAGGGCTACAGCCCCAGCCCGATGTCAAAGCTTCAACGGCTCTTCCCTGCTTTATCAGCCGCCTGCCTCGCCCTCGGCTCGGGCTATGCCCACGCCCAAACCCCAACCGCCGCCCCTGCTGCCACTCCAGCCCCGGCCACCACAAGCCCCGCAACCCTCAAGCCCGCATCCGGCACGTCGATCACCGACATGTCCCTATCCCATGCGGTGAACATCTGCGAGTTGGCCGTCATCGCCAAGGTGCCGGTGCAAACCAGCCTTGCCACCGCTGCCCGGGCCATGGCCTATGTGATTCAGAACCAGCACGGCGCCCAGGTCGCCAGCACGGCCACCCTCACCCCCGAACAAATGTTCGATGGGTCGCTGATCGAGATCGTGACCAAGGTGAATAGCGGTTGCCTCGCCAAGCTCAACGCCACCGATCAGAAAACCGTGACCACCCTGGTCGCTGGCATTAATGCCGCGGCCAAGCTGCAGCCGAACCCGGCCCCCTAGGCGCCCCTGGGAGCCTAAAAAGGCAGGGCAACAGCGCTTTGGGGAAAACCGGTGAGAACTAGCCAGGCCACCGGCTCGCCACGCTGGTGGGTAGCCAGCGATTTCGATGGTTTTTTGGGATTGGGCCTCGACAACCTGATCCAAATTCTGCTGATCGTGAGCTTGTGCCGCGGGGTGCTCGGCTACCCAAATGCCCTGATCTTTGGCACCATCCTTCCCGCCACAGGGATCAGCCTGGTGATTGGAAACCTGGCCTATGCCCGCCAGGCCTTCGAACTCGCCAAACGCGAACAGCGCAGTGATCGCACGGCCCTGCCGTATGGCATCAACACGGTGAGCCTGTTTGCCTATGTGTTCTTGGTGATGCTGCCGGTCAAGCTCGCCGGCCTGGGCCAAGGGCTGGATGAGGCGGAGGCCGTGCGGCTCTCTTGGCAAGCGGGGCTCGTGGCCTGCCTGGGTTCGGGCTTGATTGAAGCCTCCTGTGCCTTTGGAGCCGATCTCCTACGGCGCTGGCTGCCCCGGGCGGCCCTGCTCTCCACCCTGGCTGGCATTGCCCTGGGCTACATCTCCCTCGGCTTTTTGCTGCGCACCTATGCCCACCCTGTGGTGGGGCTGGCGGTGCTGGGGGTGATCTTGATCACCTACTACGGCAAGGTGCGGCTGCCCTTGCCCGGGGGCCTGGTTGCCGTGTTGGTTGGCATTCCCTTGGCCTGGGCCAGTGGGCTGATCTCGATTGATGCCGCCAGCTGGAGCAGCAATGCCCAGCAAGTGGGCTTGAGGATTCCCCACCTGGAATTGGCCAGTCTCTGGCAAGCCCGGGGCCAACTGCTCCCCTGGCTGGGGGTGATTGTGCCCATGGGCCTATTCAACGTGCTCGGCTCCCTCCAAAACATCGAAAGTGCCGAAGCAGCCGGGGATCGCTACCCCGTGCGCAGCTCCCTACTGATCAATGGCATCGGCACCATCGCCGCGGCTGGGCTGGGCTCCTGTTTTCCCACCACGCTTTACATCGGCCATCCAGGCTGGAAAGCCATGGGGGCCCGCATTGGCTACTCCTGGTTGAACGGCGTGGTGATGGGGGTGGCTTGCCTCAGCGGCATCTTTGGCCTGGTGGGCCAGCTGGTGCCGATCGAAGCGGGGATGGCGATCGTGCTCTACATCGGCATCGTGATTGCGGCGCAAGCATTCCAGGCAACCCCGGCGGCCCATGCCCCTGCCGTTGTGATCGGCCTGCTGCCGGGCCTGGCGGGCTGGGGGTCGTTGATGCTCAAGGCCGGTCTCCGGGCAGGTGGGGCGGGCACCAGCGCCGAGCCCTTTGGGCCAAGCCTGGTGACCAGCTTGGCCCAAGCCGATGTCTGGGCCAGCGGGGCCTTTGCCCTCGAACAGGGCCAAATCATTACGGCCATGCTCCTGGCGGGATTGCTGGTGTTTGTGATTGAGCAACGCTTCCTGGCCGCCAGTGGCTGCGCCCTAGCAGCAGCGCTGTGTTCCTGGTTTGGCGTGATCCACGCCTGGCAATTCAGCCAAGCTGACACCGTGCTCCAGGTGGGCTGGGGCGTTGGCAGCCGCTGGGCCCTGGGCTATGGCTTGATGGCCCTGATGTTGGCCCTGAGCCACCTAGCGATCCGCCGGCCGCCCGGCCACCAGCCATAGGCCTGCCGGAACGAGCAACCAAGGCAACCAACCGGCATCAAAGATCCCAGTGCCGACGTGCAAGAGAGGCATGAGCACCAGGTGGCAAAGCCCCAGGGTGATGAAGAGCACCAAGAGAAGGGCAGCCATCGCGATCGCCTAAATCCCTGCAGGCAGTAGAGCACCGGCGCGGAGCACCTGCCAGCCGCCTGGGGCCGCCCCGCCCTGTTGCCAGGCCAGCACCGTGCTCGCCTGCCCGCCCCCCTGGGGCCAGGGCAGCGGTCCCAGGAGGGCCAGGTCAGGAAACATCCGGGCGGCGTCTTCTGCCGTGGCCGCCGCCGGCTCCCCGGAGGGATTCGCACTCGTGGTGGCGAGGGGGCCACTGCAGCGCAGGAGCTCCTGGGCCCTGGGGCAGGCCGGCACCCGGAGCCCCAGGCTGGTGCCTCCCGGATGGAGGGCCTGGAGGGTGGGTCCTTGGGCTGGCAACACCAGGGTGAGGGCCCCAGGCCATCCCTGCTCGGCCATCGCCAACCACTCCTGACGCCAAGACAGCCCCAGCACGCCCTGCAATTGCTCCAGGTCTGCGCCCATCAGGATTAAGGGCTTGTCGGAGGGGCGCTGCTTCAAGCGCCAGAGCTCGGCGGCCTGGGCGGGGCAGGCCGCCAGGGCCGGCAGGGTGTCGGTGGGGAACAGTGCCGCCTCGCCTGCGGCCAGCCGCAGGGCCAAATCCTCGGGCCCCAGCAACCGCTCCAAGCCAAGGCCACTCATGGCTGCAGCCCTTCGAGGCCAGCGGCTGGGGGGCGCCGGGCGGCCGCAAAGCGCTGGATGCCCTCCAAATCCGGGTAGCTCCTCACCTGCTCCAACCCGGCATCCATCAACAGTCCCTGAACCGCCAGGCTTTGGTCGTGGTGGTGCTCCAGCAGCAACCAGCCGCCTGGAGCCAAGGCCTTGGCGGCTCCTTCGCCAATGCTGCGAATCGCGTCGAGACCATCGCGGCCCCCATCCAGGGCCCCGGCCGGTTCGTGGTTACGCACCACCGGATCCAAGGCCGCCCAAACGGCCGTGGGGATGTACGGGGGATTGGAAACCACCAACTCCAGCTGCCCCCAAAAGGGCTGCAGCGGCTCCCACCAGCTGCCCAGCAGCAGCTCAACCGAGGCCATGGGCCCCTCCCTTGGCGCCTGAAGGTTGCCGGTGGCGATGGCGATGGCTTCCGGGCTTTGCTCCACCGCAAAACCCCGGCTCCCTGGCCAAGCCCGCGCCAAGGCCAGGGCTAAACAACCCGACCCCGTGCCCAAATCAGCCCACAGCGCCGGTCCGCGGCCCCCCATCAACCCCAGGGCCAACTCCACCAACAACTCCGTTTCCTGCCGGGGGATCAACACGCCTGGGGCCACGTCCAGCTGGAGATCGCGCCACGGACAAAGACCCACCAGGTATTGGAGGGGTTCAGCCGATTGGAGATGGCGATCCCAAAGGGCCGCCAAGCCATCCAACGACCTGCTGAGGGCCACCTGGCGGCCGGGGTTCAGGTGCAGGAGCTGAAGCTCCTGCCAGCGCAGACCACCGCCCAAATCGAGCAGCCAATCGAGATCACTGGATTGGCCGCCCTTCGCCAATTGCTCCTGGCGCCAGCCCAAGATCTGCTGGCCTGGGAGCAGCTCGGCAAAGAGGGGCTCCCTGGTTGCAATCTCACTGGTGGCAATCTCACTGGTGGCAGGCTCACCAAAGGGCTGATCGCCGCTGCACTCCTGGGCCATGGGCAGATTTTAAAGGGGGCTCCAGCAGAGGCCAGGCTCCGCCCGCAGCTCCCCGGCCAATTCCAGCTGAAGCAGGCGTGAGGCCAGGGTTGCCGCCGGCTGATCCAGGGCCAGGCATAGCTGCTCTAAGGATGCACCCTGCCCCACGGCCACCATCAACTCGGGATCCGGGCGCACCGCCGCGAGGCGCCGAGGGCCTGCCGGCTCGGCCAGCCCTGGGGCCGCCAAGGGGCCAGGGCCCAACTGGCGAATCAAATCCGCCGGATCCAAGAGCACACTGCGGCCCTGGGCCAACAGACGATTGCTGCCCGCCGCGGAGGCTTTCCCCGCATCCGCTGGCACCACCCACAGGGGCAATTGCTCGCGCCAGGCCAACTCAGCGGACAGCAGCGCCCCACTCTTGAGCGGGCATTCCACCAGCACCACCCCGGAAGCCAGGGCCACCTGCAGGCGATTACGGGCCGCGAAGTGGCCCGCCTTCACGGGAGCGCCAGGCCCCTGCTCACTCACCAGCAACCCGGAGACCCCCACCTGGCGCTGCAATTCAGCGTGATGACGGGGGTAAACCCGCTCCAGGGGCGTGCCCAAAACAGCCACAGGCCTCCCTCCCGCGGCCAAGCAGCCCCGGTGGGCGGCCCCATCAATCCCTTCTGCCAATCCACTCACCACCGGCCAGCCAGCCCTGGCCAAAGCAGCTCCAATCGCATGGGCCATCGACTGGCCATGCAGGGAGGGGTGCCGGGTCCCGACCACGGCAATGGCCCGGCGCCTCTGCAAGAGGGGCCAGAGCGATCCCTGGCCCTGCCAATAAAGGGCCATGGGCGGCCGCTCAAGCTCACCCATGGAGCGGGGGAAAGGCCTATCGCCCGGCAGCAACACCCGCCGGGCAACGCCCTTGCGGCGCAACTGGTCGAGGGGCTGGGGACCCCAGCGCTCGCGGTAGTGGCCCAAGCGCTGGCCAAGCCTGGGACCAAAACCTGGCAACGCCTCAAACAAGCCGATCGGGGCCTGCCACGCCTCAGCCCAAGAGCCAAACAGGGCCTGAATTTGGGCCAACCGCGACCAGCCCAGCCCAGGACAGCCACTCCAGAGCAACCACCAGAGGCGGCTCTGCTCCGGCCAGGCCCCCTGGCCAACAGGGCCACCATCGGAGACACCATTTGAGGCGCCCGCAGGGGCACCATCGGGGAACTGCAACAACGCACCCATGCCATCAGTACATTTGTACTGAAACTCTATTGCGGGCCGCGCACCAGGTTGTCAACGGCGGCAGCCAGCTCGGCCGGCAGGCGCCGCAGCACCCTGCGATGCCCAGGGCCCGCCGAGCAATCCACCAAAACCAAATCCACCCGGGCCTCGGCGGCCAGGGCGCCACCGGGCGTCACAAACCAACTCCGCCAGGGCAACTTCACGCCCCTGCGGGGCAGCACCTCACTGAAGAGCTGCACGACATCGCCATGGAGCAGGGCCTGCTTGTAATCAACGGCCACATGCACCAAGGGGAGTTCGAGCCCCTGGGCCGACAGATCGCTGTAGGCCAAGCCAACGGCCGCCAAAGCCTCCACCCGGGCCTCCTCCAGCCAGGCCAGATAGGCGCCATGCCACATCACGCCGGCATGGTCGGTGTGTTGGGGCAGCACCCGCCGCTCCAATCGCCACCCCCTGGGCGGATGGGACTCCATCACGGTCTGCATGGCGGCTGCTCCCAACCCACGGATGGGCCATAGGCTGCCCCAGAGCCAAGGGTGAACCGCGTGTTTCGCAACGTTTTAATTGCCGACTCCGGCAAAGGCCATGTCGAAGAGATGGTTCGCATGCTGCGCGACATCCCCGCCGTGCGCCAAGCCCGTCTCAACCTGCTGCACGTGGTGCCCGAGCAGGCCGGCGAAAGCTTCACCGAACACTCCCAAAAGGCTGCCGGCATCGTGGCCGAAGCCGTGCAACGGCTCGGGCTCAACCCCAGCGACGTGAACACGATCATTCGCCAAGGCGACATCAAGCAAACCGTGCTCCAGGTGGCCGATGAGCTCGATAGCGATCTGATCGTGATGGGCTCCCGGGGCATGAGCCGGTTGCAAGCGATCCTGAGCAATAGCGCCAGCCAATACGTCTTCCAGCTCTCCACCAGGCCGATGTTGCTGGTGCGCGACGACCTCTACATCCGCCACATCAACCGCGTGCTGGTGACCATCGATGGCACCGGAGTCGGGGATGACGCCCTCAAATTGGCCTGCGAACTGGTGCGCGATATCCCAGGCGGCACCCTTACGGGGGTCCACGTGAGCCGCCAAGACATCACCCCCTCAAGGGGGGGCAAGAGTCCCGCCGATCTGGTGCTTGAAAAAGCGGTTCAGCGCGCCCGGAGCTTTGGGGTGGAGCTCCAACCGATTCACCGCTCTGGGGATATCGGCCGAACCGTCTGCAATGCCGCCGACGAGATCAAGGCCGATCTCCTGGTGATTGCCTCCCAGGACCGCCGCCCCGTGGTTGCCAAAAGCTTGGTCGACATCGACCGCCTCCTAGGTAGCTCCGTAAGCGACTTCATCCGGGTTCACGCCCCCGCACCTGTGTTACTGGTGCGGGAGCCGGAACAGCGCTAGAGGGTCCGCTAGCCGCCTTGGCGGCTGTTGGTTTGAATGTAAAGAATAATCAAAAAGACAGCCGGAACCAACACGAACATGAGGCTGGCAACAAAGCCGAGATCGTTGGTTTCCATGGCTGCTTAAGACGAAATTTTTAGCGTAAGTGGGACGGTATCACCGGTGAATGGGTGGATTCAGGAGCCTTCACCGCTCGTTGCGGTTTGGTCGCTCTCCTCGCCATCTGCCACGGCACCATCGGGCTCCTCACCATCGGGCTCCTCGGCCGCCGGTGGCGTTGGCCACTCCGTCGGCCCAGCTCCAAGGGGTTGGGCCAGGGCCGTCGCCATGGCGGCGTCCTTGTTGGCCATGCCCGCCTGGGGGCGTGTGAGCACCAAGAGCGATTCCTGTACCAGGGCTTGGCAGGCCAAGCGCCAGTTTTGGGGCCGCCCCCGCAGCTTCTGATCTTCCACAGCCGTGCGGCCAGTCATCGCCAGGGGTGATGTGGACTCAGGCAGCTCGACAAAACAGGTGATGCACTGGCCGCAACCACCGCAATTGCCCAGCTTTCCTTTCCAGCCGTAGAGCTCGATGCCCTCCCGCAGGGCCACTTCTCGGAGGTTTTCCCCCGGGTAACACTCCACATCCCGACCTTCACGCACAAAGCGAATGACTGGCATGGAGGACTCCCGGGTTGGGCCCCATTGTGAAGCCGCCAGTTGCGCTCCGTAACCAGCCGCCCAGGAGGGCCCTTCTCGCCCTTACGATCGCCGCACCCACTCCAGACCTACTCCCCATGGGATTGCCCTGGTATCGGGTGCACACCGTTGTCATTAACGACCCAGGTCGTTTATTGGCTGTGCACCTCATGCACACCGCGCTGGTGGCCGGCTGGGCCGGCTCCATGGCGCTTTATGAGCTCGCGATCTTCGATCCTTCAGATGCCGTTCTGAACCCCATGTGGCGTCAGGGCATGTTCGTCATGCCGTTCATGGCTCGCCTGGGAGTCACCGGCAGCTGGGGCGGCTGGAGCATTACCGGCGAAACCGGTGTTGACCCCGGCTTCTGGAGCTTTGAAGGTGTGGCCGCTGCCCACATCATTTTCAGTGGCTTGCTGTTCCTTGCCGCGATCTGGCACTGGACCTACTGGGACCTCGAGATCTGGCAAGACCCCCGCACCGGGGAGCCCGCCCTCGACCTGCCCAAGATTTTTGGCATCCACCTGCTGCTTGCAGGTTTGGGCTGCTTTGGTTTCGGCGCCTTCCACCTCACCGGCGTTTTTGGGCCGGGCATGTGGGTCTCCGATGCCTATGGCTTAAACGGACACCTGGAGGCGGTACAGCCGTCCTGGGGCCCGGAGGGGTTTAACCCCTTCAATCCCGGTGGCATCGTTGCCCACCACATCGCCGCAGGCATCGTTGGCATCATTGCCGGCGTCTTCCACATCACGTCCCGCCCCCCCGAGCGCCTCTACAAAGCGCTGCGCATGGGCAACATCGAAACGGTTTTGGCCTCGGCCATTGCGGCCGTGTTCTTTGCGGCCTTCGTGGTGGCAGGAACCATGTGGTACGGCGCGGCAGCCACCCCTGTCGAGCTGTTTGGCCCCACCCGCTACCAGTGGGACCAGAGCTATTTCAAGACCGAAATCAATCGCCGCGTCCAAACCGCCCTCGATGGCGGAGCTTCGATGGAGCAGGCCTATGCCTCGATTCCTGAGAAGCTGGCCTTCTACGACTACGTCGGCAACAGCCCTGCCAAGGGCGGTCTGTTCCGCGTGGGTCCGATGGTGAACGGCGACGGCCTGCCCACCGGCTGGATTGGCCACATCGTCTTCACCGACAAGGACGGCCGCAACCTTGAAGTGCGCCGCCTGCCCAACTTCTTCGAGAACTTCCCTGTGATTCTCCAAGACCAGGAAGGCATTGTTCGCGCCGACATCCCATTCCGCCGCGCTGAAGCGAAGTACTCCTTCGAACAGACCGGGGTCACGGCAACCGTCTACGGCGGCGCCCTGAATGGCCAAACCTTCACCGACCCAGCCGACGTCAAGCGTCTGGCCCGCAAAGCCCAGCTGGGTGAAGGGTTTGAATTCGATCGCGAGAAGTACCACTCGGATGGCACCTTCCGCAGCTCACCCCGCGGCTGGTTCACCTTCGGGCACGCCACCTTCGCCCTGCTGTTCTTCTTCGGCCACATTTGGCACGGTGCTCGCACCCTCTACCGCGATGTGTTCGCCGGAATCGACCCAGACTTGGGTGAACAGGTGGAGTTCGGTCTGTTCCAGAAACTGGGCGACCGCTCCACCCGCCGCCTGCCTGAGGGCTATGTGCCCCCGGCTGGCAGCACCCTCAGCTGAATCGCCAGCCACCCTGTACGCACGCCCTGAGGAGTCCCCATGGAGAGCTTCGCTTACATCCTGATTTTGGCCCTGGCCATTTCCACCCTGTTCTTCGCCATCGCGTTCCGCGATCCCCCGAAGATCGGCAAGTGATCTAGCCCAAGGGAATTCCCAAAAATCCAAAGCAGGGGCCCAAGTCCCTGTGCATCAGCCCCTGGTCATTCAGGGGCTTTTCTATGGCACAGCGGGCCGGATTGGAAGCACCAAGAGGGTTGCATTCAACAATTAGGCCAAAATTGCCCCAAAACCACCTGATTAATAGGTGCTGGCCCTTTTCAAAGTGAAAATCGCTGTTTACACTTAAAAAAGTTCACCCGGAACCTCGGGCATGCAATGCCCCTCTTGCCAACACACTGACAGTCGGGTGCTCGAATCTCGGGCAGCTGATTGCGGCAGAAGTGTGCGAAGACGCCGGGAATGTCTGAACTGCGATTTTCGTTTTACCACCTATGAACGGGTGGAAACGGTTCCCATCACGGTGGTCAAACGCAACAGCAACCGTGAAACCTTCAACCGCAGCAAGTTGCTGCATGGGGTGTTGAGGGCCTGCGAGAAAACGGGTTTGGAGCCAGCAAGACTGGAAGCGGTGGTGGATGAAATCGAATTGCAGCTGCAACAGCGCAGCGGCCGAGAAGTAACCAGCAGTGAAATCGGCGAACTCGTTTTGGCCCAGCTCGGTGAGATGAGTGAAGTGGCCTATGTGCGCTTTGCCTCTGTCTATCGCCAGTTCCAGGGCGTCAGCGACTTTGTCGCCACCCTCGAAGGTCTGAACCAACGCACCAAATTGCGCAGCAAGACCAAGCCGTCCTTGGCCGCGATCGGCTAGGCGCCAAGTTTCCACTGGCCCGCTCCTGCCAGGAGAGCGTCGCAGGCCGATTGGCTACACTGATTGATTGCGCTTGCGCTGCTGGCGGGCAGTCACTGCGTTCCTTTCGTACTGCCCGAGGGCAGGCCGCCACACACCCCATGACCGTGACCCCTTCCGAACTCAGCCCGAACCAGAGTCCCGAGGAACTGGCCCAAGAAGCCGATCTCGACCTCACCCTCGACGCTGAGCTTGATCTCGCCATCCCGGAAGAGGTGCCCACGGCCGACGATCCCAGCAGCCGGGCCTCCCGCAGCGATACCGACGGGGTGGGTTTCACCCTCGATGAATTCGCGTCCTTGCTGAGCAAGTACGACTACAACTTCAAGCCCGGTGACGTCGTCAACGGCACCGTGTTCGCCCTGGAATCCAAGGGCGCCATGATCGATATCGGCGCCAAAACCGCAGCTTTCATGCCGCTGCAAGAGGTGTCGATCAACCGGGTTGAGGGCCTGAGCGATGTGCTCCAGCCCGGCGAGATCCGGGAGTTCTTCATCATGAGTGAGGAGAACGAAGACGGTCAGCTTTCGCTCTCGATTCGCCGGATTGAATACCAGCGGGCCTGGGAACGGGTGCGACAACTGCAGAAAGAAGACGCCACCATCTACAGCGAAGTGTTTGCCACCAACCGCGGTGGTGCCCTGGTCCGGGTGGAAGGCCTGCGCGGCTTCATTCCCGGTAGCCACATCAGCACCCGCAAGGTCAAAGAGGAACTCGTTGCCGACTTCCTGCCCCTCAAGTTCCTCGAGGTGGATGAGGAGCGCAACCGCCTGGTGCTCAGCCATCGCCGCGCCCTGGTGGAGCGCAAGATGAACCGCCTGGAAGTGGGCGAAGTGGTGATCGGTACCGTTCGCGGCATCAAGCCCTACGGCGCCTTCATCGATATCGGTGGTGTGAGCGGCCTGCTGCACATTTCCGAGATCAGCCACGAGCACATCGAGACACCCCACACGGTGCTCAACGTGAACGATCAGATGAAGGTGATGATCATCGACCTCGACGCCGAGCGCGGTCGGATCTCGCTGTCTACCAAAGCGCTTGAGCCCGAGCCCGGCGACATGCTCACCGACCCCGCCAAGGTCTTCGAGAAGGCCGAGGAGATGGCCGCTCGCTACAAGCAAATGCTGCTGGAGCAAGCCGAAGACGGCGAACCCATGGAAGTCACCGTCGACTAACCCCATCGAGGCATCCCATGGCCAAGCTCCTGCTTCGCGGCCTCGAACTGGGTCTGGTGGAAGCGGTGCTGTTCGACAAGGACGGCACCCTCAGCATCAGCGAGCCCCAGCTCATCACCCTGGCCAAGGCCAGGGTTTTTCTTTGCCTTGAGCAGGTCGACCCTGAGCTGCGCCCCCAGCTCCAGGATTTGCTGGAACGGGCCTATGGCCTCAGAAACGAGGGCAGGGCGCTCTGCCCAGCCGGCATCACCGCGGTGGCCCACCGCGACCACAACCTGATCTCCACGGCCACCGCCCTGGCCCAAACGGGGCTGGGCTGGCCCGATGCCCTGGCGATCAGTGAGTTGGTTTTTGCCAAGGCCGACCAGGGCGATGGCAGGCGCGAGGGGCGCCACACCAGTGAAACCACCGAAGGGCTGCTGCCTTTTCTGCAGCAGCTCCAGGGCCAGGGTGTGCGCTGCGCGGTGATCAGCAACGACGATGTGGCCGGCATTGAGCACTTCCTGGCCAGCCACCAGCTCAGCAGCTATTTCTCCGGCATCTGGAGTGCCGAACACCGGCCCCGCAAACCGGATCCCCAGGCGGTGCATGGACTCTGCGGCGTGATGGGCGTTGGCGTGGAGCACTGCGCCCTGGTTGGCGATGCCAACAGCGACCTGCGCATGGCCGTGGCCGCCGGCATTCCCCATCAACGGGCCTTGGGCTACACGGCTGCCTGGAGCAGCGCGCCCCCCCTGAACGAACCCCACCCCCTCATCCATCACTGGGATGAGCTCAGGGTGGAAGCTGCGTCCTAAGGGCTGCAGATAAGGTAATAACCAACGTCATTGCTTCTAGAAATGGGTAGCCGCCACGTCTTCACCTCGGAATCGGTGACCGAAGGTCATCCCGACAAGATCTGTGATCAGGTGAGCGATGCGGTGCTCGACGCCCTCCTAGCCCAGGACCCCGCCTCCCGGGTGGCCTGCGAAACCGTGGTGAACACGGGCCTGTGCCTGATCACCGGCGAAGTCACCACCAACGCCCGGGTCGACTTCAACACCCTGGTGCGGGGCGTGATCAACCAGATCGGCTACTCCGGCGCCAGGGCCGGTGGTTTCGATGCCAACAGTGCCGCGGTGCTCGTGGCCCTCGACCAGCAATCGCCCGACATTGCCCAGGGGGTGAATGAGGCCGACGACCATTCCGGCGACCCCCTCGATCTGATTGGGGCTGGCGATCAGGGCATCATGTTTGGCTACGCCTGCAACGAAACCCCAGAGCTGATGCCCCTGCCCATCAGCCTGGCCCACCGGCTGGCCAGGCGGTTGGCGGAAGTGCGCCACAACGGCAGCCTCGAGTATCTGCTGCCCGATGGCAAAACCCAGGTGAGCGTTGTCTACGAAGACGATGTGCCCGTGGCCATCGACACCATTTTGATCTCCACCCAGCACACCGCTGAAATTGATGGAGTAAGTGAAGAGAAGGCCATGCGGGAGCGCATCGCCGCCGATCTCTGGAGCCATGTGGTGGAGCCCGCCACCGCCGACCTCCCCCTCAAACCCCTCAAGGAAGCCACTGGCGACCAAAGCGCCACCCGCTTTCTGGTGAACCCCACGGGCAAGTTCGTGGTGGGCGGCCCCCAGGGCGATGCCGGCCTGACCGGCCGCAAAATCATTGTGGATACCTACGGCGGCTATGCCCGCCACGGCGGCGGCGCCTTCTCCGGCAAGGACCCCACCAAGGTGGACCGCTCCGCCGCCTATGCCGCCCGCTACGTGGCCAAGGCCCTGGTGGCTGCAGGCTTGGCCCGCAAGGCCGAGGTTCAGCTCAGCTAC
>CAMDEM010000016.1 GCA_945896675.1 Cyanobium sp. NIES-981
ACCAGGGTCCCTGGCCGATCGGCATCCCGGATGGCAGCCCCGATTCTCGGGTTGGCAGCGATCCTGAAACCAGCCAAGTCGAGCCCCCCGATGCGGCCCTCATCGCCTTGGCCCGGGTGCTCAAGCATCGCCAGCCGATTCTGGAGCGCAATCCCCTGGGCCCAGAGCGGTTTGATCCAGCCCTGCGCTGCGCCCTGGCGGCCCTGGTGGGCGGCGATCACCAGCCCCAATCCCCACCCCCCGGATCGGCACCGGGGTTGCGCTATCTGCGCGATCGCATCAGCGTGCCCCGCGACATGCCGTTGCATGCGGCCCGTCGGCTGCGCCAAGCCCTGGAGGCAACGGCCCTACTGGATCCCCATACGATTGCACCGGATGCCCTTGCCCCCCAGGGCCCGCCCATCCCCACAAGCCATCGGCGTGATCAAGATCCCAGGCCATTTCTCGGGGCTCTGCCTAGGCTCTGAGGGCTAAAAACGCACGTGGTGCCGATGGCGATCGGGAAGCGGCTGCGGGGGGCCATGGCCTCCACGGGGCTAGGGCTTGGGTTGGGCGTTGGTCTTGGCACGGGCTTTGGGCTTGGTATGGGCCTCGCCTTGCCGATCAGCCCAGGCCAGGCCCTGGAGCTGCGGGGCGCTACTTACTTCACCAAGCCGCCCTGGTCGGTGGATTTGATCAGCTACCAGACCTACACCTACCAAACCCGGCCCGAGTATTTCTTTCGGGTGAGCTTGGATCCGGCGGCCGGTGCCCCCCTCGGTGGGCTCACGATCAGCCAAACCCGAGGGGTGGATCGCGGCTTTGAATTTTCGGTGGATCGCACCACCGCATTTCTGGGCGGTACCCCCCGGCGGGAAGGCCCGAAGATCCCCGTGCAGGCCAGCTTCGACCAGGCCAGCCGCACGTTCACGATCCGTTTCCCAGAACCGGTGCAACCGGGGAACACCGTCACGGTGGTCCTACGCCCCTGGACCAACCCAGGCCTGGCTGACACCTATATGTTTGCGGTGAATGCCTTCCCCGCCGGCCCCAACCCCTCGCCATCGCCCCTCGGATACGGCACCCTGCGGATCTACAACTTCGGTGATTTCAACTGACGTCGTCGCCTATGGGTGGTTTGCGCGGCCTGGCTTTTTCATGGCTAGGACTCCAGCTTTGTTTGCTTGGCGCTAGTGGGGCCGTGGCCGTCTGGGCCTGGCCTGGCGGTGCCTGGGCCGATGGTGGGGCCCTGCCCAGCACCCGGCCCCAGGTTCCAGCGGAGATCCCTGCTCAGGTAGCGGTCGCCGATGTCCTGGCCTATGGCACCAAACCGAAGCCTTCCTTGCTGATCAAGGCCGATCAGGCCCTCCGGCTGGCCTATCCCCTGGGCCAGTGGGCGGATTCCATGGATCCCTGGGGTTGGCGCTACTCCGAGGCCAAGGGCGCCTGGCGCATGCATACGGGCGTGGATTTGGCGGCCCCCCCGGGCACCCCGGTGCTAGCGGCCAAGGCTGGTCGTGTGTTGCTGGTGCAATCGCTGGGTGGCTATGGCAACACCGTGCTGCTCGACCACGGTGAAGGAGTTGAAACCCTCTACGCCCATTTGCAGCAGGCTCTCGTTCGCGAAGGGGATTGGATTGAGCAGGGAGTGCAGCTCGGTGCCGTGGGCATGACCGGTACGGCCACAGGCCCCCATTTGCATTTTGAACTGCGCAACAGGGCTCAGGACCTGCAGGCGCTCGATCCCACGTCCCACTTACCGCTCTTGATGGCGCCACCCCGGATTGCAGGGGGCGTGGCAGCACGTGTGCCTTAGTGCAGACACCCCCAGTCCAATTGCCCCCAAAAGGGGATTGGCTCTCCAAAACGCATCATTAGGCTCTTGTGGGCATAGAGGCAAGAAGTAGTAGGTGGTTTGGGAGTCGCTGCCTGCCTGGCGATCCCCCTGATCAAGCTCCTGGGTCTCTCCATCGCCCTGACCTATTTCGTTGGCCTGCGCCGCCTTGCTTGGGTCAGAATCGAAGGCCCGCCCCCCTGTTCATGCAAGCCCACTGGAATGGTCAGCTGATTGCCGCCAGTGACGACATCGTCACGGTGGATGGCAATGCCTACTTCCCCTTGGACGCCCTCGACCCTGCCTGTATTCAGCCGTCCGATCACACCAGCGTGTGTGGCTGGAAGGGCACGGCCCACTACTACGACGTGGTGGCCGGCGGTGAGGTCAACGCCAATGCAGCTTGGTTTTACCCCGAACCCAAGGAGGCCGCCCAGCAGATCAAGGGTCGGGTCGCCTTTTGGAAAGGAGTTCGGGTGGGCTAGGCGGGTTGCGGTGTCTGCGGCACTAACGAGGAGTGGTGGTGCACAATTCGCCATCCCTGGCCGTCAAAGCCATACACAAAGGTGAAGCGGGCGTCGAGCTGCTCCTCTGGCTGATGCAGCTGGAAGCGGTAGTCGCCCGCATCGGTGGCGTAATTGCAGCCCATCACGATGTGACGGCTGGTCACTTCGCCTATGGGTTGGCGCTTCAGAAAGGAGGTGAAGTAATCGGCGATCGCTTCAGGATCGGACCGGTCGGTTGCTGAGAGCGTTGGCAGTAGCAGGGCCCCTGGCGCGTAGAGCTTCGCCACGGTTTCGGGGCTTCCACTGCCGACGGCCTGGTTCCAACGCTCAAAGAGGCCTTCAACCGTCGATTCAGTGATCGGCGCGCAGGTTTGGGCTTCGAGGGCAAGGGCCTCGCCCGGTGCTACGGCTAGGGGAAGGAGCCAGCAGCCTGCGAGTAGAACCAGGCCTAGGAGCCAGTTCAGCTGCCTGGATAACGCAGGGTGCGCCAGTCGCCACTGGCGGTGCTCACTTCCACGCCGATCTCTACAGGTCCGGGGCCCGTTCCCCATTGGGTCTCCCACCAGTCCATGGCCTCGCCCCAGGCCGCATCCAAGGATTCGTAGAGGTCGTCCAGTACCGGATGGGGGGCACCCTGGATGTCCACCAGCCGGAATTGGCGTTGGCAAGCAGGGGTTTGGAGGATTTTCATTGTTTGCGCTACTTCGCCTTGGTCCGATCATGACCATGCCTTGGCGGCTTGACTGTGATGGTAACGACAACGTTGGGTGTCGGTTCCCATTAAGTGAGGTAACGGCGAATGCTTGGCCGGCACCAATAGATCAGGGCGGCTGTCGTGGCTACCCAGAGGAGCCCTGACAGGACGGCTGTCAGGGGCCTGTCTTGCTCTAGGAGCACCATCCGCACGATGCCGTAGGGCACTCCCACGGCCAGGTCCATGGCCAAGGCCACGATGGCCAGGATTTGTCCCCAGGCCCGCCAGCGGATTAGGGCCAGGCTTGCAACCAGGCCCACCACGGCCGATGGCAGCACAGCTCCTGCTCCCACGGCGATATTTGTGGTGCGCCAGGTTGGTTCCAGCACGGTGAAGGCCACGGTGAGGGGAATCACCAGAGCGTTGCCAACCAGGCCACACCAGGCGAAGGTGAGATAGCCGCGGGGATGCGGGAGCATCGTTTGCTGCCCTTCTAAAGCCCCTCTATCCTCCACCACGCAAGGGCCTCCACCACGCAAGGGCCTCCAACACGCCATGGCTGTCCCCCCGTTGGAACTGTTTCACGCAGCACCCTCCTATTACTCGATGGTGGCCAGGCTGGCCCTGGCCGAGGCCGGGCTCAGCTACCGCAGCCATCTGATCGATATTCACCTGGCCAAACAGCAGCTCAGTGATGCCTACCGGCAGCTGAATCCCCAGATGACCGTGCCCACCTTGCGGGGGGATGGTCTGCTGCTCACGGATAGCCAGGAGATCCTGCAGTGGGTGGCCGGCCGGGCCGGGGCGGCCTGGATGGATGCCCAGCCGGCGTTGCAAGGGCCGATTGGGGCGGTGGTTGCTGGCCACTACGCCATCTCGATTGAGGATCTCACCTTCGGCAAGTGGATGCTGGGCAACAAGGTTCTGGCCCGGGTCTTCCCGGGGATGCTGCAGCGCGCGGAGCAGAGCCTGGATAAGCGGGCCGCAGCGGCCGCCGATGGTGGAGCGAGTTTGCGGGCAAAGGCGGAACTCAACCGCCAGCGGCTGGCCTATTTCTCAGAGGGTTGTGCCCCAGAGAAATTGGCGCAACGGCAGCAGGAGGTGCGCGATTTCGTCGCGGCCTTACCGCTGGTGTCTCCAGGGGAGGGACTGTTTGGCCCCCACTGCAGCCGGGCTGATGTGCTCGTGGCTGTTCTGTTTGCCCGCTTGGCGATGATTGACGAACTCAGCCTGGTCAATCGGGCAGATTTGCTCGCTTGGTGGGATTGGGTGCAGCTTCGCCCGGCCTTTCGGCAGGCTGATATTTGGACCCGACTGCAACGGCGGCGCCTGCTTCAGGCCGCCTGGCAGGCCCACTGGGATCCGATCGTGCCCTAACTGGGCGCCCCACTAGAACGATGGCTACCAGGGTTAGGCAAGCTCAAACAGGAGCAGGTCGGCGCCCTGGGGCCCGGCTTCAAACAGCTCTAAATCTCCATCGCCAAAGCCGAAGCCATCCCCCCGCTGCAGGGCGATCGGTTCGCGCCCTGGGCCTACCCGCACCATGCCCGTACCGTTGATCACCTGGAGCCAGCCCAGTTGGGCGGCGGCCATGGGGAGGCGCAAGGTTTCTGCGGCCCCGGGCTGGGCTCGCCAGAGCCGAACGGGCCGCTGAATGGCCAGGGCCCCAGGTCCCACCAGGGGTGTCCAGCTCGAGCCAATCGAGAAGGCCTGTTGGGCATAGGTCGGTGGACCTCCTGCGGAACTCGGTTCGATCCAAATTTGCAGCAGCCGGCAGGACCGCTCGCTTTGGTTGATTTCGCTATGCACCACGCCCGTGCCGGCGCCCATGGCCTGCACCTCTCCTGCCGCCAGCACTTCCGCATGGCCCATGGAATCGCGGTGGCTGAGTTCCCCCTCCACCATCACCGTGATGATCTCCATGTCCCGGTGCGGGTGCATGCCAAAACCCTGGCCTGGGGCGATGGTGTCGTCGTTGATCACCCGCAGGGGGCCAAAACCCATCCACCCGGGATCGTGGTGGCCAGCAAAGGAAAACGTGTGCCAGCTATCCAGCCAATCGCGCTGGGTGTGGAAGCGCTCCGCCGCTGGGCGAAAGAGCAATGGCATTAGGCCAGGGGCGGCGGCAGGAGCCGCAGCCGTTCGATCAGCTCGTCGATACTGCTGTCTTTGGCGGGGACCTGACCGTTGCTCACCAGTTGGCGACCCACCACATGGGCGCCCAGGTAGGCAAGTTGCAGCCTCAGGGCCGTCAGCACGTTGTGCCCACCACCACCGGAATGGGTGGCAATCACCACGGGGCGACTATTGAACAGGGATCGGAAGTCGTCGCCCTGCACCGAGAGCCAGGCAATGGCGTTGGTGAGCACCGGTGGGATCCCGCCGTTGTACTCAGGGGCGCAGATCACCCATCGGGGAGCTGCGGCCAGTTGCTGGCTGAGGGGGCTGATGCCAGGGGGAAATCCCAGGGCTTGGGCCCGGGGCGTGAACAGGGGTAGCTCCAGGGCCGTGAGGTCCAGCACGGTTGTCCTTAGGCCCCGCTCCCGGCCGCTGCTGGCAAAACGCTCAGCAAGCTTGAGGTTTTCGCCATTGCTGGCGCTGATGACGAGCAAATCACAATCCATGGGCCCAGTCTGAAGCCAGATCAGATCTTCAACAAGATCGATGCTTCTAGGGCAGGGCCATCGGCCATGGGAATCGCGCTGCCAAAATGGGCTGATGTTTCCCACGATCCAGCGGGGCCAGCTCACCACCCTGCAGGTGAACCTTGGCTACCGCTGCAACCAGGCCTGTAGCCATTGCCATGTGAATGCGGGCCCAACCCGCACCGAGAGCATGGATCGCGCCACCTTGGCCCTGGTGCCCCAGGTGTTGCAGGCCCGGGGAATCACCTGCTTGGATCTCACCGGTGGAGCCCCCGAGCTCCATCCCCACTTCCGGGAGCTGGTGGCTGGGGCCCGGGCGATGGGTGTGGAAGTGATTGATCGCTGCAACCTCACGATCCTGTCGGAGCCAGGCCAGGGGGGGTTGGCCGATTTTTTGGCGGCCGAGGGCGTCACCGTGGTGGCTTCCCTGCCCTGCTATTCCGCAGGCAACGTCGATCGGCAGCGGGGCGATGGGGTGTTTGAACGCAGCATTGCAGCCCTGCAACAGCTCAATGCTCTGGGCTACGGCCACAGCGGCTCGGGCTTGGAGCTGCATCTGGTGTTCAACCCCCAGGGCCCCGTGTTGCCGCCCCCGCAGGCCGAGCTCGAGGCGACCTACCGGCGGGTGTTGGCAGCCGATTTCGGTGTGGTGTTTAACGCCCTCTATGCCCTAACAAATCTGCCGATTCAGCGCTTTGCGGCGGTGTTGCGGGCCCAAGGTCAATTGGAGAGCTACGAGGAGCTGCTACGGGCCAGCCATCGCGAGGCAAATCTGCAGGCGGTGATGTGCCGCCAGCTGATCAGCGTTGACTGGCAGGGCCAGCTGTTCGACTGTGATTTCAACCAACAACTGGGTCTGCCCCTGGGGGGCAAGCCCCGCCATTTGGCCGATTTGTTGGTTGGGGATCCCGCCGGTGATGGCATCGCGGTGGCAGGCCACTGTTTCGGCTGTACCGCGGGCAGTGGTTCCAGTTGCAGCGGGGCGCTTAGCTCAAGCCCAGCGGCTGCCGTTGCCTAGCGGCGCCATCCCTGATCGCTTCCCTGATGTCCCTGCCCTGGCCTGCCATGCAAAGCGCTGTTCAGGAGTACTACGGCTCGACCCTGTCGGGTACCGAGGATCTGCGCACCACTGCCTGCTGCGATAGCAGCAGTGTGCCGGAGGCCCTCAAGCCTTTGCTGGCGCGCATCCATCCCGAGGTGTTGTCGCGCTACTACGGCTGCGGGTTGGTGGCCCCTCCCTTGCTGGAGGGCGCTCGGGTTTTGGATTTGGGCAGCGGCAGCGGCCGCGATGTCTATCTGCTTGCCCAGTTGGTCGGCGCCAGCGGCGAGGTGGTGGGGGTCGACATGACCCCGGAGCAATTGGCGGTAGCCGAAGCCCACCGGGAGTTCCATGCCGGGCAATTCGGCTACGCCAACGTGCGCTTTCTTGCGGGCACGATCGAGCGGTTGGAGGCGTTGGACCTGGAGCCCGCCAGTTTTGATGTGGTGATCTCCAATTGCGTGGTGAATCTCTCAACCGACAAGCTCGCCGTGCTGCAGGGGGTGAAGCGGCTGCTCAAGCCCGGTGGGGAGTTCTTTTTTGCCGATGTCTATGCGGATCGGCGGGTACCCCAGGCCCTGCAAAGCGATCCGGTGCTCTACGGCGAATGCCTGAGCGGCGCCCTCTATTGGAACGACTTCCTGCGGCTGTCCCGCCAGGCCGGGTTTATCGATCCCCGGCTGGTCACGGATCGGCCCTTGGCGATCACCGATGCCGAGTTGGCCGCCAAAACCGGCGAACTGCGTTTCTTTTCGGCCACCTACCGCCTGTTCAACATCGACGGCCTCGAGGATGCCTGTGAGGACCACGGCCAGGCCGTGATCTATCGCGGCTCGATTGCGGGCCATGCCCACCAACTGGTGTTCGACAAGCACCATGCGATTGATGCCGGCCGCGTGTTTCCGGTTTGTGGCAATACCTTCCGCATGCTCAAGGAGAGCCGGTTGGCAGCGCATTTCGAGTTCATTGGTGATGCCTCCCGGCATTACGGCCTGTTCCCCGGTTGTGGCGGCGTGTTGCCGTTTGATGGCCCAGCTCCAGTGCTTGGGGATGGACAGGCCTGTTGTTGATTAGCCCGTCGTTGCCCCTGCTGCTGGCCCTGGCGCTGGCCCCGGTGCTGCCGCTCCCTTTCCAGGGGCTCCAGGCCACCGATCGCCAGGCCGATCCGGTGGCGGTGTGTGTGGTGGCACCCCGGGTGGAAGCGGTGCAACAGGGGGATGCCATTGGGGTGGTGCCCACGCCCAGGCCCGTGTTGCTGGTGGTGGAGCCGTTGCTGGAGATTCGCATTGAACGGGCGGGTCGGCTGGTTTGGCGGCGGGTAGCCAACTCTGGCCAGGTGATCACAGGGCCCATGGCCTGGCCGGGCCTTCCCCTGGCGCCAGGGGAAGTGGTGCTGCTTCGCCTCCGGCCCCAGCAAGCTGGGCCGGGCAGTTTTGCCCATGTGCAATTGATTGGTGGCTCGGCGGCGCGCATGGTCCAAACCGCTCGCTTGATGGCTGGCTTGGCCCAGAAGCCCGCGGCGTGGCTCCAGGCTGTCGACGCTGCCCTGGACCAGGGCGATGTGCCCCTGGCCTGGACGCTGCTCTTTGCCCCGAATGCACCGCTTTCCCCCGAACTGCAGGGGCTGCGCAATCAGGTGCTGAACCAGGGCTGCGGGCAGTAGGCCGGTTCTTTTTAAAGGCTTGCCCGTCTTCTTTCAAAGGCTGTGCGTCTGGATCAGGTGTTGAGCAAGAGCTGCAATGAGTTCCATGAACGGGATATCGATGCACCCCAGGTGATGCACGAGGTCTTCGACGACCTGCGCAAGCTCCTGGCCAAGGCCAGCTCAGAAGATTGGAAAGAGATCTATATCGAACGGGATAAGGCTGATATCAAGACCCATGTCTTGAATCAGGCCATGGAGCTCGGCACCCACCATGTCCAGCCCATGCCCACCAGCTCAACATTTGCTAATCAAGTTGGAGATTGAGATGGTGGTGGTATTGGTTGTGATTGATCACGATCTTGCCTTGATCACCATTTGGTTTTGAGACCGGAAGCTGGATCGTCACCCGTTTCGCAGAATAGTTTCAGCCGTGCGTTGTGGGCATCCTGTTCTGCCTTGATGATGTCCTTGTAGGCCTCCCGGTCGCAGCTGATATTCAGCCCAGAGAGCTTGCCTTCCATCTCCCTGATCCATTCATGGATCACTCCCGGGCCCTTGTGCTCGACGAGTTGGCTCAAGATGTAGATCCCATAGGCGATGAGTTCGGTATCGGTGGTGTTGGGGTTGCACTCCACCTTGCCGCAGTAAATCGATCGGGCTGCATTTTCCCGCAACACATGTTCCAGTCTTGCTTTTGTTAGTTCATCCACTTTCCGGCTACTGAGTGCAATGAGATGAAGTTCGGTCATGGCTCATGGATCACGGGTGTCTGGGCTGGTGATGGAGAACTCCTCGCCGCCTTTACTTGGTCTAGCGAGATCGCTGATGGGCTGCCGTTTGTTTGATCACGGACTTGGTTATTTGCTTCGGCTTGCTGCACATTGCGCAACCTTGTCTGGGATCCATAAAAAAACCGCCCCTGCTGGGGGCGGTTGGAAGGTCTAGCTGGAAGACCTCGTTCGAAGACATGGGATCAGTGGTTAAAAGATCTCAGCCTTGGGGTTTTGCACACTGGCGAGCTGGGCCTGGCGCAGCCTTTCGGCCTTGAGGATTTGCTCGCGGATCAGGGCAAGGGGATTCATGACGTGCCTCACTTGCGGCAGCCCCGTTCCCTGCTGCCAAGGCTTGCGTCCCAGATGGGATGAACGTACTGAAATGGTAGCGAAAGTTACAGGGCTAGGCGTGTTTTGTGATACCAGTCTTTTGCTGAAGCTGGGTGTGCCTGATCTGGGTGTGCCTGATTTGGGTTGGTTGGCCATGGGCCTGCTGGGTTTGCTGTCGAATGCGGGCGAGCAGCGCGGCCACGCTGGGCCCATCCACCGGTTGTTGGGTGAGTAGCTGTTGGAGGCGTGTCATTCCAGAAGTGTTGCCAGATCTGGCCGCAACCCTTGGAGCTTCATCAGCCTTGACGCGGGACTGCATACCGCTGCCGCACCCCAGTGGCCACCAGCAGGGCCAGTCCGGTTGCCACCACCACCGCCATGGTCTGGTTGGACGACAGCGACGTCAGGGCCAGGCTCCGTTGCAGGGGCGCCCAGAGGAGGATCGCCAGCCAGAGGCCGGCGCCCAGGGCCGCGCCTGTCGCTGCGATCGAGCCGAAGCGCCCGCCGTTGATCCACACCAGGCCCCCCCCACTGAGGAGCAGCACGCCCATCACCATGCTGCGTTGTGTTTCAGCTGCGGCATGGGGCCAGAAGGCCATGGCCAAAACCCCTGCCATCAATGCCAATCCCTGCCAGGTGGCGTGCTTCCAGGTGGGTGGATCAAGCAAGGGGGCCTCGGGGGGGCGTGGCGGTTGGCCCATTAACCCGGGGGCTGCGGGGATGGCTTCAAACACCACCGTGCAAGCCGGGTCGATCACCAGGTGCAGCAGGGCAATGTGCACCGGCAGCAAGATCAGGCTTTGGCCTGGAATGAGCAGGGGAATCAAGCTCAAGGCGGCGATGGGGAGGTGAATCGCCAGGGTGTAAGCCAAGGCCCGGTGCAGATTGCTGTCGATGCGCCGTCCCATGGCGAGCGCCGCCACCAGATCGCCAAAGCTGTCGTTGAGCAGCACGAGATCGGCGGATTCGCGGGCTACCGCCGTGCCCCGCTTTCCCATGGCCACGCCGATGTCCGCCGCTTTCAGGGCGGCGGCGTCATTGACCCCATCCCCTGTCATGGCCACCACCTCGCCGGAGGCCTGAAGGGCCCGCACCAGTTGCAATTTCTGCTGGGGCATCACCCGCGCAAAGACCGACACCTTCGCCACCAGTTCGCTGAGCTGGGCCAGGGGCATCGATGCGAGTTCAGGCCCGGTGGCCACATCACCCCAGCCCAGCCCGGCTTGGGCGGCGATGGAGCGGGCCGTGACGGGGCTATCGCCGGTGAGCATCACCACCCGCACCCCTGCCCGCTGGGCTAGGGCAATGGCTTCGGGCACATCGCTGCGCAGGGGGTCGGCGAGACCAATCAGGCCGATCGCCTCAAATTGGTAGTCGTGCACGTGCTGGGGTTCGTCGCCGCTGTGGGTTGGGGCCCCGGTGAGCCCGCGGGCCACAGCCAGCACCCGCAGCCCTTTGCTGGCCAATTGCACGCTGGCGCTCAAAAACGGTTGGCACAGGTTTGGCGCTAGATGGCAGAGATCGGCAATGGCCTCAGGGGCTCCTTTGGGGGCCAGGTGCCAGGCACCGTCGCCATCGCGCCACAGCTGGGACATCACCAAAAAATCGCTCTTCAGCGGGTAGTCCCTCTCCAGCGGCCAATCGGGATGCAGGTGCTCGCTGCCTTCGAGATGGGATTGGGCCAGGCGGTGGATGGCCAGTTCCATGGCATCAACCGGATCGCCGCGGCTGGCGAGTACTGCCATTTCCACCAGCTGGTGAAAGGCCTCATCCAAGGGCTCCCCACTGGACCACTGGGCGCCATCGGGCCAGGTGGTGAGCTCGGCTACGGCCATGCGGTTTTCGGTGAGGGTGCCGGTTTTATCCACGGCCAAAACCGTGGCGCTACCAAGGCTTTCCACCGCTGCGGGCCAGCGGGCCAGCACCCCAAGGCGGGCGAGCCGGAGGGCCCCAAGGGCCAAAAACAGGGCCAGTACCACGGGGATTTCGTTGGGCAGCACGGCCAGGGCCAGGGCTGCTAGCAGGGCCTGGGGCCAGTTGCCGCCGGTGAGCCCTTGAATGCAGGCCAGGGCAGCGCAGAGGCCCAGGCCCCAGAGGGTGAGCCGGCCCGTGAGCCGGCGGGTGCGGCGCTGCAGGCGGGTGGGGGGCGGCACGACCGTCTTGAGGCTGTCGCCAATGCGGCCCAATTCGCTGGCGACGGCGCTGGTTTTGACCTCGGCCCAACCCCTGCCGCTCGCCACGAGCGATCCAGCCAAGATCCTCTCGCCGAGTCCTTGCTTGGCCATCGGCAACGACTCCCCGGTGAGGAGGGATTCATCGAGCCATAGGCCCACGGCCTCCCGCAGGGTGGCATCGGCCACCACCCGATCGCCCTCCTCCAGGCGTAAATAATCGCCGGGAAGAACCTCCCCAGCGGCGAGTTCCAGCTCCTGGCCCAGCCGGCGCACGTGGGCCCGGGGCGCGGAGAGTCGGGCAAGTTCAGCCAGGGCCCTTTGGCTGCGGTGCTGTTGCAGCCCATCGAGCAGAACAATCCCTGCCACAAACCCCAGCAGGATCAGCCCATCCATCGGTTCGCCGATCAGTCCATAAATCAGGGCGCAGCCCAGCAAAAGGAGGTTGGTGGGCTCCAGGAGATTCATGGGTTCAGGCCTGGAACCCCCGGTTTAGCGATGGAAATCACGCCTAGGTGCGGGCCACTCCGGCCATCGGGTGCCTGATGCAATCGTGCGACGAACCCTGGCCAGATGGCCCTCTGCGGGGTTGGTGTCGCTAAGTCTGGGTTGTTGTTGACCCGCTCAAGTCATGCTTTCTGCCAAGTTCAAGCCTGCCCTTTTGGGAGTGGCCTTGCCGCTGCTCTCCACCCTCACGGTGTTCGCTCCTTTGGCGCTTCGGGCGGCCGAGATACCGCGGACCCAGGAGAAGGCAGCCAATGTGGCCCGCATGAAGGCCGAAGCCCTGAACGGCGGGTTATCCAAATATCGCACGGCAGCCTGCATGCACCAGTTGGGTGGCGGCAGCTGCATGGTGCGCGCGAGCAGCGACGGCTACCGCTTCCAGTTCCTCGGCGGCACACCGGGGTGGGAAACCATGAACCGAAAGCCCACGGTTGAAACCCAAATCATGGTGTCACCCGATGGAACCAGGGTGGAGAATGTGATCTACAACGGTGCCCCCCGTTAGGGAACACCCCTGCCTAGAGCGCCGTTGTCGCTGGTAGGCGTTGGAAGAGGTACCCCGTACCCCGGGCCGTGATCACGAGCTCGGGGTTGTCGGGGTCGTCTTCGATTTTGTTGCGAAGCCTGGAGATGTGCACGTCCACGACCCGGGTGTCGGAATGGCGCTCCGGGGTGTAGCCCCAGATCTTGGTGAGCATTTCTTGGCGGGTGAGGGGCTGGCCCGAGTGGGCCATCAGCATCTCGAGAAGGTCAAATTCCATCCCCGTGAGCTTGACCCGTTCGCCGGCCTTAAACACCTGGCGTTTGTGGGGCAGGATCATCAGCTGGCCAATCTTGATCTCCCGCGGGGCGCTGCCAGCGGCCGCGGGGCCCGCACCGCCGGCCGTACGACGCAAGACGCAGCGAATGCGGGCTTCCAATTCCTTCGGGCTGAAGGGTTTGGTGATGTAGTCGTCGGCTCCCAGCTCCAGGCCCAGGATGCGGTCTTTGACTTCTGAGCAGGCCGAGAGCATCAGGATCGGCACCTCGGATTGTTGGCGCAGGGCCTGAATCACCCCGTAGCCGTCCATCTTCGGCATCATCACGTCCAGCACGACCACATCGGGTTGCACGGTTTGGAAGAGGGCCAGCGCCTCTTCGCCATCGCTGGCGGTCGCCACGTCGTAACCAAACATGGTCAGCCGGGTTTCCAGCACCCGCCGGATATTGGCGTCGTCGTCCACCAGCAAGATTGCCTGCTTCAGGGCGTCGCCGTTTTGAGCGTCAAGCCCTGGGGCTTCAGGGGTAGTGGTCATCGGGCGCGCCTGCTGATTTCTCTTTTTAGCAACAATGGGGGGCCGCTTCGGTGATTTGCAGCTCCGTGGGGGCGGTGCTGTTGGATCCCGTAATCACTTGGGCCACAGGTGCCGCCCAAGGCCCATCGACAAGACCTCCCCAAAAGGGGACTGGCTTTGGGGGCTTGCTGCGTCGCAGTGTTGATCACGCCACTGATCCCCCGCGGTCATGCCGGAGCAGACCGACGCTGCCCAAGAGCAGGCCTATCTCGCCTACGCCAACAGGCCCCGTCGGCCAGGCGCGAGCTCCATGTTTCGCGGCGTCAGTTATCGGAAGCGAACGGGGAAGTGGATCGCCCAGTTGTATTGGCGGGGGCGCCGCTATTTCCTTGGGGCGTACCAGGACGAGCGGGAGGCCGCAGAGGTTTACAACAATCACGCCCTGAAGATCATCGGCCCGTTTGCCGTACTCAACGATTTGATAGCGGCTGATATGACCGGGGCTGATTTGAAAGTGGCTGATTTGAGAGTGGCGGCTGGGCTGGATGGGCAAAGACCCGAGGCAGGAGGTCCCAGCGCGGACCAAGACCCCCAGTAATGGCCTAGGGCCAGGGACTGAAGCTCACCGGTTCGTACTTGGCAATGCCCATCCGCCAGCTGCGGATCACCAGGGCTTTCAGGCTGGATTCAAAGGCAGCGGTGTCGCCACTGGCGAGCCAGCTGGCCTTTAGGAGCGGCAATTGCTCGCTCATCACATCGAGGGGAATCTCAATCAGCAGCAGGCTGCTGTCACCGGCGGCCCGCTGAAGGGGGCCCCCATCGCTGCGTTGCCAAAGCCGGAGTAAGAGCTCCAAGGCCAGGGTGCGGCCATCGTCACCGGGGTCTTGGGCTGGGTCGTTGGCTGGGTCGTTTTCTGCGGGGGCTGAGGCGGCTGCGGCCGACTGGGTTTTGCCCGTCAGGGGCAGGGCGCGTTTGCCGTCAAACTCCACCAACGCCAAGGCGACCAAGTAGGGGGCGTTTGCCATGGGGCATCCTGTTGCAATCTCCCCACCTTGCCTGCGGCCCCGGCTCTGCTGCCGCTGGGGGTTAAATTCTCGGCCGACTCACCTGTGCTCCTCTTGGGAGTCTTGTTATGACCACGATCGCGTCCCAGCTGGAGAGCTACCGCTCGGCATTGGCCACAGCCACGGCCAATGGAGATCAGGCCGTGGCCCGCAAGCTGGAGCAGCAGATCAAGGACCTTGAGGATTTCCAAGGACGCCATCCCGAGGCCGAGGAAGCTCCGAGCCCCTTTGAGGTGTTCTGCGAGCTGAACCCAGCCGATGAAAAGTGCCGGGTTTACGACGACTAATCCAAGGCATTCGTTGTTGATCAGGAGGCGGCCCCTTAGGTTTGAACAACCTTTAGGCAGATAGCTTCTGCCGCCAAGGAGGGTCCGATGGACCTCACCCCTTTTCTCAGCAGCCTGGAAGGCACCGGCCTCGACCAGGTCCTGCTCTCATTGGCAGTCCGTGGCCGGGTGGCCATCGCCATGAAAGGGAGATTCCTGTTGCGCTCCGTTTGCGAGAGCTTCCAAGACAGCACCCGGATTGGATGTGCGGTAACCGACCAGGCCACCTGTTTGAGCTACCTGGCGAAGGACCCCTTCGAGCTGCTGATCGCCACCGATTACTTGGAACAGGGCAATGGCTTTGAGCTGGTGCGTCTGGCCCGCGAAGTCCAGCCCAGTTTGAAGGCGGTGGTGTTGGCGCTGGGCGATGTGATCCCCGCCCAATACGCGGATGCCGATTGGCTGGAAGCGGTGGTGGCTGAGGCCGATTTCAACGGTGATCAACGCCCCCTTCAAGCCGCCGTGATCGCCGTGATGGGCCATCACTTTTACCGAAGCCCATCCCTGCGCTCGGACAAGCGGGCTTACTTGAGCTGCCCCCGGCTCACCAAGCGCGAATACGAAGTGCTGGATTTACTGGCCGTCGGCCTCACCGATCGCGACATCGCCGAGAAACTCGTGGTGAGCGAGGAAACGGCCAAGACCTACACCAAGCGTTTGCTGAAAACCCTTGATGTGAACAACCGCCTGCAGGCGGTGCTCAAGGGCATGCGCTGCGGCATGGTCCAGATCTAGAGGGTCCAGATCTAGCGGGTTCAGATCTGAATTGTCCCCGTATGGGGGGCTCGTGATGGCAGGGGGCCGGCCCAGAGTTCTTCCAGGCCTTTAGGGGCCCTGCGTTGCCCTTCAACGCCCGCTGCGGATATCCATGACGACTGCTGGTTCGGCACCCAAGATCACCATTGGGGAGCTCGAAGCGAATTATTCCCTGTATTGCAAGGCCATGCGCTTGCTGCTTCGGGAGGGCAAATCGATCAACAAGATTCGCCGCACCGTGTGCTGGCAGCGGTTGGAAACCTTGCACAACTGCTTGCCGGGCCAATACCGCGATCCTGATTACCTCTGCACCCTCCTGGCGCGGGAGATGAAGGCCCCTTAGCCCCTTCCTAAAGTCCTCCGCTGTCAGGGGTGTGAAGGTTGATCGCGCCAACCTCGGTGCCGCGAAAAATCGCCTAGAGAATGGTCGCGATGGATCGCGCGTTCCCCGTGAGCCAACCCCGGTCGGCCCCCCACCAGCAGCCTGAACACCAGTCAGAAGAGCACCCGGATCACCACCATCCCGTGCCATCGGGACTGGTGCGTTTATGGGGCCTGCTTGCCGTTTTGTTTGTGCTGCTGCCTGAATGGATGGCAGACCTACGCCAGCTGTCGCGCCATGCGCCCAGCCAAGCCCAAGCGGTGGATCGTGCTCAACTCTCGGTCACCTCGTCGCGCTCGGTTCAGCAGTCCAGTCCCCGCGCCCAATGGCCGGTCACTGTTGGGCGGGCAGCGCTCTTGGTGGGGGTCGGCGCGGGCTTGGTATGGGGTGCCAACCAGCTGAAAAGCCTGCCCCGGCTGCCCAGTCACCAGGCTGGCTCCTCAGGCCAGGCTGGGCGCTTGCCAGGTGCCGGCGTGCCGGTGGGCCAGCTGCGGCTGCAAGCCTTAGGTCCCAGCTGGGTGGAGGTGCGCGGCCTGGACGGGGAAACCCTCTATGCGGCCATTCTTGAAGGCCAGGTGTTGCTGCCTTTGGGCCGGGGGGTCAAGGTGCTGGCGGGTCGCCCTGATTTGGTCCGGGTTTCGGTGGCAGGCGAACGGCCCAAAGTGCTGGGCAGGATTGATCAAATTGCTTGGGTGGAGGTTTCCGTTCGCGAAGCCTTGGCCCCGCCTTGATGCAGGATGGCCCTTCGCAGTCTGTTGCTATGGCCCGATACCTCCTAGTGCTGAAGCCCCGATCAGTGGTGCAGCCGAGGGCCTTGATTGAGGCGCTGCAGCCGATGTTGCAGGCGTTGCAGGCGGAGGTGGATCACGAGACCATTGCCCACCTGAGTGCGGTGGTGCGCGTGAGTGGCGAGCAGCAGCGCATGCAGTTGTTTGCCGATGTGCAGAACAAGGCCGATGGGGTGGTGTTGGAGCTGGCGATCATGAGCCGGGAGTCGATGGGCCGTGGCGCCCCCCAAACCCTGGCGGTTTTTGAGGAGCTGGTGAAGCAAGCGGGCTTGATCGGCGGGGTTGATGTGGTGTTCCGCTCCGACCGCGACGGCCCGATCCCCTGAATCCGCCCCCCCCTATCTAGTGTTTGCCTTTCAAGGTAAACACTAAATCTGGAGTTTCGTGCCTAGGCTCCTTTAACTTGATCGGTTATTGGCGGCCCCATGAAGACCCTGGTCAAGTCTTTGAAGAGCACGCTGATGCTCGGGCTGGAGGATCGGGAGGCTTTGAGGCTTCCAGCTCCCCCCGTTTACGTGAAGGCCATTGCCTGCGAGGCCGACCTGATCACCTCCCTGAGTGGGGTTGCTGAGCTCACCCGGACCCTGGGATTCACCGAATCCCCAGAAACTCTTTATGGCGATGGTGGTCGCAGCGCCACTTATCACGTCGACCATGGAGAGGTTGCGGTATCGATTGCGGTGGAATGCAATCCCATGGCTAAAACCGTGGCCCTGGCGGTTTCAGGTTTGGATGCAGACACCACCTACGACCAGTTCAACGCAACGGTTCAGGCCCTGTTTGGTGATTGCTGAGCCCTTGGCTCCATAGTGGTACCTAGACGGGTTCTGGGCTTGGCCCAGGCCACATGAGGAAAGTGCGGTGCGGGCTCGCTTTGCGATCCCAACTCCGCCGCTGTCCCGCAACTGTGATGGGGTTCGCCCCTTAGTCAGAACACTCTCCGTCTCCTTTCCATCCCATCGCCTCGGCGCGGACCGAGAAGACTGCATGAAATCGATTTCTGCTGCTTTTGCAGCGGCTTTAGCGGCCTTGGCCGTCGTTGTCTCGAGCACCCCGGCCCAAGCCCACGGCGGGGCGGCCGCTGGTGTGGGGGCTGTTGGTGTGATTGGCGGGGTGGCCCATCCGCTCCTGGGCTTGGATCACCTCACCCTGCTGTTGGCTGTCGGGGCCGCCGCCGCCGCCATCTCCTGGCAGCTGTTGGTTTGGGCTTTTGCCGGTGCTTTGGCGGGAGCGGCGATTGGCGCCACCGGTGGCGTTATCCCTGGGGCTGAAGGTCTCGCGGCCCTGGCCATTTCCGTAGTTGGCTTGCTGTTGCTCTCGGCTGGCAAGGTTGCCAAGGGAGGCACCGGCCGCCTGGGTGGGGTGGTGGTGGCAGCGGCCTTGGCCATCCACGCCATGCTCCACGGCCTGGAGGCTCCCCAAGACAGCAGCACCTGGTTCTGGTGGGGCGGCGCCCTGGTGAGTTCCGCCTGCATCTGTGGTGGAGCTGCCCTGCTGTTCAAGCAACTGCCCGCCCCCTGGATCAAGGGGCTTGCCCTGGCCTTTGTGCTGATTGGCGCTGTTTTGGCTGTTGGATCCCTGGCGCCGTTGGCCGCTGCTGCAGGGGCCTGATGGGCTATTGGCAGGCGTTGCCAAATCTTTTTTTCGTCTTTCGACCAACCTCCAGCTCTTCACGATGAAGTCTTTTTTACCGATGAAGTCTTTTTTACCGATGAAATCTTTTTTGACGATGAAATCTTTTATGACGATGAAATCGTCCTTCCAGGAATTGCTTGTTGCCAGTGGCTTGGGTGCGGCCGCATTGCTGTTGGCTGCCCCAGCTCTAGCCCATCACCCGATGGCTTTTCTCCACATCCAACCAGGCCCGCTGGCTGGCATCGTGAGCGGGCTGATGCACCCGGTGCTGGGCCCGGATCATTTGCTCTTTTTGTTGGCCATTGGTTTGGTGGCCATCAAGCGCCCCCTCTGGTGGGTTGGTGCTTTGTTGGCATCAGGCCTGTTGGGCACAGCCCTGGGCTTAGTAGCTCCCGGCTTTACGGCCATTGAACCTTTGGTGGCCCTGTCGGTGGCCCTGGTTGGCCTGGTGCTGCTGCGCCGGCTGCCCGCAGGGATCCTGCTCCCTGCCTTTGTGCTGCATGGCTATGCCCTCTCGGCGAGTGTGATCGGTTGGGAGCCCACCCCCATCGCCTTCTATCTGGTGGGCTTGCTGATCAGTCAGGCCGCGTTGTTGCTGGTTTCCCTAACGGCCATTCGTCGCTGGGCCCAGGCTGCTGCGCCCCAAGCCCTCAACCTCACCTATGGCCTGCTCATGGGTATCGGCCTGGCCTTTACCTGGAGTTCGGTTGTTCCCTGAGCCGTTGCGCTGAGCCGCTTACCCGAGCACTGGCTTGTTCAGGTTTGGAACTTGGGTACCGGCGGCAACTTCAGGGTGCCCAGCCACGACAATCCCACCAGGGCGGCTGAGCACCACAGGCAGGCCGCCATCCCTCCCGCCAGGTAGACCCAGCCCGAGAGCAGGGTGCCCAGCAGCCGCCCTCCGGCATTGGCCATGTAATAGAAGCCCACGTTGAGGCTCACCGATTCAACGTCGGTGTAGGCCAGCACCAGGTAGCTGTGGATGGAGGAATTCATGGCAAACACCACCCCGAAGGCCGCCAATCCCACCACGATGGCAACCCCGGGCTGGGCCACCTCCCGCCAAAGGGCAATGGCCATCAAGGCCGGAATGGCCGTGAGCAGGGCACTCCAAAACTGCACGGCCGAGGGGCCCGGTGGGCTGGTGCTGCCCCAGGCCCGCCGCAGGCTGGGGGCCAACCCCTGCACGATGCCGTAGCCAATCACCCAAAGGCCCAGGAAGCCCCCCACCTCCCAGAACCGCCAGCCCAGGGCGGCCTCGAGGAACACCGGTAGGGCCACCACAAACCACACATCCCGGGCGCCGAACAGAAAAAAGCGGGCCAGCGACAGCACGTTGATCCCGGCGCTCTTGGAGAACAGGGCGGAGAAGCCGGGCTTTTGCTTCATCTTGCCGATCTCCGCTGGCAGCACCAGGGTGCCGAGCAAGGCCACAAACAGCCCCGCCGCCATGGCGGCCACGGAGCCCGCAAAACCCAGGGTTGCCAGCAGCACGCCACCGAGAAAGAAGCCCACCCCCTTGAGGGCATTTTTGGAGCCGGTGAGGATGGCCACCCACTGGAACAGCTGGTGCTGGCCCTTGCTTTGGTCGTTTGGGCGGTCGGGCACCACCGTTTTGATGGCGCTTTTGGCACTCATCTTGTTGAGGTCCTTGGCGATACCACTGAGGGCCTGGGCGGCCATCACGTAGAGCACCGAGGTGAGCTTGGGCCAGCTCTCGGAAACCGGCACCAGCATCAACAGGGCCACGATCTGGAGGATCAGCCCCGCCCAGAGGGTGAGCCGCAGGCCAAAGCTGGCGCCAAGCCAGCCGCCGGCCAGGTTGGTGACGATGCCGAAAAACTCGTAGAACACAAACAGCAGGGCGATCTCCAAGCTGGAGTAGCCGAGCTGGTGGAAGTGGAACACCACCAACATGCGCAGGGCGCCATCGGTGAGGGTGAAGGCCCAATAGGAGGCCGTCACCACCATGTACTGCTGCAGCGCAGAGAGTTGGCGTCTCATGGGGCCTGGTGCACCACGTGGCTCACCAGGTCGGCCATGCGGGAGCTGTAGCCCCATTCGTTGTCGTACCAGGCATACACCTTGAGCTGGGTGCCGCCGGTCACCATCGTTGAAAGGGCGTCGATCACCGCACTGCGCGGGTCGTTGACGAAGTCAACCGATACCAGGGGCCGGGTTTCGTAGCCCAGGATTCCCTCCAGGGCTCCGCTGGCCGCGGCTGCAAACGCCCCGTTCACCTCCTCCACCGAAACGGCTCGCTCCAGCTCAAACACCGCATCGGTCAGGGAGGCATTCAGCAGGGGCACCCGCACCGCATGGCCATTGAGCTTGCCCTGGAGCTCCGGGAAGATCAGGCCAATCGCCTTGGCCGATCCCGTGGTGGTGGGGATCAGGCTCTGGCTGCAGGAACGGGCGCGCCTGAGGTCGCTTTTGAAGCCATCCACCACCAGCTGGGTGCCGGTGACGTCGTGGAGGGTGGTGATCGAGCCGTGCTTGATGCCAAAGCTTTCCAGTACCACCTTCACCACGGGGGCCAGGCAATTGGTGGTGCAGCTCGCCGCCGTGACCAGGCGGTGCCTGGATGGGTCGTAGAGCTGGTGGTTGATCCCGTACACCACATTGAGGGCCTCTTCGCCGGCGATTACGCCCTTCACCGGGCAGGCCACCACCACCCGCTTTAGCCCCAGTTCGGAGAAGTAGGGCTCGAGGGTTTGGGGTGTTTTGAACTTGCCGCTGCACTCGAGCACCATCTGCACGCCGGCCTGCTGCCAGGGCACGGCGGTGGGATCGCTGTGCTGGGAGTAGCCAATCGGGTGGCCCTCCACGCTGAAGCTGTCGCTGGTGGCTGGGTCGGAGCCCACGGCCAGGGGCCAGCGGCCATGGACCGAATCAAAGCTGAGCAGGTGGGCGGCGGTGGGGGCGTCGCCGCCTGGGTCGTTGATGTGGACCAGCTCAATGCCGGGGCGGCCCCACAGGGCCCGGAAGACCAGGCGGCCAATGCGGCCAAAGCCATTGATGCCGATCTTCATGGGCCCCAGTTACGGTGAGGGGTCGACCATAGATCAACTTCGGTTGATCAATCAACTGGATTTGATCAATGGGTGTTGGGCGCTACGCGGAATCGGTGGGGGCCCTCGAGGCCGACCAGGCGCGCCAGCTGCTGAAGGCCCTCGCCGATCCGGTGCGCCTGCAGGTGGTGCAAGCCCTGGCGAGCGGTGAGCGCTGCGTCTGCGATCTCACCGGCGACTTGGAGCTGGCCCAATCGAAGCTGTCCTTTCACCTCAAGGTGATGCGGGAGGCCGGATTGATTGAGGCCCGGGTCGAGGGGCGCTGGATCTACTACCGGCTGCGCCGGGATGCCCTCGATGGGCTGCAGGGTTGGCTGGGTGCATTGGCCGCGGGCTGCAGCGAGCCTGCGGCCCCCTGTGGCTGAAGCGGGTTGGGCGCGCCATCGTTCGCTGTGGCTGCGAAATTCTCAGGGTCGATGGGCTCAGAGCTCGATCGGTTGTTGCCGCTCTGGATCCTGCTGGCCATGGCGGCCGGGCTGCTGCTGGGCCGGGTGGTGCCCAATCTCCAGACGGTGCTGGGGGCGGTGACCGTGGGCCAGACCTCGGTGCCCATTGCCCTGGGTCTGTTGATGATGCTGTATCCCGTCTTGGCGAAGGTGCGCTACGGGGAGCTGGGTATTGTTCTTAGGGATCGCAGGCTGCTCACCCTGGCGTTGGCTTTGGTGTGGGGCCTGGGCCCCCTGTTGATGTTTGGCCTGGCCTGGTGGTTTTTGCCCGACCAGGCGGCCTTGCGCACGGGCCTGATCATGATTGGCCTGGCCCCCTGCATTGCCATGGTGCTGATCTGGATCGATCTGGCCCAGGGGGATCGGGAGGCGGCGGCCGTGTTGGTGGCGATCAATTCACTTCTGCAGGTGCTGCTCTATGCCCTGCTGGGTGGGTTTTACCTGCAGATCCTTCCTGGCTGGCTCGGCCTCGATAGCCAGCTGGTGACCTTCTCGATGGGGGAGATTGCCAAGGCCGTATTGATCTTCCTGGGGATTCCCCTGGCGGCGGGCTTTCTGACGCGCCGCATCGGGGTGCGCAGCAAGGGAATCCGTTGGTATGAGCAAACCTTTCTGCCCAAGCTCAGCCCCTGGGCCCTCTATGGGTTGCTCTTCACCGTGGTGGTGATGTTTGCCCTGCAGGGCAAAGCGATCACATCGGATCCCCTGCAGGTTGCCGTTGTGGCCATACCCCTGGTGCTCTACTTCCTCATCATGTGGGGCGTGGCCTTTTTGCTGGGCCGCTTCTTTGGCCTGGGCTATGCCCGCACCACAACCCTCGCCTTCACGGCCGCTGGCAACAACTTTGAACTGGCGATCGCCGTGAGCATCAGCGTTTGGGGGGCGAGCTCCCAGCAGGCCCTCGCCGGGGTGATCGGCCCGCTCATTGAGGTGCCCATTTTGGTGGGGCTTGTCTATGTCTCCCTTGCCCTCAAACGGTGGCTGTTCAGGCGCCCTCACTGAAGCCCAACTCCAGGCCTAGGCGGATTGGTTGGACTGGCGCGATGGCTGGGATTGGTTCAACTGGTGGGATTGGGCAGCTTTGGCGGTGGCGCTGAGGTGCTCAAAAACGCTGGCAAGCACGGTGGTCACATGGGCTGGAAGCGCCACCTCGGGTACTGATTCAGCGGCCACCATCACCATCGCGCAGGCATCAACCAGGGCAGAAGCTTCCTGGGAGCTCAGGCTGATGAGGTGCTCGTCTTCGAGGTGGGTAACGCGCAACGGACCTATGCGTTTCTTGCAATGTATCGACAAATACAGCGGAGTGCTAGTCCCGTCAGGCTTTGCGTGCATGCAGAAGCTCGGCTTGGCGCCGGTTCACCAGGCCTGGCAGCGGGCCATGGGGACCATGCACCCAGCGCGGCAGCTCCTGGGCCAGCACGGTGGCGGCCCCTTCCCCGGTCTTGAGGCGGCGCGCCAGGGTGCTGGCGCTGAAGGCCCCTGCCCCCACGTTGAAGCAGAAGCTCACCAGGGCATCCCGTTGCTGGGGGCGCAGCTGGCAGTGGGGCAGCAGGCACCGGTCGACAGCGCTTTCAAAGCGGGCCACATCGCTTCGGAACCAGGCTTCAGCCTGCTGCTGGCTAATCACCAGGCCTGGTTTGACCTCGGGTCCGGTGTGGCCATAGCCAATGGTCCAGGGGGCACCGCCGCTGGCGGGGTCGGGATAGGCCTGTAAACGGCAACCTTCCCAGGATTGGATCAGGCGGTAGCCGGCTGGGGTGAGGGCCATGGGGCTCGAATTGCAAAGGCCCCTTAGGGTTCCGGACCCGGCAAAAAGCTTGGGGCGCTTGGATTCTTGAGGGCGCCGGAACCCTAGGGAGCTGTTTGCTTCCGCTTCGATGGACTGTCGCCGATTGGTGGTTTGGATTGCCACAGGGATCCTGGGCTTCCAGGGGGTCACCCTGGGCTTGGGTCTGCTCCATTGCCTGGTGTTATCGGGCCTCCATGTGAACCGCCACCTGCAGGTGCAGCCGGCCTTGGGCTTTTGCGATCCCTCCCAGCAGCGCATCGACGATGCGGTGTCCCAGGGGATTGGCCTCTTAGCCGGACTGGCCCTGGGCGGTTCGGTCTTGGCTGGCCAAGCGGCCGTTTTTGCGGCATCACCCCAGGAAACGTCGGTCTGAGTGGCCATGGCTCCCCTTGCCCTCCATCCTGGTTTGGCCGATTGGTTGCGGGCCAGCTGCCACTACCAGCCGCTGGCTGCGAGCACGGTGCTCCAATTGGCGCGCCGGATTCAACGCTGGCAGCAGTGGCCCGGTGGCCCCGGGGCGGCTCCCCCGGCCGTGGCCAAGAGCGGGAGCCGTGCCCGCGATCACTTGGTGCGCCACAACCTGCGCTTGATCGTGCACACCTGGGGGCGCATGGCGGTGCCCGGCGCCCCCAGTGCCGATGCCTTTCAGGAGGCCGCCATCCAGCTCCAGCGGGCGGCAGAGCGGTTTGACCCCTGCCGCGGCATCACCTTTGCCACCTATGCCACGCCGTGGCTGCGGGCCGCCTTTCTTGCCCACCACACCGCAACGGTGCGCGGCCTCAAGCTCCAGCTGGAGTTGGCCCAGTTGGAAGAGGCCCAACTGGAGAATGCCCACCAGCCATCACCTGAGGCCTGGTGGGAGCCGGGCCTCGGGTCAGGGCTGGGACTGGGGGCTGGTGCGGTGCGGGAGTTGCTGGGTTTACTGACGCCCCAGGAGCGCAACGTGATTCGCTACCGCTACCTGCGCACCAAGCCCCTGAACACCCGCCAAATCGCCCGGCGCTTGGCGCTGGGCCAGGGATGCCTGGCCGACCTCGAGCACCGGGCCCTGGCCAAAATGCAGCAGCATCTGTTGGTGGCTCGAGCGGCCTAGGTGGCTGGGGTCGTTATTTTTTGACGAACCACTTGTGGTTTTCTGGATTAGCGGCATCTTGGCCCTGTTTGCTGCCTGGGTGTGACGTTCCCCGCGCCATTCTTCGGTGTCTCCGCTGATATCCGACGCCGGCTGCCTGCCCAGATGGCCGCCCTAGAACCAGCCCTCGAGGGCTTCACGGTGCTGGCTTGCACGGGCTCCCATGCCCTGCTTTCCCTGGCGGTGGTGGCCTATCCAAGAATTGATCTTTGGGCCGATTCGATCGAGGCCCTCCTGGCCTTGCCCATTCCCGAGCAAGGGCCCCTGTTGCTGGCCTGCACCGATGACCTCCCCGATGGTTCGGTGTTGGAGTTGATCATGCAGCTGCGCCAGAGTCTCGCTGGCCGCCCGCTGCTGGTGGTGGCCGTGCTCGATGCCAGCACGGATCCCCTCCGGCTCAAGGCGTTGGCCGAGGAGGGGGTTCAGGGTCTGTGTTGCAGCCATGCCGTCGGCAATGGCCAGCTGCTGAGCGCCCTGTCGGCCGTGTTGCATGGCGGTTCGTTTGTGGATGCCGGCTTTGCGGACCAGTTGCGCCAGCCCAGCCATTCGGGCAGCCGTTTTGGCAGCCCGAGTTGCTTGAGCCGCCGGGAGCGGGCGGTGCTGGAGCAGACCAGCAAGGGCTACAACACGGAGGAAATCGCCGCCCACATGGCCCTGCGCAATGACACCGTTCGCCGTTATTTAAGTGAGGCCTACCAAAAGATCGGCGTGCGTGATCGCCTCCAGGCCGTGCTGTGGTGCTACTGCCATGGTTTGGTTACGCAGCGCGAGTTGCAGCAACTGTTTCGCTGAGGCATGCCCCCAGGGTTTCTCCCAGGGAAGTGGGTGCCCATAGGGCTGCCAGCGGAATCAATTGGAGCTGGTGCCGGGTTTTGGGAAGCCATTGCTCCAGCTGGCCGTGCTGGCCCAAGGGGATGGGCTTGGCCAGCACCTGCCGCTCTCCGAGAAAGGGGAGAAAGGATTCGATCCCATCGCAGTCGCACCAGGGCTCCATGCCGGTGACGGGGGCGATCGCCGCAATGCTGGTGCCCCCGGGCGTCAGGGCGGTGAGGTGGGTGACGGTGTGGGCTTGGTCCCCGGGTAGGACCAGGGGCATCCAAAAGCCTCGCTCGCAGGCGTTGCGTAGGGCTTGGCGGTGGTGACGGGTGATCAGTAATTGGGCGGCCATGGCTGGGATGGATGCAATGGGTAACGCCATCTGTCATCGCATCGGCCGCGGCAGTTCGCTGCCCACAGCGATAGGCAAAAGGGCTCCACACGGATGGAGCTCCCAAGGCCACAGTTGTGGGATGGGGGCCTGCAGGGTTGTGGGGCAAGCCCAGTGGTGCTGAGGCTTTTGGGGGAAAGATCGCGGGGCAAGGGCCCGGGTTTCTTTGGAATTGGTTCCGATTGTTTGGCCCCAAATTCCTGTGTTCCCTTTCCTGCCTTTTCCCATGGCTCCAGCAGCTCGCCGTGTGATGACCAACGCCGAACGCAAATTCGCAGTGACCCATCTCAACCTGGCCCGCCACCAGGCCCATGCCTTCGCCCGACGCACCGCCGTGCCCTTCGACGACCTGATCGGCCCCGCCTATGAGGGCCTGTGTAAGGCCGCCATGGGCTTTGATCCCAAGCGGGGTTGGAAGGCTTCGAGCTATGTGGTGCCCAAGGTGAAGGGGGAACTGCTCCATTACCTGCGCGATAGCCGTTATCTCCCCCGCATCAGCCATCGCCTCCGGGAGCTGTGGCAGCGGGCCCAGCGCTACGGCCAGCTCGGCCTACTGGATCAGGAGATTGCCGATCGCTGCGGGGTGGGCCTGGAGGAGTGGCTTGAGTGCCGCAGGGCCTGCGGCCAGCCACCGCTGCCCTTGGCCGACTATTTGGTGTAGTTCTCCAGGGTGTCGAGCCCCTTGCGCAGCAGCTCCTGGCTCTGATCAAGCAGCCGCTGTTTGTCGCTGCGGAAGCTGCAGGTGGTGGTGCGGTATTGCACGGTGCGGCTAAAGGGCACGTACCAAACCGCCCCCACCTTGCAGAAGTTGCGGCCGTTTTGCTGGGGCACGCCAATCAGGGCCTCGCCGCCCAGGCAGCGGTAGCCGCCCTGGCCCTCCTTGACGCAGGGGCCCAGGTTTTTGAAGAACACATCCTTGCCTTGCAGCCGGTAGGTCTCGTTGGCGAAGCCCGCAAAGGAGACCGGGTTGTAACTGAAGGGAGCCGCCAGGGCCGGCAGGCAGACCGCCGTGCTGGCCAGGGTTGCTAGGGCAAGCAGGGCAGGGCGCAGGCGCGGGGCCATCGGATCCACAACATCAGGCTGCCCCATTCTGAAGCCTTGTTGCTGCACCTGGATGTTGCGCCTGGCCGGTGGGGCACCGAAGCTAGGGGCAGTCCATGCCTTGCCCTTGGCGGCTGAAGCCCCATGGCGCTTAGTTTCCGCGAACTCCAGCAGCAGCTGCGCCCGGAATGGGGCCGGGAGTACGACGGCAACGGGGCGGATTTTGATCTGCTTATGGTGCCGTCGCTCACCATGGATGCCGCCCAGATGGCCCTGGTTACGGGGGCCCATCACTACGAGGAGCGCCAGCTCTTCTCCCTGATTCGCCTGCGGGATCCCGGGGTTCGGGTCGTTTATGTGACCAGCAAGCTGCTGCCCGATTTGGTGGTGGATTCGGTGTTGGAGCTCCTGCCGGGGGTGCCCACCTCCCATGCCCGCCGGCGCCTGCATCTGTTTGATGCCGACGACGCCTCCAACCGCCCGCTCACGGAAAAACTGCTCGAGCGGCCAGCCCTGTTGGCGCGCATCAAGGACATGCTGCGGCCTGGGCGCAGCTTTATGTCCTGCTACGTGGTGACGGAGCTGGAAAAGCAGCTCTCGGAGGTGTTGCAGGTGCCCCTGTTGGGCAATGATCCAGCCCTGGGCTATTGGGGCAGCAAGGCCGGAAGCCGCGAGCTCTTTGCCCGCTGCGGAGTGCCCCATCCCCCGGGCAGCGCCCTGGTGTTCAACCTCGACGACCTAGCCGAAGCCACCGCCGAACTCTGGGAGGCCAATCCGGGTTTGCGGCGCTGTGTGGTGAAGCTCAATGAGGGCTTCAGCGGCGAGGGCAATGCCCCGTTTGAATTGGAACCGCTCCAGCTGGAGGGGCTCTCGGCGGGGGAACGGCGACGGGTGATTCGCTCGGCCCTGGAGCAGCTGCCGATGCCGCCGGCCTCCTGGCGGGAGCTGGTGGTGCAGCAGGGCGCCCTGGTGGAAGCCTGGCTCGAGGGCGGTGAGGCCCTGAGCTCCCCCAGCGTGCAGGGCACGATCCATCCGGGTGGCGGGGTGGATGTGCTGTCCACCCATGAACAGATCCTGGGCGGCCCCAGCGGTCAGACCTACCTGGGCTGTTGTTTTCCCGCAGACGACGCCTACCGGGTGGCGTTGATGCGCCATGGCCAGGCCGTGGGTGAAGCCCTGGCTCAGGAGGGCTGCCTTGAGCGCTACGCGGTGGATTTCATCGCCCGGCGGATCAACGGGGTTTGGGATGTGCAGGCCATCGAGGTGAACCTGCGCCAGGGGGGCACCACCCATCCATACATGGCCCTGCGGGCGATCACCACCGGCCAGCTCGATCCCGCCACGGGTCTGTTTTTGGCGCCCACGGGCCAGCCGCTCCACTACCGCGCTACCGACAACCTGGTTGACCCCCAGCTGCGGGGCCTGTTACCCGTGGATTTGATCGACATCGTGGCTGAGGCCAGCCTTCACTACGATCCAGCCCGCCTGCGCGGCAGTGTGTTTCACCTGCTGGGCTGCCTTTCGGAATTCGGCAAGCTCGGCATGACCTGCGTGGCCACCAGCCCCCTCGAGGCCGACCAGGTGTACGAAGCCACCAAGGCGGCCCTGCTGGCAGCAGCCAGGGGGATCAGCTCTCGGTGAGCCGGATCAATGCAGTCCTTCGAGATCGAGGCCCTTGGTTTCGATCCGGTAGAACCAGGTGATGGCGGCCCCCACCAGGGAGGTGATCGCCAGCAAGGGCAGCAAGGTCTGGGTGCCCCAACGGGTGAGCAAGACCGGGAAGAGAAAGGCCGTCAGCACGGCGCCCATTTTGCCCGCGGCGGCGGCGACGCCGGCGCCCAGGCCCCGCAGCCGGGTGGGAAACACCTCCCCGGCCAAGAGATAGGTCTGGGAATTGGGCCCCAGGTTGGTCATGAATTGGAATAGCACAAACCCCGCCACGATCAAGGGCAGGTTCTTGGCGGTCTCAGCGGAGCCGGCCCCGGCGGCTGCCAGTACCAGGCCCAGGGCACAGCCGATAAACCCGACGATCTGCAGGGGGATCCGGCCCCAGCGATCCGCCAACACGATCGCCACACTGATGCCAACCAGGAAGGCCACATCGATCAGGGCCGTGCCCCGGGCAGCGAGCAGGTCGTCACGGATGACGCTCACCACGTTGTGGTCGCCCGACTGCATGCCAAAGGCGGCGGCGATGATCACCGGCGTGAAGATGCCGATGCCGTAGGTGGAGAGGTCCTGGAGGAACCAGGGCACGGAAGCCAGGGTGGTGGCCTTCAGCAGCCGGCCTTGGAAGAGTTCTCGCCAGTCGGCGGGCTTTGAATGGTCGCGGATGGAACCATCAGCAGCGGCCGCCATGGCAAGGGCAACGTCTTGGCGATTGAGCAAACGCTCCAGGTGGTTTTCTGCTTGTTCCACTTCGCCTCGGCTAATCAACCAGTGGCTGCTTTCGGGCAGAAACAGGCGGCCCCAAACCACGAGAGCCACGGGTAAAACTGGCATCAAATAGAAGATCCGCCAGGTTTCGAGGTCTGGGCGGGTGGCCAGCAGCACCGCCGCCAGGGCAGTTCCCACCACGGCCCCAACGGCCTGGAAGCTGAAGGCTCCGAGCACCAGGCGGCCCCGGATGCTGGCCGGAATGCTCTCGGAAATCACCAGGTGGGCCGTGGGGTAGTCGGCGCCCAGGGCCAGGCCGATCAAAAACAGGCAGCCCACCAGCCAGGGGGTATTGGGGCTAAAGGCTGCTGCCACCAGGCCAATCAGCAGCAACACCATTTCGGCGATGAACACCGGCTTGCGGCCGAAGCGATCAGCCAGGCCGCCCAGGGCGAGGGCGCCGATCATGATCCCGAACAGGGTGGCGGCGGTCACAAAGCCGCGATCGGTGGCGCTCATGTCGAACTGTTCGCTCACCAGGGGCAGGGCGATGCCGCCCATGAAGACGATCAGCCCCTCAAAAAATTTGCCCGCCGTCGCCAGCGACCACACCAGCCACTGCATGCTGGAGAGGGGCGGCCCGGGCAATTCAGCGCCGTCTTGCCAGTGGGGAACTTCCTCGATGTAGGCCTGGACGGTTTGCTGGCCCACGGACTCAGAACGGAGGTCTTGAGTATGGGCTGGGCTTAACTGGCCAGCCTGTGTCCTGGGATTCCTGGTGGGAGAGATGGCACCGATCCAGTCACCCATGATCAACAAGGAACCATGCCTTGATCGTTGATTAGGTGTGCGCTTCGCCCCCCAGGTTCACGATCACGACCCCCGCTGCAATCAAGGCGACCCCAATCATTTGGCTGGTGCTTAGGAATTGTCGGTAAGCCAGGGCTCCAATCAGAACCACGGCGAGGGTGCCGATACCGCTCCAGAGGGCGTAGGTGATCCCAAGGGGTATCACCATCACCACTTTTGCGACCAGGGCGATCGCGCAGCCATAGGCCACGAGTAGCAGCACCGTTGGCCAGTGGCGGGTCAGACCCGCCGACAGCTTCAGCAGGGACGTACCCACGACTTCTGCCGCAATCGCGACGAGCAGTATCAACCAGGCTTGTGACTCGTTCATCGTTGTTGAGTTGTCGCTTTATTTGTTGATCTTCCGGGTTACTGGCCAAAGGCCTTAAGCGCTGCCGTGCCGATCCAGATCAAACCGGTCCAGCTCCATCACCTTGACCCAGGCCTGGGCGAAGTCGTGAATGAAACGCTCGGTGCCGTCGTCCTGGGCGTAGACCTCCACGATGGCTCGGAGCTGGCTGTTGGAGCCAAAGACGAGATCGGCCCGGGTGGCCGTCCAGCGCAGGCTGCCATCGAGTCGACTGCGGCCTTCGTAGGCGTTTGCTCCCGTGCCCGGACCCCAAACGGTTTCCATATCGAGCAGGTTCACGAAGAAATCCGTGCTCAACACGCCCACGCGATCGCTAAAGACGCCGTGGCTGCTGCCGCCGCTGTTGGCTCCGAGAACCCGCAGGCCGCCCACCAACACCGTGAGCTCGGGCGCACTCAAGCCCAATTGCTGGGCCCGATCCAGCAACAGCTCTTCTGCGTGAATCGGCACATCACTCCGCTGCCAGTTGCGGAAGCCATCGGCCAGGGGTTTGAGCACATTGAAGGCTGCTGTGTCGGTCTGTTCCGCGCTGGCGTCGGTGCGTCCCGGCCGGAAGGGCACCACCACGCTGTGGCCTGCGGCGGCGGCTGCCTGCTCCACCGCCGCTCCACCAGCCAGCACGATCAGATCCGCCAGGGAGATGCGCTTGCCGCCCGATTGGTTGCCGTTGAAGTTCGCCTGCACGGCCTCCAGTTGGCCCACCACCCGGGAGAGTTGCTCCGGGTCGTTCACTTCCCAGGTGCGCTGGGGCTGCAGCCGAACCCGTGCGCCATTGGCACCGCCCCGTTTGTCGGAGCCGCGGAAGCTGGAGGCTGAGGCCCAGGCGGTGGCCACCAGCTCAGGCACCGTGAGGCCCACAGCCAGGATCTGTTGCTTCAAGGCAGCCAAATCGGCGCCATCCACCAGCGGATGGTCGATGGCCGGTAGGGGATCTTGCCAGTTCTGCTCCTCGGCCGGTACATCGGGCCCGAGGTAGAGGGAGCGGGGCCCCAGGTCGCGGTGGGTCAGCTTGAACCAGGCCCGGGCAAAGGTGTCGGCGAAGGCCTGTTGATCCCGATGGAAACGCCGGGCGATCGGCTCCATGATCGGGTCATGGCGGAGGGAAAGGTCGGCGGTGGTCATGATTGGTGCCGAACGCAATCCCGGCACATGGGCATCGGGGATCATGTGCTCAGGCCGCACATCCTTAGCCACCCACTGCCAGGCTCCGCCTGGGCTTTTGATGAGCTCCCACTCATAGGTGAACATCATCTCGAAGTAGCCCTGATCCCATTGGGTGGGGTTGGGTTTCCAGGCCCCCTCAATGCCGGTGGTGATCGTGTGCTCGGCCTTGCCACTGCCGAAGCGGTTGGCCCAGCCCAGGCCCTGGGCTACTAGTGGCGCCCCTTCCGGTTCGGCCGCCAGGTTGCTCGCCGGTGCTGCCCCGTGGCATTTGCCGAAGGTGTGGCCGCCAGCCACCAGGGCCACGGTTTCCTCCACGGTCATGCCCATGCGGGCAAAGGTGTCCCGCACATCCCGGCCTGAGGCCACCGGATCGGGTTGGCCATGGGGCCCTTCGGGATTGACGTAGATCAACCCCATCTCGACGGCCGCCAGGGGTTGCTCCAACGAACCATCGGCGGCGTGCCGTTCATCGCCGAGCCAGGTGGTTTCCTTGCCCCAGAACACATCCTCTTCCGGCTGCCAGATGTCGGTGCGACCAGCGGCAAAGCCCAGGGTGCGGAAGCCCATCGACTCCAGCGCTTCGGTGCCAGCAAGAACGATCAAATCGGCCCAGGAGATGGCCGTGCCGTAACGGCGCTTGAGGGGCCACAGCAGCCGCCGGGCCTTGTCGAGGTTGGTGTTGTCGGGCCAGCTGTTGAGGGGTGCAAAGCGTTGGTTCCCATGGCCGGAACCACCGCGGCCATCCCCTATCCGGTAGGTGCCGGCGCTGTGCCAGGCCAGGCGAATGAACAGGGCTCCGTAATGGCCCCAGTCCGCCGGCCACCAGTCCTGGGAGTCGGTCATCAGGGCCCGCAAATCAGCCTTGAGGGCGGCGTAATCGAGCCCGGCAAAGGCCTTGGCGTAGTCGAAGTCGGCGCCCAGGGGATTGGAGGCCGGGTGGTGCTGATGCAGCAGGCCCACCTTGATCTGATCGGGCCACCACTGGTCGTTGGTGGTGCCGCCGGCGGGGGTCACCGCTCCCACCTGGCCACTGAACGGGCACTTCAACTCAGACATGTTCCCGGGGCCCGTTGGAGCTGATAACGGTTTGACGAACCCTATTCAGGTCATTGAGGGAAAAATCCAGCCCAGGGATTCCTTTACGGATTGGCATGGCCTGGAGAAAAACCATCGATCGCTTCTGAGACCACCTAGGCTCTTGTACAACTCCTTGGACAACAGCCATGCAGGTGGTGAGCTTCTCGGAAGCCCGCGAAGGCTTTAAGGCGGTGCTGGATCAGGTCGAGGCCAATGCCGATGTCACCGTGATCACCCGCCGTAACGCCCAGAGCTCTGTGGTGATGTCGCTTGACACCTACAACAGCTTGATGGAGACCGTGCACCTCCTCCGCTCACCAGCCAATGCAGCTCACCTGCAACGTTCCTTGGATCAGGCCGAGCGCGGCGAGCTTTTCATGCATGGTCTGGTGAATCCGGATCGGATCAAGCCAGACCAGCTTGATTCTGAAGCGATCGATTCTGAGCCGATCGATGCAGACCCCTGAACGACTCGCGTGGACGGCTGTTGCTTGGGATGACTACCTGTATTGGCAGGGGCAAGACCGCAAACAGCTCAGGCGGATCAATCAATTGATCCAAGCGTGCCTGCGGGATCCCTTCCAGGGCATCGGCAAGCCTGAGCCCTTGCGCGAGAACCTTTCCGATTGCTGGTCCCGGCGTATTGATGAGACGCAACGATTGGTTTATCGCGTTGAAGCCACAATGTTGGTGGTTTTGGCCTGTCGTTATCACTACCGCTAGGGGTTATCACTACCGCTAGGGGGCCCAGGGGCACCCCATAGATCAGCTGTGAGATAACGAGTACCGCCACCAGCACTGTGATCGCGCGCGGCGATGCGGAGCTCGTTGTCCGCCTCAGGGCTAGCCACTGATCACCCGCCCCTCTTGCAACGCCCGAGCGATCACATGGGTGCTGGAAGCCAGGCCAGTTAGGTCCGCTTAAGCTGGCTTCAAGACGCCATTCTTTTTCTTCGATGGCCTCCACTCCTGAGCAGCTGATCAGCCGGCTTCGCGAGCACGGTCCCGCCTTGCGGGAGAAATTTGGTGTGCGTCGCTTGCGGGTTTTCGGCTCGTTGGCCCGCGGTTCTGCAGGACCTGACAGCGATGTGGATGTGCTGGTGGATTTCCAGGCTCCCGCCAGCGCGAAGCGCTTCTATGGCCTGCAATTTTCGTTAGAGGATTTGCTGGGCCGCTCGGTGGATTTGGTCACCGAAAAGGCCCTACGCGAGGAATTCCGGCCGATCATCGAAGCCGATGCCATCAGCATCTGAGCAGCGCGAACCGAGGGATTGGCGGCTGTATCTCCTTGATATGGAGATATTTGCCAAGCGGGCCATGGGGTATTGCTCAGGCCTTGACCAGCAGCAATTTGAGGCCAATCCGCTGGTTCAGGATGCTGTTCTGCGCAACATCGAGTTGATCGGAGAAGCGGCAGGCCGTATTCCTGATGAATTTCGACAAGCCCATCCCGAGATTCAGTGGCGTCAGATCGTCGCCATGCGCAACCAATTGATTCACGGCTACTTGGGCATCGATCTCGACATCGTCTGGGATGTGGTGTGCGTTGAGTTGCCTGCCCTTCTTAGGCAGTGTCAGAATTTGGGCAATGATCAATCCCCTGGTGAGTAGCCCGAACTCTGCCTTCAGGCCTGGGCTTCCTGGCCCGGATACACCAGCACCGGCAGTTTGGAGTGGGTCAGAACCCGCTGGGTTTCGCTGCCGATGAGCAGGCCTGCCAGGCCCCGGCGGCCGTGGGAGGCCATGAAGTTCAGGTCGCAATCGTTATCACGGGCGGCCGCGAGGATGGCCTCGTAGATCACGGGGTGGACGGCGGTGCTGCTGGTGCAGGGCACCCCGGCGGCCTCGGCCAGGCTGGTGGCGGCTTTCAGGATTGTTGCGGCCCGCTCCCGATTGGCCTGGGCAAAAGATTCTGCTAGGTCTGGGTTGATGGCGAAGCCTTCGCCAAAGAGGGCCACATCGGTGCGGCCATAGAAGCTTTCCTGGGCATGGAAAAACGTGATCTCAGCCCCTGATTCTTTGGCGAATCCAACGGCATGCTCGATGGCCATCTCCGCCATCTGGGAACCATCGGTGGGCACCAGCAGGTGGTGAAACAACGGCCTTCTCCTTTTGCCGGAGGCTAGGGGTGGTTTTTAGGCGTGGCGGTGATTTCAGGCGTTGCGGAGATCCTTCAGGCCCTTTAGGCCCCAGAGGGATGGGATAGCCCACAGCGCGCAGTACAGGCCAGGCCCCCAGCTCCAGCCCACCTCCCCCAGCATCCAGGCGGCAACCAGGGGAACGGTGCCTCCCAGCAAGGCCACGGTGAGGCTGTAGCTGATTGAAAACCCCGTGCACCGGCTCCCTTCACCAAACAGGCTCGGCAACAGGCTGGGGTAGGTGCCCAGGATCAGCATCAGAGGTATCAGAGCCAGCCCTTGGCCAGCCATCACCCCCAGGGGTGTGGCCTGTTGCATCAGCACCACCGCTGGAATCGCTACCACCGCCAAGGCGAGATTCCACCAGCGCATGGTGGTGGCGCTACCCCAACGGTCGGCCAGCCATCCGCCCAACACAATGATGGGAATCCCCAGGGCTTCGCTCACGGTGGTGATGCCGCTGTAGAGGGCGGCGTTTTGGGGCTGTTGGCTGATGGCGTACTGCACCAAAAAGACCAAAATCAAATAGAAGCTCACATTGGCCATGGCGATGATCGCCATCACCTTCACCATGGGGCGCCAATGGCGCAGGGTGGCGATCAGGTGCTCGCTGGCTTTGGGGTTTGGGCCTTGCGGTTGCGAATCGGGAATCCCCTCCCGCAACCAAAGGGCAAACAGGCCAGCGATGGCTCCGATGAAAAAGGGAATGCGCCATCCCCAACTGGCCACATCCTGGGGAGGCAGGTTTTGGTTGATCAGGGTGGAGGCCAGGGCCCCAAGGACAAAGCCAAACAGGGTGCCGGCTCCGGTCAAGCTGGTGGCCAGCCCCCGGCGTTGGATTGGAGCTGTTTCGATCACGTAGGTGATCGACCCGGTGTATTCCCCGCCCACGGAGAATCCCTGGGCCATGCGACAACCCAGGAGGCAAAAAGCGGCCAGCGGCCCCCATTCGGCATAGGTGGGCAGGAGGCCAATGGCCAGGCTCGATAGCGCCATCACCACCACACTGGTGAGCAACATCGCTTTGCGTCCCGCCAAATCGCCGATGGGCCCAAGGACCAGGCTGCCGATCGGGCGCATGAGGTAGCCCACGGCAAACACGCCAAAGACTTCGATCAGCTGAACGCCTGGATCGGCCTTCGGGAAGAAGGCGTTGCCGATGTCCCGGGCGAAGTAGCCGTAAACAGCAAAATCAAACCACTCCAGGGTGTTGCCCACCGTGGATGCAAGCCAGATCCTGATCGGACGACGTTGCATGGATCGTGTACGAAGAGTTGGCTAGACGCGCCCGCACCCCTAAAAAGCAGGGTGGGGCATCGACCTAAGCCCCTTTGCTCCAATCGGCAGCCGGCTCAGGCTTGTCGCTGTCCTTGAGGGAGGGGAACGTGGTGCTGATGAAGGTCACCATCTCTTGGCGCACTTTGGCGCGGAATGCGGCAGCGGCTTCAGCGTCCAGCACGGGGTAGGCCTTGGGGTTGGCGGCGTCTTCGGCGCGCAGGGGTTTCCAGTTGGTGGTTTGGGTGGCCTTGAGGGCTTCCAGGGGCGCAATGAAGTCGAACTCCAGGGTGCGGCCGCCAGCTTCACTGGTCCACTGCTCGCGCAGGGGCATGAGCAGCTTGGCCTTGAGGGTATCGGGCAGGCCCAGCACCGGTTGGTAGTAATCGAGGGCCCGCTGCTCCTCTTCGATCACGATCGCCCAGGCGGACTCATCCCCAGCCCCTAGCCCCAGCTCAGCTGCAGCGGCCAGCATCGCCTCGCGGTAGAAGCTCAGCCACTGGTAATAAGCCTTGTCTTTGATGGCTTTTTTCGCGGAGCCCTTGCCGGCTACCCGCTTGGGCAGCAGGCCTTCGGCCTTGCGCAGCACCTGGCGATCTTCGGGCTCCAGGTTGATCGCCCCCCAGCGCTGGCGGTACTCCCACAGCTCCTCGTATTTGCGCACCTCTTCAGCGGTCCAGCCCAGGACTAGGAGTTCTGCTCCCCGGCTTGTTTCGTCCTTTGCCACCTGTTGCGTTGCTCCAGTACGGGGCAGCGTAGTGGTCAGCCCAGGGCTTGCTTGAGCGAAACCAGGCCAAAGACCAGAAATAACCCTCCGCTCAGCCGGTAGAGCAAGGCTTCATTGACCCGCTTGCCGATCCACTGGCCCGACCCCACGGCGAGGGCGGTGACCACGCCATGGCCGAGCAAAGACCCCGCCAGCAGGCCGGCAAAGGTGAAGCCCGGGGCGGCGGCCAAAAAGATGGTGGCGAATTGGGTGCGATCCCCCAGCTCCGCGATGAACACCAGCCCAAAGGCTTCCCAGATCACGCTCCAGGCCGTGGAGTAGCTGTGGCCGTTTTCGGCCCGATCGATCGCGGTTTGGGCGTCCTGGGCTTCCGCTTCCGCAGCATTGGCCGCCATGCCCTGGGCGTCGAACAGCAGTTTCAGACCAAAGCCCAGAAATAGGGCGGCGGCGATCCAGGGCACCACCCCCTGGGGCAGCAATTCCTTCAGGCCATATCCCAGGCCCAGGGAGATCAAGGTGACGGCCGCCAGGGCGCTAAACGCCCCGATAAACACCCAGCGGGGCCGATGGCGCACCGCCAGGATCAGGGCCATGAAGAAGGTCTTGTCGCCCAATTCCGCCAGGGTGATGGCGGTGAGGCTGGAACCAAAGGCTGTGAGACCAGGATCGTGGACAACTGCCATGGGCCTGGTTCAGCACATGCCAAAACCCTAAGGCTCTGGCCAGGGGGCTTTGGCTAAGTCTGGTTCCCTTTCCAGCCGGCCAGGTGGGAGGCGGCCCTGGATCGCACCAGCGCCCGGGCCGCAGGCATGGCCGGTTCGAGGTGCTCGGAGCTAAAGGGCGGCAGGGCCCGACTGCGCAGCCAGGCCCCCCAGCGGAATTCATGGAAGGGGATCAGGGGGGCAGCTTCGATCACCTTCTCCTTTTTGAGCTTCCACACGAGGCTGCGGTAGGGATCGTCCTGGAGGCCCGTGAGCTGGTGGGGCATGGCGGCGGGATGCAAGGGCCCTAGCCCCCGGCCGTCGTACAGATACAGCCAGCCCCGGCTTTGCAATTCAGCCAGCACGGTGTCCCGATCGTCGGTGTCGAGCTGGAGGGCCACATAGCCAAACGCATGGGCCTGGGGATCCATCTCCATCAGGGCCCGCAGCCGGTGGTGGCGGTCCACCATCCAAACGGCCCCGCCTTTGCTGCGAACTAAGGGAACGGGTTTGCTGCCCAGGTAGGTGCGTCTTTCCTTGGCGTCTTCGTGGGAAAAGTCTTTCTGCCTGCTCTGCACCTCAGCCATACCCACGCAGAGTTGGGTTGGCTGGAGGCTGGCAATTGGTACCTCCAGCAGCTCGCCCTTGGGATCGGGGGGCGGAAGGGGCTGGAATGGGGGCAGGCGCAGGGCCATGGCTGGGGCCGTAGGGGCTGGCCCTTTGAGGGGCCTGATTTGGCCCCCATCCTCGCCTGCCCTGCCCCAGGCGGGGCGGGTTGGGGCTTAGCCCTGGCTGAGCAGTTGGCCGAGGCCGATCTGGTGAAGGATCCCTTGGCCGGTCATGGCCTCGGTGATCACGCCAATCACAAAGCCGAGCATGGCGGCGCGGCCGTTGAAGCGTTCGGCGGTCTTCAGTTGTTCGGAGTGGATTTGGGCGGCGGCGGCGTTGAGAAACCAACGTTCGTCGGCTTGGGCGGAACGGGTCATGGTTCAAATGCAACGAAGTGCGAACCGAGTGTAACGAATTTCTGTATTTTGCTTGACTTTGGGAGGTGTGGGTTTTCCGACTTCCTGGTCCTCCCGTTCCTCCCACTCCTCCCGTTGACCCGCGGCTTGTCTTGGGCCTGGATGGGCTCTTGATCGGGCGGGAATAGGGTCCATCCCAGGTGTAAGCAGTTATGTCAGCTCTGTCTTCAGCTCTGTCTTCAGCGGTTTTGCGGGAGGGGCCCCACGGCCCGATCGGCGTTTTGGTCTGCGGCCATGGCAGTCGCAACCGGCTGGCGGTGGCTGAATTTGCCCAGTTAGCCCAGCAGCTCCAGGCCCTGATGCCCGAGGTGCCCGTGGAATACGGCTACCTGGAATTTGCCAGGCCGATCCTGCGCGATGGGCTCGAAGCCCTGCGGCAACGGGGCGTGCGCCATGTGCTCGCCGTGCCGGCGATGTTGTTTGCCGCTGGCCACGCCAAGAACGACATCCCCTCGGTGCTCAATACCTATGCGGCCGAAACCGGCCTCAAGATCGACTATGGCCGGGAGCTTGGGGTCGACCTCAAGATGATCCAGGCGGCGGGGGCCCGGATTCGCGAGGCGATCGGTGCGGCTTCCGATCTCAGCGACACCCTGCTGGTGGTAGTGGGGCGGGGCTCCTCGGATCCGGATGCCAATTCCAACGTCGCCAAGGTGACCCGGATGCTGGTGGAAGGGTTTGGTTTTGGCTGGGGGGAAACGGTCTATTCCGGGGTCACCTTTCCCCTGGTGGAACCGGGCCTGCGCCACGTGGTGAAACTCGGTTACCGCCGGATTGTGGTGTTCCCCTATTTCCTGTTTTCAGGGGTGCTGGTGAGCCGCATTGTTCAGCACACCGAACGGGTGGCGGCCGACCACCCCGAGGTGGAGTTTGTGAAGGCCTCCTACCTGGGCGATCACCCCTTGGTGCTGGGCACCTTTGTGGAGCGGGTGGAGGAGGTGGTGCGGGGCGACACGAACATGAATTGCTCGCTGTGCAAATACCGCTCCCAGGTGCTCGGCTTTGAAACCGAGGTAGGTGCTCCCCAGCACAGCCACCACCACCACGTGGAGGGCCTCACCGATGGCTGTGACCTCTGCGAACGCGAATGCACGGGGGCCTGCCAGCCCGATGGCGTGCCCCTACCGGTGGGCGGCCATGCCCCCCATGCCCATGCCCATGATCACGAGCACGGCCACGACCATCCCCACGGCCACGACCACCCCCACGGGCACGACCACTCCCCTGGCGCGGCCCACGAGCATCACCATCCCCCCTACCCCCACGCCGACCACCCGCTCGGTCCTCGCACCCTGCGCCAGTCGAGTTGAACTGGTTGGCCTGGGCCTACGTGAGGCCAGGCGGGTGGCCTGTGATCCAAGACACCAAAGTGGAAAACAGCAAGGTTTTGTAGCTGCCCGCCTGTCTCGTCTCGACCCAAGTCTTGTGGGATTTGGGAGGATAAGCTGTTCTGATGGTTCGCGGCTTTCCCCATTCCCCAGGGGTTTTCCCCAGGAATTTTGGGGTTTTTCCACAGCAATTGGCTCGAATGCCCAGCCATCGCAGGCCCATTGGGGAATGTCGTGATCTGTTCATTCCAGGCTTGACAGGATTCGTAGCCCCCCTTGGCGGACCTGCGGTGTTCGCCGATGCCCCCCACCAGTGCCCCCGGACACTGGTTGTCTCAGCCTTTCTCGGGCTGAGTTTGCTGGCTGTTTAGCGCTTTGACGGGAGCCCCCTGGCCGTGCCCTACTGGCTGCATCAGCGCAGCGAAGACACCGCACGATGGGTCCGGAACAACAGCAACTCGATACAGCACCCATCGGCCAGACCCCACCGGTTCCCCAAGCGCCACTAGCGGTCCAGGCCCCCGTTGGAGGAGAGGCCCCCGCCACGGAAACGGCCCCAGCCCCAGCCCGAGCCCCGACCACGCCCCCCAGCATCAGCCTGGAGGCTGAGGTGCCTGAGTTGCTTTACGTCGGCATGCGCCAGTACCTCAGCAACCATCCCGAATGGGATCAATACCGGCTGGTCACTTCGGCCTTGGCCAGTTTCCTCTTCCAGAATGGCTGCGCCGATCAGTGCGTCACCCAGCACTACCTCAACGGTTTGTTCCTGCGCCCCTAAGGCCAAAAAAAAGCGGAGGCGCCAACCCCCGCTTGTGTTCTCCCTTGCCCGACCCTTTGGAAAGGTCGCCCGGCCATTGTGTGGACCTTGGCCCGATCGAAGTGTGGCCATCGACACCGGAATCGGGCCCGGTGAGCGGCCCCTGACACTCCCCCCTAACTGGCATCCCCCCGCTTCATCCGGGCGGCGGCAGCCTCACAGGCCCTCCAGGTGATGGCCATCTCGGTGAGGGTTGGGCTTTGCCAGGCGGCCGTCGGCCAGCAGGCCCCATCCACCACGAGCACGTTGCTGGCTCCCCAGCATTGGTTGAAGGCGTTCACCACGCCGCCCTCGGAGTGGGCGGCCATGCGGGCCCCGCCCAATTCGTGGATGTAGTAGCCCGGTGGCGGTGCGCCCCTGCCCACGGCCAGGCTGGTTTTGATCCAGGGCTCCAGCAGGGGCAGCACAAACAGGTCTTCGATCGGCCGGATCTGGCCCCCGGCGGCGGCCACCACTTCCTCCATCCGCTGGTGCATGTGGCGCAGCATCCGGTGTTCGTTATCGCCGAAGCGGCAGGCAATGTGGGCGATGGGGAGGCCCCAGCGGTCGCGCCGCTCCGGGTGCAAGGTCACCCGATTGGCGGCATCGGATAGCACTTCGCCATGGCCGATCAGAAACCCCACCGCCTCGCCCCGGCGGCGTTGCAGCAAGGCTGGCGGATCAAAGCGTTGCAGGGCCGTCCAAAGGCCGTAGCCCCGGCGGAAATCCTCTTGGGCGCCGTCGAGATTCACGGTGTTGGGGATGAAACAGCTGCCGGCCCCCGAGAGCTCACAGGCTTGGCCAGGGGGGCCCACATCCGGAATCGAGAAAAAGCGGCTGCTGGAGATGTGATCCATCAGGTGCAGTCCCAGTTGGCCGGAGGGATCGATCAGGCCGCCGCTCTGCTGTTGTTCGCCCGAGTGCAGCAGAATCCGCAGCGTTTCGATCGTCGAGGCACAGAGCACCACCAGGGGGGCCTCCAGCCGTTCCTGGGCGCCGGTCTCCCCATCGATCAGCACCACGCCCTTGGCTTGGTTTTGGCGGGCGTCCATCACCAGGTGGCTCACCACCGCGTTGCTGCGCAGCTGGGTGCGGCCGGTGGCCAGGGCCCGGGCCAAGGTGCGGCCGGGGCTGCTCGAGCGGGGCCAGCTTTGGCCAGGGGCCCTGGTTTGGCCTGCGGGCCGCCGCGGCTCGAGGTTGAAGCCCCGGGAGTGGATCAGCGGTAGGCCGAGCTCCCGACCAATCGCCGCCTGCAGGTGTTGTTCCCCTGGGGTGAAGGGCAGGGGGGATTGGTAGTCGCCATCGGGCAGTTGGGCGAGCCCGTCGCAGTGGCCATGCACCTGCAGCAGCTGCTCCAGGCGCTGGTAGTAGGGCGCCAGGTCCTGGCTATCGATCGGCCAGCTGGGGCCATGGCCGTCGCGCTCACCAGCCTTGAATTCGTAATCCGACAGCCGCAGGGTGATGCCACCCCAGGTGAGGCTTTTGCCCCCCACCTGGCGCCCCCGGGTCCACAGATAGGGGGCATCCTCCGGGGTGGAGTAGGGGTTGGCCCGCTCATCGACGAACAGGTCGGGGTTGTGTTTCCAGTAGCCCGGATGGTGGCGCTGGAGGGCGTGGTTGCCGCTGGCCAGGTTGGCGACCCGCTTCAGGCTGTTGAGCGGCTCAGAGCCGAAGGCCTGTTGGGCCGTCAGGTTGGGACCGGCCTCGAGCACCAGCACCTGGAGCCCCGCTTCGGCCAGCACCATGGCGGCAACCCCACCGGTTGCGCCTGATCCCACGACGATGGCGTCGGGCTGGGGGAAGGGCTTGGGGCTCATAGCAAAAAACCCCGACAGGGGTCTGCCGGGGTTTCAAGAAAGTGGTGGCGGGGGCGAGATTTGAACTCGCGACCTTCGGGTTATGAGCCCGACGAGCTACCAGACTGCTCTACCCCGCGTCGACCTCCAAACCATACCAGCCAGGGTGTCGCTGCCTTGGCGAGCACCGGAGACTGACCGAAGGGCTAATCGAAGCGGAGTTCGCCGATCACCTCAAGCCGCAGGTGCGGTGCCGGGTTGAGGAAGCTGCCGCGCAGCTCTTCGAGGGTCATGGGTGTCAGCCAATCGAGCTGCTCGAGCAGGTGCAGGGCCACCGCATGCTTGGCCCGGGCCGAGCCGTCTTCGACTTTGATCGCTACCCCCATGCCCTCGCCCACCCGGCTGAGGCATTGGATGCCTTCGGCCCCTCCCTTGCTCAGCACCTGGCCGTGGCCGCGGCGCATCAGCTCCGTATCGAAGCGGCCTTCCCCGGCCACCAATTCTGGGTGGGCCAGCATGGCCCGGCTCAGGCGCTCGAGATCGGGCTGGGTGCCGCCGCCGAGGTGGGCATAGAGCAGGGCCATTTGGGCCAGTTGCAGTTGCAAGGTTGGCGCGCCGCAGTCGTCGCGGGCAGACACCAATTCCGCCGCCGGCAGGCCCAGCAATTCCGCCACCCGTTTGAGCACCTCTTTCTGGAGGGGATGGTCCTGTTGCAGGTAGCTCTCGGTGCTCCAGCCCATGCGCCGGCAGGTGGCCAGGAAGGCCGCGTGCTTGCCGGAGCAGTTGTGCTCCAGGGGGCTAGAGCCGTGCTCTGGGCAGGGGCATTGCAGCTGTTCCGCTTCGATTTCGGCGCCCCAAAGCACCTTGAAGGCCTCCCGGGCATGCATGGCCGTGCCGGCATGGGAGGCGCAGGCGATGGCCAGACCCCGCTCGCCGCATTGGCATTGATCGGCGGCACCACTGGCCACAAACACCGTGGCCTGGAAGGGCTTGAGGGCCGAGCGCACAAAGCTGAGCTGTTGGGGATCGCCAGCGCGCATCAAGACCCGGCCGCGGCCATCGCAAACGGTGGCGTGCACCCGGTGGCGTGATTCCGTAATGCCATTGCGCAACAGCCGCACCTCAAGGGGCGGATTGCCATTGCGACTGGTGCCACCGAAGTTGGTTGACAGGGTCATGAAGGGCCTGGATCCCGATCGCCGGTGTCAAAGAGCCTGACAGAGCCCCGTTCCCAAGAGCATCAGCCCCACCGCGATTGCGGCGCTCTGCTTCAACCTGAGCAGGACGGGTTGGACCTGGTGTTGGGCGACGAGCAGATCCTGCTGGCGCCAGGCCAGGGGCTTCTCCCACACCTGGCCGTCGTACCAGCCGGACTCCTCGTATTCCACTTTCTCGGACACCAGGCGCCGATGGACATAGCGCCAACCCAGCCACTGGCGCACCAATAGCAACAGGGGCATCAAAATCGCAGCCACCGCTCCAGCGGCCGCCACCTTCACGGGGTCCGAGCGAAGCACCCAGCTGCCACTCGCCACAACCACGGCGATGGGCAACAGCAGCAACCAGCTCGCAGCCAAGGCTTTGCCCAGGCCAGCCAGGCTGGCTGAGGGCCACACAAAAAACCAGGAGGCCAACAGCTGCTCGTATTCCTGCAGCGGCCGTTGCTCGGGAGGAACCGGGCAAGGGCTATCCATCCGGGGCTCAGGGGGTGATCGCAGAAGTTGAGCTTACGAAGAGGTGCTGTTCTCCGTGGCCCCAGAAGGCTTCCAGGTCGTAGTAACTGCGTTCACTGGGGGTGAGCACATGCACGATCACCTCGCCGTAATCCAGCAGCATCCACTTCCCTTCCTTTTGACCTTCGCGGCGCAGGGGTAGCCGGCCCGTGGCCTCTTCGATTTGGTCTTCCACCGAGCGGGCGATGGCGCGCACCTGGACATCCGACAGGCCGCTGCTGATCACGAACCAATCGGCCAACGACGACACCTCATCCACCCGGATCAGGCGGATGTCCACCGCCTTGCGGTCGTCGGAGGCTTCGGCTGCTAGCCGAGCAAGGGTTTCACTATCCATACACGTTTTCACTCGTTACCGATTGGCGAGAACCCTGCTGCTGGGCCATTTCAGCCCGGGCCTTCCCAGCACTCTTGCGTAGTGCCTCGAGGCGGTCTTCGTAGAAGGTGCGTTTTTTCTTCTTGCGGGTCTGCTCCACCAGCTCCTTGAGGGCTCCGCCCAGGCTCTTGTAGGCATTGGGCAGGGTGTAGCCAAAGCGGGTGGCCAGATCAATCGCCCGCTCATCGGCGGCAATCGCATCCTGGAGCCGCTTCTCGGAGTTGTTTTTGAGGTACAGGCGGTACCCGGCAAAGCCCGAGAGGCCCAGGGCCATCACCAGCAGCAGGCCGTCCTGCACCCACAGCTCGCCAATCGCCCCACCCAGGCCAATGGCCAGGGCCGCCATCTCCCAGCCATCCCTGGGCACGGCATCGTTTTGGACCCGGCCCACCTCATGCCAGAAGAGCAGGTTGCGGTGGTCGAGGGCCAGGGCATCCCACTTCTCAAGATCGAGCTGGATTTCCACTTCATCCCGGCCGATTTCCTCGAGCGTGATCAAGGGGGGCTCCACCGAAGCGGCGGCCTCCACAAACACCCAGCTCTGCATCTCTGGAGGCAGCAGCCCCTTCAGGCGCTGGAGTTCGCTCATGGGCAGTAGCAGGGCTAAACCGTGTAAGTGAAAGGTTAGCGACCCTTGGCTCGGAGGTTCGCCTCCCCTGGAGCTCCCTGGGCCCGTGAGAGGCTAGTCAGGTTTGGCCTTTCCCCTCGCCCATGCCCCGCCGCACGGACCTGCGTCGCATCCTGCTGCTGGGATCTGGGCCGATTGTGATCGGCCAGGCCTGCGAGTTCGATTATTCCGGTACCCAGGCCTGTAAAGCCCTGCGCTCAGAAGGGTTTGAGGTGGTGTTGGTGAATTCCAACCCGGCCTCAATCATGACCGATCCGGACATGGCGGATCGCACCTACATCGAGCCCCTGACCCCCGAGGTGGTGGCCCGGGTGATCGAGCTTGAGAAGCCCGATGCCCTCTTGCCCACCATGGGCGGCCAGACGGCCCTCAACCTGGCGGTGGCCCTGGCGGAAAACGGCACCCTCGACAAGCACGGTGTGGAGCTGATCGGCGCCAACCTGGCCGCGATCCGCAAGGCCGAAGATCGGCTCCTTTTTAAGGATGCGATGGCGCGGATTGGGGTGGCCGTGTGCCCCTCGGGCATTGCCACCACCATGGAGGAGGCGGAAACCGTTGGCGAGGTCATCGGCAGCTACCCCCGCATCATTCGCCCGGCCTTCACCCTGGGCGGTTCGGGGGGAGGGATTGCCTACAACCCCGAGGAATTCCGGGCCATCTGCAAGAGCGGCCTCGAGGCCAGCCCCGTATCCCAGATCCTGATTGAGCAATCCTTGCTCGGCTGGAAGGAGTTTGAGCTGGAGGTGATGCGTGACACCGCCGACAACGTGGTGATCGTCTGCAGCATCGAAAACCTTGATCCCATGGGGGTGCACACCGGTGATTCGATCACCGTGGCTCCCGCCCAAACCCTCACCGATCGGGAATACCAGCGCCTCCGCGACCAATCGATCGCGATCATCCGTGAAATCGGGGTGGACACCGGCGGCAGCAACATCCAATTCGCCATCAACCCCGCCAATGGCGATGTGGTGGTGATCGAGATGAATCC
>CAMDEM010000017.1 GCA_945896675.1 Cyanobium sp. NIES-981
CTAGAGCTTGTCGGGCAGGTTCAGCCAGCTGCTGCCCTCCTGTTGGATGGCCAGCACCTCCGAACGGGATTCGACGCCGGCCTGGTGCCAGGCCCGCACCATGGCCTGGCTCACCGCTGGGGCGCTATCGGGCTTGCAAAGGGCGAGCAGGCTGGGCCCGGCGCCGCTGATCACGCAGCCCCAAGCCCCCGCCTGGATGGCCGCCTCTCGGACGGCTTTGCCGCCGGGGATGAGGCCCCAGCGGTAGGGCTCATGGAGGCGGTCATGCATGCCATCGGTAATCAGGTCACCATTGCCGGTGCGCAGGCCCTGAAGCAGCAGGGTGAGGGAGCCCAGATTGATCACCGCATCGCCCACGGGAATGGCCTTGGGCATGGCCCGGCGGGCCTCACTGGTGGTGAGGCGAATGGCTGGAATGGCCACGACGGCCTGCACCGCAGGTGACCACTCACAGCGCACCACCCGCCAGCGGTGGGACGCGGCCTTGGCGGTCATGCAGAGGCCTCCCACCAGGGATGGCACCACGTTGTCCGGGTGGCCCTCGATATCAATGGCCAGCTCCAGGAGTTTTTCCTTGCTCAGGGGTTCGCCGACCAGGGCATTGGCCCCCATTAATCCAGCCACAATTGCCGTGGCGCTGCTGCCCAGTCCCCGGGCCGGGGGAACGGCCAGTCGCACCCGGGCTTCCAGGGCCACGGGCTCTTCTCCGGCTTCCTTCCACACCCGCTGGGCGGCCCGATACACCAGGTTGTCGGGGCCGCCGCGCAGGTGGGCACCTTCGGTTCCTTCGATAATCAGATCGAAACGTTCGCTACCCCCTTCGATGCAGCGCATCTCGAACACGTTGTCGAGTTGGAGGGCGGCCCCCAGGCAATCAAAGCCAGGACCCACATTGGCTGTTGTGGCGGGAACATGAACTTGAACCCCTTGTCCAACCCGGGGGCGCCCCATACAAAGTCGTCTGCTCGGCCCAGTGTCTCAGGCGGTTGATCTCAGGCGGTAAGCATGCGGGCCCGACAGGCGGCGCTGAATTGGCCGATCGCCGAATCGGTGATGGCCGTGATGGGGATGGGTTCTAAAACGGCTCCCAGGCGACCTTTGCGCAGAAAGGCATCCACAAAGCGGGCCGATTGGAGTTGGGGCAGCAGCTTTGAGGCGGTACCGCCAGCAAGCCAGATGCCGCCGGTGCAAAGGCCAGCCAGGGCCAGATCGCCACAAACACTGCCGTAGAGGCCGAGCCAGCGGTCGAGGGCTTTGATCGCCAGGGGATCCTGGGCAGCTGCCAGTCGAGCCACTTCCGCGGGCAAATCGGCATCGCCCGCCCCTGGTCGCAGCCAATCCTCGGCAACCCCATGCAGGGGATGGCTGTCGGAGGCTTCGTGGGCAAGCAGAAAGCGGGCCCCATGGCCCAGGCCCGTGCCACTCACCACCCGTTCGGTGGAGACCCGATCCAGGCCAAGGTCGGAGGCCAGCCACTGCCTGAGCTCCCAATCCGCTTGGCTATGGGCGGCAAATTCAGCGTGGGCCCCCTCACTGGCCATGGCCACCAGGCCCGACGGCGTCGGGATCCCGTAGGCCACCCCCAGGCCCGTGCCGGCGCCGATCACCAGCAGGGGGCCGGAAGGATCGGCTTGGCCCGGCTTGATGGCAGCCACCTGGGGGGCACAGAGATGGGGAAGGCCGTAGATCAGGACGGCGAAATCATTGACCAATTCCACCTGGGCGATACCCGTCGCTGTGGCGAGCTCGTCTTGGTCCAACGACCAGGTCAGGTTGGTGAGTTGGGCTTTGCCGTGGCGCACCGGTCCGGCCACGGCAAAACAGGCGGCATCGGGTCGGTCGCCCCCCAGAAATTCGCTGGCCATTGGGGCCAGGTCGGGCCAGTCGGCGGAGCGGTATAGCTCGGATCGGATGCAGGTGAGGGGGCCGCCCTTCCCTTCGCTGCGATAGAGCCCCAGAAGGGTTTTCGTACCACCGATATCGCCAGCAAGAACCGTGGTCATCGTGATGGAAGCATCAGGCCGCCGGCAGGTTGAGCCGAGCTGCTCGAGTCTGGTTGGCTTCTTGGCCGGCTTCGAGGAGAGTGGGGATCGCCACACTGCCCAGGTCGCCATCGCGGCGGCTGCGCAGGCTCACGGCGTTGTCTTCCGCTTCCTTGGCTCCGATCACGCCCAGCACAGGGATTTTCTGCTGTTCCCCCGTGCGGATCAGTTTGCCCAGCCTGTCGCCGCTGCGATCCAGGCTGGCGCGAATGCCGGCAGCTTTCAGCCTGCTTAAAAGATCTTCCGCGTAGGGAACCACCTCATCGGTGACGGGCAGTAGTCGAACCTGTTCGGGGGCCAGCCAGAAGGGGAAGTCGCCGGCGTAGTTCTCGGTCATGATCCCGAAGAACCTCTCGAGGGATCCTAAGATGGCCCGGTGGATCATGATCGGACGCTGCCTGGAACCATCGGCGGCCACGTAGTTCAGGTCAAAGCGTTCAGGAAGGTTGAAATCGAGCTGGATGGTGGAGCACTGCCACATCCGGCCAATGGCATCTTCGATTTTGAGGTCAATTTTGGGGCCGTAGAACGCGCCGCCGCCCTCATCAATTTTGTAGCTCCAACCCTTGCGATCGAGGGCATCAATCAAACCTTTGGTGGCCAGATCCCAAACGGCGTCATCGCCAATCGATTTCTCAGGGCGGGTGGAGAGGTTGATTTCGTAGGTCTTGAAATCAAAGGTGCTGAGGATGGTTTCGGTGAGGTTCAGAACCCGCAGGATTTCGTCGCCAATCTGCTCGGGTAGGCAGAACACGTGGGCATCGTCCTGGGTGAAGCCCCGCACCCGCATCAGGCCGTGCATGACCCCGGGCCGTTCGTAGCGGTAGACGGTGCCGAGTTCCGCCCAGCGAATTGGCAGTTCCCGGTAACTGCGCAGGGTGCTTGCGTAGGTGAGCACGTGGAACGGGCAGTTCATGGGTCTGAGCTGGTATTCCCGCTCATCCACCTGCATCGGGCCAAACATGCTCTCGGCATAGAAATCGAGGTGCCCAGAGGTTTTCCAGAGGCTGATGTCGGCCACGTGGGGGGTGTAGAGCAGCTCGTAGCCGTCGGCGAAGTGGGTTTGGCGCCAGAAGTCTTCGATGAGCAGCCGCATGCGGGCCCCCCGGGGGTGCCAAAACACCAACCCAGCTCCTGCCTCATCTTCGATCGAGAAGAGGTCGAGATCCTTGCCCAGGCGGCGGTGGTCGCGGCGCAGGGCCTCTTCCTTGCGGCGTTGGTATTCGGCCAGTTGTTCAGGGGTTTCCCAGGCGGTGCCGTAGATCCGTTGCAGCTGGGCCTTGGTCTCATCGCCGCGCCAGTAGGCACCGGCCACGCTTTCGAGCTCGAAGGCCTTGGGATTGAGTTCGCTGGTGTTGGCCACGTGGGGGCCTGCGCACAGATCCCACCACTGGTCGCCGAGGGTGTAGAGGGTGATCGGTTCCTGCAAACCCTCCAGGATTTCCAGCTTGTAGGGCTCGTTCTGGGCCCTGATCTTGGCTTCAGCTTCCTCGCGGGTCACCGCGATGCGCTCCAGGGGCAAGCGGCGACCAATGATCTTGCCCATCTCTTTTTTGATGGCCTTGAGATCGGCTTCGGTGAACGGATCCGGGTTGTCGAAGTCGTAATAGAAGCCGTTCTCGGTCCAGGGACCAATGGTCACCCGGGCCGCTGGAAACAGCTTTTGGACCGCCATGGCCATCACATGGCTCATGGAGTGGCGGATCTTGAGGAGCTCAGCGCTCTCGCTCGTTTTGGGGAGGGCGATCGGAGCCGGCTCGGGGCTGGTAACGGGCGCGGACACGGATCAGCAGGGACGGGCGGAAATCGATCCTACGCAGCGCCCCTAGGCTTATAGCCATGGTTTTTCCTTCTCCAAACCAAGAGCCTGCAGGGGACCTGCTGGATGGGTTGCTGGATGGGTTGTTCGACGATTTTCGCCATTGGTTTGCCCGCGGGGTAGTGCTTTTGGACCACTGCCCCGATGCCGTGATGCCCGAGGCCGAGCGTCTGGCCCTGCGCGACAAGTTGGAGCTTGCCAATCGCGAACTGGCAGCGGCTAGCAGCCTGCGCCAGGCCACCCCGGCCCCCATGGCCCTGGAGATGGCAACCCTGGCCCCTTGGCATCAGCTGGTGCTCTCGGTTTGGACGCTCTCGTCGAATTTGCGCCGCTCTGGCGTGCAGCTCCCTGAGACGGCCAAGGGCATCTAGGCGCCTTGGCTGGGCTGGCGGTTGCGCACCAGTGACGCGTTGTAGAAGCTGATCAGCTCCTTGGAGCTCTTGACGGGCTGGCCGTAGTGGCTCGCCCCCCGTCGATTGGGCAGGGAGGCCCATTCCTTTGCCAGGGCTGCGAGGCTGGTGGCATTCAGGCCGTGGCGATCCAGGTTTCCCAGTACCCCACGCCGCTGCACCAGGTACAGGGCCGCCATGTCTTGGCTGGGGGCTTCAAAGTTGGTGAGTTTCAAGGTTTTGGCCACCGCCTTCCAGGTGCTGGGCAGGAATTGGTAGGCCCCTGCGGCGGCGCTGGTGTAGCGGCGATGGACGATTTGCTCGGGATGACGCCGCAAGCTGCTGCAGAGACTGCCGCCGTAGATCACCCGATACCCCTCAGGGCGGCCCCCTCGCCAGGTTCCCTCTGCATAGCGGATGGTGTCGAGCAGGGCCCGGCGTTGTGGGGTTATGGCGTAGGGGGGCCGGTATGCAACGGCGGGTTTGGCGATCGCTACGGGTTGCGGGATGGGCCCAAGGGCCAGGGATGGGGGCTCGGCTACGACGGTGAGGCCAACGGCAGTGAGGCCTGCGGCCTTGATCAAGAGGGCGCCAAGGGCGCTGGATTCGGGGCTGTTCAGTTTGGGGCTGTCCAGTTTGGGGTTGTTCAGTTTTCGACTGTTCAGATTGGGACTCGCTGGGTCCCATCAGCCTCTGCTGTTGCCCGTGGCCCTTCCACCCCCCTGGCTTGGGGGGTGGACAAAGGTGCCCAAAGATGCAGGGAAGGGCAGGCCAGTCCTGGTCTCAGTTGAGAGGAGTGCGATGCGCTGGCGCGTCGCTGTGATGCATCAGCGCGGCTGATCAAAGCCGCGAGCACTGTTCAGTCAAGTTTGGGATTGCCGGGACCCATCTGGAGACCGACCTAGGAGGCTTCGAGAAACCCCAGGGAGGAGCGCACGTTGTGCAGCGTTGCCTGGGCAACCTCTGAGGCCTTGAGCTGGCCAGCTTTCAGGACCGATTCCAGGTAGCCGGGCTCGGCGCGCAGGTCCCGGTAACGCCCCTGGATTGGGCTGAGAGCTGCCACGGCCGCCTCGGCGAGCAGGGGCTTGAAGCTGCCCCAGCCCATGTCGGCGCATTCGGCTAGGGCTGCAGCACGGCCCTTGCCGCTGAGCAGGGCATAGAGACCCAGCAGGTTGTCAGCTTCGGGACGGTCAGGATTGCCAAATTCCAGGCCCATGGTGGGATCGGTCTTGGCCCGTTTGATCTTTTTCGTGATCAATTCAGGGGGGTCGAGCAGGCTGATCCTTGATCCCTCATTGGGATCGCTTTTGCTCATTTTGTTGGCGCCATCGGTGAGGCTCATCACCCGGGCGCCCTCTTTCAGGATCAGGGGCTCTGGCACTTTGAGCACGGCGATCTCCTCCCCTGCGTCGTCTTTGCCACCAAAACGGCTATTGATCCGCTGTTGGGCAATGTCGCGGGCCAGTTCCAGGTGCTGTTTTTGGTCTTCGCCTACAGGCACCAAATCGGCGCCATAGAGCAGGATGTCGGCCGCCATCAAGATCGGGTAGTCCAGCAGGCCTACGGAAACCTGGTCGCCCTGCTTGATGGCCTTCTCCTTGAACTGGATCATGCGCTCCAGCCAGTTGAGCGGTGTGACGCAATTCAGTAGCCAGCACAGTTCGCTGTGGGCAGCCACATGGCTTTGCACAAAAACCGTGGATTGCCCTGGATCAATGCCGCAGGCGAGGTAGAGGGCCGCCGTCGTCAGCGTGTCCTCGGCCAGTTGGCCAGGGGTGTGGGGAACGGTGATGGCATGCAGGTCCACGACGCAGAAAAACGTGTCGTGGGTTGCTTGCAGGTCGACCCAGTTGCGGATGGCCCCAAGCCAATTGCCCAGGTGCAGCGAGCCGGTGGGCTGAACACCGGAAAGAACCCTGGGCCGTGGCATCGAGATCAGGCCTCGCTGGTCTGAACGCTGGCTTCCTCCTGGGATTGGGCGCCTGCCAGAGCGTCAGCCACCCCAGGTTCTGCTTCGGATGCTTCAACTTCGGAAGCACCAGCCTCGGAAGGATCTGCTTCGGAAGGTTCTGCTTCGTCGGCCGGTGGGGCTGGAACGGCAGCTGGGGGCTTGCTGGGCCGGGCGAAGGGGTTGGCCCGGGGAGCGCGATCCTGGCCGCCGCCACCTTGACCGCGAACACCTTGGCCACCACCACCTTGACCGCCATCGCGACCGCGTCCCTCGGGGCGGCCACCATCGCCTTGGCGCTGGGGCGCTGCTTGGGAGCGCTGTTGGGCGACCAACTCATCGAGTTTGCCGTCTTCCAACATCTGGGCCACGGTGCGGATCGAGAAGCCAAGCGCGGCCACGGTGGAACGCAGCTGGAAGGTCTCTTGCACGGTTCTGGCCGCCCGCATTTCGTTATCGCTTAAGCGGATGCGAAATCCGCCCGGCTCCCGGTTGCCCCCTTGACGGTTGCCGCCTTGGCGGCCTTCTTGTCCCCGGGAATCCTGGTCCCGGCCACCTTGGGAGGGGAAGTCCTGCCGAGAAGAAGTTGTGTCGTCGGCCATCGCCGCAGCCCTGCAATCAAAGGCAAGTGTGCCGTACCGGCTGTCCCATGGGGTCGAGCCAGTGGAGGTTGTGGGATTCCGCCTGGTTTGCCCGGGCTAGAACCAGCAAGGGCAGGCGGCGTGGTTTGCCGGTCGCCCAGGGGTCGCGATAGGACTCCACCAACTGGAGATAGGTGGTCAGGGTCCAGTTGTGGTTGCCCCGCTCCTGCCGATCCCAAAAGCGTTGCAGGGCCTGTTGGCAGGCCGCAGGACCAAAGTCTTGCCAGCACTGCATCTGGGCCGCCCAGCTGGGTTCTCCCGCCTCGATTAAGTCTCGGTAGCGCACCAGTTCGGGGGCGTCGGCGCTGCTGTCCGGGGGAAGCACCCGGGCCAGGTCTTCCACGGCGACGGCCCTGAGTTGGAGCCAGCAGCGATCCAGGAGCACCACGGGAAGTTGGCCGTGCCACTGGCGGGCCGCCGTAAGCAGCTGGTGCCACTGGCCCAGCTTGTCCCTTTGGAGGCCGGTGAATTGCGGCAGGCCTGGGGGCCGGCTGGGTCGTAGGCGCTGGGGCATAGGGCGAGGCTATGGCCAATCCTGGGCCTTTGGCTTCACCAGATGCCCATCACCAGATGCTGGCGCCGGTTGAAATCAATAGGGCTCCATTAATCAGCACGATCACGCCAGCTGAACTCCAGCCCACCAGCTGCAACCAGCGGGGGGCCACCAATTCGCCCATCAGGTCAGGTTGGCTACAAAGCCACACCAAGGGAATGGCCGCAAACGGGAGCTGCAAGCTCAACAACACCTGGCTGAACACCAGCAAATTGTTGATGCCCAAATCCCCGAGCACGATCACCGTCACCATGGCGGGAATCAGGGCCAGGCACCGGGTCAGCAGGCGTCTCTGCCAGTCGGGCAGGCGGATCTTGAGAAATCCCTCCATCACCACTTGGCCCGCCATCGTGGCGGTCAGCGTCGAGCTTTGCCCCGAGGCCAGCAGGGCAACACCAAACAGCACACTCGCGATCGATGTGCCCAAAATTGGTGTCAATAGGTGATAAGCCTGGCTGAGATCGGTGACCGGGGGACCAGGCCTTCCATAGAAACTGCCGCCGGCTAGAACCAAAATGGCGGCGTTCACAAAAAAGGCCAGGCTGAGGGCGAGAAGGGCATCCAGGGTGCTGAATGTGAGCGCTTCCCTCCGGCCGTCCTGCTGGGATTCCCACTGGCGGGATTTCACCAACGATGAGTGCAGATAGAGGTTGTGGGGCATCACCGTGGCCCCCAGGATCCCGGCCGCGAGAAAGAGTTCGCCCCCATTGATGAGGGTGCTGACCTGGGGGATGAATCCCCGGCCGATGGCCGGCCAGGAAGGCTGCAGCAACAGGAGCTCTATGGCAAAGCAACCGCCGATGAGGGCCACCATGGCGATCACCACCGCTTCCAGGCGGCGGATGCCCCACCGCTGCAGCAGGAGCAACAGCAGGGTGTCGAGGGCCGTTAGGGCCACCCCCCAGGGGAGGGGTAGGCCGAAGAGCAGCTGGAGGGCGATGGCACTGCCCACCAGTTCCGCCAGGTCGCAGGCCACGATGGCGAGCTCCGCCAGGAGCCACAGGGGGATGCGCAGGGGGGAAGGCAGTTTCTTGGCGCAGGCCTCGGCCAGGTCCATCCCCGAGGCAATCCCCAGCCTGCAGCAGAGGGATTGCAGCACCATGGCCATCAGGCTGGAGACGCCCACAACCCAGAGCAGCTTGTAGCCATAGTGCGATCCGGCGGCGAGGTCGGTGGCCCAATTGCCTGGATCCATGTAGCCGACAGCCACCAGGTACCCGGGTCCGAACACCCGCAGGAATTTGGACAGGCCGGACCCGTCTGCCGGCACCCAGACCGTGGACTGCCGGCCCTGGCTTCGATCTTCCACGGTTGGGGGCTTCACGCCTGCAGTTTAGGGAAGGCCTCGCAGCGCCATGGTGGCCTAGGCGATGCTGGGACCAGCTCCCCGAACCCGTGCCCCACTCCCCGTCGCGAGCTTGGCCCTGGTGGCCGTTGTTGCCCCTGTATCCCTACGGACAGCGGCGCACCCTGATCCGCGAATTGATTCCCGGGCAAGTCTGGAGTTTTGAGCAACTCCAGGGCGTTTTTTATGTGGCGGTGCCGATCCGGATGACCGTGCTGCGGGTCCAGGACGGCCTGATGCTCTATGCCCCCGTGGCGCCTACAGGGGAGGTGCGCGACGGCCTACGGGCCTTGGAGGCGTTGTACGGGCCGGTTTGCACGATCGTGTTGCCGACGGCCTCGGGCCTGGAGCACAAGCTGCCCGTGCCGGCGATGGCGCGGGCGTTCCCGGCGGCCACGGTCTGGGTCACCCCCGGCCAGTGGAGCTTTCCCTGGCGCCTTCCCTCCAGCTTTTTGGGCTTCCCCTTGGGGCGTACCAAGGTGTTGTTTGACCAGGGCCTGCCCCATGCCGCTGAGTTGCATTGGGAGTTGTTGGGCCCCCTCGATCTCGGATTGGGCTCCTTTGTGGAGGCGGCCTGTGTGCACCGGGCCAGTGGCTGTCTCTTGGTGACCGATGCCTTGGTTGGCATCGGCCAAACCCCTCCCAGCCTGTTCGATGGGGATCCCCGTCCGCTGCTCTTTCACGCCAGGGAGCGGGGGAATGAGCCCTTGCTGGATACCCCCGAGCGCAGGCAGCTGGGCTGGCAACGGCTGGTGTTGTTTGCCTCCTATCTGCGCCCCGCAAGCTTGGAGGTGCCTGGTTGGCTGGAGGTTGTTGCCGATGCGTTTGCCCCTGGCCTCCGGAAGAGCGATGCCTATTTCGGGCTCTACCCCTTCCGCTGGCAGCCCAACTGGTTGGAGGAATTCCGGGCCCTGGTGCCCGATGGAGGGGTTCGGATTCAGGTGGCACCGATCCTGGAGCGCTTGGTGTTTCCGCGCTCGCGAGCGGCCTTGCTCGAATGGATCAGGCGTCTGGCGGCGGCCCAAGAGGTGCGGTGGTTGGTGCCGGCCCACTACGAGGCTCCGGTGGGATGTTCGCCAGAGCTGCTCAAAGCCCTGGCCGATGGCTTGGAACAGCGCCCCTGGGCACCGAATCAAGGCAGCTGGGCCTACCTCGCCAGCATTGACGAGCGCCTGGTAAGACTCAAACTGGTGCCTGGGGGCTCCGCGGGCAACGATGCCTCGCTGAAGCCTTAGGGCGAAAGCTCAGGCCAACAACTTAGGCAAAAAACTTAGAGGTTGAGCTCGCCTGGATCGCTGTCCAGTTCATGGTCGAGTTCCCCGTTGCCCAGGAGGGAGGCTTCCAGCTCCATGCGCTGTTCCATCTGGCGCAGGAAGTAGCCCGTCATCATCGCTGAGGCCAAAAGACCGCCGAGGTTTTCGCGGTTGGTCTGGATTTTGACCTCAAATTGTTCGCCGGGAAGCATGCCAAGTAGGCCTTGCACGTTGTGGCGAATGATGTCTTGGATATCACCGCTGGCAGAGCGGGCAACCCGCTGCAACACATCCGGAGACTGCTCCTGGAGGTATTGGATCAGGGAATTGCTGCTGATCGCCTCGTTGTCGGTCGTCAGGAACTCCGGGTTGAACATCTCCGGTGTGCTCTGCGTCACGACCTGCACCCTACCCCAGCCCTGATGACTTGAGAGGTGGTGCTGTCGAGGCGGACAACCGTATCCAGCCCAGGCGCTGCAGGGGCCAATAGCGGACAACAGCCGTGCCAATTAGGTCGGCGCTGGGCAGGGGGCCCCAGAGGTGGGAATCCAGGCTGGCATTGCGGTTGTCCCCCATCACGAGCAGGTGCTCAGGGGGCACCGTGATGGGGGCCATCGCGTAATCCATGGCCTCGGCTGCCCAATCGGCTTCGGCCGGAGCCCCATTGCGCCAGAGCTTGCCGTCTTTGACTTCCAGGGTGTCCCCAGGGCGGCCCACCACCCGCTTGATCAGGGCCGCCTTGGGGTCGTAGCCGGCCTGAACCAGCACCTCTGGGGATCGAAACACCACGACCGTGCCGATCTCCAAAGGGAGCTTCAACTTGGGCCGCAACTTTTCCACCAGGATTCGGTCCTGCAATTGCAGGGTGGGCAACATCGAGCCCGACGGGATCCAGCGGGGCTCGATCACCCCCCACCGCAGCAGCAGGGCCACCGCCACCCAGGCCACCAGCGGCAACACCTGGCGGCGCAGGGTGGTGACGAAAGGGGCCTTGGGCGGTGCTTCGCTCGTCAAGGAGAAGGGAGAAGATGGTGGCACCATCCTGCTGGGCCCCGGTTTGGAGTTGCCCCAACCCTTGGATCCAGGTCACAGCCCTGAGCCGCCCCAACAAGGGCAGCCCAGCCAAGAGGCCCGCAATCTTGAGGCCAGCCTTGGGCTGCTGAGGGCCTTGGTGGCGGGGGGATTGGGGCAAATCGTGCTTTGTCCTGGAAGTCGCTCCGGCCCGTTAGCGGTTGCTGCGGCCCTCCTGGAGGGGCCATCGCTGCAGTTGGTGACAGCCCTCGACGAGCGCTCGGCGGCGTTTTTCGCCCTTGGTTGGGGGCGAGCCTCCGGCCAGCCAGCTGCGGTGATCACCACCTCCGGTACGGCCGTGGCCAACCTGCTGCCTGCGGCGGTGGAGGCCGATTTTGGCGGGATCCCGCTGTTGCTGATCACGGCGGATCGCCCAGCCCAGCTCAAGGGCTGTGGCGCCAATCAAACGGTCAACCAGGAAGCTTTTTTGGCGGCCAACGTGCGCTGGCTTGCCCAGGTGCCTGCCGATGGACGGGCCGAAGGCCTGGCCGGCTTGCCGCCCGAGGCCGCCTTCGCCTTGGCAAGCCAGGCCCTGGGGGCCTGCCGGGGCAGCGCTGATCATCCGCCGGGGCCGGTCCATCTCAATGTGGCTTTGGCGGAGCCCTTGCACGCCAATGCCCAGGCCCTGTTGGCGGCGGCAGGGGCGTTACAACCGGATCTGCTTCGCGCTCCTGCCCAGGTCAAGCCTGCTGGTGCAGCCCCTTCTGTCGTTGAACCAGTGGGTTTGCTGGGCCTGGACCCCGACCAGCCTGGAATTGTGGTGGCCGGCCCCTGGCGCGGCCTGCCCCAGCATTGGCAGGGTTATGTGGCGGCGCTGCGGCGCTGGGTAGAGCGCACTGGCTGGGTGCTCGTGGCGGATTGCTTGAGCGGCCTGCGGGGGCTGGAGGGGCTGGAGCCGGTGGCGGCCTACGACCTTTTCTTGGACTGCCCCCGGCCGAGCCTTGATGGCGGCCAGGTGTTGCGCCTGGGGCCCTTGCCGGCGAGTCGCCGCTTGCAGCGCTGGCTGGAGTGCTGCGAAGGCCATCAAGTGCTGGTGAGTGAGGGTGATCCCAGGGGCTTGGATCCCCTGGGCCGGGTCTGCCAGCAGGTGCCCATGGGCCTGGAGGCCTGGGTGCATCAGCTGCCCGAAGTCCTTTGGCGCCAACCACCTGCCCAGGAGTCGCTCAACTACACCGGTTTATGGAGCCAGTTGGAAGCGCAGGGCCAACAGCTGTTGGACCGGGAGTTGGGGCCTGGATTCAGCGAACCGGCCCTGGCCCGCCAGCTCAGCCGGCTGCTCCCCCCTGGGGTAGCGGTGGTGCTGGCCAACAGCAGCCCCGTTCGCGATTGGGAGACGTTCGCCGATGCCGCTGGCCCTCCCAGGCCTGTGGTTGCCTTCCGGGGCGCTTCCGGTATCGATGGAACCCTCTCCCTGGCCTGTGGGGTGGCGGAGGCGTTGGGTCAGGCCGTTTTGATCACGGGCGATTTGGCCCTACTGCACGACAGCCATGGCTGGCTTTGGCGCCAGCAACTCAAGGGCCGCCTGACCGTGGTGCTGCTCAACAACAACGGCGGCGGCATTTTTGAGCAGTTACCGATTCGGATCGAGCCAGGCCACGTGATGGATTTTGAGCGGCTGTTTGCCATGCCCCAGGCCGTGGATGCCATCGCCTTGGCGGCGGCCTTTGGGGTGCCAGGCCGCAGGCCCCAGCAGGTGGCTGATTTGGGGTCCGATTTGGCCTGGGCCCTGCAGCAGCCGCTGGCCCTGATCGAACTGATCACCGACCGCCGCCTGGATGCCAGCCGCCGCCATGAATTGCGCAGAATGGGACACGCGTTTGGTTCTCCGGCATGACTGCCCCCCTTCCCCAGTGGCAGCCGGCCGGGTCCTACGAGGACATTCTTTTTGAGCTCAGCGGTGATGGCCTCGCCCGAATCACCATCAACCGGCCCCACAAACGCAACGCCTTTCGGCCGCGCACGGTGCAAGAACTGTGTGATGCCTTCAGCCGGGTGAGGGATAACCCCGCCGTGGGTGTTGTGCTGTTCACCGGGGCCGGTCCTGCAGCCGACGGGGGCTGGGCCTTCTGTGCCGGTGGCGACCAGGGCGTGCGCGGGGAGGGCGGCTATGTGGATGAGGCGGGTTTGCCGCGGCTCAATGTGCTCGATTTGCAGCGCTTGATTCGCAGCCTCCCCAAGGTGGTGATAGCCCTGGTGGCGGGCTATGCGATCGGGGGTGGCCAGGTGTTACACCTGCTCTGCGACCTCAGCCTGGCGGCCGAGAATGCGGTTTTTGGCCAGACCGGCCCCCGGGTGGGCAGCTTCGATGGCGGTTTTGGGGCCAGCTATTTGGCGCGGCTGGTGGGCCAACGCAAGGCCAGGGAGATCTGGTTTCTGTGCCGTCAGTACGGGGCCCAAGACGCCTTGGCCATGGGCCTGGTGAATGCGGTGGTTCCCCTTGAGGCGCTGGAGGCTGAGGGGGTTCGCTGGGGGCGGGAGGTCCTGCAGCACAGCCCCACGGCGATCCGCTGCCTCAAGGCGGCCTTCAATGCGGAAACCGATGGCATGGCCGGCATTCAGGAGCTGGCGGGTCAAGCCACCCATCTCTTCTATCGAACCAGCGAGGGCCAGGAAGGCAGGGATGCCTTTCTGGAGAAACGATCCCCCGATTTCTCCGATTCCCCCTGGCTGCCTTGAACTGCTCCTTCGGGTCGCTTGCCTTGCGTTCGCTGGTCTTACGTTCGCTTGTCTTGCGGGCGCTTGGGTTGCGGGCTCTTCAGGTTTTCGGCCTGGTGGGGTTTGCAATCTCCCAGCTTCCATCCCCTGCGATGGCCTGGCTGCCAGCGGCTGAACAGGCAGCCCAGGTCGAGGCGGCTCAAGCCCAACGATCCCAACGGGTGTTGGTGCTGGATCGCCGCCGCCGCCAATTGGTGGTTTTGGACGACGGGTTGGAAGTACGCCGTTTCTCCGTGGCGGTGGGCAAGCCGGGCTGGGAAACCCCCGTGGGGAACTTTCAAGTGATCGAACTGGTGGTGGATCCGATCTGGGTGCATCCGGCTACGGGCAAGGAGATCCCTCCCGGGGGCGACAACCCGTTGGGAAGTCACTGGATCGGTTTCTATCGCGATTGCCAGTCGCGGAAGGGTTTTAACGGCAACGCCAACCTGACAACCCAGGGCTGTGTCACCGCTGGCTTCCATGGCACGCCCAACCGCGCCAGCGTGGGCCGGGCTGTGTCCCATGGCTGCGTGCGGCTCCTGGATGAGCAGGCCCAAGACCTGTTTGCCCTTGTCCAACTGGGCACCCCTGTGACCGTGCTGCCCTAGGGGTGAGCCGTTCGAACAAACGCCCGTAGAGTTGGTTCCTCCACTAGGGGTCAAGGCATGCGCATCTTGTTTGCGGCTGCGGAATGCGCACCGATGATCAAGGTGGGTGGCATGGGAGATGTGGTGGGCTCCCTCCCCCCTGCCCTGGCGGCCCTGGGCCACGACGTGCGCATCATCCTGCCGGGCTACGGCAAGTTGTGGTCAAAGTTGCAGGTGGGCGCGGAGCCGATTTGGCGCGGCCACACCATGGGCAACGACTTTGCCGTGTTCGAGAGTCGCCACCCGACCAACGGCTTGCCGATCTATCTGGTGGGCCATCCGGTCTTTGATCCCGAGCGGATCTATGGCGGCGAGGACGAGGACTGGCGCTTCACGTTTTTTGCCAGCGCCACCGCTGAATTTTGCTGGCACCACTGGAAGCCCCAGGTGCTCCATTGCCACGATTGGCACACCGGCATGTTGCCGGTGTGGATGCACCAGGACGCGGACATCAGCACCGTGTTCACGATCCACAACCTCAAATACCAGGGCCCCTGGCGTTGGAAGCTCGATCGCATCACCTGGTGCCCCTGGTACATGCAGGGGGACCACACCATGGCGGCGGCCCTGCTCTATGCCGATCGGGTCAACGCGGTGTCACCGACCTACGCCAAGGAGATTCTGACCCCCGAGTACGGCGAGCACTTGGACGGCCTGCTCAATTTCGTAAGCGGGAAATTGCGCGGCATCGTCAATGGCATTGATACGGCCGATTGGAACCCGGAAACCGATTCCAGCCTGCCGGCCCCGTTCAGCGTCAAAAACCTGGCTCCCCGGGCTGCGAACAAACAGGCCCTCCAGGAGCGCTTTGGCCTCACGGTGAATCCCCGCACCTACCTGATGGGAATGGTGAGCCGGCTGGTGGATCAAAAAGGGGTGGATCTGTTGCTCCAGGTGGCGGATCGGGTGCTCGCCTACACCGACAGCCAATTTGTGGTCCTGGGTACGGGCGATCGGGCCCTGGAATCGGCCCTTTGGCAGATGGCTTGCCGCTACCCGGGCCGTTTTGCTGTCTTCCTCACCTACGACGACGCCCTCTCCCGGCTGCTTTACGCCGGCAGCGATGCCTTCTTGATGCCCAGTCGGTTTGAACCCTGCGGCATCAGCCAGATGTTGGCCATGCGCTACGGCTCAATTCCGGTGGTGCGGATGGTGGGGGGCCTGGTGGACACGGTGCCCCCCAACGACCCCATGGCGGGCACGGGCACCGGCTATGGCTTCGACCGTTTTGAGCCGGTCGACTTTTACACCGCGATCGTGCGCTCCTGGGAGGCCTACCGCAACCAAGCCAGTTGGCAGGAGCTCCAGCGCCGGGCCATGGCGGTGGATTTCAGCTGGGCCCGGTCCGCCTTGGAGTACGACGCCATGTACCGGGAGGTGCGCGGCGTGAAGGAGCCCACCCCCCAGGCGGCCGATGTGCAGCGGTTTTCCCAGGGCCAGGATGCCGATCCCAGTCGCAAAGGCCTGGCATCGTTCCTCAAGCGCCGCTAGGCCAGGGGCGTGATCCCCACCGAGCTGCCCCCGGATTCCCCCTTCAAGGGGCCGCCTTTGCCGGTGCCCTACGAAAACCCCTGGGGTTTGCTGGGCCGAGATTGCCTGGCGGTGGCCGCCAGCTTCAGGCTTCAGGCCCGCGAACTGTGGCGGCGGAACCGCCAAGGTGATCTGAGACGGCCAGGTTTTTGGCCCAAGGATGTGGCGCCCCTGTTTTGGCCCCTCGCCCTTGCCCTGGCGGTTGGGCTACTCACCCTCTTGGTGGTCGGGGGCACAAAACTGATCGCCCCAGGTCCTGCTGGTGTTGCTCCAGCTGCAGAGGTGAGTCCGGCAAAGCTTGAGAGCGGAACCCTGGATCCCGAGCTACTGGAGCCCGCAACCGTGGAGCTTGCAGCTGGGGACACAATGTCTGCGGAACCCAAAGCTGCTGAGCCCACCCCCCCAGCTGCGGCGCCGATAGCCGCTGAGGAAAGCCCCAGGCCCGATCCCCTTGAGGCTGCCATGGCCCAAGTCGATCCGGGCCACTGGATCAGGGCCATTGATCCGGATCCGGAGCGGGGCACGCTCCAGCTGGTGCTAGCGGCCCCCTTCACCGCCCTTCCGGAAGCCCAGCAGCTTCAACAGGCCGAAACCTGGCAAACCCAGGCACTGGCCTTGGGGTTTGATCGCCTGGAACTCACCGATCGCCAGGGCCGACCCATTGGCCGCCAGGCGCGGGTGGGTTCGGGCATGATCCTGCTCACCCCCCAGCACCTGTCCTGATGCCGCTCTCGTTGGGCCAACTGGAGCAGCTTTGGGGGGAGCCGGCCACGGGCCCCCTGGCTTCTGAGCAGGGTGCTCAAAAGTTCACGGCGATCAGTACCGACAGCCGGCACCTCGAAGTGGGCGGCCTGTTTGTACCTTTGGTGGGTGAGCGCTTTGATGGTCACCGTTTCCTCGATCAGGCGATTGCCGCAGGCTCTGGGGCCGTGGTGGCGAGCCCCGTGCGGTTTTCTGAGCCTTGGGCTGGGGATGCCTTGGTGGCGCTGGCACAGCAGCAGGGTTGCCCGTTCTGGTGGGTGGACGACACCCTGGCGGCCTACCAGCAACTCGGTGCGTTGTGGCGCTCTGGGCTCCAGGTGCCGGTGATTGCGGTGACCGGCTCGGCCGGCAAAACCACAACCCGGGAGATGATCCGCGCGGTCCTGGAGCCCTTGGGGCCCGTGCTCGCCACCAGCGGCAACGAGAACAACGACATCGGTGTACCGCTCACCTTGCTGAAGGCCGAGGCCCAGCATCGGGCCGTGGTGGTGGAAATGGGCATGCGCGGCCTGGGCGAGATTGAACGCCTCAGCCGCTGCGCCAAGCCGTCGGTGGCTGTGATCACCAACATCGGCACGGCCCACATCGGCCGCTTGGGCAGCCGCGAAGCGATTGCCACCGCCAAATGTGAAATCACCGCCGGTTTGGCGCCCGATGGCTTGGTGGTGATCCCGGCTGGGGACCCCCTGCTGGATCAGGCCTTGGCAGCTGTCTGGCAAGGGCGGGTGATTCGGGTGGCGTTGGAGGGTGAGGGCTTTGAGGGGCAGGTCGATTGGGTGGGCCGGTTGGATCCAGCCAGCGGCACCTTGGCCATCTGCGGCGTTAAGGTGCCCGTGCCTCTGGAAGGCCAACACCATGGCCGCAATTTGCTTCTTGCCCTGGCGGTGGCCCAGGCCTGTGGCTTGGGGCCAGCCCGCTGGGGTCCCCTGGAATTGGATCTACCCGGTGGCCGCAGCCGGCGGCTCGTGATCGGCGGGGTCCAGGTTTTGGATGAGACCTACAACGCCTCGCCGGAAGCTGTGTTGGCGTCCCTCGATTTGCTGGCGGCCCAGCCCGGGCGCCGTTTCGCCGTGTTGGGCACGATGCTCGAATTGGGCGAGCAAAGCCTGGAGCTCCACCGCCAGGTGGCCCAGCGGGCTGCCGATCTCCAACTCGATGGCCTGGTGATCGTTGATGGCGGCCAGGAGGGGAAGGTGATGGCAGGGGCCGCCCATGGCCTGAAGCAGCTCGCCCTTGCGCCCACCCCAGCGGAAGCGGCTGGTTTGGTTCAGCCCTGGTTGGCTGCCGGTGACTCGTTGCTGTTGAAGGCCAGTCGCGGCGTGGCCCTGGAGCAACTCATCCCTCTGCTGCAAGCGTCGCTGGCCGAGGGGCCCTGATCGGGGCCAGTCGTGACCCGTCATGATGGGGACGGAGCACCATTTCACGATGTTGTTGCCCGGGGGCAGTTTCTGTCTGCGGGCGAAGGCCCTAGGTGGTGGTTCACCCGGGGCCTTTCCTTTTGGGCGCGGCTTTTTGGCCGAGGCGATGGGGATCTGGTGGTGGATCTGGTTCGCCGCCGCAACATCAAGCCAACCCTGGGCGAGCGGTTGCGGGCGTGATCGGTTGACCAGGTTTAACTGGTGACTACCATTGATTAATACCATTAGGAGCTGATGGCCATGGACACGGCACGGTTGTTCCGCTCAGGCCGCAGCCAGGCAGTGCGTCTACCCAAGGACTACCGCTTTTTGGGCAGCGAGGTGGCCGTCCAGCACTTCGGCAATGGGGTGCTCCTCCTGCCGATCGACGATCCCTGGTCAACTTTGGAAGCAGGCCTGAGCAGCTTTGAGCCGGGCTTTGTGATGGAGCGTCAACAGCCCGACGAGCAGCAGAGGGACGCGATCCAGCCGTGATCCTGCTCGACACAAACATCTGTATCCATGTGATCAACGCCAAGCCGCCTGCGGTGTTGGAGCGGTTCCGTCAACACCGAATGGGTGAGATTGGCCTCTGCAGTGTTGTGGCGGCAGAACTCGCCTACGGCGTCGCCAAAAGCGGCTCGGCCCGCAATCGTCAGGCCCTAGAGATGTTCCTGGCCCCGCTCATCATTCTTCCCTTTGAGGAAGCAGCACTCTGGGCCTACGGCGATCTGCGGGCGGAATTAGAGCGCAAAGGTACCCCGATCGGCGCGCTTGACACCATGATTGCGGCCCATGCGCTCAGCCAGCAGAGCACCCTGGTCACCAACACCCGCGAATTCGCCAGGGTTCCTGGCTTGGCGCTGGAGAACTGGGTTCAGCTGAACTGATACCCAGGAGCTAGCCATTCATCAAGCAGATTCGCCCCTATGGGCCTGCCGACTGGCGGGCGATCACTGAGGCCGAGGCCCAGATGGCGTGGGTGGAGGGACCAACCCCATGAAGGTGGTGCCGTTGCGGCTAAAGCCGGGCGCTGACCTGCACGGGGCCCTGGACGCCTGGATGGGCGAGCAGGAGGCGCAGGCCGGCTGTTTGATTAGCGCCGTTGGCAGCCTGTCGGTGGCCAAGCTGCGCTTGGCGGGGGCGAGCGAAGCCACCTTGATCCGCGGCGACCTGGAAATCCTCAGCCTCTGCGGCACCTTGTCGAGAGATGGTGCCCACCTCTGCCCAGGTTCGCTGGTCCGCACTACCGCTGAGCTGGTGATCGGCCTGCTGCCGGAGTGGCGGTTCCGCCGGGAGCTCGATCCAGCTACGGGCTACGCCGAACTGGAGATCAAGGCCCAGCCAGACCTGTGATCGCCCGCAGTGTCTCGAGCAAATCCGGCAGTCGTTGCTGGCTGGCTTGATCCGGTGGCAGGAACGCAGGAAGGGCCTCAAGGAAGGCGGAGGTGTTCAACAGCTCGTGGAACTGAGCCGCGAGCTCGTTCCGCAACGCAGGCTGGCTCAACCTGCATTCCTCAAGAAGCGAGGCGCGGCCGTCGACCACGGCCATCAGATCCTCCAAATCGTGACTGAAGAGAAAATTTCCCTGGCCGCGACCGCGGAAGGCCTCCAACTTGGTGGCCAGGAACACTGGTGCGGTCACGATCCGAATCAAGCGGCCGCTCGGCAGACCCTGATGCAGGGCGGTCTCCAGGGCGAGGGGATACCAGCGATTGGAGAAGCCCAGGATCTCGCCCTGGGTTGGCATCAGATCGAGAACGAGGTCTTCTATGCACCAGCGGCAGAGGGGAGCTCCTGGCCGGTTGTCCTCCTGGAAGCCCCGCTGCCGCAGTTGTCTTCCCATCTGGTGGTAGTCAGATAGAGCGATCACGCGGCAGATCACATCCACATCCTTGGTGGGCCGGATCTCTGGCATCGCCGGATCCGTGATCAACACACCGACCACAGCCCCGCCGACAAACACCAGTTCCGCGAGCAGAGCCTCGCCTAACTGCTCAGCGGCCCGTTCCAGCAGGCAGACGTTGGGGTCGTTGGGGTTCATGGCTGCAGCCGCTCCTCAAGGATCGCCATTGCCAGGGCCTGTTCACGGGCGCTGCCGCCACGCACCGCATCGAATAGGGCCAACAGCTCCCCCAGGGCCGGGTTTCGGTCCGCCGCCTCGGGAACACTGGGATAGAGCGGGTAGAAGGTGATGCCGCGGGCCGTTCCCTTCTTCCACGGCCACACCGGTGGTGGGTCGTTGCCTGGCCGGATCTGCTCGCTGAGGGGGGAGGCGGCGTAGCCGGTGGGAATACCGCGACTGAGCCCACCTTGCGTGGCCGGGAAGCAATAGCGGGCCCCGTGCTGCACGAAGGCTCTTAGGGCAGCACGCACCACCGATGGCTTGCCATCGTCACCTTTGATCGCAAGCTTGGCAGCCACGGCGCGCTCCACGGCAGCGTGGGCCTCAGAGGCCGTCATGCCCAGCTCTGCGCCGAGGGCCGCATAGGTGGGCGCTGCGCCTGGATCCAGGGCCAGGCGCAGCAGCACCACCAGATCCTGCGGACGCAGGACAAGCTGGGGGTTGGAGGGTGAGTTGGCCAAGGTCGTAGACGGCCATTCGGCATTCGCGAATAGCGAATATAGGGCGCTGGTCGCTGAAGGGGACTTGGGATCCAGGGTCATCCCAACATCCGCTGATCGTCGATCAGACGTAGGGCTTCCTGCACGGCCGAGATACGGCGATGGGCGCGGCGCTTGGCATCGTCCTGCCCCTGGGCAAGCCTGCATCTCCCCTTGCCAGGCCGCAAGCTAGTGCCTACGCCTTCCCGCCCTGAGCTCCAGACGTGAACCTGCCTGCCCTGCCCAAGGTTTCCCTGCCGAAAGGCCCTCGGGCATTTGGGTTCACGGCCCTGGTCCTGGGCTTGGTGGCCTTGGGGGCTGGAGCTTGGCGCCATACCCACACGCCCTTGCCCGCCGAATACCAAACCCTGCAATCGGTTGTGGGCCGTCTTGCTGCCTACAACGCCCTGGGCACCAGCCCCATTGGCCTCTCGATCAACAACGGCTCCTATGCCGCCACCCTGGCCGAGATGCGCGGCTACTGCAAAGAAGCAGCCTGCGACTTTTACGCCCAGCTCAATCCCTACAAGAGTTACGGCAAGGATTGGGATGAGATCGGCCGCCAGAGCTACACCCTGGGCGATATCGGCGCCTGGTCCACATCGAGCGGCACCATCGAAGTGCCCCGCACCGCCTTCCGTATCTATGGCCGCCACACCGGCTGGTTGGCCTGCACCGTGGCCCATGAGATCGCCCACATCCAGCGCAACCATATTTTCCTGGCCAGCTATTACGCCAACAACACGATTCGTTCAGCTCCCGAAAAGAAACAAGACGAGCTGAGCTACGTCAAATCCCGCCAGCAGGAGCTGGAATCCGATCGCGATTCCGCCGTGATGATGGCGAGGGCCGGCTACAAGGGCCGCATCTGCATCGACAACCTGGTCTTCCTGCACAAATCCAGTGGTGATGGCAGTGCCACCGAACCCGATTCCACCCACCCCGGCTACGACGAACGCATCAAAGAGCTCACTGCTTTTTACGCCAAACTGGAAAAAGAACCTCCTGCCAAAGTCAGCCCCACCCTGGGCCATTTCACTTACAGCCCTGCCGACAACCTGCTCAGCTTTGTGCCGTCCAAAACCTGACCAAAGCAACCCTGACGAACGAAACCCTGAGGCCACCCCAGATCCATGCTGCGTTTTCTGCTGAATGTTCTGTGGTTTGTGCTCGGAGGGCTGGTGATGGGCCTGGGCTGGTGGCTGGCGGGATTGCTCTGCGCCATCACGATCGTCGGTCTCCCCTGGGCTAGGGCTTGCTTTGTGATCGGCAGCTTCTCCTTTTGGCCCTTTGGCCAGGAGGCCATCAGCCGCCGGGAACTTACCGGTCAAGCTGATCTCGGCACCGGGCCCTTGGGGCTCGTGGGCAACGTGATTTGGTTTCTAGTGGCGGGCTGGTGGCTGGCGATTGGCCACCTCACTTCGGCCCTGGCCTGTTTCATCTCGATCATTGGTATCCCCTTTGGCATCCAACACATCAAGTTGGCCTTGATTGCCCTCGCACCGATTGGCCTACGGGTGGTGCCCTCAGGGCAGCGCTAGGTCCGGGGTTGAGCCCTGAAAGCAGGGCATCGATCCGGTTGCCTCACAATGGGGTGATGGCACCAGGCACAGCAACACCGATCAACCAGCGGTTGGCTGGGATGGCAGCTGAAATCAGTCGGCTGATTCCTGCAGCTGAGGTGCGCTTGTTTGGCTCCAGGGCCCGTGGTGAAGCTCGCCCCGATTCCGATGTCGACCTCTTGATTACAGCCCCGGATGCCTGGTTGGCACAACACGATCGGTTTGTCTTGCTCGCCGATCTCTGGGGGGCTGTAGCGCAGCCGGATTTATCGGTCGACCTGGTACTCCACTCCACCAGTGAAGTGGCCCGACGCGCCCAGGAACCCGGCTCCCTAGTGCATCAGGCGATCCGCGAGGGCGTGCTGCTCCATGGCCAGCTCTGAAGCTTCCCGGCTGCTCCGTGTTGCGCGCCGCGACCTCAAGATGGCTCGCCGGCTCCTGGATCCCGACGTGGAGGAGGCCAGTTGGGGGTGGGCAGCCCAGCAGTGCCTGGAGAAAACCCTCAAGGCTTGGCTCCACATTCTTGGCATCAAGCCACCAGCGACCCATGATCTAGCCCGCTTGCTTTTGTTGCTTGACCAAGCAGGAGTGGATGTGAGCGACTTACTGCCTTTGCGGGCCTTTACAACCTTCGCCGTTCAATTCCGCTACGACGACGAACCTGAGGAGCTTGGCCTCAATCGTTTTGAGTGGTGCAATCGCGCCGATGCCCTGATTGAACTGGTGCAGAGCCAAATCATCTAAGTCAACCCCTTCGCCCCCACCAGCTCAACCCATCCGCCCAACCGCTAGCGCAAGTACCACTGCAGCATCAGGCCGAGCTGGCCCACCATGCCCTTGCCGGTGAGCAGCTCGCCTATCAGGGCTGCGGCAAAGCCCACCATGGCGGTTCTGCCATTGAGCAATTCCACCCCCTCCAGGGCTTTGGCGTTCCAGGGCTTGGCGGTGGTCATGCTCTCGCCAAAGCGCTCTACCGGCTCATAGAGGAAAGATGGGTCCCTCTCGGGCGCGGGCGTTGGCAGCTCTTTGGACACGGCTGGACGGACAAGGCAGGGTCTGGACGCTCCAGCCTATGGACCAAACCTCCGCCCACCCGCAGCCCAAACGCCAATCCCTTGCCATTTTAGTACGAGCGTACTAGTCTCGTGGTGCATCTGAATTGACGAGCCGTGGCGCCTGGTCAAATCGATCCCGCCGTTGAGCCCCTCCGCCGGGCCAATCCCAAGAGATTCCGCGATGCCAGGCCCGGCCATCTGGCCGTGGTGGCCATGGCTGGCCGGCCCTGGTTCATCGCCCGTATCTGCGACATCACCATTACCAGGCCCGCCAAGCGCCCCATCCCCAAATTTGTGCAGGTGCTCAACATCGACAACGGCGATATCGAGCGCATCCCCGCCTCGGGGATCGTGGAGCTGATGGCTTAGCTCTCCAGCTTCAGCTCAAATCAGGGCCAGCCCCAGCCCCAGCTTCAGCCCCAGGCCCAGCCCAATGCTCTTTCACCAACTGCTTCGCCCTTGCCAGGGCCAGGGCACCGCTGGGCACATCCTTGGTGAGCGTGGAGCCTGCGCCCACGGTCACGTTCTCCCCCAGCGTGATCGGTGCCACGAGCACGGAATTGGCCCCGGTTTTGCTTCCTGCTCCCACCACCGTGCGGTGTTTCTTGACCCCGTCGTAGTTGGCGGTAATGGTGCCGGCTCCCACATTCACCTTGGCGCCGAGGTCGGCATCACCGATGTAGCTGAGGTGATTCACCTTCACCCCCGCAGCCAGGTGGCTGTTTTTGACCTCCACAAAGTTGCCGATGTGGCACCCCTCGTCGAGTTCGGCGCCCGGGCGGATTTGGGCAAAGGGTCCAATCGAGCACCCTTCAGCGACGCTGGCTTCGCGGATCACTGCGTACAGGGCTTGCACGTTGTTGCCCAAGGAGGCGTTCTCCAGCAGGCATCCAGGTCCAATCCGGCACCCATCGCCCACCGAGGTGGCTCCCCGGAAATGGCACTGGGGCTCGATCACCACATCCCGACCAAAGCGGGAGCCCTCGCTCAGCGTGCAGCTGGCCGGGTCGATGAAGCTCACCCCTTCAGCCATCCAATGGCGGCGCAGGCGCTCCTGCAGCACGGCTTCGCATTGACTGAGCTGCAGCCTGTCGTTGATGCCATTGATCTCATCGGCATCGGCCACCTCCAGATGCATCGCCGGGTTGAGCATGGCGACGGTGTCGGTGAGATAGAGCTCCCCTTGGTCGTTGTCGGTGGTGAGCTGGGGCAGCACGGTGGCGAGCTTGGCCCAGTTGAAGCAATAGATGCCGGCGTTGGTGAGGTTGTTGCGGCGCTGCTCATCGGAGCAGTCGCGGTGTTCAACGATCCCGCTCACATCGCCCTGGGCGTTGGCGAACACGCGCCCGTAGCCGCTGGGATCATCGAGCCTGGCGGTGAGCAGGGTCACCGCAGCGCCCGTGCTGCGGTGTTGGCTAAGGAGCCTCTCCAGGGTTTCCGGGCGCAGCAGGGGCACATCCCCATTCAGCACCAACAGATCCCCCTCAAAACCGGCAAGGGGTTCAAGCAGTTGTTGGACGGCATGGCCGGTGCCGTTTTGGGGCTGTTGCAGCACAAACTCCAGGCCGCCCAGGTGGCTGAGCGATTGCTCCACCCGCTCGGCCTGGTGGCCCACCACCAAGAGCCGCCGCTCCGGCTTGAGCTGGTCGCAACTGGCCAACACCCGCTCCACCAAGGTGGCGCCAGCCAGGGGTTGCAGCACCTTGGGGAGATCGCTCCTCATCCGGGTGCCCTTCCCTGCAGCCAGAACGGCAACGGCGAGCATGGGCTGGGGGCAACTGGCCTGGAATCTACGTGCGCCGCCCCGGATGACTGACCCCTAGGCCCGCAGGCGGGCGAGGTCGTCCCAGAAACCCGGGTACGACACAGCGGCGGCCTCTGGCCGGTGCAGCTGGCTGTCGCCGGTGGCAACCGTGGCGGCTACCGCCAGGCTCATGGCCACCCGGTGGTCGGTTTCGCTATCCAGCACCGCCCCCTGCAGAGCCTTGCCTCCGGTAATGGTCATGCCGCCCTCGAACTCCTCGATCGCGGCTCCCATGGCCCCCAGTTGGCGGGCCATCACGGCCAGGCGATCGGTTTCCTTCACCCTTAATTCCTCCGCATCGCGGATGCGGCTGACCCCCTCGGCGCAGCAGGCCGCCACCGCCAGCACAGGGATTTCATCCACCAGCCTGGGAATCAAATCCCCGCCGATCTCAAAGGCCTTGAGCGGTCCGTGGGTGACCCGCAGGTCCCCGACCGGTTCGCCTGCCACATCGCGGCTGGCCAGGATTTCAATGCGGGCTCCCATCTGCTCAAGCACCTCCAGGATCCCCGTGCGACTGGGATTGAGGCCCACGTTCTCCACCGTGAGATCCGCCCCCGGCGTGATCGCACCGGCCACCAGCCAAAAGGCCGCCGAACTGATATCGCCTGGCACCACCACCGACTGTCCCCGCAGTTGGGCACCGGGCCGCACCACTACCTCGGTTCCGCCAGGCCCCCCCACGCTGAGGTCGGCGCCAAAGGCCCGCAGCATGCGTTCGCTGTGGTCCCGGGATTGGGCGGGTTCAATCACCGTGGTGGGGCCATCGGCGGTGAGTGCTGCCAGCAGGAGCGCGCTCTTCACCTGGGCGGAAGCCACCGGGGTGTGCACCGTGGCGCCCACCAGCCGCTGGCCAGCAACGGCCAAGGGGGCGTAGTTGCCCCCTTGGCGGCCCTGGATCTGGGCACCCATTTGGGCCAGGGGACCTGCCACCCGCCGCATGGGCCGGCCCCGCAGGGATTGGTCCCCCGTCAGCACGAAATGGCGCCCAGCCTTGCCTGCCAACAGGCCCAGCATCAGGCGCATGGTGGTGCCGGAATTGCCGCAATCGAGCACGGCGTTGGGCTCGAGGAAGCCATCGAGGCCCACGCCTTGCACCCGCACAGGCTTCCCCGCCGCGATCTCCGATACCTCCACCCCCATGGCCCGCAGGCAGGCCGCCGTACTCAGGGGGTCCTCGGCTGGCAAGAGGCCTTCGATCACGGTTTCGCCTTCGGCAATGGCGCCAAAGAGCAGGGCCCGGTGGGAGATCGATTTATCCCCCGGAACCCGAACGGTTCCCCGGAGACTGCCACCACTGGCAAGGGGCAGGGGATTGGAGCTGGTGGGGGCGTGAGCCAAAGGGGATGGCCGAGATGACTGGCCAGATCCTATGGAGCCCCACCCAAAGCCCCCCGCGATCCCTTTCCCCTAGCCGATCAGGAGGCCCCCGTCGTCGTCCTGGCTGGCTTTGGCGCTGCGCCAATCAAACAGGAGTTCTTCCAGGCTCATCTGCTCGAGGGTGCGGTTGATGCTGCGTTGCAGCTGCTGCTCCAGGGAGCGGGTCACCAGATCGGCGGGGGACTCCTCTTGCCTGGCTGGCGGCTGGGTTTCGGGCAGCCGGGCCGCTTCGAGCACCGCGGCAATGGGGATCAGGGCGGCGGACCTGCTGAGTCGATAGCCCCCCTGGCGGCCCCGGCGCGCTTCGATCAGGCCGGCCCGCCGCAGCCGCAGGAGCAGTTGCTCGAGCATCGGTGCCGGCAGGTCCTGGGCTTGGGCCAACTCCTTGGTGGAGCGCCAGGTGTCCGGGGCCAGGGCCAATTCCAGGAGGGCCTTGAGGGCATCGATCCCGCTTTTTTTCAGCATCACCCCTTGGCGCTGGGCTTTCTTGCGCTTGCTTGCTTGGCGCGTGATTTTTTGGAGTTTGGCTGCACTGGGGCAGCGGTGGCCAGCCGCTCAAGCACGTGCTCCAGGGTGTAGCCAAACAGGGCGGGATCCGGTTCGCCCTTGCCGAGGTCAGCCAGGCCCAGTTCGGCCCAGCGCTGATCGATCCGCTCTTCCAGGGCCGCTGGGCGGCCGAGGGCCTCGCCCCAGTCATGGCGTTTCTCAGGGCCCACCTTGGTGGTGGCATCAATGGCCAGGCGGCCCCCGAGGCCCAAGCGCTCACTGGCGAAATCGAGGGAATCGAAGGGGGTGTCTTCCAGCACAAACAAATCCCGTTGGGGATCCACCTGGGCGCTGATGGCCCAGATCACCTGGCGTGGATCGCGGATGTTGATGCTCTTGTCCACCACCACCACAAACTTGGTGTAGGTGAATTGGGGCAGGGCACTCCAAAAGGCCATGGCAGCCCGCTTGGCCTGGCCGGGGTAGGCCTTGTCGATGGCGATCACGGCCAGCTTGTAACTGAGGCCCTCCATGGGTAGGAAAAAATCGACGATTTCCGGGATCTGCTGGCGCAGGATCGGCGTGTAGATCCGGTTCAGGGCGATTGCCAGCATCGCTTCTTCCTTGGGGGGCCGGCCACTGAAGGTGGTCAGGAAGACCGGATTGCGCCGCTGGGTCACGCAGTGGAAGCGCACCAGGGGCGACGCTTCTTCTCCGCCGTAAAAGCCCATGTGGTCGCCGCAGGGACCATCTGGTAGTTCTTCGCCCGGGGTGATCGTGCCTTCAAGCACCACTTCGCTGTGGGATGGCACTTCCAGGTTCACGGTTTTGCACTTGGCCAACCGCACCCCTTCGCCGGCATAGAGCCCGGCAAACAGCCATTCGCTCAATTGCACCGGGATGGGAGTGGCTGCGGCCATCACCAGCAGGGGGTGAACACCGATGGCCACGGCCACCTCGAGCTTTTTGCCCATCTCGGCGGCCTTGCGCAGGTGCCTGGCCCCACCCCGCACACTCAGCCAGTGCACGGTCATGGTGTTGATTGATTGCCTTTGCAGTCGGTAGACCCCCACATTGGGCACCCCGGTTTCCGGGTCTTTGGTGATTACCAGCCCCAAGGTGACCACCCGGCCCGCATCCCCTGGCCAGGGGCGCAGCAGCGGTAGGGCATCGAGATTCACCTGGTCCCCTTTGAACACCTCCTGGTGACAAGGCGGCGTGAGGTCCAGGTCGGGCCGCGCCTTGAGCAGGTCAAACAGGACGCTGCCAAAGCGGGCCACCTCCTTGAGGCCCTTGGGCGGGCGCGGTTGCTGCAGCAGGGCCAACCGCTCGCCCAGGGTTTCGAGCTCCTGGGGCTCTTCCATGCCCATGCTCCAAAGCACCCGCTCCACGGTGCCGAGCAGGTTCACCGCCACCGGCATCGGACTGCCGATCACGTTCTCAAACAACAGGGCCGGACCGCCCATGGCGAGCACCCGGTCGGCGATCGCCGCCAGCTCCAGGTCGGGATCCACGGGCGCAGTGATGCGGCGCAGTTGGCCGCGGGATTCCAAGAGCGCAATAAAACCGCGCAAATCACGGCGGCTGCGCTGGGGGATCGCCGGGGCTGGCATCAGGGTTGATCAGTGGTTCCTACTGTGGCGCACCCTCCCATGGCTGCGCCCGTGCAGATCTCCTATTTCCCCACCTCGGAAGTGGTGCCCCAGGTGCGGCCCCCTGCCGAGGGCGGTCCCGATGCGGCCGTCGTGATTGATGTGCTGCGGGCCACCACCACCATTGCCTGGTCGCTGGAGAACGGTGCCGAGGCGATTGAGGCCTTCGCGGAGTTGGAACCCCTCGATGCCGCCGCCGCCGCCTGGTCCCAAGACCTGCGCCTGCGCGCCGGTGAGCGGGGCGGCAAGCGCGTGGATGGCTACGACCTTGGCAATTCGCCGCTGGCTGTGACCCGGGAGTTGGTTGGTGGCAAGCGGATTTTCATGAGCACCACCAACGGCACCCGCTCCCTGGCGGTAGTCAAGCCGGTGCCGTTATTGGTCACCGCCTGCCTGCCAAACCGCAGCGCCGTGGCCCGCCGCCTGTTGGATCGGGAGTGCCAGCAGGTGTGGATTGTGGGCAGTGGCTGGGAAGGGGATTACTCCCTCGAAGACAGCCTGGCGGCGGGGGCCGTGGCAGCTGCTGCCATGGCCGCTGCTCCCATGGCCGTTCCACCCCATGGCGGCGTGGGCTGCGGCAACGATGAAATGCTGGCGGCCCTGGCCCTGTGGCACCAGTGGGCCAACGACACCGAAGGCTGTCTTCGCGCCGCTAGCCATGGCCAGCGGCTGATGGGCATCGGTAACCACGATGCGGATTTTGCCTGCTGCGCCGCCGTCGACACCCTGACGATCGTGCCCTTCCAGGCCGAGCCGGGGGTCCTGAAGGCCAGCTAGGCAGTTCCTTTACAGTTGAGCCAACGGTTTTGGGGTTGCGGTGGGCAGTTTTTTGGCAGCAGCGGTGCAGCTCACCAGCACCTCCAATCCCGATGCCAACTTTGCCGCAGCCGAGGAGCAAATTGAACTGGCGGCCCGCCGGGGAGCCGAGTTGGTGGGCCTGCCCGAAAACTTTGCCTTCATGGGCGAGGACGCCCAGCGGCTTGAGCTGGCTCCAGTTCTGGCCGAGCAGTGCAGCCGCTTTTTGGTCACGATGGCCCGCCGCTATCAGGTGACCTTGCTTGGGGGCGGCTTCCCCGTGCCTGCGGGCCCAGGCCAGACCTACAACCGGGCCGAATTGGTGAGCCATGAGGGCCAGGTTCTGGCCCAGTACGACAAGATCCACCTCTTCGATGTGGACTTGCCCGATGGCAACACCTATCGGGAGTCGGCCACGGTGAAACCTGGGGATGTTTTGCCCCCCGTCGTGGATGTGCCCGGGCTTGGCCGGATCGGCCTCTCCATTTGCTACGACGTGCGTTTCCCCGAGCTCTACCGCCACCTGGCAGCCCAGGGCGTGGATGTGCTGATGGTGCCCGCCGCCTTCACGGCGTTCACCGGCAAGGACCACTGGCAAGTGCTGCTCCAGGCCAGGGCGGTGGAGAACACGGCCTACGTGGTGGCACCGGCCCAGACCGGTCTCCATTACGGCCGACGCCAGAGCCATGGCCATGCCCTGGTGATCGATCCCTGGGGAACGGTGCTAGCCGATGCCGGGGTGGCTGTGGGCTTGGCCGTAGCGCCCGTGGACCCTGGCCATGCGGATCGTGTTCGCGCCCAAATGCCCAGCCTCAAGCACCGTCGCCCCGTGCTGTTCTGAGCAGTTGATGCGCCCGTTGCCCTCGCTCGCCAGGCTCGGCCGATCTCTGCTGCTCGTTGCCGTGGTTGCCGGGCAGCCAGGGTTGGCTTCGAGTTTGGTGGCTTGGCGTTTGAGCCGTCAGGGCCTCGAGCTCAGAACGATCCCTGATGTCCAGCTGAAGGCCTATCTGCAGGCCGGCTCTGCCGGCCAAGGCCCGAGGGTGTGGGTGGATTTTCCGGGGGAGCCATCTCGAACCCGCAGCCTGGCTGGACCATCACCGGTGCGTGAAGTTCGCATTGGCAGACCAAATTCCGACACCACCCGACTGGTGGTCGAATTTGCCCCAGGCATCGAATTGGATCCCCAGGAGCTTCGCCTCGTGGGCACATCCCGGGATCGCTGGCGGATGGAGTTCAAGACCCTTGCCAAGAGCTTCGGCAATGGTCAAGGAAATGGTCTAGCCCTGTCCCTGGGGGAGGGCGACTTTGATGCCCCCACTGGGTTGATTCCGAGGCGGGAGCCCCAGGTGATCATAGGAACCCTGTTCCCCACGTCCTCGGTGCCCCTGTCGCCGAGCAGCCTGCCGGTGGTGCCGGTTGGTCGCTTCAAGGTGGTGATTGATCCCGGCCATGGCGGACCCGACCCCGGGGCCGTCGGGATTGGGGGCTTGCGGGAAACCGATGTGGTTCTCGATGTCTGCTTGCAGGTGGCGCAGCTGCTTCAGGCCCGGGGGGTGCAGGTGCTGATGACGCGCACCACGGAGGTTGATGTGGATTTACCGCCCCGGGTCGCCCTGGCGAACAGCAGCCGGGCCGATGCCTTTGTGAGCGTGCATGCCAACGCCCTCAGCCGGTATCGCCCCGATGTGAATGGCATTGAATCCTTTTATTTCGAGGAGGCTGGCCGCCCATCGCGAACGTTGGCTGCTGCCCTGCAGCAACAAATGCTCTCGATTTCGCCCGGGAGTCCCGATCGGGGTGTTAAGCCTGCCCGGTTTTTTGTGATTCGCCGCACGGTGATGCCGTCAACCCTGGTGGAAATGGGATTTGTCACCGGTGCCCTTGATGCCCCCCGGCTGGCCGATGCGGCGTACCGCCGCCGGATGGCCCTGGCCCTGGCGACGGGCATCCTCAATTTTCTTCAGGCCCAGTGATGGCAACTCCAGTGGGCAAGAGCCCAGCCATCCCCCATCCCCCAGGCAGCCTGCTGGTGGGTTTGTTCGATAGCGGTCTGGGGGGCCTCACGGTGCTGCGTCGCGTGCATGAGGCCTATCCCCATACCCGCTGCCTCTATTTGGGCGATACGGCCCGGGTGCCCTACGGGCAACGCAGCGTGGAGGACATTCGCGCCATTGCCGCCGAGGTGGTGCATTGGTTGCGGGGCCAGGGTGTGGGGGTCCTGGTGATGGCCTGCAACACATCGAACGCCCTGGCCCTGGATGTGGCGGTGGCCGAGGCCGGTGTCCCCGTGGTGGGCTTGATCGACAGTGTGGCGGCCCAGATTCAGAGCGATCGGGTGGGCGTCCTGGCGACCCCGGCCACCGTGGCGAGTGGCGCCTATCGCCGCTCGATCCAGGCCTGTCGGCCCCAGGCCCAGGTGCTCGAGGTTGGCTGCCCCGCTTTCGTGCCCTGGATAGAAGCCGGTGATCTCGATGCCCCCGGATTGCGGGATGCCGCCCAGGAGTACGTGGCGCCGTTGATTGCCGCAGGTGTGGACACCGTGGTGTTGGGCTGCACCCACTACCCGATGCTGCGCCCCTTGCTCCGTTCCCTTCTCCCCGCTGGGGTCACCTTGCTTGACCCCGCCGAGGCAGCGGTGCAGCGCCTTGGCCCCCTGCTGGCCAGCCTGGGTGATGCCCCGGAGGCCGATTTGGCCTTGGATGCCGTAATCCCGGCCCAGCAGCGATCGCGGCTTTGTGTCACCGGTTGTCCGGAGGCCTTTGCCGCTGGGGCCAGTGCATGGCTGGGCCATCGCCCCACCGTGAACCAGGTGGACCTGCGGTCTGCCGGCAGAGCCTTCTAGTATCCGAGCACAGCGGAGATGTTGTGGCAACGGTTGCTGAGCTGCTACAGCCCGTTGAGGCTGATTTGGACGCCCTCTTGGCCGATCTGCGCAGCCTGATTGGCGCGGGTCACCCGATTCTCCAGGCCGCCGCAGAGCACCTGTTTGCCGCCGGTGGCAAACGGCTGCGGCCGGGCATTGTCTTACTGATCTCCAGGGCCATCGCCCCTGACGGTGACCTAGGCCCCCGCCACCGGCGCTTGGCTGAAATCACCGAGATGATTCACACCGCTTCGCTCGTCCATGACGACGTGGTGGATGAGGCAGCCACCCGGCGTGGGGTTGACACCGTTCACAGCCGCTTTAACCACAGGGTGGCTGTGTTGGCAGGGGATTTCCTGTTTGCCCAGGCCAGTTGGCATTTGGCCAACCTTGATGACCTCGACGTGGTGAAGCTGCTCTCCCGCGTGATCATGGATTTGGCCGATGGCGAAATTCGCCAGGGATTGTTCCGCTACGACACGGGCCAGAGCTTCGAAACCTATCTCGAAAAAAGTTATTGCAAAACCGCCTCATTGATTGCCAATAGCTCCCGTGCTGCAGGGGTTTTGAGTGGCCTAGAGCCTGAGAAACTCGATGATTTGTACCGTTTTGGCCGCCAGTTGGGCCTGGCCTTTCAGGTGGTGGATGACATCCTTGATTTCACGGGAAGTGACCAACAGCTGGGTAAGCCAGCTGCCAGTGATCTGGCATCCGGCTATCTCACAGCCCCTGCCCTGTTTGCCTTGGAAGAACGGCCTGCCCTGGCCGGCTTGATTGAGCGCGAATTCAGCGAAGCCGGTGATCTCGAGCAGGCGCTGGAGTTGGTGCGGGGCTGCGAGGCCATCCCCCGGGCCCGCGCCATGGCGGAAGGCTTTGCCGCCGAGGCCGCCGAAACCTTGGCCTGGCTGCCCCCCTCGGAGCCCCGGAGTGCCCTGCGCGCCCTGCCGGATTTCGTCCTCAGCCGGCTCTACTAGGTCGATTGAGCTAAAGCTTGATCTCTTCCAGGCTGCCTAAAAACAGGGTGATGCCCGGATAGGCATCGGATCGCTGCTGGCCATGGAGATGGTCGGGCGGCACCACATACACCTGGCAGCCCGCAGCGAGTGCGGCCTGGGCTCCGGCCGGGGAATCCTCAAAGGCCCAGCAGGCTTGGGGATCAACGGCCAAGCGGGCGGCTGCCAGTAAAAACACATCCGGCTCCGGTTTGCCGGCGGTCAGTTCGGGATCATCCCCATGTACCCGGGTGCTGATGCGCTTCAGCCAGGGGTGGGGTGCGGCCTTTAAGGCAACGGCGTCCTTGGAGCTGCTTGTGGCCAGGGCCATGGGGATGGCAAGGGCTTCACAGCGGGCGATCAGGGCCATGGCCCCCGCCGTGGGTTGGGCATGAATCAGCAGGGCTTCCGCGATTGGTTGGCGGACGGCCAGCAGGGTTTCGCGGCTGGGTTGGCTCAGGCCCTGGTCTCCGATCCAGTCGATGACTTGCTCGGCGCAATCGCCCCTGCGCCGGCCCCGCAGTTGCAGGAATTGCTCGGGTAGGAGATTGCAGCCAAAGTGCTTGGCTGCGGCTTGCCACGCCCTGGCGTGCAGCGGCTCGGTGTCGAGCAGCAGCCCATCGAGATCAAAGAGGCAGGCGGCGGGAAGGGCCATACCCCCCCATCCTGCAAGAGCGCCTGCCCCGCCCCGCATTCAGCGCTTGAATGGACCCATTCCATCAGCAGCACCGGTTGACTCCATGAGCGAGGCCGCTAGCCCCAAAGCCGACAACCCCACCATTGAATCGGTGTTGCAAGAGCAGCGGGTCTTCGAACCGCCCGCCTCTTTGGCCTCCACGGCCCGGATCAACTCGATGGCGGCCTATCGGGACTTGGCGGCCAGCGCCGAATCCGATCCTGATGGCTTTTGGGGTGAGATGGCCCGCCAGCACCTGCACTGGTTTGAGCCGTTCGACACCGTGCTCGATTGGACCAATCCCCCCTTTGCCAAATGGTTTGAGGGGGGCACCACCAACCTCTCCTTCAATTGCCTGGATCGCCACCTGGATGGTCCCCGGGCTGAAAAGCCAGCCTTGATTTGGGAGGGTGAGCCGGGGGACGTGCGCACGTTCACCTACCGCGAATTGCATCAGCAGGTCTGCCAGGCCGCCAATGCCTTGAAGGCCCTTGGGGTTGGCAAGGGCGATTTGGTGGCCCTCTACATGCCCATGGTGCCGGAAGCCGCCATCGCCATGCTGGCCTGTGCCCGGATTGGGGCACCCCATTCGGTGGTGTTTGGCGGCTTCTCCGCCGATGCCCTGCGGGATCGACTCATTGATGGCCAAGCCAAGGCGGTGATCACCGCGGATGGGGGCTTCCGCAAGGACAAACCCGTTGCGCTCAAGCCTGCGGTGGATGCGGCCCTGGCTGGAGGGGCGGTGCCCTCAGTGCAGGCGGTGCTGGTGGTGGAGCGGATCAACAGTGGTGCGGCGATGCAGGCCGGCCGCGACCATTGGTGGCATGCGCTGGTGGGCGCCCAGGCCGCCGATTGCCCAGCCGAGCCGATGGCCAGCGAAGACCGGCTGTTTGTGCTCTACACCTCCGGATCCACGGGTAAACCCAAGGGTGTTGTTCACACCACAGCGGGCTACAACCTCTGGGCCCACCTCACCTTCCAGTGGATTTTCGACATCCGCGAGGACGACATCCATTGGTGCACAGCGGATGTGGGCTGGATTACGGGTCATAGCTACATCGTGTATGGCCCCCTCTCCAATGGCGCCACCACGGTGATGTACGAGGGGGCTCCCCGCCCGAGCAAGCCCGGCGCCTTTTGGGAGGTGATTGAGAAGCACAAGGTGACCCTCTTCTACACGGCTCCTACGGCGATTCGGGCCTTCATGAAGAGCGGCCGGGAGGTGCCGGACCAGTACGACATGGGCACCTTGCGAATCCTGGGCACGGTGGGGGAGCCGATCAACCCAGAGGCCTGGATCTGGTACCAGCAGGTGATTGGTGGGGGCCGTTGCCCCATCGTGGACACATGGTGGCAGACCGAAACCGGTGGGGTGATGATCAGCCCCCTGCCGGGGGCCACTCCCACCAAGCCGGGGTCGGCCACCCTGCCCTTGCCAGGCATCGTGGCCGACATCGTCGACCACGACGGCAACTCCCAAGGGCCCGACCAGGGGGGCTACCTGGCGATTCGTCGGCCTTGGCCCGGGATGATGCGCACCATCCATGGCGATCCCGACCGCTTCCGCAAGAGCTATTGGGAGGAGGTGCGTCCCGCCGATGGCTCCTCCCTCTATTTCTCCGGTGATGGGGCCCGCCGGGACAGCGACGGCTACTTCTGGGTGATGGGCCGGGTTGACGACGTCATCAACGTCTCGGGACACCGCCTGGGCACCATGGAGATTGAATCGGCCCTGGTCAGCCATCCAGCGGTCGCCGAGGCGGCAGTGGTGGGCAGACCTGATGACCTCAAGGGAGAGGCGATTGTGGCCTTCGTGACCCTGGAGGTGGGACGCCTGGGCGATGAGGCGCTTGTGGCGGCCTTGCGCAGCCACGTGGGCCAGGAGATTGGCGCCATTGCCCGGCCGGATGCCATCCACTTCACCGACGCCCTACCCAAAACCCGGAGCGGCAAAATCATGCGCCGCATCCTGCGCTCCCTCGCCGCAGGTGAGGAGGTAACGGGTGACACCAGCACCCTTGAGGACCGCTCGGTGCTGGAAGCCCTGAGGGTTTGAGGCCAGGCCCCTAGGGCTTGGCCTCAAACCCAGACCACTGGCCAATCAAATCCGCCAGCCGATCCACTGCCCGCTGCTTGGCGGGGTCATCCGCCCAGCTGCCGAGGAGGTTCTGGCGTAGCCCGGCACTGGCCGGGGTGAGGTGGTCGCCTGGCAATTCCCTGAGCTCGGAGGCATCCTCCGGCCTCGATTGCAGGGCCCCGAGCAGGCGGGAGCTTTGGTCGATGCCGTCGCGGGAAAAGCGCACGAGCAGGTTGCGGGGTTGGAGGTAGCTGGTTTCCACCTGCAACAAGGTTTCCTGGGGCGATGGGCTGAACTCACTGCGGAAGCCAAATTGTTGGCCCATCTCCGCCAGCAGCGGTACCGAGCGCTCGGCCGAAAAATTGTTGAAGCTCAGGGCCGCCAGGCCGTCGCAGCCCCTGCCGCCATCGGGGGCCAGCAAATGAAGCTTGCAGCCCAGGCTATGGCCCAGCCGGAGGCAGGGCCGGCCCCCCGGGTGGGGAAGCTGGCTGCGCAGGTTGCGGAATTGGCGCCAGGCCGCATTGGCTTGGCCCTGGTGGTCAAAGCCGGGCACGTAGCTCCAGGTGGCGATCTGCCAACCCCGCAGGGCCAAGGCCTCCAGGAGGCGCCGATAGCTCAGTTGGGGTTTGGCTGCCAGGTAACTGCCCCCAATGAATTGGATCAGCCCTTGGCTCGACTGCCCGCCATCGGGATGGTTGGAGGGGTCCAGCAACCACAGATCCCCCTGTTGCCGCCAGCGAGCCATGGCCATCAGGTCCGCAGGGTTTGCAGGGTTTGCAGGGCAGCCTTGGCTTCCCGCAGGTGGGCAGGACCGTCCAGCAAGTTGTTGAAGATGTGGCGAATCACACCGCTGCCATCGATCACGTAGGTGACTCGTCCAGGCAGGAGGCCCAACACACTCGGTACGCCAAAGGCCTTGCGCAGCCCATTGGCCTGGTCCACAAGCAGGGGGTAGGGCAGTTGGTGGCGGGTGGCAAAGCGCTGGTGGCTGCTGGCATCGTCCCCACTCACGCCCCATACCTCGGCGCCAAGGGATTGCAGTTCGGCGTAGTTGTCGCGGAAGGCGCAGGCCTCCATGGTGCAGCCAGGGGTGTCGTCCTTCGGATAGAAGAAGAGCACCAGGGCTTTGCCGTCCAATTGGTCGCTGCGTCGCTCGGTTCCGTTTTGATCGCGCAGGGCAACCAAGGGGGCGCTATCTCCAACGGCAAGGGGCATGGCGGCAGCAGACACGTTGAAGATTGTTGGGGTGCAGCCTAGGCAGCGGGTTTGCCCTGGTGGCCCGGATTTGCCTTGGTGGAATGGATTTGACTTGGTGGACCAGGATTTGACTTGGCCCTTGCATCACCTGGGACCATGGGGCAGTGCTTGGGGGCTCTGATGGGAGAACAGCCCGATCTTTGGCAGCAGAACGACCTGCTCGGCTTGATGGCGCCTCCACCGGCTGCGGTCGAGGACTTGGGTCACCAGCCCGACCACCTGCCGGATCCCCAGCCCACCCCCGCGCCAGTCGTTGCCGCTCCAGATCCAGCACCCGCTCCAGCTCCAGTTGCGGCTGCAGTTGTGGCACCCAAGCTTGAATTGCCGGCCTTAGCGCCCCGCCACCAGAGCCCGGCGAAGGCGGCACCAGGGGTCCTGCTCGTCATCGACACCGAAACCACGGGCCTCGATCCCAGCCATGGCCAGTGCATTGAAGTGGGGGCTGTGCTGTTTCACGTGGCCAGCCGATCGCTGTTGGCCCAGGTGTCGTTCCTGCTCCCCGCCTCCCGCAATCCAGCCCAGCACGTCAATGGCATTGCGGCTGAGGTCACCCAGCTGCCCCAGCCCTGGCAGGCAGGCCTGAGCTTTTTTGAGGCCATGCTGGATCAGGCGGATGCCGTGATTGCCCACAACGTGGCGTTTGATCGCCAGTGGTTTGGCATTGGGCCCCTGCCCGCCATCGAGAAGCCTTGGATTTGCTCGATGGCCGATATCCAATGGCCTTCCGAGCGTCACCTGCGCCCAACCCCTTCTGTGCGGGATCTGGCCCTGGCCTACGGCGTGCCTGTCTGGGCAGCTCACCGCGCCCTGACGGATTGCATCTATTTGGTGCAGGTCTTGGAGCGCTGCGTTGATCTCGAGGAGCTTTTGGCCGCGGCCCAGGAACCCCGCCAGCTGTTTCGGGCCAAACTCTCCTATGCGGAGCGCCACCGGGCCAAGGAGGCCGGCTTTCGCTGGAACGATCCGGTGGCAGGGGCGTGGAGTCGCCGGCTGAGTGACCGCGAAGCCCTGGCCCTGCCGTTCCCCGTGCAGCCCGTCGAGGCGGCTTAGTCATAAAAAAACCGGCTGGGGGAGCCGGTGGAAAACGACATGGACTGTTGAAGATTGATCCTCAACGTTGAGTGTTGAAGATCGACCATTAAATCGGAGCGACAGGATTTGAACCTGCGACCCCCACTACCCCAAAGTGGTGCGCTACCAAGCTGCGCTACGCCCCGGTCAGAAGGAAGCTACCACAGCGCTTTACGCCGTTTCAGCCGGGCGAGGAGTCGGGCGGTGAGGCGGTCGCGACCAAGGCTGGCATAGCCCCGAAGCCGCACCTGCCTGGCCAGCAATCTGAGTTCGGCGAGGGTCATATTGGCCAGCCTGAGTTCGGGCAATTTGCGCCAAGCGGCGGCAGCCGGGGGCAGGTCGGAGCCGGTTCGGTTGCTTGAAAAACCGAAGAGGGCGCTGCCGGCCATCCATTCTGGCACGAGCACAAACAACACAGCCAGCAGGCCGTAGAGCTCAACCAAACCCTTGGGCAGGGGGTGAAGTTGGCGTTTCGCTTGGGGATGCTCTGGTTCCGTCAAGGCTTCACAACAGTTGGGCGTTAGACAGTTGGGCGTTAGTCCGGGATTGCCCGCTGGCTGGCGCGGGCTTTTGGATGGACGGCCGGCTGGGGGCCTCACGCCACAGCATTTGCCCATCGCTCGATGGGTTCAGCCTGACAAACCAAAACACCACGGCAAAGCAGAGGCCCAAGGTGGCCAGAAGCCCCACAATCACCGTGCGGTCGGGTAAGGGATTCATTACGCCTGCTGACTGCGCATGCAGTCGACGCGATCGGGGAGTTGCTCCAGGGTGAGCACATCGCCACGGATGATTACCCGCATGCGGTCATCGCCGTAGCGAAGTCCAGGCAGATCTGAGTTTTCCCGAAACAGGGTGGTGCGAAACCGGCCGCTGAGCACGGAAGCCTGGGCATCATTGCGCTCAATTATGAGTGCACCTTGGGTGGGGCACAGAAACGTTTCGCTGGTGCCGTAGTCCTCCCACCAGGGTGATCCCATGGCCAGAGCCGTCAGGGTCGCAAAGACCAGCATCGTCAGGTTTCCTTTGCGTTAGGCCAGGTGAATCGGGCTGTTGTCACCCCGCAGGACGCAGTGGCTGATGGACCAGTCGTAGGCATCCCAGACCCTTGGATCGAGTTTGTAGTTGGAACCCTCAAAGGCGCCGAGCCTTTGGCCACTGGGCTGGGCAGAGCAGTAGGGACGAGCTCCCGGTTTGGCCAGGTATTGCTGGTGATAGGTCTCGGCAAAGTGAAGGGGCTGGTTGGTTTTGATCTCCGTGGTGATGGCACCAAAACCCGCGGCAGCCAAGAGGGCTTGATAGGCATCACGGCTTGCGGTGGCAAGGCTGAGTTGGGTGGGAGTCTCCACGTAGATCACCGAGCGGTATTGGCTGCCCCGATCGTTGCCCTGCCGATCCCCCTGGGTGGGGTCATGGCATTCCCAAAAGAGCTTGAGCAGATCGCTGAAGTCGACCTGGGCTTGGTCCCACACCACGCGAACCACTTCGCTGTGGCCCGTGCGGCCTGAACACACTTGGTCGTAGCTGGGATTGGCGAGTTGTCCGCCGGCATAGCCAACGGCCGTGGTGATCACCCCGGGCAGCCGCCAAAAACCCTTTTCGGCCCCCCAAAAACAGCCGCAACCGAACACCGCTTCCTGCTGCCCGTCCAGGGGTTGGGCTTCGATCGGTGTGCCGAGCACGGCATGCAGGGTGGGACTCGCCCCATCGCCCGCCTGGCCCCGATCAGCCTGTTGAAACAATCCGAACACGGCGACAGCTTTCAGTGGCGCTGAGCCTAAGCAGCCCTGTTAGGCCTTGGGTTCGAGGGCGATGTGATTCAGCAGGGTGGTGGTGAAGGCGAACAGCAAAAACGGCAGGGACACCACCAGGATTAGGCCCACGCCGACAAGGGCAAACATGGGCTTGCTGGCTCCCATCAGCCCAAGGCCTGCGGCCAAGCTCGCGAAAATGACCAGCATCCAGATCAGGATTTGGGCGTAGATGTCCCCGAAGGTAAGGGTGCAGCGAAGGTGGTAGGCCTTGGCTGATTCAAGCGATGGGCTAACGCCTGCTGAGCTGAGACTGGCTGAGCTAACTCCGGATTGCATGGCCGCGGCGCGCTAACGACACCTCCAGCTAAGCCATCACTGGGGCTGCTGTCATGTCAGCTCAACAACTGTTGAGGGGGATCGCATGGTGCGCACTGCACGGTGCCCTAGGAGCAAACCCCTAGCCCACCACCCGCAGCTGTTCGCTGGCCTGCTCCCGATCCCACAGGCGTCGGTAGGTCCCGCCTTCGGCCAAGAGGTCATCGTGGTGACCCTGCTGGACCAGGCGGCCGTCTTCCATCACCAACACCCGATCGCAGGCCGCAGCTGCCGAGAGTTGGTGGCTGATCATCAAGATCGTGCGTCCCTGGCCTTCCTTGGATTGTTCGGCGCGGATGCTGCGCAGGATGGCGGCTGCCGTGTTGTTGTCCACGCTTGCCAAGGCGTCGTCCAGCACCAGCAAGGGGGAATCCACGAGTAGGGCCCTTCCCAATGAGGTGCGTTGCCGCTGGCCTCCGCTCAAGGTGATGCCCCGCTCCCCCACCAGGGTTTCGTAGCCATCGGGAAAGCCCTTGATGTCTGCCTCGAGGCGGGCCTGTTGGGCAGCCCGCTCCACCCGGGAGAACGGCGCCTCCGGGTCCCCGTAGCGGAGGTTTTCGGCCAACGAGGCCGTAAACAGGAATCCCTCCTGGGGCACCAGTCCCACCAGCCCGCGCAGGTCAGACAAGGTCAGGCGGGTGATGTCGTTGCCATCGATCCAAAGTTGGCCGCTGGGCACTTCCACCATGCGACCCAGGGCCCTGGCCAGGGTGGTTTTGCCGCAACCCACCGGCCCCACGACGGCCACAAGCTCCCCAGGGGCCACCGAGAAACTCACGTCCAGGAGCGCTGGCCGGGAGGTGCCCGGATAGGAGATGGTGAGACCGCGGGCTTCGATGCTGCCCCGGCCTGGTTGGTCGACCCGCACCGGTTCGAGGGGCGAGACAATCCGGGGCTTGCGCTGCAGGATTTCCTCAATTCTCTCCAGGCTCACCTGGCCGGTTTGGAAGGTGTTGAGGGTGAAACCCAGCAGGGCCGTGGGGAACACCAACCGTTCCACGAACAGGATCAGCGCCACGATGTCGCCGATGCTCAGCCGGCCCGATTCGAGTTGGCCGCTGCCGAGGGCCAACAGGATCAGCAAGCTGATCGATGAAATCCCTTCCAAAAGGGGGAACAGGGTGCTGCGGGTGCGCGCCAGGTTGAGGGCCGCATCGCGATAGACCCGGTTGCGTCCGGCGAAGGCGGTTTGTTCCGTCGCCTCCTGGCCATAGATCTTGATGGCGCTGATGCCAGAGAGGTCTTCCTGGATGAGATCGCTCAAGGAGGCCAGGGCCTCTTGCTGGCGCCGCTGTTGGCGCATCATGCGGCCGCCAAACAGGCGCACCACCATCAGCATCAAGGGGTAAAGCCCAACGGCGGCCAGGCTCAGCCAGGGGTCAATCGCCAGCATCGCCGGCAAGGTAAGGGCATAGGCAAGGGCCGTGTTGGTGAGGCTGAGGATGGCGAAGCCGAGCAGGCGCCGCACGTTTTCCACATCACTGGTCGCCCGGCTGATCACCTCACCGCTGCCGGTGGTTTGCACCCAGCCGGGCTCCTGTTTCAACAGGTGGTCGAAAATCTGCTGCTTGAGATCGGCCTCCACCTGGCGGCCCACCCCAAACACCAACATCCTGGAAATCAGCCGTACGGCCCCCATCACGGTGGCCATCACCACGATCAGCGCCGCCGCATGCAGCAAATCGCGCAGGGCAAATCCGTCCTGCAGGTCGTCGATCACCTGCCTGACCAGCAGGGGAATCGAGACACTCAGCACGTTGACAACCACCAACGCCAAGGCCCCCAGAAGGACGGCCTTTCTGTGGGGGCGCAGGTAGCGCCCGATGAGATCGGCTCGAAAGGCGCCCACGTTGGCCGTGATCACAACTGCAGGCCAACCTAGGGAGCCCCATCCCCGTCAAGCTGATTCAACGCGTTGCGTCCCCGATGCCTGTTTCCGCCGTGTCAGCCGATCAGACCCATCCCCTCTATGCGACCGATCGCGATGCCATCGATCGGCTCCTGGCAGTCGAAGCGCCAGCGGACGACCATCTCGTGGATGCGGCCCGGCTATTGATGCGTTACGAGGGCTTTCCTGGGGCCCCTGATCTCAAGGACGACCTGGCCAAAGCCCTGCGCCTATGGGGCCTTAGCCGCGACCAACTGCACCTGCGTACCCGCCAGATTTGGGCCGATGGTTTCCGTCCCGCTCCGGTTGGCAACGAGGCAGCCAGCGAAGCCGTGGGTTCAGGTTTTGATACCTCAGACCAGGAAGGCAGCTAATCCAGACCACGAATCCAAACCACCCATCCAGCCCACGGTGAGATTCGTAATCCGTCTCTATTGATGGCCAAATCCGCCGTCTTCGGGTGATAGTGGAAACGTCCCCATCACCCGGCCCGGTGTGCTTTGCACCCGGGCTTTTTTCTGCCCATTTTTGGGCGACCAGTTCCTGAATCCCATCGTTAGCCATGACCGCTTCAAGGAGCTGGCCCGCCCTGCTCAACCAGCTTTTACTGCGGCAAGACCTCACCGCTGAGCAGGCGGCAGGCCTGATGGAGGGATGGCTCGAAGCCCAGATTGACCCCGTGCTCACCGGTGGCCTGCTGGTGGCCCTCAGCGCCAAGGGAGTCAACGGCGAAGAACTGGCTGGGATGGCCCAGGTGCTGCGCCAGGCCTGTGCGATGCCGCCATCGCGACCGGCGCTGCATCTGGTGGACACCTGCGGCACGGGGGGCGATGGGGCCAATAGTTTCAACATCTCCACGGCGGTGGCCTTCGTGGCTGCTGCCTGTGGCGCCTCCGTTGCCAAGCACGGGAACCGCAGTGCCAGCGGCAAGGTGGGCTCAGCCGATGTGCTCGAAGCCCTCGGCATTTGTCTTGGGGCACCCCAGGAGCAGGTGGTGGCAGCCCTGGGCCAGGCAGGGCTCACCTTCCTCTTTGCTCCGGGTTGGCATCCAGCCCTGGTGGGGCTGGCACCCTTGCGGCGCAGTTTGGGGATTCGCACCGTGTTCAACCTGCTGGGCCCGCTGGTCAATCCGCTGCGGCCCGACAGCCAGGTGTTGGGGGTGGCGAGGATGGAGCTGCTCGATCCGATGGCCGAGGCCCTCGCCCGCCTGGGGTTGGAGCGGGCCGTGGTGGTCCATGGGGCTGGCGGTCTCGATGAGGCTTCCCTGGCAGGTCCCAACACCCTGCGTCTGGTGGAGGCGGGCCAGATTCGGGCCGCCGAGCTTGACCCTGGGGCCCTTGGCTTGCAGATAGCCCCCATCGAGGCCCTCGCCGGTGGCGATCTGGCCCTGAATCGCTCCATTCTTGAAGCTGTTTTGCAAGGCCGCGGCAGCCAGCCCCAGGGGGATGTGGTGGCCCTGAATGCGGCCCTGGTGCTCTGGGCTGCAGGCGTGGTCGATGCCGTGCCAGAGGGATTGGCCTTGGCCCAACGGGCCGTGGCCGATGGCCTTGGCTGGCAGAAGCTCCTAGCCCTGCGTCAGGCCCTGCCCGCCCCCGTTGCGGGATGATGGGGCGATCTGTACTGCCTCTTTTGAGCGAGTCTGCCGCTGCGGCTGTTCTTGTCCTCGCCGATGGCACCGTGCTGCGCGGTCAGGCGTTTGGTGCAACGGGAACAGTCATTGGCGAAGCGGTGTTCAACACCGGCATGACCGGTTACCAGGAAGTCATGACCGATCCGAGCTATTCGGGTCAGCTCGTGACCTTCACCTATCCCGAGCTCGGCAATACGGGGGTCAATGCCATTGACCAGGAAGCCGATCGGCCCCACGTGCGCGGGGTGATTGCCCGGCAGCTGGCCCCCGCCGCGAGCAACTGGCGCTCGGAAGGGGACCTGCAGCAGTGGTTGGATCGCCATGGCGTTGTGGGCATTGCCGGGGTCGATACCCGCGCCCTGGTCCGCCATCTCCGCGACGGTGGTGCCGTGAATGGGGCCATCAGCAGTGATGGCACCACCCCCCAAGCGCTCCTGGAGCAGGTGCGTTCTGCCCCCTCCATGACCGGACTCAACCTGGCGGCCCAGGTGAGCACCCGGGAGCCCTACACCTGGACCAAGCCTTGCCCCGCGGCCTTCGATGCGCGGCTGCAGAGCAGCCCAAAACGGCCGTTCCATGTGGTGGCGATCGATTTCGGGATCAAGCGGGCCATCCTCGAGCGCCTGGTGGCCCATGGCTGCACGGTCACCGTGCTGCCGTCTGACAGCAGCCTGGAGCAGGTGTTGTCCCACCAGCCTGAGGGGGTGTTCCTCTCCAATGGACCCGGCGATCCGGCTGCCGTGAGCGAGGGCATTGCCCTGGCGGCAGGTTTGTTGAAGCAGGCCAACCTGCCTGTCTTTGGCATTTGTCTTGGCCATCAGATTTTGGGCTTGGCCCTCGGCGGAGCCAGCTTCAAATTGGGCTATGGCCATCGCGGCCTCAACCATCCCTGCGGCACGCCAGGCCAGGTCGAAATCACCAGCCAGAACCACGGTTTCGCCCTTGATGCCGGTTCCCTTCCAGCTGATCGGGTGGAGATCACCCATCTCAACCTCAACGATCGAACGGTGGCAGCTCTGGCGATGCGCCAGCAGCCAGTCTTCGGGGTTCAATATCACCCAGAGGCCAGCCCCGGGCCCCACGACGCAGACCACCATTTCGGCCGCTTTGTTGCCTTGATGGAGGAGCGTCGTTAGGGCGTTTGGTGCAGAGATGGGGCGCTTCTGGTGCGACGTCTGCAGCTCCACTTTTCCTACCTACAGTTCACCCCAGACCTGATCTGGGGGACTCGAGCTATTAACGACCTGCAGCGATTGACGGTCTCCCTGCGTGGTGGCTTTGAACAGCAGGCCAAGTGCCAGCTGTTCCGTTTCACCGGCCAGCTGGACACCTATTCCGACAAACAATTTGTTGAATTTTTGGGCGCCCATCGCCAAGACAGCAAACCCTTGCTGATCGACCTCACCCATATCGATTTCATCGATTCGTCTGGTCTTGGCGCGTTGGTCCAGATGGCCAAGCACTGCCAGGACGAGAAGCAGCGGTTCCTGGTGGTGGGCAACGCCCGGGTCAAGCAGACGGTGAAATTGGTGCGACTGGAGGAGTTTCTCCATCTCCAGCCCGACCTCGACACGGCCCTGGGCAGCATCTCTGCTTGAACAAGCTCGCTGCTTGAACATGCTCGCTGCATGAACAGGCTTGCTGGCTGATTAGCCTCGCCGCTTGCCTTGTTGTTACCCGAACCCGTGCCACCTGCTTCCCCCCCAGGCTGGTTGGCCTCCTCAGGGTGGTTAGACGGTCTTAAACCTGCCCCCCCCAGTGGAGATCTGGGCCCGCTGCAGTTGGCCTGGCTAGGGGATGCCGTTTGGGAATTGCACCAACGGCTCCAGCGTTGCCGTCTGCCTGCCAAGTCCCAGCTGTTGCATGCCGAAGTGGTGCAGGTGGTCAAGGCTGGCGCCCAGGCTGAGGCCCTGGGACGCCTGGAAGGCCTGCTGCGCGAGAGCGAGATCGACATGGTTCGCCGCGGCCGTAATCGGGCGGGTCGGGGCCCTCGCAATGGGGACCCGGGTGCCTACGGCCAGGCCACGGGTTTTGAGGCCCTGCTCGGCTGGTTGTTTCTCCATGACCCCCCGCGGTTGGCCGAGCTGCTAGATCACTTGAAGGAAAACGATCCATAACACCTGCAAGGATTTTTTATGAGCCCTCGATTTGAGCGCGGACCAGACAAGCGGATGGGCGCAGGTGGCCGCGGTGCGGGCCGTCCCCAACGCTTCTCGGGCCCGAAGCCTGAATGGAAGCGCGACGCCGATGGTGGGGGCCGGGAGAGACCGTCCCGTGATGCTGGTTCCCGTGAGGGTGGACCTCGGGATTCCTGGTCGCGCGCTGGCGG
>CAMDEM010000018.1 GCA_945896675.1 Cyanobium sp. NIES-981
TGGCTCCAGCCCCTGATGGCCCAAACCAAGGCCCTGCAAGCCCGGTTGCTGCTGGCGCTCGAGGAGCTCGATAGCGCCGATATCACCACAATCCATGGGTTCTGCCGCCGCACCCTGCAACGCCAGGCCCTTGAAGCCGGCCTTCCCCCAGCCCTGCAGCTGGAGAGCGATAGCGGCCCCCTGGTGCGCCAAATTGCCCATGACTACTGGCACCAGCAGGTTCTGCCCCTGCCCGACCACCTCTTTGAAGGTGTGAGGAGCCGGCTCAAGGGGCCTGAGAGCCTGGAGCCCCTGCTGCTCCAACTCGATGGCGATCCGGCGCTGCAACTGGATCCCTTGCCCGCTGACCTCGATGGCGGGGCGCCCCTGGCACCCCAACTAAAAGTGTTCTGGAGCGATTGCTGGCGGCAATTTCGTGATCGATGGAGCAACCAAGGCCAGGCCCTGGAAGGGAACCTGCGCAGTGCCGCCGCCGAGTGGCGCGCTTTGGGGGCCAAGGGCACCACGCCCTACAGCCCCAAGCCCACCAAGGACCGGGCCAGGCTGCTCGAGGGCTGGATTCAGGCCATGGGCGAAGGGGGTCACTACGGCGCCACCTCGGCCCAGGAGCTGCTCACCCAGTACTTCCACCCCGGGGCCTTTTTGAAGGTGGCGCGGCCGATCGAGGCCCCGGCCAAGGGGGAGCCTTCCCTGCCCAATCCGGAGCTGATGCAGGCGATCGCCGCCCTGGTGGAGGGGCCCACCGAACGACTGCTGCTCCACGCCTGCCACTGGGGCCTGGCCCAAATCAAGCAACGGCGCCAACGCAGTGCCCGGCTTGGCTTTGCCCAACTCCTCGAAGGCCTCGATCCCGGTGAAGCCTCGAGCACAGCCTTGCTGGCCGCCGTGGGAGAGCGCTATGGCGCCGCCCTGATTGATGAGTTCCAAGACACCGATCCCATCCAGTGGCGCATCCTCTCGAGGGCCTTTACCCCCACCCAGCACCGGCTGGTGATGGTGGGAGATCCCAAGCAGGCGATCTATCGCTTCCGTGGTGGCGAGCTGGCCACCTATCTCCAGGCCCGCTCCTGTGCCGCCGCCGATGGGGGGATCAGTGGTCTGCGGGACAACTACCGCTCAGCCCCTGGTCTGATCCAGGCCCTGAACCGGTTGATGGCCCCTGGGCTGCGGCGATCCAAGTTGGCGGTGCCCCCGGTGGAGGCCAAGGCCAGCAAAGGGACGCTGAACCTCGACGCCGATGAGCATCCCCTCAAGTTGCTCTGGCTGGGTGGATCCCGGCCCGCAGGCACCAAGGCCCCCAGCCGCAGCCTGCTGGAGCAGGCCCTGCCCGGGCAGATTGCCGCCTACTGCGCCCAGCTCCTCGGCCGGGGGCTCGTTCTGCAACGGGGCGAGCAAAGCCACCCCCTCACGGCGGGGGATCTCTGCCTGCTGGTGAGCACCCATGGCCAGGCCGAGGCCCTGCGCCAGGCCCTCGAGCACTGGGCCATCGCCAGCCGGCTCGTGAGCAAGGGAGATGTGCTCGAAAGCCCGGGTGCGGCGGCCTTGCAACGCTTTCTCGATGCCCTCGCCGATCCGGCCAACCCCAACCGCCTGCGCCTGTTGGCCGCATCGCCCCTGCTGGGCTGGAGCCCTGACCAACTGGCCCAAACCGGGCCCGAGGGCTGGAGCGAGCTGGCCGGCCGGGTGGGCCTGCTGGCCGAGCAATTGCCCCGCCGGGGCCTGTTGGGCGTCCTGGGAAGCCTGCTACAAACCCGGGGTCTGGCCGAGCTATCCCTGGGCGGAAGGCTGCTGGCCGATCTGCAGCAAAGCGCCGAGCTGGTGCAGGAGTGCCTCCACACCGACCACCTCAGCCCCGTGGCCGCGGCCGATTGGCTGAGGCGACGCCGGCTGGATCCCGATCGCCTGGTGCCGGAAGCCCACCAGCCCCACAGCGACGTGGTGGATACAGCCGTCTCGGTGGTGACCGTGCACCGCAGCAAGGGCCTGGAATATCCGGTGGTGATTTGCCCCTACCTCTGGCAAGCCCCCAGCGGCCAAGGGCCAGGGGCCCAGCGGCTGGGTGTGCGCTGGCATCCCAGCTGGCATAGAGAGGGAGAGCCCGGGCTGGATCTGCACCTCAACCGCCACTGGGGCATTGGCTATCAGGCCCATCACCACCAGCTCCAGGCCGAACTGGAAGAACGGGAGCGCTTGGCCTATGTGGCCGCAACCCGGGCCATGCATCTGCTGGTGCTGGCCTGGGGACCAGCCCACGACCAGGAGGGCAACCCCCTGCACCCCTGGCTGTTCAGCCAGGAACCCCTCCCCAAGGTTGAGCCTGGTGCCCCGGATGGGTCCTATCAGCAGCGCAGCGATGCCGAATGGCGCCTCCTGCTGGAACAGGACATCGCCGGGCGGGACTTACCGATCGAGCTGCTGGAGCCCCTTACTACTGCCCCGGGCAGCCCATTACCAAGCAGCAATCTCGAGCGGCCGCCCCTCAGCAGCGGCCCAGTGCCCCGGCGCAGCTTCGACACCATCTGGGGGCGCAGCAGCTACACCAGCTGGACCCATGGCAGCCATGGCGCCGCCCCCGAGGCCCTGGAAGAGGGTCGAGAAACCGATGGCCAAAGCCTGGAGACAGATCTCGCAGAACAGGACATCGACGCTGGGCGCAGGAAGGAAGAGCTACCGAACCCCGAGCCATGGGGCGAACAGGGGCCCCTGGCCACCTTTCCCCGGGGCGCCAATGCCGGCGATTGCCTGCACCGCATCCTCGAGCAACTGGACTACCAACAGTCCCCCCAGACCCCTGGCACCATCGCCCTGGTGGAGCGAGAATTGCAGCGCTCGGGCATCGCCACCACCAACACCGATGCCGTGGTCCTGGGGATTGAACAACTGCTGGCCACCCCCTTTGGCGGCCCCCTGGGCAGCTTCCAGCTCAACCAGTTGGGAATGGACGCGAGGTTGAACGAACTCAACTTCGATCTCACCATTGGCCGGGTCACCGCCCAGGGCCTGAAGGCAGCCTTTGCCGACCACCCCGGCGGCTCGTTTGGCACCAGCTACGCCAACAGCCTGGGGCAGTTGGCTGTGATGAGCGAAGGCTTCCTCACCGGCTCCATTGATCTGGTGTTTCGCGCCCCGGGCCTCGATGGCCAGGGCCGCTGGTGGGTGGCTGATTGGAAAAGCAATTGGATGGGGGAACGGGATAACCAGGGCGAACCCCTGGCCTGCGGCCCCAGGCACTACGGCCAACAGGCGATGGTCGAGCTGATGGCGGCCAACCATTACCCCCTGCAGGCACACCTCTACCTGGTAGCCCTGCATCGCTACCTGGGCTGGAGGCTTCCCAACTACAAACCCGAACAAGACCTGGGGGGCTATGCCTATGTCTTCCTGCGCGGCGCCCCCGGTGGAGCCGATGGGTCCCAATCCCTGGCTAACAGCGGCGGGGGTGTCCCCGGCATGTTCCTCGAGGGCGCCCCCCTGGAGCGCGTGCTCGCCCTGGATCGCGCCCTCACCCGACCACCGGAGGCCGAAGCCGCGTGACCAAACCAGATCAGCCGCCCTGGATGGGTTCCCTTGCTGAGGCCCTGGGGGAAGCGTTGCCCCGATTGCATGGCTGCCCGCCGAACCCCGAAATCAGCGCCTTGGTGGACGGGCTGACGGCCGCCCTGCTGGAGGGATCCCTCGAAATAGCCCTGCCCTCCGAAGGGCACCGTGGAGCGGCCCTGGCTTCAGCCCTGGGCCACAGCCCCGATGGACCCTTGGTGGTGGAGGGCGATCGGGTGATGTGGCGCCGCTGGTGGGCCCAGCGCCAGCACGTGCTTGAAGCGCTCATGGCCCGCGCCTGCAAACCCCATCCAGCCCACCACGAGCACCCCAAAACCAGCGCGGAACTCAGCCAGTCGGTGGCTGCCAAGCACCGCCTGGATCTCCAGCAACGGAAGGCGGTGCAAGCCGTGTTGGAACGCCAGCTGGTGCTCCTGGAGGGCGGCCCCGGTACGGGGAAGACCAGCACGGTGTTGGCCATGGTGGAGGCCGTGGTCCACCAACAGCCCGACTGCCGCATCCAACTGGCAGCCCCCACGGGCAAAGCCGCCGCCCGGCTCAAGGCCGCCATTGCCCCCCTGGCCCTGCCCTGCACCACCCTGCACCGGCTCCTGGAAAGCCGGGGTGAGCGCTTTGGCCGCAACCGCCAGCACCCCTTACCCCTCGACCTCGTGGTTGTGGACGAGGTGTCGATGGTGGACCTCGCCCTGATGCAGGCCCTGCTCGAAGCCCTCCCCAGCGCAAGCCGGCTGGTGCTGGTGGGCGACAGCGGCCAGCTGCCACCGATCGGCGCCGGAGCTGTGTTGCTGGAACTGAACGCGCCAGGGCAGCGCCAACGGCTTGGGGACGCGTCGGTCTGCCTACAGACCACCTACCGCAACAACGGGGCCATTGCGGCCGTGGCCTCCACCTTGGTTGGAACCCCAGGCGACTCCATCGCCCTGCCCCCAGCCACGCTGGCCGCTCTCGCCAACCTGGGGGCGAGCGACAACCTCATCTGGCAGCGACAGTCCCCCCGCAGGCTGCCCGACGGGCTGCTCCTGCGCTTGAAACAACGCCAGCTCCAGCTCCAGCAGCTCTGCCAAAGCCCCACAACAAACGATCCTGCGAACGATCAAGGGGTGGCGGTCCATCTGCTGGCGGAGCTCGAAACCCTGCTGGTGCTCACGCCCCTCCGCCGCGGGCGCTGGGGTGTGGAGGCCATCCACCAGGAGCTGCTGGGGGCGGCGGCCCAATCCGGACCCCAGCATTGGCCGATTGGCACCCCGGTTCTCTGCCAGCGCAACCTCAACGATTTGGGGCTAGCCAACGGGGATGTGGGTCTTGTCGTTGACCACGAGGGCACCAAACGCCTGCTGTTTGGGGTCGCGGGCAGCGTCGCGGGCAGCCCAGCCCACCTGCTCATTCACCCCGCCCAGTTACCCGATGCCCAGCCGGCCTTTGCCCTCACGGTCCACAAGGCCCAGGGGAGCGAAGCCGATGAGGTTTGGATCCTGATGGGTGAATCCGGTCGGCCTTGCCAACGGCTGCTCTACACCGCGCTCACCCGGGCCAAGCAGCGGGCCATCTTGATCACACCCTCAACGTGATCGGAGCCTCAACATGATCAGCGACCCCAACGCACCATCCATGCCCCGGCCATCAAGCCCAACAGCGGAGCGGGTCGAGCGGCCCTGGGGCTGGTTTGAAAACCTTGGGAATGGGGATGGCTATCTGGTGAAGCGCCTATTGATCCGCAGCGGTGCCCGGATCAGCCTGCAGAAGCATCGGCACCGATCTGAACACTGGGTGATCGTGGCTGGCGAGGGACTCCTGCAGATCGACGGGGACACCGTCCCGGCCACCCCGGGAACGAGCGTCTTCATTCCCCAGGGGACCCTGCACCGCGCCACCGCCGGAACGGGCGATTTGCTGCTGGTGGAAGTCCAGCGCGGGGCTGTGCTCAGGGAAGACGACATCGAACGGTTCGACGACGATTTCGGGCGGGCAGAGAATTTCGGGCGGGAAGGGGACAGCGGGGCAGGGTGATAAGTTAAGAATTCACCCTTTTTCAAGGGCAGGGCAGTTTTCTGAATTCAGCGCAGGCGTGCAGTCATCTGATCGCACGAGTCCATCCAAAGGGCACGTTGAATCCTCACTTCCATTGGGTTTCTGCCGGCCTGCGTTGAAGGACATAACCAGGCCCAATCATTCCAGTGACCGAAATTCCAACCGGCGGCAGTTTCACCTGCGCAGTTGATAGCGATACGGCCCCATCCATTGCCAGCGATGCGGCAGCTGGCCAGCTCGATCCAGTAGCCACCTCCACTGGGGCGTCTAGCGGCTCCAGCGAAGCTTCTAGCGCTCTCCCTGAAATCAGCGCAGCGCCCAGCGAAACCAGCGCCACCACGAGTGCAGAGACCAATCCCGAGGCCGAGCCCTCCGGCTTCTCGCGCTTTGGCTTCGGCCCCGAATTGCTGAAGGCCCTCAGCGACATCGGCTACCAGGAGCCCTCACCGATCCAAAAGGCCGCTATCCCCGAACTGATGCTCGGCCGCGACCTGGTGGGCCAGGCCCAAACCGGCACCGGCAAAACGGCCGCCTTTGCCTTGCCCATGCTGGCGGCCCTGGACCCCGAGCAGCGCAAGCCCCAGGTGTTGGTGCTCGCCCCCACCCGGGAACTCGCCATCCAGGTGGCCGATGCCTTCAGCAGCTATGCCGCCCACCTGAACCATGTGCGGGTCCTGGCGATCTACGGCGGAGCTGACTTCCGCGATCAGATCCACCAACTCAAACGCGGTGTGCAGATCGTGGTTGGCACCCCGGGACGGGTGATGGACCACATGCGCCAGGGCACCCTCGATCTCTCCTCCCTGCGGGCCTTGGTGCTTGACGAGGCCGACGAGATGCTCCGCATGGGATTCATCGACGACGTCGAATGGGTTCTCACCCAGCTACCTGAAAAGCGGCAGGTTGTGCTGTTCTCGGCCACCATGCCGAGCGAAATCCGCCGGATTTCCCAGAAGTACCTCAACGCTCCGGCCGAGGTCACCATCAAGCAAAAAGCTGCCGATGCCAGCCGCATCCGCCAGCGCTACCTCATGGTGCACGCCCCCCACAAGATCGGGGCCCTCGAGCGGGTGCTGGAAGCGGAACGCAGTGAGGGGGTGATCATCTTTGCCCGCACCAAGGCCATCACCATGACGGTGGCCGAATCCCTCGAGCAACACGGCTACGACGTGGCTGTGCTCAATGGCGATGTGCCCCAGGCCCAACGGGAACGGACGATCGAACGACTCAAGCAAGGCCAGGTGGATGTGTTGGTGGCCACCGACGTGGCAGCCCGGGGCCTGGATGTGGATCGCATCAGCCTGGTGATCAACTACGACATCCCCTTTGATTCGGAGGCCTACGTCCACCGCATCGGCCGCACCGGCAGGGCTGGTCGCACCGGCGACGCCATCCTCTTTCTCACCCCCCGGGAGCGCCGCTTCCTCGGCGGCCTCGAGCGGGCTGTGGGCAAACCGATCGAGCAAATGGATGTGCCTAACAACGCCACCATCAACCAAAACCGCCTGGATCGGCTGCGCACCAAGCTCACCACCAGCCTGCAAACCCCAGCGAGCAACGAAGAAGAGCGGGCCCTGCTCAGCGAGATCCTGCAACGGGTCACCCAGGAACTGGGCTGCACCGCCGACCAACTGGCCTTGGCCGCCCTCGAATTCAGCCTGGCGGGCAAACCCCTGTTGATCCAGGGCGAAGACAACTTCGACCAGGTGCGTCAAAACGGTCCAAGCCGTGACATCGGCCGTGATCCCCGCCGGAGCCGGGAAGGCGGACGGGACTTCGGCCGCGATGGCGGCAGGGATGGTGGAAGGGATGGGGGCCGCGATGCTGGCCGGGGTGCCCCCCGCGGTGATCGCCCCATGGGCCCCCCCGAAGACCACATGGAACGCTTCCGCGTGGAAGTGGGCTGGCGCGATCGCATCAAGCCTGGAAATATCGTCGGCGCCATTGCCAACGAAGCCGGTCTGAACGGCCGCTCCATTGGACGGATTCAGATCTTTGATACCCACAGCACGGTTGATCTACCCAAGGGCATGCCAGAGGATGTCTTCCAGGGCCTCCGCCAGCTGCGGGTGATGAACAAGTCCCTGCAGATCTCCCGTTTCGACGGCTAGTTCCTGCTTCAGCCATGACGATTTACGTTGGCAACCTCTCCTTCCAGGCGGAACGGGAGGACTTGTTGGATCTCTTCGGCAAATACGGAGAAGTCACCCAATGCAGCCTTCCCCTTGACAGGGAAACGGGCCGCAAACGGGGTTTTGCCTTTGTCGAACTGGCCGACGCCGCAGCTGAACAAAAAGCCATCGACGACCTCCAGGAGGTCGAGTGGATGGGCCGCATGATCCGCGTCAATCCAGCCGCCCCCCGGGAAGGGTCCGGCGGTACCAACAGATCCAGCGGCAACCGATCCAGTGGCAACCGTGGCAACGGTGAACGTGGTGGCGGCAGCCGTTCGGGTAGCAGTGAGCGCACTGAAGGTGGCTACGGAGATGGCGGCAACCGCTGGTAGGTGGCCAAAAAGAAAACCCCCGGGGTTGGCCTTGCCAATCCAGGGGGTCTTTTGCATGGTTTTTGACTGGGCTCTGGGGCCCTAACCCCAAGGGGCCTAACTCAACTGCAAACCCGAATCCAAGGTCTCCAACTCATGCATTTGATCGGTTTGCCAACCCCGTTTGCGCAGATCAGCGCCCCGGGCTTCGGCAAGGGGTTCGCCTTCACGTTGCTCTGGCAACCAGGCCTTGAGATGGCGGCGGCGCATTTTGGCCGTGAAGCGCTGGAATCGATTGAAAGCTCGACTTTTGGTCATCACACCTCCTGAGGAGACGAATTCGTTCTACTGCCTTTGGGCCCGAAAAAGTTGTGCTGTACGAACATCTTCAGCATCGCCCCAGCGATTGCCCAAAACGTTGTCCCTGCCTACACCCCGTCTAGAGAACCTGCTTCCATGACCACTCCAGCCCTGCAGCGCTTAACCGCCGCGCTCCACCCCCATCGGCGCCTGGTGTGGCTAGCGGCAACCTGTTCTGTCTTGAACAAGCTGTTCGACCTGGCGCCACCGGTGCTGATCGGCCTGGCCGTGGATGTGGTGGTGAAGCAAAACACCTCCTGGCTCGCGGCTTGGGGTGTGAGCTCGGTGCCAGGCCAACTGGGCGTGCTGGCCGTGCTCTCCTTTGGAATTTGGAGCGCGGAGTCGCTCTTTGAATATCTCTACGCCCTGCTCTGGCGCAACCTGGCCCAAACCGTTCAGCATGAGTTGCGCCAAGAGGCCTATGGCCACCTCCAGCAATTGGAGATGGCCTTCTTTGAGCAAGGCAGCACCGGCCGCTTGATGGCGATCCTCAACGACGACATCAACCAACTCGAGCGCTTTCTCGATCAGGGAGCCAATGAAATCCTGCAACTCCTCACCACCGTGTTGGCCGTCGGTGGCGCGATGGTGCTCCTCTCTCCCATGGTGGCGGGGGTGGCCTTCATTCCGATCCCCGTGATCCTCTGGGGATCCCTGCGCTTTCAAAAGCGGCTGGCCCCCCGCTACCGGGAGGTGCGCGAACGGGCCGGGGATTTGGCATCCCGGTTGAGCAACAACCTCGGGGGCATGCTCACGATCAAGAGCTATGCCGCCGAAACCTGGGAGCTGGGCCGACTCGCCGAGGACAGCCAGGCCTATCGGCTCAGCAACGGGCGGGCCATACGCCTCTCGGCAGCGTTTATTCCCCTGATTCGCTTTGCCATCCTGTTTGCCTTTTTGGCCATCCTCGTGATTGGTGGTCTTCAGGCTTGGCAAGGGGTCATTGCCGTTGGCACCTACAGCTTCCTGGTGTTCATCACCCAGCGATTGCTATGGCCCCTCACCACCTTGGGCCGCACCCTCGACGACTACCAACGGGCCATGGCCTCGACCTCCCGGGTGCTGGATCTGTTGGATACGCCGATTGCGATTGCCAGCGGTGATCAAGCCCTCCCAAGGCAAGAGGTGCACGGGGCAATCCGTTTTCAAGCGGTGGATTTCGCCTACGACGGCCGCAAGCCCCTACTGCAGGGGTTCAATTTGGAGATTCCCGCTGGCAGCACCATCGGCATCGTGGGAGCCACGGGCTCAGGCAAGAGCACGATCGTCAAACTGCTGCTACGCCTCTATGAGATTCAAGGCGGCCAGATCCTCTTGGATGGTCAAGGGATCCAGGGGCTGAAGCTCCAAGACCTGCGCCAGGCCATCGGCCTGGTGAGCCAAGAGGTCTTCCTCTTCCACGGCACCGTGGCCGAGAACATTGCCTACGGCAGCTTTGGCGCCCCCAGGTCTGCCATCGAGCAAGCCGCCGTCCTCGCCGAGGCTGCTGGGTTTATTCAAACCCTGCCGGAGGGCTACGACACCGTGGTGGGGGAGCGGGGCCAGCGGCTGTCCGGTGGGCAGCGCCAACGGATTGCCCTGGCCCGAGCCATCCTTAAAAATCCCCCGGTGCTGGTGCTCGATGAAGCCACCGCCGCCGTCGATAACGAAACCGAGGCCGCCATTCAGCGGTCCTTGGACCGGATCACCGCTTCACGAACCACCCTGGTGATTGCCCATCGCCTCAGCACCGTGCGCCATGCCGATCAAATCGTGGTGATGGAGCAGGGGCGCATCGTCGAATCAGGCCACCACGATGACCTGATTCGACGCAATGGGGCCTACGCCAATCTCTGGCGGGTGCAAGCGGGCCTGCGCCAAAACGAGGAGCTACGGCTTTGACCCCGGCCTGGAAGGTGTTAGGGGTCACAGCAGGAAGTGACCGTTGTGCTTGGCAGCATGGAGCTGGGCTTCCAAGTGGTGCAATAGCTTTTAGGGAATGAACAGCACTCCGGCAAAGCGCCGCCGAAAGCGTGCGAAGCGTGGCCCCGTGCTGGTTGCCATTGCCGTGGGCTTGGGGGGCGGACTACTCCTGGCCGAACCCCTATCCAATCTGCTCAATGGGAAGGGCCTGGGGAACCAAGCCATTACCAACCCATTCACCGCCTGGACAGGGATTGGTAACCAAGACATCTTGCTCGTGGGAACTGATGTCGGTGGTGGCAACACCGATGTGATTGCAGCCCTGCGCATCGACGGCAACACCACCAGGATCACCCAGGTGCCCCGCGATTCCTATATCGAAGCCCAGGGCTATGGCCCCCACAAGATCAATGCCCTCTACAGCTTGGGAGGCCTCGATCTCCTCAAGCAAGAACTGTCTCGCAAGCTGGGTCGGCCGATCAGCCACCACGTGATGGTGAACCTTTCCGCCATTCGCAGGATGGCGGATGCCATTGGCGGCATTGAGGTGACCGTGCCCAAGCGGATGTACTACGTGGACAACAGCCAGGGGCTCTACATCGACTTGAAACCTGGGCTGCAAAACCTCAAAGGCCGCCAGCTTGAGGGGTTCCTGCGCTTCCGCCACGATGAAATGGGCGACATCGGCCGGATCGAGCGCCAGCAACTCGCCCTCCAGGCCCTCTTCCGAAAGCTCGCCCGGCCCGAGCAACTGGTGCGCCTACCCATCCTTTTGAGTACGGCCGGCAAAGATCTCAAAACCGACCTGGGCCCCATGGAACTGGGAGGTTTGATCACGGCCATGGGCACCACCCACCTCGAAACCAAACGGCTCGGGGGGCGACCCTTCTACCGCGATGGCCTGAGCTACTGGGATGCGGAATGGCCCCCCGCCAGCCCATCGGCATCGGATGGTTCCAGCACCGAGAACGACCGCTACCGCAACCTCTACTAGGGCTGATCCTTTGGGGGTAGCCCATCGGCATTGTCCCTGGCAGAGAGGGTGATGAGGGCCAAGAGCAAGGCAGCCCCAGCCAAGATCGGCGTGGAGGCGGCAACCGTGACCCCCAGGGCAGCGGTGAACCAGATTGAGGCCGCACTGGTTAAGCCTCGCACCTCGGGGAGGGCATGCTTGGGCTGCCACCTGGGCACCAGAATTTCCCCCGCCCCCAAAAACCCAATGCCCGTAGCCACCCCTTGGATAGCGCGGCTGCGGGCATCGAGGCTGGGGCCAGCCGCCAGCACCATCAGGCAGGCACTGAGGCCCACAAGCACATGCACCCTCAGCCGGTTCGGGTGCATCATGGCCCCGTGGTGAGCCCGGTTCAGGCCGACCGCAAGCCCGCACAACACCGCCAGGCCCATGCGGGCAACGGCCTCCAAATCAGGAGCTAGGGCCAAGGTGTCTGCATCACAACCCCCATCCTTGTCCAGGTGCAGGCGAAACGCCATAGTTGCCGGGCGCCAAGCAGACAGCCCACCTTGAACGCCCTGCTGCTGCGCAACAGCCTCAAGATGGCCACGGCCATCTTCGTAACAACGGCCTTGGCTGAGCATTTTACTGGTATTCAATATGTTTTTTACTCGCTAACGGGGGCACTGTTCGCTGTTGATGACAACGATGACCAAACCTGGAAAGCCGGAGCGAGCAGGATCCTAGGCACGGTGGTGGGTGGGCTCATCACCTTCTGGGTGCACACAATTGCCTCGGGCTGGGGAGGGGTCTTGCTCTCGCTGCTGTTCATGATTCCAGTCCTGCGAATACTTGGCTGGAGCAGCGGCCTGGGGACGGCGGCCACCATTTGCCTAATGTTCTTAATGATCCCGAGCCATACCGCGCTCAACTGGGATTACGTCTTCAATCGCACCATCGATACGGCCCTTGGTTGTGCCGTAGGAATCGGCACAAATGTGCTGTTTTGGCCTAAAAACCGGCCCGCCGAGCTGCAGGCCATTGAAGCCAGCCTGCAGGCGAGGCTCCTCAACCAAATTCAGGCCTATCGCGGCTGGATGACAGACCAGAAACCCCGGCCCGAGCCCCTTGCCCCTGCCCAATTCAGCGTAAGTCTGCAACGCATGCAACAGCTGGTCACCATGGAGCAAACCGGTCCGGCTGCCCACCAATTGAACCGCCAGCGCTGGCCCCAGCGGCTCATGCTTTGGCAGCAGGTGGGGCTGCATTGGGTGCAATGGGAACGCCTTGTGGCGGCATCTGATCTACCAACGCCGATGGACGTCAACCATCCCTTGCGCCGGGGCCTTGAGGGGATGGCCAACCTGCTGGTGGGCCAGAGGGCCGGGGCTCCAGCCACCAGTAGCGACTGGAATGCCCTGGCCCAACCCAGCGGCAGGCCCTTACTGCTGCTGTTGGCCTTGGCAGAAGAGCTCAAGCCGCTCCAATCCAACCTGCGCAGTCTCGCCCAGGGCCGTAGGCGAACGCCATGCCCCTAAGGATCAAGGGGCCCAGAATCTCCAGGGGGCCATTGATGAGCCGCTCCGAGCTCAGGCTGGCGTTGACCACCGGCCTGGTCAACGCCTTTGGCAGCATCAGCGGCCTAGCCGACAGCTACTACTCCGCCATGACCGTACCGGCTGTGCTCGCCGGCAATTACGGAGGCTCCATTGAACTTGGCAAGCAACGCATCCTCGGCAGCCTCCTGGGTTCGGTGGTGCTCGTGGTTGGCCTTTACGGGCTCAAGGGAATCCCAGTACCTCTGGGCATGGCCATCAGCATGGGATGCCTGCGCCTAGTCGGTGGCCTGTTGGGGCTGAAGGTTGGCTACAAGGCAGGCGGTTTGCTTTTGGTCATGGGCTGGCTGCTCCATAGCGGCCAACTGAGCAGCTGGATTCCCCTGCGCCTGGCTTGGACCATCTTCGGAATCCTGGTTGCCCTGCTGAGCCTGCAATGGTTTTGGCCCAGTCGCGCCTTCGAGCAAACCCTGAGGGCCTTGGCGGCGTTGAGCCTTCAGGTCCAAGCCAACTTGCAGGACTTGGCCAAACGCATCGATCCAAGCGAACCCCATGCCGCCCCAAGGGCCCAAACAACCAACCCGCTCGGCCCCTTGCGCAGTGGCCTGATGGCAGCCAGACGCATCGTTCCAGATTTGCTGCTCGAGCTGGGCAGCAACCCGAAACGTCATCCCTCCTACCGCCTGGTGATCCTGCTGGATAACGCCCACTCCCGTTTGATTGGCACTGTGGTGGGCCTCGAGCGCCGGCCTCCAGCCTTCAGCGGAGATAGCGACCTGCTGAAGCAACTCCACCAGGCCGAGCACGACTTGCTGCAGCTACTGGCAGAAAGAGTGGGCCAGTGGGCATCCATTTTTGCCGAGGGGGGAGTGCGCTTGCCGGCGCCGCCCCAGGCCCCCATGGTTTGGCCCCAGAGCTGGATGGGGGTTGAAAGCCTGCTCAGTGATTCCCGCTGCAATCAAGCCTCACCCGAGCAACTGGAGCGGATCGCCAGCCGCCTGGTGCTCTGCCGCCAGGCCCAACGGGCCATCGAGGAAGCCGAGCAAGGCTGGGCCGGCCTACTGAATGGCTAACCCACCAATCCCCAGGCTGATGCCATCAAGCAAACTAGAGCGAGCTGCTCCTGCAGGATCCATGCGGGCGATCAGCCGGCTCTTCATCGCCATCGGATTAACGCCAATCTGGCTTGGTCCCTTCGCTGGCACGCCGAGCCTGGCCCAGGCCCTCGCTCCGGTGATCGGCCCCAATCCGGAGAGCAAGGCGACTGATCCAGGCACGGCCAGGCTGGAACGCAGCTGGAACCAACTCGATGCCCAGCTCAAGGCCCTCGATGCCCTGATCCCCCCCGATCGGGAACCAGCACCAAAGGTTGAGAACGCAACGCCCCGCCTGCCGGCTTCCCTGCTGACGCCCAATGCGGCCCCCCGGGGCGAACTCTCCACCAGCCAGGCCAATCCAGCTCCCCCCTTAAGCCTGCCCACCCCGATCCAGCTCAAGGGTGGGGGCCTGGTGCAGGGTCTCAGCCTGGAGCAATCCCTCGCCCTCGCTTTTGCCAACAGTGCCAGCCTCCAGGCCCAGCGGGAGGAGGTGGCTGCCAACCTCGCCCTTCTCCAGGCCCAGCTGGGCACCTACTGGCCACGGATTAGCGCCTTTGCCAATGGGAGCTATGGCCAACAGGGCGCCACAACCACCGCCAACCAGGCCAATAACAATCTCGGCTTTGGTCCGCTGTTTAACCCAGCGCCCAATGGGATTGTCGGTTCAGGGACTGGACCTGGGGGTGGCATCAACAACATTGCCGGCCCGTTCTATGTGCCAGCCGGTGGCAGCGCTGCTGATGTGACAAGCACCAGCAGTTTTAGCGCTGGACTTTCCCTGGACTACGCCCTGGTGGATTTTGCCCGCACCCCAAAGATCAAATCAGCCCGGGCCCAATTGGCCAATGCCCGCAACACCTATGCCAATGAGGTGCGCAAGCTCCAACTGCAGGTGAGCGAGGCCTACTACCAACTGCAGCAGGCTGACCAGCTGGTTCGGATTCAGGATGCCAATGTGCGCAACGATCTGGTGATCCTGCAGGACACCTTGGATCTCAAAAAGGCTGGTCTGGTGCCCAGGCTGGATGTGCTGCGCCGGAGCTCCATCGAAGCCAGCAATCAGGAAAACCTGATCCAAGCCCTGGCGGATCGTGCCGTGGCCCGCAGGCGCCTGGCCGTGGTGCTCAACCTGCCCCCGGACATCAACCCCAGCGCCAGCGATCCGATCGCCCTGCAATCCCGCTGGCCCCTGAATCTGGAGCAGAGCCTGCTGGCGGCCTACCAAGACAACCCCGAACTCCAAGCGATCCTCGCCACCAGGGATGCCCTGGCCCAGCAGAAGCAGGCCACAGCCGCAGGGCTCCTGCCGAAGTTGTCGCTGTTTGCCTCGGGTGGAAGCAACACCTCAAACGCCACCATTTCCAATATCACGGTTGGAGGAGGTGGTTGTTGCGGCAGCAGCCTGCTTCCCGATAGCACCACCAGCGGCTGGGATTGGTCGATCGGCCTCACCATTAACTGGCTGTTGTTTGATGCCGGCACCACCTCGGGCGAAGCCAGGGCCCTGGCCAAGCGGGAGGCCGCCACCATGCAGCGCTATGCCGCCCAACGCAACGACATCCGCCTGAGGCTGGAGCAGGCCTTTTTCAACCATGAAGCCAGCCTGGCCAAATTGGCGTCGGCCCGCCGTGCGGTCTCAGCATCGCTGGAGGCGTTCCGCGATGTGAAACTTCGCTACCTGAGCGGCCTCTCCAACGAGCTGCTCCTCTCAAACACCCAGGACCAGCTGATCAACAGCTTGATCAAAAGACTCACGGCCACGGTGAATGTCAACATCACCTACGCCCAGTTGTTGCGCGAACTCCTACCCGTCTCCCAGGATCCCAACAGGGCCATCACCCCCACCCTGCAGCTCGGATCCAAGTCTTCCGCCTACTAGGGGAACCGCCTACTAGGGGAACCGCCAACTAGGAAACCGCTTTCCAGGCGGCATCAAACCGCTGGGTGGTGATCAGCAGCTGTTGGCAGGCCACCGCCCGCCGACCACCAGAGGCCAACATCAAAATCCTGTTGGCCTCCGGATCGCCAAAGACCCCAACTTCAGCCTGCTCCAGCGCCAAGGCAGCCGCTTCGATCGCCCCAAGGGGGCTTTCGGCCGGGCCCAAGCCCTTGGGTCCGGATCGCTCGGGCCAAAGCCTGCCCCAATGGTCCAGACAGTCTGCGGTGGCTCTGAGGGCTGCGATTTCAGCGGCTAAAAGAGCCTGGAGGCTGGCCCCCTCCATGGGCACCACGGGCAATCGCAACAGGGTTCGGTAAACGGCAATGAGTTCACTCAGCAATTGCTCCTGGAGATCCCAGAGGCGGCCCAACCGGACCCCCAGGACATCGGATTCCAATTCCACCTTGGCATCCCCACGGTTGGTTTCTAGGGCGAAAATCTGGGCCAACAACTGATCACGTCGGCCCAAACGATTGGCCGCACCGATTTCCGTACCTTGCCCTAGAAGCTCAGCCCGCTCCCGGAAGGCCGACGCGAAGGACGCAAATAACTGATGCGATAGATCTTGGCGCTGTTGGATAGCCCGACTAGGCCAGAAACAGCTCACGGCAATCCATGCCAAGAGCACACCAAGCAAGGTGTCGATCAAACGGGCGGGAAGCCATGTATAAATTTCTGCCTGGTGAATGGTCCAGCCCGCCGTTACAACCAAGCCGGCGACTTTATAACCGGAACGCAAGCCCAAAGCTCCACCAAACAACCGGGTACAAGCCAAAGACACGGCGATAGCGATAGGAAGTGGAACGATCGATCGCATGGTGGGAATGCCAACCATCACGATCAATCCACCCAAGACGGTGCCCTGCATCCGCTGAATCCCGAGGGTTCGGCTTGCCCCTAGGGTTCCGCCGAGTACAGAGCCCACCGCCAACGGTCCATAGATGGGATCGGGCAACCCCAAGCTGATCAGCAGGCCAGCAGAAAGACCAGCCGTTAGCGCCATGCGCAGATCCGCCCGGGTGATCAAGGGGGGCGGACGTTTTCTCATCGCCCCAGCCCATCCCCTCGGCTGGCCAGGGAAAGACTATGGATGCTCTTCACTAGCCGTTGCAGTTCATCGTCGATGGCCAGAAGCAACAGGGGCGGGATCGTCAAGCGCTCTGCCAAACGCACCAGACTTTTGCGTTTGACCAGGGCAGGAACAAGACGCTGACCATTGGCCATCAGCATGTCGGGCAAGCCTTCGAGCCAGGGAGTACTGGCTCCAGCGAGGGATCCTTGCGGCAACTGCAGACCCAGGCGCTGGAGCTGAAGACTGTGGTGGTTCACCCGATCCCAGAGGACACCGCGCTGGCGCCAATGCTGGCAATGGCAAAGGCCCCTGGGGGAACTGCGCAATTCATCGCCCACCAGCCGCCGCAGGCTCTCCACCAACCGGGCGCCCACAATCGGCTGGGGAGCTTCAACACAAGAGAGCTCTGCGTCTTTCAGCCATTGGCGAATGGCGATCAGGCGCCCAGCCAGGGTGGCTCGCAACTGGGAGTCAAGGCTGCGAATCTCGGCCATGCGATTGACAGGCCAAAGCAGGAAACTCACCACCAGGGTTGCAACAACCCCAACCAAGGTGTCCAGGGTGCGATTAAAAACATAGACCCAATCAAGGGCCGAATAATCTGCCACCAAAAACACCATCGAACACACCAACACTGCAATCGCAAAGCTGGATTGCCAACCCAAGAGCCGCAACAGGGGAGCGACGATCAACAAAGCAACCGTGAGGCCGATCCAACCGGACAGCATGGTATGGACCAAAAAACTCACCACTCCGGCCGTAATCGTGCCAAGCAAACGGGCACGGGAAGCAGCCATGACACGGGTATCCGTCTCATCCATGCACATCACAACAGCAAGGATGGGATACCAAATGAACAAAATATCGCCCCGACTGACCGCATAGGCCCCTGCCAAGGCGGCGGCGATCCCATACTTCAAAGCCGCCCGTAGACGATGGATCTCAAGCATGGTTAATCAACCAATGCATCAACTCATTTAGACGGAGCAGAGGAAAACCAACGTTCAATGCGATAGGCCAAGATCACAATTAATACCACCAACCAAAACCAGAGTTCTGGGGCATTGGCGTTGAATAAAATCAACATCAGCACAACCTCGCTGACCAGCCAGGGCAGCTCCTGGCGGAGCAAGGCGTTGCGGATGAAGGGGAGCTTCAATTTGGAGGGTAAAGAAGCCATTGATCTTGATGGGAACGTAGTTGGGAGACGGCAGCTAAGGCCGCGCGTCGGGTTGGCGCAGGAACGGGCGGTTCCACAGGCTGTCAATGCGGATGCTGCGATAGCCACCCGTGAGGGAACGCAGGCCAGGAATCACGTAACTCAACGGACTGCGCCATTCCACATAGGCATGGCTTGTCACCGTGAGGCCATCCCGGACGGGGAAGACCCCACTGCCTCCGGAGATGGTCCAGCGGTAGCCATCATTGCTGCTCTTATCGCGCCCCAATTCAATTTCCGCCCGCATCACCGGACCATCCTTGGTGAGCTCTTTGGCGAGCTGGGGGTTGCCCACCGTTGTGGAGACGTCATCTTCGGTGGCGGGCAAGGTCAGCACTTGCTTGACCTTGCCGACAATCCCGCCAAAGCGGCCCCGCTGATTCCACATCGGCACCACTTCCACAGGGAGTCCAAGCGGTAGGCGCCTGGCATCGGCGGGCGCAAAGTAAGCCACGGCCTTGAGCGGCTGGTCGGTGGCCAAGGGCCGATCAGTCCGGCCAATCGTGCCCAACCGCTGGCCCATGGCCACGGTTTGACCGGGGATCACCTGGAGATCGAGCACCGCTCCATCCCGATCGGCAATCACATTGCCGTCGTAGGCGAGCTTGGCTTCCGTGACCCTGATCTGACGCTTCAGGTCATCGATCTGATAGCGGCGTTGCAGGGCCTGGGTTTCGATCTGGAGTTTCACCTGCTGATAGCTGGTGATCACCTTCTTCTCGTTGATCTTGACGTCATCGAGGTTGACGCTGGTGTTGGTCAGGCCCTGCTCGGCCGACACCACCTCACTCGACAAGGGCGCCACGACGTCGCGCCTGCTGAGCCATTCGAGGTTCTTGAGCTTGCTGGCGTAGGTGGCCTGCAGGCCCTGGTAACGCTGACGGTCGTCGCGCAACTTGGCCAACGATGTATCAACACTTGCCTTCTCGGTCATCAGCCGCAGGACGTCCCGGAGATCCAACTCGCGGTTGTGACGTTGCAGTTGGGCCAGGTTGCCCTTCTGCTGCTGCAGTTCACGGTTGAGCACAGGCAGGTAAAGGCGCAGCATCACGTGGCCCTTCTGCACCCGGTCTCCCACTTTCACCGACACATCTTGAACCTGGCCGGCGGCCCGGGCATTGAGGAGGCCCGCGTTGTCGGGATAGATCAGCACGCCCGTGCCCACAACTTCCGTGGGCACGGGCCAAAACAGGGCCCAAAGCACGAGCACCCCCCCCACCCCGGCCAGGCACACGCCCACCTGATCGTGGTCACTGAAGCCTTGCCAACGCTGCGACCAGGCCTGGGCCCGGCGCCGATACCAAGGGGTTGGCTGGGTGTGGGGAGAAGGCGCCATGGGGGCCAGCATGCAGGATCTCCGGCCTTCTGTCAGCCCACGAAAGGGCCCGGGGGCTCCCGCGGCGAAGCAAGGCTGGACGTGATCTGATCGGCCAAGGCTTGGGCGGCCCTGGGGACCTCCCCAAAAGCCCCCCGAAAACCAGCCAAGGCCCAAAGGCCCGGCGCCCCAGCCACGGGCCCCGCCAGAGCCTTGCCATCCAAGCAAAAACTCACTGGCACCTGGCGGTAGCGGGCCGGCAACTCCGCCAGCACCGGATCGAAATGGCCCAACCCCTGGCGCAGGCGGCTTTCCATTACGGCCCGATCAGGGGGAGCCCCTAGCTCCAAACCAGGCCGCACCAGGCTGATCTGCCCCACCAACAGACCGTCTCCCAAGCAAGCCAGGCCCGGATCCACCACCCACTCCTCCTGGGCCAAGGACCCCGCCCGCTGCTCCAGGGCCGGGCGCACCATGGCCTGGGGCAACACCACCCCACCACCCCTGGCCCGCCGCAACCAGCGACTGGGATAGCGCTTGGGATCGGGCCAAGCCTCCAGGTGCAGAATCCCCGCCCAACTGCTGCGCAGGCTTTCGCCTAGGCCGGGCCACAGGGCACGGCAACCCGCCCCAGCGGCAAGCACCACCTGGCCGACCTGCAGCGAAGGCGGCCCATCAGCTTGGCCCTGGAGCTCCAGTTGCCAAAGCCCGCCCATGCGCCGCGGGGGCTGGGCCACCTGGGCTTGGAGCTGGCGCACCCCCAAGCGATCCAAAGCCAGGGGCAAGGCTTGGTAGAAGCGATTCAAATCCACCTGGCCAAAGGCCTGGGGCGCCCCTGGCAGAAGCCGGGAGGGATCTAGCCAGGCCTGACCATGGCGGTACAAGCGCCGGCGGCGCAGGCCGAGATCGCCATGGCGCTCCTGGAGTTGCCCCCAGGCACCCAGGTCGGGGCCCAAAACCCCCGCATAGCTCCAGGAGGTGGCGGAGCCCAGGGGAATGGCCGGACCCAGGGCAGTTGGAAGCCCTAGCGATCCGGCGCTGACCAGCACCACCGCCAGGCCCCGCTCGGCAATCTCCAGGGCCACAAGCCCCCCGGCCAGCCCCCCCCCTATGACGGCGACGTCACCGGGGCGGCCTCGATGCATCACCTCAAACCAACAGGGTGAAGGAGGACACAACCTGGTGGAACAGCCCTTTCACCTTGTTCCAGCGAATTTCATTGGTACTGGCCGCAAAGGTGTAGAGCCGGCCCCGGTCGACCACCACGGTGGCCAATTCATGCCGGTCCCGGTCCTCCAGGTGCACGGCGTACTCCAGGTCGTAGAAGGTGCGCGCGCCCTCTTGGCGCTCGCTCGCCTCCACCAGGGTGGCCTGGCGGCCGCTGCCCTCGGGGGCAATCACCGTGCGGCGCAACTGCTCGCCAACGGCCACCGCACTGCCCAGGGTCTCCAGATTGCTCTGGGTGCTGACGTCAGCAATCACCAGGCTGAGGGTCTCATCACTGTTGATTAGGTCGTGGAAGACCACCTGGGGGCCGCCACTCACCTGGGCCCGGGTCCAGCCGGTGGGATACAGAAAGGCGTAGCGGCCATCTGGGCTTTGGAAACCATTAAGCCCAGCCGCCGCCGCACTGCATCCCACCAGCACAAACCCAGTCAGGAGCACCGCAACCAGGCGGGTCAACAGGGCAGGCAGCACTTTGCTGAGAAAGGCCATCAAATCGCGCCAAAGAATGCGTTATCCCATTCTGCTGGCTGTCCGAGTGCAGGCGAGCAAAAGCACCCCTAGATTCTCGCCACTTGCGGCGGATCGCTGAGCGGCTTCACGCGCCCCCTAGCCAGGCTGATAGAGCAGTTTGAACGGCTGCCAGGCATTGGTCCGCGCACCGCCCAACGGCTGGCCCTGCACCTGTTACGCCAGCCGGAAGAGCAGATCCATTCCTTTGCCGATGCCCTGCTGGCGGCCCGAAGCCAGGTGGGTCAATGCCAGCGCTGCTTCCACCTCTCGGCGGAACCCCTCTGTGAAATTTGCCGCAATGGGGAACGCCGCAATGGCCAGATCTGTGTGGTTGCCGACTCCCGGGACCTCTTGGCCATGGAGCGCACCCGCGAGTTCAAGGGGAGCTATCACGTCATTGGCGGCTTGATTTCACCGATGGATGGCATCGGCCCGGAACTCCTCCAAATCCAGCCCCTGGTCCACCGGGTCGACCAGGAACAGATTTCCGAGGTGATCCTGGCCCTCACCCCCAGTGTGGAGGGAGACACCACAAGCCTCTATCTGGCCAGGCTGCTCAAATCCTTCACCACGGTGAGCCGCATTGCCTACGGCCTGCCGGTGGGCAGCGAGCTGGAATATGCCGACGAAGTCACCCTGGCCCGGGCCTTTGAAGGCCGCCGCCAGGTGGAGTAGGCCACCGCCGTGAGCAAGCCCTCCATGAGCACCCCTGGCAGCCGATACAGCGCCATCGCCCCGGCGGAGCGGCTACCGCCCTGGCTCAGGCGGCCGATTGGCACGGCCTCGGCCTTGGAGGCGGTGCAGGGGATCGTTAAACAGCAAGGGCTTCACACCATTTGCGAGGAGGGCCGCTGCCCCAACCGGGGCGAGTGCTACGCGGCAGGGACGGCCACCTTTCTGTTGGGTGGTCCGATTTGCACCCGCAGTTGTGCCTTTTGCCAAGTGGAGAAGGGGGAAGCCCCAGCGCCCTTCGACGGCCTCGAAGCCGAACGGGTTGCTACGGCGGTTGCCGCCATGGGCCTGCGTTATGTGGTGCTCACCGCCGTTGCCCGCGACGACCTCCCCGACCACGGGGCCTGTCTGTTTACGGGAGCCATGGCCGCCATTCGAGCTGGCAATCCCCTGGTCAGCATTGAAGTGCTCACGCCCGACTTCTGGGGCGGTTTCCGGGATGAAAGGGCGGCCATCGCCGCCCAGCGGCAACGGCTGGCTGCCGTGCTTGCCGCCGGGCCCGTGTGCTTTAACCACAACCTCGAAACGGTGGAACGCCTCCAGGGGGTGGTGCGCCGCGGGGCCACCTACCAACGCTCCTTGGGGCTGCTTGCCGCAGCGAGGGACCTGGCCCCAGGAATCCCCACGAAATCGGGCCTGATGCTGGGCCTGGGGGAAAGCTTCGCTGAAGTGGTGGCAGCCCTGGGTGATCTTCGCCAGGTGGATTGCCAGCGCCTCACCCTCGGGCAATACTTGCGGCCGTCCCTGGCCCACATTCCCGTGGCCCGCTATTGGAGGCCTGAGGAGTTTGATGAACTCGGGGCCATCGCCAAGGGGCTGGGTTTCCAGCAGGTCCGCAGTGGGCCCCTGGTGCGAAGCAGCTACCACGCGGAGTCAACCCAAGGCCCCTAGATCCCCTAGGGCCAAGGGCCTGCTCTTGGCATGGCTTGCCCTAGCCGCGGTGGCAGCGCCGGTTGCAACCCAGGCTGGGCCCGTGGACGACAAAGGTCCTGAAACTGGCCGTGAAACTGGCCGTGAAACAGTTCTCGAACCCGCCAGCCCCTGGCCAACCCTGAACAGCTTGCTGAAGGTCCCCCCGTGGCTGGATCTCGGCCTCAATATCCAGAGCGATGGGCTGGGAAACCCCAGGGGAGGAACCAGCAAAACCACCAATTGGATCCAGCAAACCACCTTGGATGCCAGCTTCAGCAGGGGCTTTGGCAAGGACGTAGCCCTCTGGAAGGAAGCCGACCACTGGAAAGGCCATCTGGGACTCACCCTGTTCAGCGGCACGGCGGGCTACGGCCAAACCATCGGGAGCGCCTTTCCCCTAACGGCGAGCGACCACCCCATCGGTCTTTGGCTCACGGAAGCCAGTGTGACCCGGTCCGCTGGCATGGGGGAGGTGGATCTCAAGGCCGGGGTGTTTTCCCTCAACCCCGGCTTCATCGAAGCACCGGTGCTCGATGCCTACGTGAACTCGGTGCTCAACAACACGCTCAATCTCAATGTGACGGGCTTACCCATCAACCCCTCTGTGGCGCCTGGCGTAGAGCTGCATTGGCGACCGGGAACAGGCGGTCAGGGCAGCAGCGGCGACCTAGGGCCCTATGGGGAATGGCGCTACGGGGCCTTTCTCTTGAATCCCCAAAATGCCTTGGCCTCGCTGTTTGGCGTCAACACCGGCCTACCCCAGATCAATGGATCCATGCAAGTTGTGCAATGGAGTTTTGATCGCCTCCAGGGAGCCAAACGGTTGGCCCAACCCATCCAAATGGACAAGCAACAGGTGGCACGCCAACTCCCCCAGCCCCTGTTACAAATCGGCGGTGGCTACCTCAACGACCAAACCAACAACACGGAAACGCCAGGGATTTTCGGCACCCTCACCCTGGCCGCACCAACGCCCTTGGGCCTTGACAACCGATTCTGGCTCGGTCTCAGCTCCGCCCTGACAACCTCCACCAACCCCAATCCCTTGTTTCTCAGTGGTGGCTGGCTGAGTCAAGGGGTGATCCCTGGTCGCCCCCTGGATGTGTTGGCCCTCGGCCTGGGCCGCAGCAGCTTCAACAGCGACGTGACCACGGGCCTGAGCCCGGAATCCTTGCTTGAGCTCAACTACAGCGCAGTGATCAACAGCACCCTCACCCTTCAACCATTTCTGCAGTGGGTGATCAATCCCGGGGGCACGGGAACCGCCCCAAACATCCTGGCCCTTGGCCTGCAGCTTCAACTCCAGTTTTGATCCAACAGCGTCACCGCCCGCTCCAAAACCACCTGGCAATCGGCTTGCATCACCAAACCAGCGCCGCCCCACACCAACCGCTCGGGTAGATCCCAAAGCGCTGCCCCCAGTTCCTTGGAGGGCACAAAACCCAAACGCCGGAAATAGCGCACCAAGCGTTGGTGCTGGCCATCGTCATCCCGGATCGCCAAGATCTGGGCCCGCCGGCAGGGGGTTTGCTCCAGGGCCCAGGCGAAGGCCGCCGCCGCAATCAAGGGCCCCACACCCAGGTCTGGCAAACCACTGGAGCGGCCCGCCACCTGAAGGGTGTCGAGCTGCAGGCCCCCTGGCGTGGGCCAGGCCCAGCCCTTCAGCTCCCCCACCAACCGCAGCTGCCCCCCTGCAGAGGACTGCCGGGCCACGGCCACGCGGAGCCCGTAGAGCAGGCCCAAGGGCCGTCCCACCTGGAGGCGCAACAGCAAGCCCCGCTCGGCGGCCCGTCGTTCCAGGCTTTCGAGGGTGGTCATGGCACCACGGGAGCGAGGCCAAAGGGAACGGGGCCAAACGGCTCAGCTAGGCGCACCGCCCCAACGGGCAAGGGGCCATAGATGTGGGGGAAGAGCTCATCGCTGGGCGGTGTCGCTTCCCATCGCAGCGGTGCGTCCAAACGGCCGGGATCCAGGGTGAGCAACAGCACTGCTTCGGCATCGGCATAAAAGCGCCGGAAGGTGGCCTCCACCTGATGGGCCCCGCTGGCATGGATAAAGCCCACCTGCTCGAGGGAAAGGCCCCGGGTTGAACGGCGGTATTCGCCGCAGGCCTTGGCCGTGCGCCATTCATCGGCCAGGGCCAAGTGATAAACCCATTGGGGAGAACGCCAGGCCTGGCGCTGGGCCCAGGGCGGAGCCATCACCGCTGCCAACTCCGGCCCCTCCTCAAAACGCTGCAGCCACGGCCGCAGACGCTCCAGGCCCCCATGCCGGTCAAACCGATCGGGATCGGCCAAACGCCATTGGCGCACAAACGGCAGCACCGCCCAATCCAGCCAGCTGGGTTGATCACCCAACAACCAGCCTTTAGCCAGCTGGCCATCCCAATCCCCCAGGATCGATTCAGCCGCTACGCGGTGGTGCTCACCATCGACCCCTGGGTAGCGATCGGGATATTTGAACCGGTCGAGATGGTGCTTGAACGGCCCATCGTTTTGGACCAAGAGCGGATGGGCGAGCTGGTCGTTCGACTGGTCTGTGGCCTGGTCTGAGGGCAGAGCTAGGGCCCATTGCATGATCTCCATGCTTTCAGCCAAGACGGTGCCATCGGTGAGCTCGAGCAGGGGAACCGTGGCCTTGGCCGATCGCTCCAGGAGCTCTGGGGGCTTGGCCTTAAGGCTCACCTCCCGAAGCTCAAAATCCTGGCCAGGGCTCTTCCCAGCCAGAAGCAAGGCCAGGCGGGCCCTAATCGCATAGGGGCAGCGGCGAAAGCTATAGAGAATCGGCCGGGGCAGTTCAGCCAGCATCAAACACCTTGCCGATGTGGAGTTCGCCCCGTTGCTTGGCGAGGCCAATCTGGCGCTGGCGCTCGGCAAAGCGGGCCCGATCGTCGCTGCCGTGCTCGCCAATGCAATGCAGACAACTCACCCCTTCGACATAGCTGGGCTGTTGGCGATCAGCGGCAGTAAGGGGTTTGCGGCAGGCATGGCACAGGCTCGCTTCTCCGGGTTCGAGCTGGTGGTTCACCGTGACCCGCTGGTCGAAGACGAAGCACTCCCCCGTCCAACTGCTGGCCGATTCCGGCACGGTTTCCAGGTAGCGCAAGATGCCGCCCTGGAGATGGTGGACCCCCGCAAAACCTTGCTGCAACAGATAGGCCGTGGCCTTTTCGCAGCGGATGCCCCCGGTGCAAAACATGGCGATTTGCTTGGGTTGGCGTTGCTCAACCAGGGGGCGCAGCCCAGTTTCCACCCATTGGGGAAACTCCCGAAAGCTGGCGGTACCAGGATCGATGGCCCCGGCAAAGCTGCCGAGGGCCACCTCGTAGCCATTGCGGGTATCGATCACCAGGGTGTCTGGATCGGCAATCAAGGCGTCCCATTGCTCGGGCGGCACATGGGTGCCAACCGCCGCGCTTTCCAGCTCCCCCTCCCCCACGTAGGGCTTCACCGTGGGGCAGCCCATGCTCACAATTTCGCGCTTGAGCCGCACCTTCAGCCGATAGAAGGTCTGCTGCTGCGCCACCGCCGTTTTGACCTCCAACTTGGCCAACCGCGGATCACTCCGCAGCTCTGCCAAGAGGGCCTCCACCCCAGGGGCAGGTCCACACACGGTGCCGTTGACACCCTCGGGGGCCAGCAGCACCGTGCCCTTCACTTCAGCGCTTTGGCCCAGGGCAACCAACCGCTGGCGCCAAGGGGCCAGCTCCTCGTCGGCCAGGGAGGCAAAGCGATAAAAAGCAGCAACTACAAGCCCCATCGGCCCTCCAGGATCAGCGCGATACCGAAACACCCGCCGCGGCCAGCAGCTCCCGATCGGCCGCCACATCGGGATTGCCCGTGGTGAGGAGGGTGTCGCCGTAGAAGATCGAATCAGCTCCTGCCAAGAGGCACAGGATCTGGGCCTCCCGGTTCATCTGCTCCCGACCCGCGCTCAGCCGCACCCGGCTGTGGGGCATCAGGATCCTGGCGGCAGCCACCATCCGCACCAGGTCGAGGGGGTCGACGGCCTGCTGGTGCTCCAGAGGGGTCCCCTCCACCGCCACCAGGGCATTGATGGGCACGCTCTCTGGATGGGGCTCGATGTTGGCGAGCACTTCCAACAGGCCCGCCCGATCGCTGGGCCCTTCCCCCATGCCGATGATTCCACCGCAGCAGAGGGTGATGCCCGATCGACGCACCCTGGCCAGGGTTTCCAGCCGTTCTTGATAGGTGCGGGTGGTGATGATCTGGTCGTAGTGCTCGGGGCTGGTATCCAGGTTGTGGTTGTAGGCGGTTAGTCCCGCATCCGCTAGGCGGGCGGCCTGCTGGTCGGTGAGCATGCCAGCGGTGACGCAGGCCTCCAGGCCCAGCTCCCGCACCCCCTGAACCATCTCAACCATGGCGTCAAAGGGGGCCCCATCGCGGATCTCCCGCCAAGCCCAGCCCATGCAGAACCGGTGGGCCCCAGCCTCCTTGGCCGCCCGGGCGCGGGCCAACACCGGCGCCACATCCAATTCCGGTTGGCCGGCCACATCGCTGCTGTGGTGCATCGATTGGGGGCAATAGGCACAGTCCTCCTCGCAGCCACCGGTTTTGACACTGAGCAGCGAAGCAAGCTGCACCTCGTAACCAGGATTCGCCACGCGGTGCACCTGCTGGGCCTGCCAAAGCAGATCCATCAGGGGCTGATCCAGCAGGGCCTGGATCTCGGCGCGGGTCCAGTCGTGGCGAGTGATCACTGGCAGAGGGGCCATCAGGAGAGTGCAGCCATCAAGGGAGGGAGGTGACGCCACCGAAACGGCGCTGGCGACCCTGGTAGTCGAGCAGAGCGGCCACCAAGGCCTGTTGATCAAAATCAGGCCACAGCACATCGGTGATGTGCAGCTCGGCGTAGGCCAACTGCCACAACAAAAAATTGCTGATGCGCTGTTCGCCGCTGGTGCGAATCAACAAATCGGGATCCAGCTCCCCGGCCGTATGGAGTTCGGCGCTCAACAGGGCCTCATCAATCGCGCTGGGATCCAATTCGCCGCGGGCCGCGCGTTCGGCCAAGGTCCTCGCCGCCCGCACCAATTCCGCCCGGCTGCCGTAGTTGGTGCAGACGTTGAAGTGGATGCCGGTGTTCGCCGCTGTGCGGGCTGTGGCGTCGGCAATCAGCTGCTGCAGGCCGGGGGGCAACGGGGAAAGATCTCCCAGAAAGCGAATCCGAACCTGCTCCCTTTCGAGGGCTTCAAGCTCCCGGGCCAGCACCCGTTCAAACAGGGTCATCAAAAAACTCACCTCCTCGCCGGGCCGGTTCCAGTTTTCGGTGGAGAAGGCATAGGCCGTCAGGGCCCCCACCCCCCAATCACTGCACAGCCGCAACATGCGCTTGAGTGCTTCGACCCCTTCGCGGTGGCCCATCACCCGCGGCAGGCTGCGGCTCTTAGCCCAACGGCCATTGCCATCCATGATCACGGCAATGTGCCGGGGCAAGCGCGCCTGATCGAGCCCCTCAGGCAAGGCCATTGGGCCCACAACAGGAGTGGTCGCCAGCGCGCGACTCATCCGCGACGTTCCAGCGGGTCTTTGGCCACGCTACGCCCCGCTGGCAGGGCCAGCGCCTGGCTCAGCAAATCGTGCAGACGGCTGCTGGTAATTGGCCGTTCGAGCTTGCCCTGGCAGGCCAGCGACAGGGTGCCGGTTTCCTCGGACACCACAATCGCCAGGCATTGATCAAAGCGTTCGGTTAGGCCCAGGGCGGCCAGATGGCGGGTGCCGTAGCGGTTCAAACCCTGACGAGAGAGGGGCAAGATCACCCCCGCCGCCACGATCCGATTGGCTTTTACCAGCACGGCCCCGTCATGGAGGGGGGTATCAGCCGCAAACAGATTGAGCAGCAGATCCACGGAGAGCTGGGCATCCAGGGAAATCCCCGGATTGAGAAAATCCTCAGGCCGCAGGTCACTGCCCAGGTCCACCACGATCAGTCCCCCGCGGCGGGATTGGGAGAGGCGACCAGCCGCTTCACTGAGCACCGCCACCGAGCCCGAAGCCAATTGGTCGCGCTTGCGGTCGCCGAAGAGAACCCCCAGCCGGCCCGTACCCAGCAACTCCATCAACCGGCGCAATTCGCCTTGCCAGAGGATTGCCAGCGCCAAACTGCAGGCCAGGACGAGGGCGTCCACCAGCTTGGAGGTGAGCGGCAGGTTGGCGTAGCGCTGCACGAACCAGGCCAGGGCCACGAGCAGCAGATAGCCGCGCAACAGCCAGAGGGTGCGCGCTTCGGTCACGCGACCGAGCACCAACACCCCCAGGCCGGTGGCAAACAGCAAGTCGAGCAGCAGTCGAATGTCGATGAGCTGCAGGGGGTTGATCTGCAGCGCGCTCACCGGTGCACCCATGCCTTTCGGTCAACTTACCGTTGTGAGCCGGGAGGGCAAAACGTCGTAGCGCAGTAGCTCTTCCGGCTGTTCCCGGCGTTGCACCAGGTCGGCGATGCCCCCGTGCACCAGCACGGCCGCTGGCCTTGGGATGCGGTTGTAGTTGGAGCTCATGGAAGCGTTGTAGGCGCCGGTGGCCAGCACCACCAAATGGTCGCCGCTGGTGGCAGGTGGCAAGGCCACGTCCTTGAGGAGCACATCCCCCGACTCGCAATGCTTACCCGCCAGGGTCACGGTTTCCGTGGCCTCAGCCAACGGTCGATCCGCCAACAGGGCCGTGTATTGGGATTGGTAGGTAATTGGCCTGGGGTTATCGCTCATGCCGCCATCCACCGAAAGGTAGGTGCGAATGCCCGGAATCTCCTTGCGACTTCCCACCTCGTAAACCGTGACACCGGCCGTGGCGACCAGGGATCGACCGGGCTCGCAGAGCAGGCGCGGCAGGGCCAGGCGCCGCTGCTGGCAGGCCGTGGCCACCGCTTCGCCAACGGTTTGCACCCACTCCTGGATCGACGGGGGATCGTCGCTGGCCACGTAGCGAATCCCGAGGCCGCCGCCCACGTTGAGGTCGCCCACTGGGTGACCCATGGATCGGGCCAGGGCCACGGCATCGGCAAGCACCCCAGCCAAATCGCGGTGGGGTTGGAGTTCGAAGATTTGGGAGCCGATATGGGCGTGGAGCCCGGTGAGGCGGGCCCAGCTGCAGCCGACCAAGTGCCGCAACACCGGTTCGAGCTGGTCGGGGTCAAAGCCAAATTTGCTGTCGAGGTGACCGGTGCGGATGTACTCGTGGGTGTGGCACTCGATCCCCGGCGTAAAGCGGAGCATGAGCTCCACGGGCGCAGCCAGGCCAGGCGCCAATTCAGCCAATAGCTCGAGGTCGCGCCAGTTATCCGCCACCACGGTGACGCCCCGTTCCACCGCGAGGGCCAACTCCTGGCGGGATTTGTTGTTGCCGTGAAACACGATCCGATCGGCGGGCATGCCGCCGTCGAGGGCCGTGAGAAGCTCTCCCGCCGACACCGCGTCCAGGCCCAGGCCTTCTGAGGCCACCAAGGCAGAAATGGCCAAGGAGCTATTGGCCTTCGAGGCGTAGAGGGCGAGGGCTTCGCCGGGGTAGTGGGTCGCCAAGGCCTCCCGGTAGGCCCGGCAGGTACCCCGCAGACTCGCCTCATCGAGCACATACAACGGTGTGCCATAGGTGCGGGCCAGGGTGCTCAGCCCACAACCGCCCACCTGCAAACGGCCGTCGGCATCGACCTCGGCGGTGATGGGCGCCAGGTTGCGATTCGGACTCCTGGCATCCCGATGGGGCTCAAACAGACGCTGGGCAGACGCGGCTGCCCCATCCAGAACGCCGGCTCCGCCCTGATCGAGCTCACTGGAGATCACCATGGCGGCGGGCAAAACAACGGGGGGACTATGAATGTAAAGAACGCCGCTGGCAGCTTGCTGTGACAGGTGAACAGCTCCAAAAGCTGGCGTGCTTCCCCCTGGAGCCCAACCACCTCCAGGCCTGCCAAGACTTGGACCAACGCAGCCTCGGTGGCCTCTGGAACCAGGAGCAATGGCACAGCGAGCTGGCAGAAGAGCGCCGACCGGGCATCGGCCTTTGGTGCGAAGGCGCCTTGGTCGCCATGGCCAGTGGCTGGCTGGTGGTCGACGAACTGCACATCACCGTGGTGGCCGTCGATCCGCTGCAGCGCCGCCAGGGCCTAGGACGGCAGGTGCTGCAAGCCCTGCTCAGCCATGGCCAACGCCTTGGGGCCGAGCGGGCCACCCTGGAAGTGGCCACCTCCAACACCGCCGCCGTGGCCCTCTATCGGGACTTGGGATTTCGCGATGCCGGCATTCGTCGTGGTTACTACCGCAATGGCGACGATGCCCTGATCCAATGGCTGAGGCTGCCTCCAGTTAATGATGCGCAGCAGGGGTGTGGATAACCGCCTTTTCTTACTGCTTTGACTGGATAAATAGACCCTCTGTATTAACAATACAAATGCACAAAGCACTTGCGGCTACTGCTGATTTGCTGACCCAGAGCCGCAAACCACACCAGCCTCACCAACCCTGATAGCTTGGAAGCACTTGCAACAGGCCCCGGCCCATGTTCGAGCGCTTTACCGAGAAAGCCATCAAGGTGATCATGCTGGCCCAAGAGGAGGCCCGCCGCCTTGGTCACAACTTTGTGGGCACCGAGCAAATCCTGCTGGGCCTGATCGGCGAGGGCACCGGCGTGGCCGCCAAGGTGCTCAAGTCGATGGGGGTGAACCTCAAGGATGCCCGGGTGGAGGTGGAAAAAATCATCGGCCGGGGCTCGGGCTTCGTCGCCGTGGAAATTCCGTTTACGCCCCGCGCTAAACGGGTTCTGGAGTTGTCGCTGGAAGAGGCCAGACAGCTCGGCCACAACTACATCGGTACCGAGCACTTGCTGCTGGGCCTAATTCGGGAGGGCGAGGGTGTCGCCGCGCGGGTGCTCGAAAACCTTGGGGTTGATCTGGCCAAGGTCCGCACCCAGGTGATCCGCATGCTGGGCGAAACCGCTGAGGTCGCTTCCGGCGGTGGCGGCGGCAAAGGGTCCACCAAGACCCCAACCCTGGATGAATTTGGTACCAACCTCACCCAGCAAGCGGCTGACGGCAAATTGGATCCCGTGGTGGGGCGCCAAAACGAGATTGAGCGCGTCATTCAGATCCTGGGCCGCCGCACCAAGAACAACCCGGTGCTGATTGGTGAACCTGGCGTGGGCAAAACCGCTATCGCCGAGGGCCTGGCCCAGCGCATCAATTCCGGCGATATCCCCGACATCCTGGAAGACAAGAGGGTTCTGACCTTGGATATCGGCCTGCTGGTGGCGGGCACCAAATACCGGGGCGAATTCGAAGAACGCCTCAAAAAGATCATGGAGGAAATCCGGGGTGCCGGAAACGTGATCCTGGTGATCGACGAAGTGCACACCCTGATCGGCGCTGGCGCCGCCGAAGGCGCCATTGATGCCGCCAACATCCTCAAGCCAGCCCTCGCCAGGGGTGAGCTGCAGTGCATTGGCGCCACCACCCTGGATGAATACCGCAAACACATCGAAAGGGATGCCGCCCTTGAGCGGCGCTTCCAACCGGTGATGGTGGGTGAACCTTCCGTTCAAGACACGATCGAGATCCTTCGCGGCCTGAAGGAGCGCTACGAGGATCACCACCGCCTCAAGATTGCCGACGAAGCCCTGATTGCAGCGGCCACCCTTGGCGACCGCTACATCTCCGATCGCTTCCTCCCCGACAAGGCCATCGACCTGGTTGATGAGGCCGGCAGCCGGGTGCGGCTGATGAACTCGAAGCTGCCACCTGCCGCCAAGGAGGTGGACAAGCAGCTACGGACCGTGCAGAAAGAAAAGGAAACGGCCGTCCGGGAACAGGACTTCACCAAGGCCGGCGAACTGCGCGACAAAGAAGTGGAGCTGCGCGAGCAAATTCGCTCGATCCTCCAGGCCCGCAAGGACGACCAGCCCGACGAGACGGCCCCAGCAGACGCCACCTCAGCCGAAGGCACCAGCCCAGAAACCACAGACTCAGCTGGGGCCGATGGGGATCGCACCCCGATGGTGACCGAAGAGGATATCGCCCACATCGTGGCGTCCTGGACCGGGGTGCCCGTACAGAAACTGACCGAAAGCGAATCGGCCAAGTTGCTGAACATGGAGGACACCCTCCACCAGCGCCTGATCGGCCAAGACGAAGCTGTGAAGGCCGTCTCCCGGGCCATTCGCCGGGCCCGGGTGGGCCTAAAGAACCCCAACCGTCCCATTGCCAGCTTCATCTTCTCCGGCCCCACCGGCGTTGGTAAAACCGAGCTCACCAAGTCGCTTGCGGCCTACTTCTTCGGCAGCGAAGAGTCCATGATCCGCCTCGACATGTCCGAGTTCATGGAGCGCCACACGGTCAGCAAGCTGATCGGTTCGCCTCCGGGCTACGTGGGCTTCAACGAGGGCGGCCAACTCACCGAAGCCGTGCGCCGTCGCCCCTACACCGTGGTGCTGTTCGACGAAATCGAAAAGGCCCACCCCGATGTGTTCAACCTGCTTCTGCAGCTCCTGGAAGACGGTCGACTGACCGATTCCAAGGGCCGCACGGTCGACTTCAAAAACACCCTGATCATCATGACCTCGAACATCGGTTCGAAGGTGATCGAGAAGGGTGGTGGCGGCCTGGGCTTTGAATTCTCCGGTGGCGCCGCCGAAGAGACCAATTACAACCGGATTCGTTCCCTGGTGAATGAGGAGCTGAAGCAGTACTTCCGCCCCGAATTCCTCAACCGCCTGGACGAAATCATTGTGTTCCGCCAGCTCACCCGCGATGAGGTCAAGGTCATCGCCGAGATCATGCTCAAGGAAGTGTTCGGCCGGATGCAGGAGAAGGGCATCACCCTCTCGGTCACCGAGACCTTCAAGGAACGCTTGGTGGAAGAGGGCTACAACCCCAGCTACGGGGCCAGGCCCCTGCGCCGGGCGGTGATGCGCCTGCTCGAAGACTCGTTGGCCGAAGAGTTCCTCTCCGGCAGGATCAGCGATGGGGATTCAGCCCTTGTCGATGTGAACGAGGAGAAGCAGGTGGTGATTCGCAAGCAGCTCTCTGCCCCTGCGATGCCTGAACTCGCCGCCGCTGGAGCCTGATCCCGGCAGTTTTTACACTTTTGGGATGAAAACGGCCCCTCCCCCCTCCGTGTGCCCCCACACGATTGCCCCCGCCACCGTGTTGCGGGGCGATGGGGCCTGGCAGGAAGCCCTCCCAGCTATCGCCTCCCTCACGAGCCACGCCTTGGTGCTGGGCCGCAGCCCAGCCACCCGGCCCCTGCGTCAGCAATGCCTCCAGGATCTCGCCCAGGCAGGCATCAGCTGCACCAGCTTCGAACTTGAGTTCGACTGCTGCGAAGCCGATCTGAGCCGGATCGAGGCCCTAGCCGCCCCAGTCCAGCTCTCCCCCGGCACAGCTCAAGAACCAGCCTTTGATGCGGTGATCGCCATTGGTGGCGGCAAGGTGATCGATGCGGGCAAGTTGCTCGCCCATCGGCTCGGCTTGCGGTGCATCACGGTGCCCACCAGTGCGGCCACCTGTGCGGGCTGGACAGCCCTGGCCAACATCTACAGCCCCCAGGGCGCCTTCGAGGGGGATGTGAGCTTGAACCGCTGCCCGGAGCTTTTGGTGTTTGACCACGGCTTCGTGCGCCAAGCCCCCGCCCGGACCCTGGCCAGCGGCATCGCCGATGCCATGGCCAAGTGGTACGAAGCCTCGATCAGCAGTGGCACCAGTAGCGATGGGTTGATTCAGCAGGCCGTGCAAATGGCCCGGGTCCTGCGGGACCAGTTGCTGCTGGAAGCCGAAGCCGCCATGGCCGACCCCCCCGGCGAAGCCTGGGTACGGGTGGCGGAAGCCTGCGCTCTTACAGCCGGCTTAATTGGCGGAATTGGCGGTGCCCGGTGCCGCACGGTGGCCGCCCACGCGGTACACAACGGCCTCACCCAATTGGAAGCCACCCACGGCGTGCTCCATGGCGAAAAGGTGGGCTTCGGAATCCTGGTGCAACTGCGGATGGAAGAACTCCTCGGCGGCAACCAATTGGCCGCCCAAGCGCGGCGCCAGCTGATTCCCCTGTTCCGCGCCCTTCAGCTGCCGGTGGAATTGGGCGATCTGGGCCTGGCCGGAGCCAGCCTCAGCGAGCTGCAGGAGGCGTGCGCCTTTGCCTGCCAGCCCAGCTCCGATCTCCACCACCTGCCCTTTGCCGTGGCGCCGAGCGATCTCATCGCAGCCCTGGTGAGCACCTGCAGCGGCGAGCGCGTCGCGGCGTGAGCCAAACCACCCTCAACCACGACCTGCTCCTCGAGCGACTCAGCACCTGCAAAGCCCTCGTGGCCGATGCAGCCACCCACTTGCTCGATCCCCAGGGCCGGGATCTGGCGGCCCAGATCCAGTGGTGGAAGCTTCCGGGCTTAGGGGCGGAATGGCCCGTGGCCGTGGTCGGCGCCGGGCCACCGGTGCTGTTGCTGCACGGCTTCGACAGCTCGTTTCTTGAATTCCGCCGGCTGGCCCCCCTGCTGGCCCCCCACTGCCAGCTGTTCATTCCCGATTTGTATGGCTTTGGCTTTTGCCCCCGGCCCGCACCGCCAGCGGCCAACCCCGAAGCGGTGCTGCGGCACCTCGGCAGCCTGGTGAGCACCATTGGTGAGCGCACCCCAGGCCCCCTGGGTTTGATTGGGGCCTCCATGGGCGGGTCAGTCGCCGTGGAACTGGCCCGGCGCTGCCCGCAGCGGATCGATCGGCTGTTGTTGCTTGCCCCTGCTGGCCTCACCGGCAATCCCATGCCCCTCCCCCCCGTACTCGATGGTTTGGGGGTCAAATTTCTAGCCCTGCCTTGGGTGCGCAAGGGTCTGTGCCGCTCCGCCTTCGCCAACCCCGACCAGGACGTAGGCGAGGCTGAACTCCAAATCGCTTCGGGGCATCTGCAGGCCCCTGGCTGGGCCGAAACGTTGGCGACCTTTGCCCGCTCCGGGGGCTTTGCTGGCTGCGGCAACCCTTTACCCGATCAGCCCATCGCAGTGCTCTGGGGGGCCAACGACAGAATTTTGCGGGCTCCCCAGAAACGGGCAGCCCAAGCCCTGTTAGGAGAGCGGATCAGGGAGCTTCAGAACTGCGGCCACCTGCCCCACATCGACCAACCCCAAACCGTGGCCGAGACCTGGATTCCATGCCAATCCGTTTGAAATGACCACCAGTAGCGGCCCGGTCATGCAGCTGCTCGCCAGCGGCCTGCAGCTTTGGGTCAGACAGCAATGTGATGCGATCGAGAGCCTGGAGATCCAATTGGAGGGCTCCGCCCTGGGCCTGTTACGGGGGAAGCTGGCGGGGGTAAGCCTGATGGCCCGGCGGGTGAGCTACCAGCAGTTGGAGCTGGAATTGGTGCAACTCACCAGCAGCCCCATTGAGGTGAACATCGGCAAGCTGCTGAAGGGCCAACCGTTGCAACTGCAGCACCCCTTCTCGATTCGAGGCCAGGTGGGCTTTACGGCGGAAGGCCTCAACCAATCGATCAGCAGGCCCCAGTGGCGAGGGCTGGCCGACCACCTGGGCGAAATGCTGCTGGGAATCAGCCCCGTGGTGGAGCTACGCATCAGCCAAGACAAACTTATTTTTGCTGCAAAGGCCGCAGGCGAGGTGGGGCTGGTGGAGCTCGAAACCCACCTGGATGCCAGCGATGGCGCGGTGGTCATCAACGCCATCCAAGGGAAGCTGCAGGTGGAACTGCCCATGGATCCGGGCATCACGATTGAGCGCGCCAATCTCGAAGGAGGCATGGTGCAGCTCTATGGCACCGCCAAGGTGTCAGTCGGAGCTTCCAGCTAGCCCCTCTGGTGCTGGTTGGCCTGCCTAGCTGGCCTGGATCAGCGGCAACACCAGGGTCACCAGGGTGAACACCACCGCCGGCACAAACAAATAGCTATCGATGCGATCCAGGATCCCCCCATGGCCGGGGATGGCATCGCCCGAATCCTTAATGCCGGCATCGCGCTTCATCATCGACTCAGTGAGATCCCCCACCAGGGCAAACACCGCCACCACCGCCCCCAGGCCTGCCCCCACCAGGGCTCCCCAGTGCCAACCCAGCAGCACCCCGCCCAGGGCGCCCACCAGGCAGGCACAGGCCATGCCGCCCAGGGCACCTTCCACGGTTTTGCCAGGCGAAATTGGGGACAGAGGATGGCGGCCCAGGCGGCGACCAATCACATAGGAGCCGATATCGGTCGCCACAATCAAAAAGCAGGCCATCAGGGTGAGGCCCAGGCCAGCGCTTTGGGGCCAGCTCCAGCCCGCCAGGTTGGGGGCCAGGGCTTGGTCGGCCAGGTCGCGCAGCTTGATCCAATGGCTGGGCAAAAACCCCAAATAAAACAGGCCAAAAATCGAGGCTGCGATATCGGCGATCGTGCCGGTGACCGGCTGCAACAGCAGCCAGCCACAAATCACCGCCCCTGAGGCCGGCAGGATCGCGGCCGCCACATCCCCGGAAAACCAGTGGCTGCCCTCCATGCCCGTGGCGGCCTGGGTGGAAATCAACAGCAACTGCACCGCCACCAGGGTGGTCTTGGTGGCCGGGCGAATCCCCTTGAACTGGGCCATGCGGAAGAACTCCAGCAGGCCCAAATGCACGATCACGCCCACGGCAGCGGTGAACCACCACCCCCCAAGCATCACCACCACAAACCCAAAGCCACCGGCGGCCCAGCCACTCAGCAGCCTGGCAAGCGGCGTGGCTGTCCGCCTCTTGGCGTTGCCGCCGGCGGGGTTGCCGTTGGCGGGGTTGCCGTTGGCAGGGTTGCCGTTGGCAGAGGCATCGCTGGGGGGCGGGCTGGGCTTCAACGTTCGGCGGCGATCAAGAACAGGGGCTCGGCTGCCGCCAGCTTGGCCTGGCTGCCGCGGCGCTGCATGCGATGCACGGTGGCCTGAACCACCTGGAGATCCCGGGCCTCCAACTGGCCGAGGGTGTCGGTGGCATCCACCAGGCCCTCGAGGCTGGCGGTGCTAATCACCAAGCGCCCATGGGGCACCAAGGCGTCCCACACCGCCAACAACACATCTCCCAGCGGCCGGCCCACCTCCAACAACACCCGATCGGGGTTGGCCGGCAACTGCTGCAGATCGTGGGGCGCCTGGCCGGCATGGATGTGCAAGTTGGCGATGCCGAAGCGCTGGCGGTTCTGCTCCAGCAGGCGAATGGCATCGGGATCCCGCTCCAAGGTATGCACCGCCCCCTGGGGCATGAGCCTGGCAATTTCCAACGCCAATGCTCCGGTGCCCCCGCCCACATCCCACACCAGCGAATCGGGCCTGGGCCGCAGGTGGGCCAGCAGCATCACCCGGAGCTCCATGGGGGTGGGGCTGAAGCCCGGGGCATGCTCAAACGCCCCATCGGGCAGGCCCGGGGTCACGAAATCCCACTGGTAGGCCCCGGCCTGCTGCATCAGCTCTACGTGGCCACAACTTTTACCGTATCAGCGATTTGGCCGGGCCATAGCGCCTGTTGACAGGCCAACCAGGCAGCCCGATCCCCATCGATCCGCTCCCCTGGAACCAGCAAGGGGATCCCCGGGGGGTAGGGGCAGAGCGGTTCGGCAGCAATCCGCCCCACCGCATCGGCCAGGGGCACACCGATGGCGGGCGAGCGCCAGGCCTGGCCAAGGGGCATCGCTGGCGTGGCCACCAAGGGCAAGGGGGGGGCACTGAAGGGCGGCAAGGGCCGGCCACCTAGGGCGCGGCGCAGGGCCAGCAAATGCCGAGGCAGGCGCCATTCCAGCCAGGCCGGGGGCTCCATGCCGAGGCAAAAGGTGAGGGTGCCCGGCTCAGGCAGCTCACCAATCACCCCCCGCTCCAGCAGCCAACCATCAGCATCGAGGCCATTGATGCCCATGGCGGCGGTGTGGAGCACCAGGCGCAGGGGGTCCTGGTTGGCCACCAGGGGCAATTGCTTTTGATGGCAACGCCTGCGCAGGCGCCCGGCGATGGCGAGGGCCCGGCGGCGTTGGCCCTGGCCACGGGCGCTGGTGGCGTGCCGTACGGAAGCGGCAGCCGATGCGAGCAACAAAGCGCTGGGGCTGGAGCTTTGCAGCCACAACAGGGCCCGCTCCATCGCCCCAGGATCCACCCTCTCGCCCTGAAGCAACACCAGGGCGCTTTGGGCCAAGCCACCACTGGATTTCTGGCACGACACCACCACCAGATCGGCACCGGCAGCAAGGGCTTCCCCCTGGCCATGGGCCTGATCCACCAGCACCTTGAGGCCCGCTTGATGGCCCAGGGCCACCAGAGCAGCCAAATCCCCCGCCAGGCCCTGGTAGCTCGGATCCACCAGCACCAGGCCCGCCAAGGGACCGGTCGCCTGGGCAGCGGCAATCACCTGCGCCAGATGGGGCACAGGTGGCGGCAACCACAGGCCGGTAGCGGGGTCAAAGGGCAGATCAAACAGGACCGGCTCCAGGTCCCCCAGCAGACAGCCGTGCAGCAGGGAGCGATGCAGGTTGCGGGGCAGCAGCACCCGGCTACCCGGCTCTGCCATCGCCAGCAGGGAGGCCTGCAACAGGCCACTGGCCCCATTCACCCCAAACCAACAGCGCTCCGCAGCCAACAGGTGCGCGCACTCCTTTTGCGCCTCGGCCACCCAGCCCGTGGGGATTAAGGGTCCGCCCACCTCAGGCAGCTCTGGCAGATCCCAGCGGGCCGGCACCTGCCGCAGAAGCCTGCGCAGCTCTGGGGCCAAGCCTCGCCCGCGGCCATGGGCCGGCAAATGCAGCCACAGGCTCATCGCCCCTTTGCCCCCACCCAATCCATGGATCCACCACAGGCGTTTCTAGAGTCTGCGCTCCCCGTCGGCGGCAGCAAGCGTGACCACCTATTCCCCAGGGCGGGATTTGCGTTGGTTACTGCTGCGGCCTTGGGTGCTGGTGGGCCGCCTGGTGGAGGTGCTTTGGCAACTGGGCAGCCTGGCTGTGGTGCTGGTGATCCAGGGCTCAAGCCCCAAACCAGAGGTCCAAAAGCGGCTCGCCCAGAAGATCCTGGCCACCCTCACGGGCCTGGGGCCCTGCTTCATCAAGGTGGGGCAATCCCTCTCCACCCGCCCCGATTTGGTGCGGCGCGACTGGCTGGACCAACTCACCCAACTGCAAGACAACCTGCCCCCCTTCCCCCACGCCATCGCCCTGGCCACGATCGAGCAGGAATTGGGAGGCCCCGCAGACCAACTGTTTGAGCATTTCCCTGGCCATCCGATGGCTGCAGCCAGCCTGGGCCAGGTTTACAAGGCCCAACTCGCCGATGGCCATTGGGTGGCCGTCAAGGTGCAACGGCCCAATCTTCCCTATCTGCTGCGGCGCGACCTGGTGATCATCCGGCTGCTTGCCGTGGCGGCAGCACCGCTGTTGCCCTTGAACCTGGGCTTTGGCTTGGGCGACATCATCGATGAATTTGGCCGCAGCCTGTTTGCCGAAATCGACTACCGGCAAGAGGCCGACAATGCCGAACGCTTTGCCACTCTCTTTTCCCACCATCCCGAGGTCACCGTGCCCCGGGTGGAGAGGCTGCTCTCGGCGGAGCGGGTGCTGACCACCACCTGGATCAACGGGACCAAACTCCAGGAACGCCAGGTGCTCGAAGCCCGCCAGCTCGACCCCTCGGCCCTGATCCGCACTGGCGTGATTGCCGGGCTGCAGCAATTGCTGGAATTCGGCTATTTCCACGCCGATCCCCACCCCGGCAATCTGTTTGCCCTACCGGGCAAAAACGGGGCCCTGGGCCATGTGGCCTACGTGGACTTCGGCATGATGGATTCGATCAGTGATAGCGATCGGCTCACCCTTACCGGGGCCGTGGTGCACCTGATCAACCGCGACTTTCGCGCCCTGGCCAGGGATTTCGTTGGACTGGGCTTCCTTAATCCCAAAACCGACCTCGAACCAATCGTGCCCGCCTTGGAGGAGGTGCTTGGTGGTGCCATCGGCGAAAACGTGGGGGCCTTCAATTTCAAGGCGATCACCGACCGGTTCTCGGAGTTGATGTATGCCTATCCCTTCCGGGTGCCGGCGCGCTTTGCCCTCATCATTCGCGCCGTGGTGAGCCAGGAGGGTCTGGCACTGCGATTGGATCCGGATTTCAAAATCGTCCAGGTGGCCTACCCCTATGTGGCCAAGCGCCTGTTGGCCGGCGATACCGCGGAGATGCGCGAAAAACTGCTGGAGGTGCTCTTTGACGGCGACGGCCGGCTCCAGATCGAGCGGCTCGAAAACCTGCTGGCCGTGGTGGAAAGCGAAGGCCCCAGCACCGATCTGTTGCCCGTCGCTGGTGCGGGCCTGAAGCTATTGCTGGGGCCTGGGGGCCGCAGCCTGCGCCAGCGGCTGTTGCTCACCCTGGTCCAAGACGATCGGCTCAACACGGACGACCTCAGGTCCCTGGCATCCCTACTGGGCCGAACCTTCGGACCGCGCCGGTTGACCGCCCTACTGGGGGAACGGCTGCTGACAAGGCTGAATCCCCTGGCTGCCTAGGAGAGAAACGAACCATCCTGGTTTGAAATCAGGCTCAGACGATGGCTGTCATGGGGATGGTGAACCAGCAAAGGCCCACCGAGATAATGCCGACCACAACCACAACCAGGGGCCAGATGTCGTCGACCCTCTCCAGGCGGTTGATCTGCGTTTGGCGAGAAAGCTCATCGGGCAGTTGCTCCACCTCAGCCGATCGTTTGCCGATCCAGATCACCAGCACAAAGGCGACGAGGGTTAACAGATAGGCCACCACATACACCCGATCCAGAAAGGCCAGATAGGGCAGATCAGGGAGAGAAGAGCGATAGCTCTGCTGTAGGAAGACCAACGTGAGCAGGATTGTGACGGGAATCGTCGAGCGCACATCCTGAAGATCATTGCGCAACTTGGAGACCAACAACACCATTGCCATCACCACGGCAAGAGGCAGCAGCAAACGCCAAAAAGACGACCAGGCCGAAGCCCCGTAGCCCAGGTCAAAAATGACCTGGCTGTAGTCAGCTTCTGCACCGCCAAGGCCAAAGTTGGTGGCGTAGTGATGACGATATTCCGCCATGGACCATCCTTGGGTGAGAAAACCAGTGATGCCTGCATAGAGGCCCATGCCACTATCCTTCAATTCAGGCAACAGACGCAGATTTCCATAGTCAAGCCCACCTTCAGGATCATTCGCTTCGAAGACCAGAGGGAGATTGACCTCCAGGAAAGGAAAGCGTCGGAAATCTACATTATCAATGTAGAACGAGCCCTGATAAGTAAACATCTGGTAGTAACGCCCACTAGGCAGCTTCAACGGCTTGACGCCCACAGGTTTCAACACCGAAGATGGATTTGAGTCCAGCACATTGATCGGCACAATTAGCTGCTGAATGGGCAGATCCTGCTCCTCCAGATAACGTTGCATTTCTCCATCCCAATTCATCCACACATAACCGCTACTCACGTAACTGGGTATGCGCAAATCAACGCTGTAGTTGTTATTGGTATAAATACCTAAATAGACGTGAAATCTGGCTTCATCGAATTCCTTTTGGTCGGCCTCCATCTCCGCTGGCATGAGCCGGTCGCCGCGCTCGCGAGAACCCGTTAGCAGGGATCCAGACCCGTCTTTGGTCGTCAGCGCCCGGGGAGTGGATGCCAACCTCAGGTTGTCCCGGGAACGGGTGCCATCGAGCTCGATGCCTGCAACACTGAACAGCGCCAGAACAAGCGCCAACAGCAAGGCCACAAGCACCAGGAGATTCCACCGGCGTTGCTTACGCTGAGCCATACCAGTGACAACAACCTGGCCGCGACGCTAGGCCAGCCAGGAGATTTTCAGCCTTGTTTTTCCCAACCTCCTGCCTGCGCCTGGCTTTCGCCGCAATCACAGGCCTCGGACTGGGACTCGGAGCAGCAGCCTCGCCGATTCGGCTCGGGCAATCAGCCCCCCTCTCCGGGCGATCCGCCCAGCTGGGCCAGGAGTACCGCGCAGGTGCTCTGGCCTATTTCTCCCAGGTCAATCAGCGCGGCGGCATCAACGGCAAGACAATTGCTCTGATCACCCTTGACGACCGCTACGAGCCCAAGCTCACCTTGCGCAATACGCGAACTCTCCTGGAGCGCGACAAGGTCTTAGCTCTGTTCGGGTATGTGGGCACCCCCACGGTGCAGGCCGTGCTCCCCTTAGTCGATGCGCAGCGGATTCCCCTAATTGCGCCATTGAGCGGCGCCGAACTGCTGCGCTCCCCGCTCCGCCCAACGGTCTTCAACCTGCGCACCAGCTACCGGAGTGAACTACGCGAGAGCATCAAGGCCCTGGTGCGCGCGGGCCTCCGCAGGATCGGCGTGATCTACCAGCGGGATGCCTTCGGTCTGGATGGCCTGCGCGCCACCAAGGCAGCCCTGAAGGGCTACAACCTGGCCGCTGTGGCAGAGGTTTCCGTTAACCGGAACAGCCTGAACAACGAAGCTGCCGCCCGTGAGATGGTGGCAGCCAGCCCCAACGGATTGGTGCTGGTGACCACCTATGGCACCGCAGCCGACCTGATTCTTCGACTGAGGAAACTGGGCAACCATGCCCCCGTGATGAGCGTCTCGTTCGTGGGCACCCAGGCCCTTCAAAACGCCCTGTCACCGCACCTGGCTAATGGCATCGGCATCAGCCAGGTGGTGCCATTCCCATGGGATGGACGTCTACCAGTTGTGAGGGAATATCAGCAGGCGATGCGCCGCCAGAGCCAAAAGCCTCGCTATGGCTTCACCAGCCTGGAGGGTTTTTTAGCCGCCAAGCTCACGGTGGAGGCCCTGCGCAAAGCTGGTCCGGATCCCAGCCGCGAGCGGCTCGTTGCAGCCCTCGATTCGCTTCGCTCCATTGATCTGGGCGGCTACCGAGTGTCCTTTTCCCCCCAGGACCACGAGGGCAGTGATTTTGTTGAGCTGACCTATCTCGGTACCCAGAGGTGGGAACCATGAACGCAAGGGAGCTGGCCTAGGGTCGCCCCATCGCGCCCTGGCGCACCACCCACTGAAGTTGCCCATGGCCGCCCCGATCGATCTGCTGGATGCCGATCTCGATGCGCTCAGCGGCTACTACGGCGACCTCGATGGCAGCGAAATCCTGCTTGAGTTCGCCCCCATCAGCCAGCCCCCCTATCTGGTGGCGGGGCTGGGCCTGGCCATCGCCATGCTCTGCGGCCTCACCTTCGCCAAGTTGGTGCAGCAACGGCTGGACGGCTGGAAACAGGACCGTCTGGCCCTGCTTCCCCTCGGCACGGCCGTGGTCACGATCCCCTACATGGGCGTGGTGCTGGGCATCACCCTGTTCATTGGCGGCGGCCTCCAGGTGTTTGGCTTCTCCGCCGGGGCTGCCCTGCTGGTGTCCTTTGTGTTGTCGGTCGGCACCGCCGGGGCCCTCTGGGTCCAGCTCGAACGCCTGATGGGCCAGGTGCAAGACGGCACCTTCAGCGCCGTCGACTTCGACAACTTCGATCAGTTTTTCTAGCTTTTCTTTTTCTGGGTATTCTTTTTTTTAGCTTTTCGCTGTTCTAGTGCTCTGCGTGCAGCCCTGCATGAGGTGATGCCACCTAGGCCACCAAATACCCCTCGATCATGGGGGATTGGTCGCGGATGCCATCAAGGCCCTTGCGTTCGAGGTTTCTGGTCTTATCGCGGCTGAGGCCCAGGGCTTTGGCGATCGAGCTGAGGCTCATGGGTTCGGCGCCCTCCGGCCCCTCACCATCAATCCCATAGCGCATCTTCAATACCCGGCACTGCAGCTCCGGCAGACGCTCCAGCAGCGCACGCAAATCCCCCTTTAGGCACTCCCCATCCACCTGCTCATCCGGCAGCTCCCCATCCCCAGCCAACAAATCCAACAGCTCCGTGTCGTCGCCATCGCCCACCTTCATCTCCAAACTCACCGGCT
>CAMDEM010000019.1 GCA_945896675.1 Cyanobium sp. NIES-981
CCAGTCAGTGACACCGTCGGTAAGCACTGCATTCTCGAGCTCTACAACTGCGATCCCGCCAAGCTCGACGACGAAGCCTTCCTCAGGACCGCCATCACCTCAGCAGCCAAAAGGGCTGGCGCCACCCTGCTCAATTTGATCACCCACCGCTTCGAGCCCCAGGGTGTGACGGGATTGGCCCTCTTGGCCGAATCCCATATTTCGATCCACACCTGGCCTGAATCGGGCTATGCCGCGGTGGATGTGTTCACCTGTGGTGACCACACCATGCCGGAGATGGCCTGCCAGGTGCTTGCCGAAGAGCTCTCTGCCGGCAACCACAAGCTCACCAGCTTCCGGCGGGAAACGCCCTCGGCCATCGCCGACGTGCAGCGCGATCCCAGCCTGTAGGCAGGGCCAGCTGAAGCCCCCCCACCAGGGGGCTTTTTTTGATGGGATTGCAACAGGTCGTGCCAGGCCTAGCCAAACCCGGTGTAATGGCTCCAGCCTTCACACCCTGATGGAGATGCTTGCCTTCGTTGTCGCCACCCTGCTGTTCGGCGGACTCGTGGTTGCCGCCATCCGCTTGTGGCTAACCGCAGACCTAGGCGGCAGCATCGCACCAACCCCGAGCCCAAGCCCCAGCCCGAGTCCCATCCCAAATCCCAGCGCCAGCCCAAACCCGAGCCCCAACCTCGAGACCATGACCCTGGTAAAACTCCAGGCACTCGCCAAAAGCAAGGGACTTACGGGCGTCAGCCGACTGCCCAAGGCCGCGCTGATTGAAAAGCTCCGCACCGCCTAGGGCCGAGCGGTTGCCTAACCAACAGCCTTCGGGGCCAGGTCGCGGTTGAGCTTGCCGCTGATCAAGCCCTCCAAATCCAGGCCCACGGCAGAAAAACCCAGGCCGCGGAAGGCCTGAACCAGGGCCTCCCGCTGGGGGATATCGGCCCACTGCAGCAACGCCCCGGGTAACTGGTCGGCAGGCAACTCAATCCGCGCCGTTTCCCCCTGGCTGCGCACCCGCACCCGGGGCCACCCCTGGGCCAACAACCAGGCCTCCGCCGCTGCCACCCGTTCCAGCCGTTGGGCCGTGATCGGCTCGCCATAGGGGAACCGCGAAGCCAGGCATGGCTGGGCGGGCTTGTCCCACCAGGGCAAACCGAGGGCCTTGGAGAGTTGGCGCACCCCGGCCTTATCGAGGCCGGCCTCGGCCAAGGGGGAGATCACCCCATGCTCGCGGGCCGCCCGAATCCCGGGGCGATAGTCGCCGAGGTCATCCCGGTTCACCCCATCAATCACCTGGCCCCCACCAGCCGCCGCAGCGATCGGCGCCAGCAAGCGATGCAACTCCTGCTTGCAGGCGTAACAACGGCCATCGGGGTTACTGGCGTAGCCGGGATCATCCAGCTCTGCGGTCATGATTTCCAGGTGGCTGATGCCAAGCCAGGCCGCCTGCTGGTGGGCCTCCTGGCGCAGATGGGGCGCCAGAGCTGGTGACACCCCCGTAATCGCCTGGGCCCGAGGCCCGAGTTGTTCGAAGGCAATCGCGGCCACCAGGGCACTGTCGACGCCGCCGGAATAGGCCACCACCACCGCATCCAGCTGAACCACCTGGGCCCGCAGATGGGTGAGGGCCTGCTCCAAAGGGGGCGGCAGGGCTTCGAGCAGGGAAAACAGCATGGCGCGGGCGCAGGATCCGATCTTGGCAAGGCGAAAGCGCTTCCGGGCACCGAAATCACCGGTAGTATCAACCCCTACCCAGCAGCCCGAATGGCCCCGAGCAGCACCCAAACGCCGCAGCGGGGGACAGGCCGAGGCATTGGCATCCGCACCGCAGCCGGCAGCGATGAGCGCGCCCACGGCCAACTGCACGTCTACGACGGCGATGGCAAGGGCAAGAGCCAGGCCGCCCTGGGGGTGGTGCTGCGCACCATTGGCCTGGGGATCTGCGAGCAAAAGCGCACCCGGGTGCTGCTGCTGCGGTTTCTGAAAGGGCCCGGCCGGGCCTACGACGAGGACGCCGCCATTGAGGCCCTCCAGCAGGGCTTCCCCCACCTGATCGACCAGGTGCGCACGGGCCGGGGCGACTATTTCACCGCGGAAGAAGCCACCAAATTCGATCGCCAGGAAGCCCAACGGGGCTGGGATATTGCCAAGGGAGCCATCGCCTCCGACCTCTATTCGGTGGTGGTGCTCGACGAGCTCAACCCCGTGCTGGATCTGGGGCTTCTCGATGCCGATGAGGTGGCCCGCACCCTGGCTTGCAAACCCCCCGGGATGGAGGTGATCTGCACGGGACGGGGCGCTCCGAAGGAATTGGTGCAACTGGCTGATCTCCATTCGGAAATGCGGGCCCACCAACAGATGGATCCCGGCATCACCGGCATCGAGATCTACACCGGTGATGGCAAGGGCAAATCCACCAGCGCCCTGGGCAAAGGCCTGCAGGCGATCGGCCGGGGCATCAGCCAAGACAAAAGCCACCGGGTACTGATTCTTCAGTGGCTCAAAGGCGGCTCCGGCTACACCGAAGATGCTGCCATTGCCGCCCTTCGCGAAAGCTATCCGCACCTGGTGGACCATCTGCGCTCCGGCAGGGATGCGATCGTCTGGCGCGGCCAGCAACAACCGATCGACTACGTGGAAGCCGAGCGGGCCTGGGAGATCGCCAGGGCCGCCATCTCAAGCGGGCTCTACAAAACCGTGATCCTCGATGAGATCAATCCCACCGTCGACCTCGAACTCCTACCTGTAGAGCCGATCGTGCAGACCTTGCTCCGCAAGCCGGCCGAAACCGAGGTGATCCTCACCGGCCGCTGTAAAAACCGCCTCGCCTACTTCGAACTCGCCAGCGTCTACTCCGAGATGGTGTGCCACAAGCACTACGCCGAACGTGGCGTTGACCTCAAGCGAGGTGTCGACTACTAATGACGCCAACCAGTTCACGCAAATAAAGAATCAGACAACTCGAAGCTATACAAGCAGTTGTCCAATACAATCTCTTGCGCGAACAGCTTCCGGCATGAAACGTCTTCTGTCAAGCAACAGAACCAACAACATCCGCTTAAGGGAACAGGGGCTTAGGCGGTGGCACCAAACCCATCAGGACAAGGCAGATAGCTGCACGAGTACGGTTATGAACCCCCAGCTTCGCGAATACCTGCTTAAGGTGGTATTTAACAGTATCAGTGGCTAGATAGACAGCCTGACCGATCTCACGATCATTCAAACCGCAAACCACATACTCCATCACCTCCAGCTCCCGCGGGGTGAGGCCAGGGTTTCGACTTGGGCTACTGCCAGCCAACTCTTGGGCAATAAGGGGTTCAAGGTACATCCCGCCATTGACTACTTTCTTGATGGCCGAGATGACATGGCCAGATCCCATTTCCGACTCCAAAACAATCCCATCACTATGGGTTTTGATCGCCTCTTGAAACAGCGGCAGATTGTTATGCTGCAAAAAGAGCAAGGTGGGCAGATGGGGGTTAGCCTCTTTGACTGCGTTAACCAAATCCAGACCAGATCCTTCTTCGAGCAACTGGGTGACGATGAGCAATGTTGGATCCTTACTAAGAAAAAGGTCGAGCCCCTCATTAAAGGTCGTACAGGAACCAGTCAAATGACCAGGCATCAAACCGGATCCCGAATGCCTGCCCCGTTCCGAACGAACCCACAAGGTTGCCATTAGCCTGCTGTGGCAACAGAAAAGAATCCTCTCCCCCGCTAACAGTTGATCAATCTGGGCATTTACCGCTCCCTGAGAAACGTAGGTTTTTATAGCGTCCAAAACCTTTACCCCTCAGAAATCAACAATAGGGCATCGCTTGATCATTGTCTATATTAGGTGCCCGTTCAATAACGCGGCAGGCTCGAATCAATCTCCTGGCTCCAGGCATCAATGCCGCCCTGCACGTTGATCCCTTCTACCCCGGCACGCTTGAGCGCAATCAGGGCTTTGGCACTGCGGCCGCCCAGTTTGCAATGGGCATAGAGCTGTTTGCCAGCAGACAGCTGCTTGATCCGCTCGATGGCGGTGCCGTTTTCAATCTGATCCAAGGGGATCAGCACCGCGCCAGGAATCACGGCAATCTCAGCTTCGGGTGGATTGCGCACATCGATCAACACCAGGCCGCTGGTGTCTCCATCGAGCAAAGCCTTGAGCTCCTGCACTGAGATGCTCTCGACCGCGCCAGCCTCCTCTTGGCCAGGGGCACTGCCCCCCACGCCGCAGAACTCCTGGTAGTCGATCAGTTTGTCGATCACCGGCCGCTCGGGGTTCGGCCTCAGCTTGAGCTCCCGGAACTTCATGCCCAGGGCATCAAACAGGAGCAGCCGGCCGCTCAAGGTGGTGCCGATGCCGGTGATGATTTTCACGGTCTCGGTGGCCTGAATCACCCCAATGATCCCGGGGAGTACGCCCACCACGCCCCCCTCGGCGCAGGACGGAACCATGCCCGGCGGCGGTGGCTCGGGGAAGAGGTCGCGGTAGTTCGGGCTCTCGGCATCCAGGTTGAACACCGTGGCCTGGCCTTCGAAACGGAAGATCGAGCCGTACACGTTGGGCTTGCCGAGCAACACGCAGGCGTCGTTCACCAAGTAGCGGGTCGGGAAGTTGTCGGTGCCGTCGCAAACGATGTCGTAACCCCCAATGATCTCGAGGGCGTTGTCACTGGTGAGCGCTGTTTCGTAGAGATCCACCTGGCAGTGGGGGTTGATCTCGAGGATGCGGGCCTTGGCTGATTCGATCTTGGGCTTGCCCACCCACGAGGTGCCGTGGATCACCTGGCGCTGCAAATTGCTGTGGTCAACCACGTCGAAATCGACAATGCCCAGGCGGCCCACCCCCGCGGCCGCCAAATAGAGAAGCAATGGAGAACCCAAGCCGCCGGTGCCAACGCAAAGCACTGACGCTGCCTTGAGGCGCTTCTGCCCCTCCATCCCAACCTCGGGAAGGATCAGGTGCCGGGCAAAACGGGCCACCTCATCGGGGCTGAGCTGAACACCGCTGGTGTCGGGAGGAAGCATGGGAAGCAGGAGCGAGTGGCGCGCAAACGCACATCGAGCTAGCCGCCCATTCTCCATGGCAGCCGGATTGGCAGCCGCAAGGGTTCGACGCCATCCGCCTCGATCCACCACCAAGCCAAGCCGGCCTGGCGGCTTAGCGCCCCAATTCCTTGAATCGCCAGCAAGGCCGGCGCCACACACCAGGTCAAATCCGTGGCGGATGGCACGGGCGGCGAGCTGGGATGGCTGTGGGCAAATCCCAATACCGCCATCTGGTGCTGGCGGGCCCACTTTTGGGCCAGCAGCTGCTCCCGGGGATCGATGGCGAAGCGCCGGCCCCGCTCTTCGACCACGGGCCAGCGATTGCAACAGGGCCAAACCTCCTGCACCACAAGGACATTGGCCATTTTGTTCCCCAACAGCAAGGCACAGCCTTCGAAGGGGGCAGCCGCGGCCAGAAGCCGCTCCAACTGGGCAGCCAGACGGAGATCCGCCCCCACAAAAGCTGGCGCTTCGCTGCTCACACCGATACTTTATGAACCAATCCCCTTCCAGTGCCCAACTGCGGTCCATGAGCGACACCCCTTCCGACGTGCAGGAGCAGGGCACCGAGGCCGCTGTTGAAACCTCCAGCGACGCCGCTGCGAACTTCGCCGAGCGCTATAGCGATGTCCTGGGCAAGGTGAACACCGCCCTGGACCAGGTCGACTGGGACCAGATGGGCAAACTTGGCAAAGCCACCGGCATCGTCGTGGCCGTTTGCGTGGTTCAGATCCTGATCAAGGGGGTTCTGGACACCATCAATTTGATGCCGATCCTGCCTGGATTGCTTGAGTTGCTCGGTTTGGTCGTGGTGGGTCAGTGGAGCTGGCACAACCTCACCACCAGCGACAAGCGCAATGCGGTGGTGGAAAACCTGCAGAACCTGCGCAAGGAATACCTGGGCTAAGGGCCAACAGGTTCATCGAGACAGCAGGCTGTCTATTGAGCTTTGGGCTTGGGCTCCATAGGACCCACCAAACAGGTTGGCGTGGTTCAACAGGTGATAGAGGTTGTACAGGGCCACCCGCTCCTGGGAGCCGGGCTCCAAGGGCCAGCTGGAGGCGTAGCCGGCAAAAAAGGCCTGGGGGAAGCCTCCAAACAGCTGGGCCATGGCTAGATCCACTTCCCGATCCCCCCAATACACGGCGGGATCAACCAGCGCACCCCCACCCCCGGCGAGCAGGGCCGCGTTGCCACTCCAGAGGTCGCCGTGGACTAGGGCAGGCTGAACCTGGTGACCACCGAGCCAATGGGGCACCAACTCCAAGAGTTGTTGGGCTCCCCGTTGCGGGCGCCCCTGCTGGGCGGCCCAACGGAGCTGGGGCGCCAGGCGGCAATCCACAAAAAAGCGCGCCCAGTTGATGTCCCAGCGATTCAGCTGGGGACTGGAACCAATGACGTTGTCGCGGCTCCAGCCAAAGCGGTCCTCCGATGCCCCCGCCTCGGCGCTGGCCCGGTGCAAAGCAGCCAAGCCCGCTCCAACGCCAAACCAGCCATCACCGTCGACACCGTTGGGACTGCTAGCACCGCCCAAGACCAGCCACGGCAACAGCAAAAGCGCCTGCCCCGCCAGCAGCCCCACCCCCAGGGGTTCTGGCACCAGCAACGGAGGCCGGGCCCAACGGGCCAAAGCCCTGAGCCCCTCAGCCTCAGCCAGCAGCAAGGGCAGGGCCTCTGCCCCATTGCCCTTGAGAAACCATTGCCGACCATCGGCCAGTTCAAGCTGCCAGGCCCTGTGACTACAGCCGCCAGCCACCGGGCGTTGGGCCACCAGCTCCACCGGGCCGTCTTCCCCTAGCTGCTGCTTCAGCCATGGGGCGAGCAGATTGGCGGGAGGCAGGCCCATCACCCAGGCAGAGGGAGCTGCCAGCATGGCCCCATGGATCCCCGTGTGGAAGAGGTGGTGGATGTGGTGGTGGTGGGGGCCGGCGTCGCTGGCCTCACCGCTGCTGCTTTGCTGGCCAAAGAAGGGCTCACGGTGGAGCTGCTGGAAGCCCATCACCAAAGCGGTGGATGTGCCGGCACCTTCCGGCGGGGGCCGTACACCTTTGATGTGGGGGCCACCCAGGTGGCGGGGCTGGAGGCCGGCGGCATCCACAGCCGGTTGTTTGCCCATCTCGGGGTCAGTGCACCCCCTGCCAGCGCCCTAGATCCGGGCTGCGTGGTGGATCTGGGCGATGGCCTCCCACCGATTTCCCTCTGGCGTGATCCCCACCGGTGGCAAGTCGAACGCACCCAACACTTCCCCGGCAGCGAGCGGTTTTGGCAGCTCTGTAGCGCCATCCACCAAGCCAATTGGGCCTTTGCCGCCAAGGATCCCGTCCTGCCGCCGCGTTCCGCCTGGGACCTCGGCCAACTGCTGGGGGCCCTGGACCTGGGCACCATCGCCAGCGGCCTGTTCACCGGGGCCACCATCGCCAACCTGCTGCACCTCTGCGGCTGCGGTGGGGATCTGCGGCTGCGGCATTTTCTGGATTTGCAGCTCAAGCTCTATTCCCAAGAGCCCGCCGACCGCACAGCAGCCCTCTACGGCGCCACGGTGCTGGCCATGGCCCAGGCCCCCCTTGGGCTGTTCCACCTCCAGGGTTCGATGCAGGTGCTCTGCCACCAGCTCGAGCTCGCCCTGGTCCAAGCCCAGGGCAACCTGCGGCTGCGCCACCGGGTGGATTGCATCACCCCCATTCAGCCCCACGCCCAGGGCTGCCGCTGGAGGGTCCAGGGCACGGCCAACCCGCAAGCCCCCCAGGGCCAGCCCTTTGCCCTCAGCAGCCGGGATCTGGTGCTGGCGGTGCCTCCCCAGGCGATGCCGGCCTTGCTGGGCGAAAGCTTGCCCCCGGCCTACCGCCAACGGCTGGATGGGCTGCACGAACCCTCCGGCGCCCTGGTCTTCTATGGGGCCGTTGATCGCACGGCCCTGCCAGAGGGCTGTGCCAGCCACCTCCAACGGGATTGGGATGAACCCGGTTCGCTGTTTGTCTCCATCAGCCAGGAGGGGGATGGCCGGGCACCGGCAGGCCAGGCCACCGTGATCGCCAGCGTGTTCACCGCCGCCAAGCCTTGGTTTGGACTCGATGACGCCACCTATAAGGCCCGGAAGATTGCGGCCCAGCGGCACATCCAACGGGGCCTGCAAGAGCTGCTGGGCATCCCCGAAACGGCCTGGTGCCACCAGGAACTGGCCACCCCCCGGGGATTTGCCGGCTGGACTGGCAGGCCCTGGGGCTATGTGGGAGGGCTGGGCCAACACCCCAGCCGCTTCGGACCCTTTGGCCTTGCGAGCCGCACGCCGCTAGAGGGGCTCTGGCTCTGCGGCGATGCGATCTATCCGGGCGAGGGCACCGCCGGCGTGAGTCTTTCAGCCCTGATGGCCGCCCGCCAGCTGCTGGCCAGCCGGGGCCGCCCGCTCACCATGGCCGCCGGGAAGGAGCCGAAGGGCTTGGGCTAGGGGTAGGGCCAGGACTGGCCCTAAAGAAATTCTGGGCGCAACTGGTGGGCCTCGGCTAAGGCCCCCTGCAGGGCCTCCCAGTGGCCGGCCTGGAGCTGGGCTTCGAGCTCTTCCAGGCTGATCCGATAGGTGGCCAGGGCCGTCAACAACGCCGCCCGGTTGGTGCGGGCCATCAGGCTGCCCAACTCGGGATTGCCGCCGCCCACCCTGGTGGTGTCGGCAAAGCCACTGGAGGCCAGGGCCCGCACCAAAGCGGGTAGCCCCCCTCCTGCATCGGCGGCCTCGCCATGGGCAGCCTGCAGCAAAGCCGCTCCCACCAACACGGGCAAATGGGAAATCAGGGCCACGGCCTGGTCGTGGGACCTGGCGTCACAGGTGAGCCAGTGGGAACCCACCGCCTCGGCCAAGTGGCGCACCTCGGCCAAGGCCTCTGGATCCGTGGTGGCCGTCGGGGTGGCCACCCAGGGTCTACCCGCAAACAGGCCAGCAACGCCAGCCTCCACGCCAGCCTCAGCCGTACCGGCCATGGGATGGCTGGCCACAAAGCGGGGCACCCGGTTGTGCCAACGCTCGAGCACCGGTGCCTTCACCGAACCCACATCGGTGACCACCGCCTCGGGGAGCAGGGCCTCGGGGAGCAGGGCCGCCACGAGCTCCTGAGCGGGATCCAGCAAGCGATCCAACGGCAGGGCCAACACCACCAACCCACAACCCTCGAGCACCCCCGGATCGGTGCTCACAACCGTTGCCAACTGGCGTTGACGCGCCCTCTCGGCGGTGGCGGGGCGATGGACCAGGGCCCGCACCTGGGCTCCTTGCGCCATTAGATCGAGGCCCAAGGAGCCCCCAATCAGGCCCATCCCCACAATCCCCACGGGCTTCGCCTGCCAGAGGGGCTCTCCGGATTGAACCCGTGCGTTTCCAGCGTCTGTCATTCCGGCTGCAGTCCCTGCACGCCAGCTTCCTACGCTTGGGGCCCATCGGCAGGTCGCGGATGCTGGAAGCCCGCGCCCATCAGCAGCTCAAGGCGCTACTCCAGCGCGAGGGAGGCGGGCACTGGCCCCACCATCTCAGCCTGGGCCGGCTCGTCGCCCGCAGCCTCAGGCGCAGGGATCACACCGTGGTGCGCCTGGCTCCAGGCACGGAGCCCAACTGGTGGATCAGCCTGCTGGTGCCCTTGGCCCTGGGGGACGAGCCCCTGGCCCTGGTGGTGAGTGACTCGGCGCGGCAGCGGCTACAGCAGGTTGAATTGCCGCGGCTCGCGGCGGCCGATCCAAGCCTGGCCCTGCCCTGCTTCGAGGGGACCCACGCCCCCCAGGAAGCCAGGGTCTGGGTGCTCACCCATCGGCAGCTGGTGGAGGCCTGGCGATCCAATCAGCTGGGCGCACGCCAGCTTGTGATCCCCGAGGCCGAGCACCTGGATGGCTGCCTGCGGGAAGCCCTGGAGGTGGTGATCACCCCAGAGCATTGGGACCAACTCCGGCGCGCCCAGCCCAGCGCAGAAGCCAGCCTGCTCAGCCTGCATGAACGGCTCAGCCGGCAGCTCCTGGCCCACCCCCGCAATCCCAAACAGCAGGTGGCCCTGGCCCCGGAAGATGAGGCGCCCTTGCGGCACCTGCTGCAGGTGCTGGGCCCCCTGCCGGAGCCCTGGCCCGCCTGGCTCGCTGCCGCCGGCTCAGCCTGGACCAGCTGGGCCCGGGTCAATCCCCAGCTTTTGCAATGGCACCTGCACCGCCAACCCCTCGAACCCAGCAGGGTCCTGCCTGGACTTCTCGATGGCCGGGGTTGTGTGCTCATCGGCCAGCTGGGCGAGCGCAACCCCCTGGATCTCACCCCAACGGTCACCGTTGCGCTGGGCGATCCGCCCTTGGCAGACCCCCTGCCCCTGTTCGCTCCGCTGCGCCAACCCCTGCCCAACAGCCCCCACTACGGGGAGCATTTGCTCGAGCAAAGCCGCCGGCTGGTTCTCGGCCAAGCGGGATTAAGCATGGTGTTGCTCAGCGATGACGCCCTGCGCCTCGATCTCGCTAGTGGCCTGGCCGCCGAATTTGGCAGCCGGGTCGTGCACCAGAGCACAGCCCCCGAAAGCAATGGCGTGATCTGCGCCAGTTGGAGTTGGTGGCTGGCCAACCAAGAGCGCTTGCCCTTGCCCGCCCAGGTGATTGTGGGCCTACTACCGCTCGCGAGCCTGGAAGATCCGCTCACAGCCGCCCAGGTGAAGCTCTTGCGCGAGCAAGGCCGCGATTGGTTTCGCGAGCAGCTCCTCCCCGATGGCCTCACCCAACTGCAATTGGGGGTATCGGGGCTCAGACGCAGCGGCGGTCGCCTCGCCATCCTGGATGGGCGGCTCAGGGGCCGCAGCTGGGGGCAAAACGTTTTGGGCGCCCTTGAACCCTGGGTGGCCTTAAGCCGGCTTTTGCCTCACTAGCCTTGGCAACACGAAAGGATTGACCCATGGGGGAAGCCAAACGCCGCACCATCCAGGGGCTGCCGCCCAAAAGCGTCAAAAAGGGCAAGGTGGACACCTCCCCGCGGCTGGTGGCCTGGTTCCCCCTGACGCGAAATCAGGCTGATGCATTTGTCCAGGTCAGCACCAAGGGTGCCTGGATCGGCATTGGGGCCCTGGTGGTGTTTTGGATCACGGTGCGCTTCATTGGCCCCGCCGCCGGCTGGTGGGCCCTCTCAGATGGCTAATCCGGATCGCTTAACCGGTTTGTAAATCCGCCGCAACGGCTACCGCCCCAAATCCGAAGAAAACCCTAAGATTTGGCAGCGTGTGAGATTCGCCCATGTTTCCCCGATTGGCGGAGCAGTACAGATCGGTCGTTCACGATCTGGTGATGAGCCTCCAGGCGCTAGCCAAAAGCCTGCAAAACAGCAATGTGGCCGCCACTTGCTACATCTGCGGTGATGGCCGCGATGGCCAAGGGGCTTCGTTTGTCGCCAACCTGGGCGACAACCACATGGTCCGCTTTCTGGTGTCCGATTTCGGCATCAGCTGGGTGGAATCCCGCAATGGCCACGAGCTCGTGAAGCTCGAGGGAGCCGAAGCCATCCAGGAGCTGCAACGGGTGGCCCAGGTCCTGCAAGCCCCCCAGCCCACCAGCAGCAAAGCGCCGAAGCATGAAAAAGGCGCCGTTACCGGCGCCTAATCCCTTCAAGCCTTCGCCGACGCAGGGCTTTCCGAACTCGCCGCCAGCGATTCAGCTGCCGCGAGCTCCGCAGTGGAGGCAGCCGCCGCAGCCTTTGCCGCCGCGGCCAGGGGCTTCATGGAATTGGCCGTCACCTCAGATCCCTCCGTCAGCTTCTGGCGCGTCAACCGCTCAATCACCTCCGCTTGGGCTGGGTGCTGCTCCAACCAGGTGATCGTGTTGTCACGGCCCTGGCCAATGTTGTCGCCCTCGTAGCTGTACCAAGCTCCCTTGCGGGTCACCACACCGGTCTCCTCGGCGAGATCGAGCAAGCAACCGATGGTGCTGATGCCCCGGCCGAACAGAATGTCGAACTCCGCAATCCGGAACGGCGGGGCCACCTTGTTTTTGGCCACCTTGACCTTGGCCCGAATGCCGTACTCCTCGGTACCGCGCTTCAGGGTTTGGATGCGACGGATGTCGAGCCGCACCGAGGCATAGAACTTGAGGGCGTTACCACCGGTGGTGGTTTCGGGGTTGCCGTAGGTAACCCCGATTTTCTGGCGCAACTGGTTCAGAAAGATCACCGTGCAACCGGACTTGCCAATGTTGCCTGTGATTTTGCGCATGGCCTGGCTCATCAGGCGGGCCTGGCTGCCCACCGCAAGGTCGCCCATCTCGCCTTCGATTTCAGCCCGGGGGGTGAGGGCAGCAACCGAGTCCACAACCACAATGTCCACCGCGGCGGATCGCACCAGCTGGTCGACGATCTCCAGGGCCATCTCGCCGGTATCCGGCTGGGAGACCAGCAGATTTTCGATGTCTACCCCAACGGAGGCTGCATAGACGGGGTCGAGGGCGTGCTCCGCATCCACGAAGGCAGCCACCCCTCCACGCTTCTGAACCTCAGCGATGGCATGCAGGGTCAGCGTGGTCTTACCCGAACTCTCCGGGCCATAAACCTCCACAACCCGGCCCTTGGGATAGCCGCCACCCAAGGCGAGGTCGAGGGTGAGCGCTCCGGTGGGGAACGTCTCCACCCGCATGCGGGAGGCATCGCCCAGCCGCATGATCGAACCCTTACCAAAGTTGCGCTCGATGTGATTGAGCACAAGTCCGAGGGCCTTGTCGCGCTCGGCAGCCGCCCGGGCGTCAGCGACACTTGAAGCAGCCGTGCTGGAAGCAGAAGAGGAGCCGGAAGCAGAAGCGGCCTTGGAATCGACGGGCATAACAGCAATCAGAAGCGATGGGACGGGCCGCTGGAATGGATAGGCAGGACTCCGCAGGATCAACCCCAGAGCGCCATCCTGCGACCTCTAAGAAGCAAGTGCCACCGACGGGGGCCGGCGTATCAATTGCGCATAGTACTGACGTACTCTAACGCCCTAGGGCCATTGCGCCAGGGGGGCCGCAAAGGCGGTGGGCTCGAGCCAAGCAATGCCCCCAGGCAGTCCCAGGCCATCGCCAGGGGCAAGGTAACCCCAACTCACCAGGAAGCAGCGCACCGCGGCCAGGGCCGCCTGGCTGCGCACGAGCTCAAGGGTGGGGCGACGGTCTTCGACAAACCAAATCGGGCGCCCCTGGCCGGCCCCCGCGAGCAGCTGGGCCAGCACCTCGCTTTTGCTGCCCTGCTCGTGGCCATAGAGGGCCCAAGGCTCGAGCCCAGCCGCCTGGAGCAATTGCTGGGCAAAGGCCCCTCCTTTGGTGGTGAGCACCGCCCAGTCGGCCCCCTCCGAGGCCAGACGGCCGAGCCGCTCGATCACCCCCGGGTAAAACCGATGCAAACCCAACCAGGCCCCCAGGTCGGCCGCCATGGCCCCAGAGCGCTCCCCCTCAAGGGCCTGCTGCAGGTCGTGCTCGGAAACACCCCACCGGGCCAAGGCCAGGGGCAAGGCTGTGTCGTAGGTGGCCAGCAGAGCTGGCACATCCAAATCTGGGCGGCCCAATTCGAGGGCCATCAGCACCATTTCCCAGCCCTTGTGGATGAGGGGCCTGAGCTGGGCAAAGGCCGGCGGAGCTTGGGCTGGCAACACCACACCAGGCGCAACGGCAAGGGCCGCCAAGCGTGCCGAAGCCCAGTATTCGGCCATGCCGTCCACGAGCACGCCGTCGAAATCGAACACCACCAACGGGGCCGTCTGGGCTGCCGTAATCACGGGAAAACCCTTGTAAAAACTGGGTCGCTAGGATTCGAACCTAGGAATGGCGGGACCAAAACCCGCTGCCTTACCGCTTGGCGACGACCCAATGGTGCCCTCTGGGAGCAGCCAACACCGGCCTTCACCGGTGCCTAGCTAGTTACCCATAGCGCCTGGTCCTTCGTCAACCGAGGCCCCAATCCACTCAACATTCAGGCAGGGAAGACGCGCAAATACTGGGCCGGGCCCCGGCCAAAGACCGCCGTGCGCAGCCGGTAGCGACTGGCCAGTTCAGCCTGCATCTGACGCACCCTCCCGGTGCGGGGGAGGAGCTCCACGGGATGGCCCTGGGGCAAAACCACCTGCTCTACCGCCAGTCGACATTCCTCTAGCGCCGCCAGGGCATCGTCCAACCCTGTTGCTTGGCCCCCGTGGGCCTGGGATTCACCAGCGGCCTCAGGCTCCCCCACCGGGCTGCCCTGGCGATTGGCCAACAACCGCTCCAGCCCCCGCTGCACCTGGGGAAGGGCGGCGCTTTTGATCACCAGGATCGGGATGCCGAGCTCCTGGGCCTGGCGCCGCACGTGGGGATCGCGCCCCAACTGCTGCCGCACAGCGAGGACCACATCCGCCAGCTCCACGCTGCCGGCCAACTCCACCGGCAACTGTCTAGAGCGGGCCACCTGCTCCAGCTGGCTGCGGCTGATCCCTGAGCCATAGACCCGCAGGCTCTGGCCTGGCGAGGCGACCAGCCCAGGGCCTGGGCCTGGCTCCTGGTCTACCTCGTCATCTACCCCGGCATCGACCTCGTGGCCTGCCCCGTCGCCAGCGTCGTCCTCCAGCGGGAGCAACGAAGCGGGATGAACCCGTCCAGGGGGCATGGGTGGGTGTTCCGGGCGATCCCGGGGCTGGGGACTGGCCAGGGTTGGGGGAGACGGGGCCTGGCGGGTGAGCAGGCCATCGGGGCCCACTTCCCGAATCTCAGGGCGAGCGGTCTGGCCCCGCAGCAACCAATCCACCGTGCGGGCCACATCCCGATGCACCAACCAGCGGTGACGGGTGTGCATCTCCACCGCCAAGGGGAAAGTGGGATCAGCCGCCCGCTCCAGCACGGTTTTTTGGGTGCGGCGGCGGCGCGCCTCCTCGTCGCCCAGGGTCACCGACTGAATGCCCCCCACCAAATCAGCGAGCGTGGGGTTCTTGATCAGGTTGGCCAGCTCATTGCCATGGGCCGTGGCCACGAGCATCACGCCCCGCTCGGCAATCGTGCGGGCCGCCAAGGCCTCGAGCTCGGTGCCGATTTCATCGATCACGATGACCTCGGGCATGTGGTTCTCCACCGCCTCGATCATCACCTGGTGCTGGAGCTCAGGTCGGGCCACCTGCATGCGCCTTGCCCGACCAATGGCGGGGTGGGGGATATCGCCATCGCCGGCAATTTCATTGCTGGTGTCAATGACCACCACCCGCTTGCCCAAGTCATCGGCCAGCACCCGGGCAATCTCCCTTAGCGCCGTGGTCTTCCCTACCCCGGGCCGCCCCATCAACAACAACGACTGGTTCGAATCGAGCAGGTCTCGCACCATGGCAACGGTGCCAAACACGGCCCTGCCGACCCGGCAGGTGAGACCCACCACAGCCCCAAGCCGGTTGCGAATGGCACTGATGCGGTGCAGCGTGCGCTCAATGCCAGCCCGGTTGTCGCCGCCGAAGCTGCCGAGCTGGTCGATCACAGCCTCCAAATCGGCCCGCGTAACCGGGTTCTCGCCCAAGGCCATCACCCGGGCTGGGTAGCGGGCCTCGGGCACCCGGCCCAGATCCAGCACCACCTCAAGCAGCTGGTCGCGGGCTTGGGGCGTGGCTAGAGCCTGCTGAACCTCGGCGGGCAGCACCTCCAGCAAACGATTGAGGTCGTCGGTCATCCGCTGGGGGGCCACGGCCTGCGGGGGGATGGCCTGCGGGGGGATGGCCTGCGGGGGGATGGCCTGCGGGGGGATGGGCTGGGTGGAGAAGGCCAGGGAAGCGAACGAATCGGGGCTCAGCACGACGCCACACGGATTAGGTCCTTTCTAGCCAGGGGCGCACAAGCTGTTGTACCGCCACCAGGGCTTGGGGCCAGAGCTCCCCGTCGGCCAAGAGGGAGGTGCCCCGCTGCTGGGCGGCAAGCAACCAGGGCTGGAGCTGCCGGCGGGCGACCCCACCAAAGGCCACCCCGGCCGCCAGCCGCGCCAGTTGGGGCTGGGCCTCGAGATGGGCCAGCGTCTTGCCATTGGTGCCCCCGGCCAGCTGGAGGGGCCCGGGGGGAGCCTGGGGCGCCAGCTGGCCCAACAACTGCACGGCTGCGTGGGCCATGCCGTCACCCACATCCCCGCTCATGGGGCGACCATCCAGCTGCCAAATCGGCAGCAGCCCCTTGGCCCGGATCAGGGCAAAGCGCTGCCACAGCTCCTGGGCACCCACCTCGGCCCCCGCACTCACCGCCAGCCTCCGCAGCGGGATACCGCTCGCCATCAGCTGATCAAGGCGCTCGCCAAAGGCGTGCAGCCGGCCAGGTTGGGTATGCAGCTCGATCGCCTCGGGCTGCAACTCCGCCAGGAGGGGAGCCACAGCCCCGGGGGCCAACACCTGGCTGCGCTCCTGGATCAGGCCCAGCGGGCAGGCGGGCAAGCAGCGGCCGCAGCCATAGCAACGCTCCTCGACGACACCTGGACCACCTGGAGTGGGCGGGCCGATCGCCAGGGCCGGACAAACCCGCTCGCAGGGGCGCGGGCAACTGCTGGGGCAATGAGCCGGATCGAACCAGGCCTTGCGGAAATGGGGATCGAGGCCATCACTGAGGCTCAACATCAGCCAGGGCCTGGCGGCACCTCGGGCCACGGCCCAGGCCACGCCTCGCCGAATGGCAGCCACCACGGCCCGATCCGCGGCCCCATCAATGCAATGCACGCCTGCCAGCGCGTAGAGGCCACACAGGTCCTCGATGGCGTCGAGATCCTGATTGCTCGCGCCGCAAATCAACTTGACCCAACGGCCCTGGGCCAGGGCGGCTTCAGGCAGCAAGCAGCTGCTCAAGGGGCTGCCAACGCAGGCTGCGGGAGCCGCCCATTTCCACCACCATCTTCAGCCGCGGTTCCTTGCGGCACAGGGCAAGTAGGGAGGCGAGCTCAGCTGAAGACAGCACCTGGCCCTCAATCAGCCACAAGAGAATCGGCTTGGAGCCCTCCAGCAAGGAGCCCAGCTGGGGCATCACCCGTTGGACTTCGCCCACGGCCGCACCCCGACCCACACTTTGATGGCCCAGGTGGGGAGGGCGCACGCCATGGAGCTGAAGCAGGTAGGCCTCGGGATCGCCCAGGCCTCGAGCTGAGGTCATCTGAGCTTGGTAACCCGCTGCCCGCATGCGACGCAGCAGTCGGGTTTCGGCCCCACCTTCAAGGGGCACGAAAAGGGCAAGGGCACCGGCCTGCTCCAGGTCCTGCCGGAAACCGCGACCAGAGAGCAGCAGGGGCATCGCCAACAGACGCGGAGCTGGGCAGCAGTCTGACAGCCCACATCAAAAGCGGTGCCCCAAGGCCGCCCAAAGGGAGGGGGGTCGGTGATGGGGTATGGTTTCTGGCTGTGCCATTGATCTGTGCCCGTCCGCTAGCCGGGCCTCCAAATCTCGGCACAAGGTCACCAGTGGTGGTGGCCTTCCCAGGCCAGTACGGAAGAAGCAGCTTTCACCAGCTGTGTCAACCGTCGGGAAACTGTCCGAACGCCTTCGGTTTCTCCGGAAATCGCGACCGGTTCAGACAAGTCCCAGCCCTCTGATCAGGATCTGATCCGTCTTGCTAGCCCTTTGGACATCGCACAAGCCCTGCGTCAGGCCTCGCCTCTCGCAAGCTCGGGCAGCCCCTAGGACGAGCCAGAAGTTCTTCCCCCTGAATTCAGTTTTCTCCGGCTCCATCTCTGCCTTACGGCAAGGATGTCCGGTGGTCCAGCTGGCGCTGTTTCTCTTCCTATGTCTATCGGCATTCTTGGGAAGAAATTGGGCATGTCCCAGTTCTTCGACGACGAGGGCAGATCCATCCCGGTCACATTGATCGAGGCGGGTCCTTGCCGCATCACCCAACTCAAATCCACCAACACCGACGGCTACGTCGCGGTGCAACTTGGTTTTGGCGACATTCGCGAAAAGCTCGTGAATAAGCCAGCCAAAGGGCACCTGGCCAAGTCCGGCGACGAGGTCCTGCGTCACCTGAAGGAATATCGGGTTGACAGCGTGGACGGCCTCGAGCTGGGTAGCTCCGTCACCGTGGCTGCTTTCGAAGCCGGTCAAAAGGTTGACGTCAGTGGCGACACCATGGGCCGCGGTTTCGCAGGCCTCCAGAAGCGCCATGGCTTCAGCCGCGGTCCCATGACCCACGGCTCGAAGAACCACCGCGAACCAGGCTCGATTGGCGCCGGCACAACCCCAGGCCGCGTCTATCCCGGCAAACGGATGTCTGGCCGTTACGGCGGCAAGCAAATCACCACCCGCGGTCTGGTGATCCTGAAAGTGGATACCGAGCGCAATTTGCTGGTGGTCAAAGGTTCAGTGCCCGGCAAGCCCGGCGCCCTGCTGAACATCCGCCCGGCGAACCGGGTCGGCTTCAAAGCTGGGAACTGAGGAGAACACCGATGACAAACTGTGTAATCCGCGATTGGCAGGGTAAGGAAGCTGGAAAAGCTGCCCTCGACCTGAAAGTCGCCAAAGAAGCGTCCGCCCAAGACCTGATCCATCGCGCCGTGGTCCGGCAGCTGGCCAACGCCCGCCAGGGCACAGCCAGCACCCTGACCCGGGCCGAAGTGGCCGGTGGCGGCCGCAAGCCCTACAAGCAAAAGGGCACCGGTCGCGCCCGTCAGGGTTCGATCCGCACCCCCCTCCGCCCCGGCGGCGGTGTGGTGTTTGGGCCCAAGCCCCGCAGCTACACCCTGGCGATGAACCGCAAGGAACGTCGCCTGGCCCTGCGCACCGCCCTGATGAGCCGCATCACCGACATCACGGTGGTGAAGGGCTTTGGTGCGGGTCTTGAAACCCCCAAAACCAAAGAGATCACCGCTGCCCTCCAGCGTCTCGGCATTGATGCCGGCGCCAAGGTGCTGTTGGTGCTCGATGGGGCCACCGAGGCTGTGCGCCGCTCAGTGCGCAACCTCGAGAAGGTCAAGCTGATCGCTGCTGATCAGCTCAACGTGTTCGATCTCCTCCACGCCAACAACTTGGTGGTGAGCGAAGAAGCACTCGCGAAGATCCAGGAGGTCTACGGAAATGACTGAGCGTTTTGTCGGCAGGCTCGCGGACGTGATCCGTCGGCCTCTGATCACTGAGAAGGCCACCCGTGCCCTCGAGCTGAACCAGTACACCTTCGAGGTGGACCACCGGGCTGCCAAGCCCGACATCAAAGCCGCCGTCGAGCAACTGTTCGACGTCCGCGTGGTGGGTGTCAGCACCATGAATCCCCCTCGCCGGTCCAGGCGTGTGGGCCGCTTCGCTGGCAAACGTGCCCAGGTGAAGAAAGCCGTGGTGCGCCTGGCCGAGGGCAACGCCATCCAGCTTTTCCCCGAGTCCTGAGGCGCCTAAACAACCATGGCTATTCGTAAATACCGCCCCATCACCCCCGGCACCCGCACCCGTGTCGCCAGTGATTTCTCTGAAATCACTGGCCGCGGTCGCGAACGGGGCCTGGTGGTGGCCAAGCACCGCCGCAAAGGCCGCAACAACCGGGGCGTCATCACCTGCCGCCACCGGGGCGGCGGTCACAAGCGCCTCTACAGAATCGTCGACTTCCGACGCGATAAGCACGGTGTGGTCGCCAAAGTGGCTGCCATTCACTACGACCCCCATCGCAATGCCCGCCTGGCCCTGCTCTTCTACGCCGATGGCGAGAAGCGCTACATCCTGGCCCCGGCAGGCATTGAGATCGGCCAACAGCTGATTTCGGGCCCAGAGTCTCCAATCGAGACCGGCAACGCCCTGCCCCTGTCATCCATCCCCTTGGGTTCAAGCGTCCACAACGTGGAGCTCTACGCCGGCCGGGGTGGCCAGATGGTTCGCACCGCTGGTGCCAGTGCCCAGGTGATGGCCAAAGAAGGCGACTACGTCGCCCTCAAACTGCCCTCCACTGAGGTTCGCCTGGTGCGTCGCGAGTGCTACGCCACCATCGGCGAAGTGGGCAACTCCGAGGTACGGAACACCAGCCTCGGCAAAGCTGGCCGCAAGCGCTGGCTGGGTCGCCGGCCTGAGGTCCGCGGCAGCGTGATGAACCCCTGCGATCACCCCCACGGTGGTGGCGAGGGCCGCGCTCCCATCGGTCGCTCTGGTCCTGTTACCCCCTGGGGCAAACCAGCCCTGGGCCTCAAAACCCGTAAGCGGAACAAACCCAGCAATCGGTTTGTGCTCCGGAAACGTCGCCGCACCTCCAAGCGGAGCCGTGGCGGACGCGATTCCTGATGAACCACACCGCTTTGCTTTCTGCTTAAACCGCCATGGGACGTTCACTCAAAAAAGGTCCGTTTGTTGCCGACAGCCTGCTCAGCAAGGTTGAAAAGCAAAACGCCGCCGACGACAAATCCGTGATCAAAACCTGGTCACGGGCTTCCACCATCCTGCCGATGATGATCGGCCACACAATTGCCGTTCACAACGGCAAATCACATGTTCCCGTCTACGTGACGGAACAAATGGTGGGCCACAAGCTCGGGGAATTCGCCCCCACCCGCACCTTCCGGGGCCACATCAAGGACAAGAAAGGAGGTCGCTGACGCTATGGCAAACACACCCACCAACAAGGCCCTCGCCCACGGTCGCTTCATCCGAGGCTCCGTGTCCAAAGTGCGACGGGTTCTCGACCAGATCCGCGGCCGCTCTTACCGCGAGGCGCTGATCATGCTCGAGTTCATGCCATACCGGTCCACCGGCCCCATCACCAAGGTGTTGCGGTCGGCGGTAGCAAACGCCGAGCACAACATGGGTCTCGACCCTGCCACCTTGGTCATCAGCGAGGCCATCGCCGACATGGGTCCGTCCCTGAAGCGTTTCCGGCCCCGCGCCCAAGGTCGCGCCTTCGCGATCAAAAAACAGACCTGCCACATCAGCATTGCTGTGGCTCCTTCCACCTGACCCCCGAGGACACCGAACGATGGGACACAAGATCCATCCAACCGGCCTGCGCCTGGGGATTACCCAGGAACACCGCTCGCGTTGGTACGCCCCAAGCAAGACCTATCCGACCCTCCTCCAGGAGGATGACCGGATTCGCAAATTCGTCCATAAGAAGTACGGCGCTGCCGGCATCAGCGATGTGCTGATCGCCCGCAAGGCCGACCAATTGGAAGTTGAGCTCAAAACCGCCCGTCCTGGGGTGCTCGTTGGCCGTCAGGGCAGCGGCATTGAGGAGCTCCGCGCCGGCATCCAGAAAACCCTGGGTGATGCCAACCGTCAGGTGCGCATCAACGTGGTGGAAGTCGAGCGGGTCGATGCCGATGCCTTCTTGCTGGCTGAGCACATCGCCCAACAACTGGAGAAGCGCGTCGCCTTCCGGCGCGTGCTGCGGATGACCGTGCAGCGGGCCCAACGGGCTGGCGTGCTCGGCCTGAAAATCCAGGTCAGCGGCCGCCTCAACGGCGCTGAAATTGCTCGTACCGAATGGACCCGCGAAGGACGTGTTCCCCTGCACACCCTGCGCGCAGACATCGACTACGCAACCAAGTTGGCCAGCACCACTTACGGGGTGTTGGGCATCAAAGTTTGGGTGTTCAAAGGCGAGGTTCTACCTGGCCAAAAAGAACAGCTGCCCGTGGGTGCAGCTCCTCGTCGGCGGACCAGCCGGCAGCCCCAACAGTTCGAAGACCGCTCCAATAAGGAGTGATCAGGAGGCCGAATCATGCTGAGTCCAAAACGCGTCAAATTCCGTAAGCAGCAGCGGGGCCGTATGCGCGGCACCGCTACCCGCGGAAACACCATTGCCTTCGGGCAATTTGCCCTGCAGGCCCAAGAATGCGGCTGGATCACATCCCGCCAAATCGAAGCCAGCCGCCGGGCCATGACCCGCCAAGTCAAGCGGGGCGGAAAGATCTGGATTCGGATCTTCCCCGACAAGCCCGTCACCATGCGAGCCGCCGAAACCCGCATGGGTTCCGGTAAAGGCAACCCGGAGTTCTGGGTAGCGGTGATTAAGCCCGGTCGCATCCTGTTCGAGATGGGGGGTCCTGAAATCACCCTCGAAATCGCTAAGGAAGCCATGCGACTGGCGCAGTTCAAGCTGCCCATCAAAACCAAGTTCATCTCCCTGAGTGATCAGGAGTATGCGGACTTGGCCTCTGACCAACCCGTCGCAGTGGAGTCCTGACCATGGCCCGTCCCAACATTGCCGAAGTGCGTCAGCTCTCTGGCGAAGCGATCACCGAGCAGATCAACGCCACCCGCCGCGAACTGTTCACCCTTCGCTTCGAGCAGGCCACGCGCCGGCTTGAAAAGCCGCACCGTTTCAAGGAAGCCCGCATCAAGCTGGCCCACCTGAAAACGGTTCAGCTGGAGCAGCAACGCTCCGCCACCCTGGCTGATTCAGCCTCCTGATTCCCCCCTCTAGTCCCATGGCACTCAAGGAAAGGGTCGGCACCGTCGTCAGCGACAAGATGGACAAAACGGTGGTGGTGGCGGTCGAAAACCGCTTCCCCCACCCCATCTACCAAAAGACGGTCAGCCGCACCACCCGTTACAAAGCCCACGACGAAGCCAACACCTGCAACGTGGGTGATCGGGTTCGCATCACCGAGACCCGCCCCCTCAGCCGCACCAAACGGTGGACCGTGGCCGAGGTTCTCACCAACACCACCGCCGGTTGAGGAGAGCACCCCAATGATTCAACAAGAGACCTATCTGAACGTCGCTGACAACAGTGGCGCCAAGCGCATACAGTGCATCCGTGTGCTGGGTACCAACCGCCGCTACGCCCACGTCGGTGACGTGATCGTGGCAGCTGTCAAAGACGCCATGCCCAACATGGGTGTCAAAAAGTCCGATGTGGTGAAGGCCGTGGTGGTTCGCACCAAGGCCACCCTGCGTCGCGAAACCGGCAACTCGATCCGCTTCGACGACAACGCAGCGGTGATCCTCTCGGGTGACAACAACCCGAAGGGCACCAGGGTCTTCGGCCCTGTCGCCCGGGAACTTCGGGAACGCAATTTCACCAAGATTGTGTCCCTCGCTCCGGAGGTGATCTGAAATGGCCGCCGCCACTCCGAAAGCCAAGCCCCAGGTGCGCATCAAAATGCGCATCAAAACAGGTGACACCGTTCAGGTGATCTCCGGCAAGGACAAGGGCAAAACCGGCGAGGTGCTCCGCACTCTGCCCTACGAAAACCGCGTGATGGTGCAGGGAATCAACCTTCGCACCCGCCACGTCAAGCCCACCCAAGAGGGCGAAACCGGACGGATCGTCACCGAAGAAGCATCCATCCATGCTTCCAACGTGATGCTCTATTCGACCACCAAAAACGTGGCTAGCCGCGTCGCAATCGTGGTGGAGAAAGACGGCACTAAACAGCGCCGCCTCAAAAAGACTGGGGAAATCCTGGCCTGATCTCCTGTCCACTTCTACATCTCCTTTCCCACTTCTTCTTCGTTCATCCCTGTCCGCCTTCTGACCCCGACCAGAAGCGCACTCCCCTTCCCCCGTCATGTCTCTAAAACAGCGCTACCGGGAGACGATCCAGCCAAAGTTGCTTAAGGATCTCAATCTCTCCAACATTCACGAAGTCCCGAAGGTGATGAAAGTCACCGTTAACCGGGGTCTTGGTGAAGCGGCCCAAAATGCCAAGGCCCTCGAGGCCTCCATCGCGGAGCTGGCCACAATCACCGGTCAAAAAGTGATTGTGACCCGCGCCAAGAAGGCCATCGCGGCCTTCAAGATTCGCGAAGGCATGCCCATTGGCGTCGCCGTCACCCTGCGTGGCGAGCGGATGTACGCCTTCCTGGAGCGGCTGATCAACCTGGCTCTACCCCGCATCCGCGATTTCCGCGGAGTGAGCCCCAAGAGCTTCGACGGCAGGGGGAACTACACCCTGGGGATCCGCGAACAAATCATTTTCCCGGAAATTTCGTTCGACAAGATCGATGCCATCCGGGGAATGGACGTCACCATCGTGACCAACGCCCGTAACGACGAAGAGGGCCGGGCCCTCCTCCGCGAGATGGGAATGCCGTTCCGCAGCAACTGAGCCCTCCTCGGACCCGACCATGGCCAATCACGATCCAATTTCCGACATGCTCACCCGCATTCGCAATGCGAGTGAGAAACGTCACGAGACCACGAAAATTCCCGCTTCACGGCTGGTGCGTAATGTCGCCAACGTGCTGCAACAGGAGGGCTTTATCGCCGCCATCACCGAAGAAGGTGAAGGCGTGATGAAGCATCTGGTCCTCGAGCTGAAGTACAGCGGCAAGCACCGCCAGCCCACCATCCGTTGCGTGCAACGGGTGAGCAAGCCAGGCCTGCGCATTTACAAGAACAATCGTCAGCTGCCCAAAGTGCTGGGCGGCCTCGGAGTTGCCATTATCTCCACCTCAAAGGGAGTAATGAGCGACCGCGACGCCCGCAAACAGGGTGTCGGTGGCGAAGTGCTCTGCTACGTCTACTGAACTGGGAGATTGATCCATGTCTCGTATTGGTAAAGCGCCGATTCCCCTCCCCGACAAGGTGAGTGTCAGCCTCAATGGCTTGGCCGTCACCGTGAAGGGCCCGAAGGGCGAACTCAGCCGCACCCTTCCTGAAGGGGTGCAAATCTCTCAGGACGGCAACACCCTGGTGGTGAGCCCTAGCAGCGAAACCCGACGCTCCCGTGAGCGCCATGGTCTTTGCCGCACGCTCGTCGCCAACATGGTGGAAGGCGTCAGCCAGGGCTACAGCCGCAAGCTCGAGATCGTTGGCGTGGGCTACCGCGCCGCCGTTCAAGGCAAAAAGCTTGTGGTGAGTGCTGGCTACAGCCACCAGGTGGAAATGGTTCCCCCCGATGGCGTCACCTTCGCCGTCGAAGGCAACACCACCGTCTTCGTCTCCGGGGCCAACAAGGAACTCGTGGGCAACGAAGCTGCCAAGGTGCGTGCAATTCGTCCCCCCGAGCCCTACAAAGGCAAGGGCATCAAGTACGAGGGTGAACGCATCCTGCGTAAGGCCGGTAAGACCGGTAAGAAATAAGGTCTGCCTACGCGCCCTTACCCTGTATCGCTATGTCATCCACTTCCCGCAAACAGCAGACCCAGAAGCGTCACCGCCGCCTGCGTCGCCATCTCTCCGGCACGGCCGACCGTCCCCGTTTGGCCGTGTTCCGTTCCAACAATCACATCTACGCCCAGCTGATCGACGACGCTGCCCAGAACACCCTCTGTGCAGCCTCGACCCTCGACAAGGATTTGCGCACCAATCTGCAAACCAGCTCCACCTGTGACGCCTCCGTGGCCGTCGGTGAGATGGTTGCCAAGCGCGCCCTTGCCAAGGGCATCCAGCAGGTGGTCTTCGATCGCGGCGGCAACCTGTACCACGGCCGGGTGAAAGCCCTGGCTGACGCCGCCCGGGAAGCGGGCCTTCAGTTCTGATCCCTGCTCTCACCATGACCGAAACCAACGACCAGATTCAATCCAACGTCATTCCGGCTGCCTCGGATGTTCCTGCCGCGGCCGATGGCCAGCAGGAGCGTCGCGGCGGTGGTGGCCGGGGCGGTGACAACCGTGGCGGCGACCGCCGTGGTGGTGGCCGGGGCCGCGACAACCGTCGGGGTCAAGAACGGGACTCCGAATGGCAAGAGCGGGTGATCCAAATTCGCCGCGTCTCCAAAACCGTGAAAGGCGGTAAGAAAATGAGCTTCCGCGCCATCGTTGTTGTCGGCAACGAGCGCGGTCAAGTGGGAGTGGGCGTCGGCAAAGCCGGTGATGTGATCGGAGCCGTTCGCAAGGGCGTCGCCGATGGCAAGAAGCATCTGGTCAAGGTGCCCCTCACCCGCCAGAGCTCCATCCCCACCCTCAGCAATGGCCGCGATGGTGCTGCCAGTGTCTTGATCCGTCCCGCCGCACCGGGTACAGGTGTGATCGCGGGTGGTTCGATCCGCACGGTGCTCGAGCTGGCCGGGATCAAAAACGTGCTGGCCAAGCGCCTGGGGTCTAAAACACCCTTGAATAATGCCCGCGCTGCGATGGTGGCCCTGGCTGGCCTTCGCACCCACAAGGAGACCGCCAAGGAGCGGGGCATCTCCCTCGAGCAGATTTACTCCTGAGGTTCCCCATGACAACGCTCACTCTCCAAACCCTCAAGTCCAACCCCGGCGCCCGCCGCCGCAAACTGCGTAAGGGCCGTGGCATTGCCGCTGGTCAAGGCGCAAGCTGCGGTTTCGGCATGCGTGGCCAAAAGTCCCGTTCGGGTAGTCCCACCCGTCCTGGCTTTGAGGGTGGCCAGATGCCCCTCTACAGGCGCATCCCCAAGCTCAAGCACTTTGAGCTGGTCAACCACAAGGAGTTCACCATCATCAACGTGGCCAAGCTCGCCGACCTCAAGGCAGGCAGCACCGTGAATCTCGATTCACTGGTCAAAGATGGCCTCGTCACCAGTCCGAAGCACCCCTTGAAGGTGCTCGGCAATGGTGACCTGACGGTGAAACTCACCATTCAGGCCTCCGCTTTTACCGCCAGCGCTCGCACCAAGATCGAGGCCGCCGGCGGCAGCTGCGAAATCATCTGAAATCCTGTCTGCAAACCCCTGGGGCCCCTGCCGCCTAAGGTCTGAGCCGTCTGTCTTGACCTGAGGCAATCCCCTTAGGTTCAGCAGACGGCTTTTTTGCGTGCCTTCCACGCCCTCCCGCCCAACTCACCATGTTGCTTAGCCGGGGTCGCAACCCCAGTGCCGGGGAAATCCTCAGCCAGCTGATTCAGTCGAAAGGCCTGCGCGACCGGGTGCTCACCACCCTGGCCCTGCTCCTGGTCGTGCGGCTCGGGATCTACATCCCCATGCCGGGCATCGACCGGGTGGCCTTTGCCGACTTCCTCTCCAAGGGGGGGCAGCTCATCGGCTTTCTGGACATCTTCACCGGCGGGGGGCTGTCCACCCTGGGCGTCTTTGCCCTGGGGATCCTGCCCTTCATCAACGCCTCGATCATCATCCAGCTGCTCACCGCAGCCCTGCCCCAGCTGGAAGATCTCCAAAAAAATGAGGGTGAAGCCGGACGGCGCAAGATTGCCCAGATCACCCGGTATGTCGCCCTGGTCTGGGGAATCTTTCAAAGCATTGTCTTCGCCTTGATCCTGAGGCAGTACGCCACCGAAGGGCTATCGGAAACCGTCTTCGTGATTCAAACGGCCCTGGCCCTGGTCACCGGCTCGATGGTGGTGATGTGGATCTCTGAGGTGATTACGGAGCGGGGCATCGGCCAGGGCGCCTCCCTGGTGATCTTCGTGAACATCGTGGCCACCTTGCCCAAGGCCCTGGGCTCCACGATCGAATTGGCCCAAAGTGGCGACCGCAGCACCGTGGGCGGAATCGTGGTGCTGGTGGTGGTTTTCCTGCTGACGATCGTGGGAATCATCTTTGTGCAGGAGGGCAACCGACGGATTCCGATCGTGAGCGCCAAGCGCCAGGTCGGCGGTGCCAACCTCTTGGCCGCGCGCCAGAGCTACCTGCCCCTGAAATTGAATGCGGGCGGTGTGATGCCGATCATCTTTGCCTCGGCCGTGGTGTTTCTGCCTCTCACGATTGCCAACATCACCCGCAACCCCTTGCTGATCCAAGTGGCGGGCTATCTCAATCCGAACAGCAGCACCCCCTGGCTCTATGCCCTGGTGTTCTTCAGCCTGATCTGCGGTTTCGGCTTTTTCTACGCCTCACTCACCGTCAACCCCCTCGACATCGCCACCAACCTCAAGCGCAGCGGCGTGGCCATTCCTGGGGTGAGGCCGGGTTCACCAACAGCCACCTACCTGGGGGGGGTTCAAAACCGTCTCACCCTGCTGGGCGGCGTCTTTCTTGGGGCTGTGGCGATCATCCCCTCGGCGGTGGAGGGAGCCACCCAGGTGAGCACCTTCCAGGGCCTTGGGGCCACCTCCTTGCTGATCCTGGTGGGGGTGGCGATCGACACCGCCAAACAAGTGCAGACCTACGTGATCTCCCAGCGCTACGAAGGCATGGTGCGCCAATAGGCGCCAGCCAATCCTTGGCTCCCTTCGTTGCTGTCCTGTCCCTTTCTTTCCTGCCATGAAGCAACGCCTCCTATTCCTCGGTCCCCCCGGGGCTGGCAAGGGCACCCAAGCCCAGCAACTCGCCGCCTCCAAAGGCTTGCTGCACCTCTCGACCGGGGATTTGCTCCGGGCCGAGGTTCAAGCCGGGAGCGAGCTGGGCAAGGAGGCCGAAGCCGTGATGGCCCGGGGCGAATTGGTGAGCGATGCCCTGGTGCTCGCGATCGTGCGCAGCCGCCTGGCCCAGCAGGCCGCCAGTGGGGGCGGTGGCTGGCTGCTGGATGGCTTCCCCCGCAACCCAGCCCAGGCCGAAGCCCTGGGCCAGCTGCTCGATGAACTCGGCCAACAAATCGAGTTGGTGGTGCTGATGGAGCTCGACGATGGTCTGCTGATTCAGCGCTTGCTGGGTCGGGGCCGGGCCGATGACAACGAGGCCGTGATTCGCCACAGGCTCGAGGTCTACCGCGAACAAACCGCCCCCCTGATCAGCTTCTACCGCAACAAAGGGCTGCTGGAATCCGTGGAAGCGGCTGGCACCGTTGAGGAGATCGCCGAGCGGATCGGCAGCCTGCTCGATTGATCGCCGCTCCTAAGGTGGTTGACCCATGTGGTAGGTTGCTCGTTTGAAAATTCGGAGAGCACAACGCCCATGAAGGTGCGTGCCTCGGTTAAGAAAATGTGCGACAAGTGCCGGGTGATTCGTCGCCACGGCCGGGTCATGGTGATTTGCACCAACCCCAAGCACAAGCAGCGCCAGGGCTGATCAGCCCTAGCCGCTCCGCCTGGGAGCAGCTGCCCCCCTGCCCCCACCATGGGGGCAGGCTTCAAGTTCCAACTGTTCACTTTGAAACGTTTTCCCACGTGGCTCGGATTGCCGGCGTCGATATCCCTCGCGACAAGCGGGTCGAGATCGCTCTCACCTATGTGTATGGCATCGGCTTGACCCGTGCCCAGAAAATTCTGGCCAAGTCCGGAGTCAGTCCTGACATCCGGGTGAAGGATCTCAGCGATGCTGATGTCCAAAAGCTCCGGGGTGCCGCTGACACCTTCACCCTCGAAGGCGACCTCCGTCGCCAAGAAGGCATGGCCATGAAGCGCCTTCAGGACATTGGCTGCGTGCGCGGTCGTCGCCATCGCATGGGCCTCCCCGTGCGCGGTCAACGCACCCGTACCAATGCCCGCACCCGCCGTGGTGCCCGCAAAACCGTGGCCGGTAAGAAGAAGTAAGCGGATCCCGCCTACGTCCTTGCCCCACCCTCGCGCTGCCGCCAACCTCCAATCACCTCCCCCCCTGGGACTCGATTTGGAAACCGGCGTCACCAGAGCGACTCCCTCCCGTTCCCTGATCACCTCCTGCAGCAGCAGGCCCCCAAACCATGGCCAAGCCAGCCAAAAAATCCGGCGCCAAGAAAACGAAACGCAATGTGCCCAACGGTGTGGCCCACATCCAAAGCACGTTCAACAACACCATCGTGTCGATTACCGATACGGCCGGTGAAGTGATTTCCTGGAGCTCCGCCGGCGCCAGTGGTTTCAAGGGTGCCCGTAAGGGAACTCCCTTCGCAGCCCAAACCGCCGCCGAAGCCGCTGGCCGCCGGGCCATCGAGCAAGGCATGCGCCAGATCGAAGTCCTGGTTCGGGGCCCTGGCTCAGGCCGTGAAACGGCCATCCGCGCCCTACAGGTTGCTGGCCTGGAGATCACCCTCATCCGGGACGTGACCCCCCTGCCCCACAACGGCTGCCGCCGCTCGAAGCGTCGTCGCGTCTGATTCGTCGGTTCAATCTGCCCCTTCTCTCTCGACCCTTCAGACCGTGCTGCACTATCAAATTGATCGGATCGAACACCAGGTCGCCGAAGATCGCTCCCAAATTGGCGTCTTCCTGATCGGCCCCCTCGATCGCGGCCAAGCCACCACCCTTGGCAATGCCCTGCGTCGTGTCCTGATTGGCAGCCTGGAAGGCAGCGCCATCACCGCCGTTCGCATCTCTGGCGTGAACCACGAGTACGCCACCGTGCCTGGTGTGCGTGAGGACGTTCTCGATATCCTCCTCAACTGCAAGCAAATTTCGGTCACCAGCCGCAACCGCGAACTGGAGATTGGCCGGCTGGTGGTGAATGGTCCCGCGACCGTCACCGCCGCTGACCTGCAGTTCTCCTCCCAGGTGCAGGTGATTGATGGTGATCGGCTGATCGCCACCGTGGCCGAAGGCCACAGCCTGGAGATGGAAGTGCACGTGGAGCGCGGCGTCGGCTATCGCCCCGTCAATCGCCACAGCGAAGACACCAGTGCCATTGATCTCCTCCAGATCGATGCGGTGTTTAAGCCCGTCAAGCGCGTCAACTACACGGTGGATGAAACCGCTGTTGGCGAAGGCGGTTCCGCCCGGGAGCGCCTTCGCCTGGAAATCGAAACCAATGGCAGCGTCACCCCCGACGACGCCATGGCCCAATCCGCCAACCAGCTGATTGCCCTGTTCCAGCCCCTGGCCAGCCTCACCATGGTTGAGGAGCCTGGTCTGGAGCCCGAACCCTCGGCCGAGGCCCAAATCCCCCTCGAAGAGCTCAACCTCTCCGTGCGGGCCTACAACTGCCTGAAGCGCGCCCAGGTCAACTCGGTTTCCGACCTGATGGGCTTCAGCTATGAAGATCTCCTTGAGATCAAAAACTTCGGCTCCAAATCAGCCGACGAAGTGATCGAAGCGCTCGAGCGCATCGGTATCACCCTGCCCCAAAGCCGCACCAGCGGCTGATCGGCGGCCACGTCCCCCTAAAGACACAAGACCATGAGACACCAGTGCCGAGTCCCCCAACTGGGACGCCCCGCCGACCAACGCAAGGCCATGCTGCGTGGTCTGACCACCCAGCTGATCCGCGAGGGTCGGGTGACCACGACCAAGGCCCGCGCCAAAGCCCTCCGGGATGAAGCCGAGCGCATGATCACCTTGGCCAAGGACGGCAGCCTCTCTGCCCGCCGCCGGGCCATCGGCTACATCTATGACAAGCAATTGGTTCACGCCTTGTTTGACCGGGCCCAGGAGCGCTACGGCGAGCGCAATGGCGGTTACACCCGCATCATTCGCACCGTGCCCCGTCGTGGTGATAATGCCGAAATGGCCATCATCGAGCTGGTCTGATCCACTGCCCAGCTTTGTCTCCCTTGCCGCGGTGAACTTCGGTTCACCACGGCTTTTTTATGGGCTTTGTTTTTTTGTGCGCACCAGTTTTTTTATGCGCCAATCTCCCGATAGTCAGCCCAGCCCAGCCCTAGAGGTGCAACGGATTGCCCTGTGCCTCCAATACGACGGGTCGGCATTTTGTGGTTGGCAGCGGCAGGACAACGCCCCCAGTGTCCAAGAACGCCTCGATCAGGCCATCGCCGAACTCGATCCCCACAGGCCGGTGCACACCGTTGCCGCGGGCCGTACGGACACGGGCGTGCATGCGGCGGCCCAGGTGGTGCACTTCGATGCCGCAGGCCCGATTCCTCCCCAGCGCTGGGCAAAGGCCCTCAATGGACGGCTCCCAAGCACCATTCGGGTGCGGGCGGCGGCGGCTGTCGCCCCCGACTGGCACGCCTGCTACGGCGCCAGCTACCGGCGGTACCGCTACACCCTGTACAACTCCCGCACCCCCAATCTCTTCCTGGCCCCCTGGAGCTGGCACCGCTACAACTGCTTGCTCGATGACCAGACGATGGCAACGGCCCTGGGTGAGCTGGTGGGCGAGCACGACTTCTCGGCCTTCCAAAAGGCCGGCAGTCGGCGCTCCCATGCCCGCACAACGGTTCAGGAGGTGAGCCTGGTGCGCCATGGCGACCTGATCACCACGGAGATCCAGGCCAGCGGCTTTCTTTACGGCATGGTGCGCCTGCTCATGGGCCAATTGGTGAGCGTTGGCGAAGGCAGGCTGGGCCTGGATGCGTTCCGCGAGCGCTGGCAGCAACAACGGCGCCAAGAGGTCAAAGAAGCCGCACCCCCCCAGGGGCTCTGCCTGCTGCGGGTGGGCTACCCCCAAGCGGTTTTCCCTGAAGCCGCCTGGTATGATTGCCAACCGCGGTATCAACTGGATTTCGCCGATCCGCCGACGTCATGCAAGCCCCCAGAAGGCTTGCCGACACTGGCATCACGAGCTCCAGGCTGACCTGACGACCCTTCTGGTCGCCTCCGCCTCCTGCCCGCAGGATGGCGACAGGCCAACCATTAAGGTCGCTAGTACTGCCCCATCCGCTGCGATGGGCCTCTCCCATCCGGCCTGCCGGTGCCTGATCAGGCGACATGAACAAGACCCTCCCGCCCTCTATCGATTCCCTCGAACGCCAGTGGTATCTGGTGGACGCTGAGAATCAAACCCTCGGTCGCCTGGCGAGCGAAGTAGCCCAGGTGCTGCGCGGCAAAAACAAGCCCTGCTACACCCCCCACCTCGACACCGGTGATTTCGTTGTCATCATCAACGCCGACAAGGTGCGGGTGAGCGGCAACAAGGACACCCAAAAGGTGTACCGCCGTCACTCCGGTCGCCCCGGCGGCATGAAGACCGAAACCTTCGAGCACCTGCAGGCCCGCCTGCCCGAGCGCATTGTGGAAAAGGCCATCAAAGGCATGCTTCCCCACAACGCACTCGGCCGCCAACTGTTCCGCAAGTTGAAGGTCTACAAAGGCACTGAGCATCCCCACGGCGCCCAGCAGCCCCAGGTTCTCGCCCTCGATCCCGCCACTGCCGTCAAATGAGCACTTCCAACAAAGTCGTCTATTGGGGCACTGGTCGTCGCAAGACCGCGGTTGCTCGTGTCCGCGTGGTGCCCGGTAGCGGCACCGTGACCATCAATGGTCGCCCTGGCGATAACTACCTCAACTACAACCCCGTTTACCTGGCTGCCGTCAAGGCTCCCCTCCAAACCCTGGGTTTGGCTGGCGAGTACGACCTCCTGGTCAACGTGCGTGGTGGAGGCCTCACCGGCCAAGCTGACGCCATCAAGCAAGGTGCGGCCCGGGCCCTGTGCGATCTGTCCCCCGACAACCGCAAGCCGCTCAAAACCGAAGGCCACCTCAGCCGCGATCCCCGCGCCAAGGAGCGTCGTAAGTACGGCCTGAAGAAAGCCCGTAAAGCACCCCAGTTCTCCAAGCGCTAATTCGGGTTGTCCCGCTTTTTCGCTCATCGTCCTGTTTTCGCAGCTGTTCCGCAGCACCTTTAAGCCATGCCCAAGGCCGACATCCATCCCACCTGGTACCCCGACGCCAAGGTGATCTGCAACGGAGAGGTGGTCATGACCACCGGCTCCACCTCCCCCGAACTCAACGTTGATGTTTGGAGTGGGAATCACCCCTTCTACACAGGAACCCAAAAAATCCTCGACACCGAGGGCCGGGTGGACCGCTTCATGCGCAAGTACGGCATGGCCACAGCAGAGCCCGCCGCCGAACCCAAGAAAGCTGACGCCGACGAGGCTGCTGCTTCCCCGGAAGCCCCCGCAGAAGCCAGCGCTTGAATTGGACCTGGGCGCTCCAGAGCCCAACCCATTGCCATGGCCGGGTGCTCACCAGCATCCGGCTTTTTGCTTTGTCTCCGGCCTTTTGTTTTTTTAAAGGTCTGTTGAACGACTCCCAATCACCCGCTTGATGGATCTCGCCCTGCTGCACGATCGTCTGGAAACAGCCCGGCGCACCTTTGAAACCCTGGAACGGCAGCTTGCCGATCCAGCCGTTGCTGCCAATCCCAGCCAATTGCAGACCATCGCCAGGGAACGCTCCCGCCTGGAGCCCTTGGTGCTGAATCACCAGCAACTTCAAAAGCTGGAACAGGAAGAAAGCGAAGCCCGGGCCCTGCTCAAGGAGCACCGGGGCGATCCAGCCATGGAAGAGCTCGCCAATGAGGAGCTGGCGAGCCTCGCCGAGGCCATCGGAGCCCTGCGCCAAAAGCTCACGGTGGCCCTCCTGCCCAGGGATCCCCGCGATGAGCGCAGTGTGATGCTCGAAATCCGCGCCGGCGCTGGCGGCGATGAAGCGGCCATCTGGGCGGGCGATCTGGCCCGGATGTATGAGCGCTATGCCCAAACCATTGGCTGGAAGGTGGAGCCGGTGAGTGCTTCTGAGGCCGAACTGGGGGGCTACAAGGAATTAATTTTGGCCATCAAGGGCGAAGGCGTCTTCAGCCAGCTGAAGTTCGAGGCCGGGGTGCATCGGGTACAGCGGGTACCCGCCACCGAATCCCAGGGCCGGGTGCACACCTCCACGGCAACGGTGGCCGTGATGCCGGAGGCCGATCCGGTGGAAGTGCAGATTGATCCCACCGAAATCGAAATGAGCACCGCCCGCTCCGGCGGTGCCGGTGGCCAGAACGTGAACAAGGTGGAAACCGCTGTGGACCTGATCCACAAGCCCACGGGGATTCGGGTGTTTTGCACCCAAGAACGCTCCCAGCTCCAAAACCGGGAGCGGGCCATGGAAATCCTGCGGGCCAAGCTCTACGAACGCAAACTGGCGGAAGCCAATGCCCAGGAACGCTCCGTCAGGCTGGCGCAGGTGGGCAGCGGCGATCGCAGCGAAAAAATACGCACCTACAACTACAAAGACAGCCGCACCACCGACCATCGCTTGGGCAAGAACTTCTCGCTCGAGCCCGTGCTCAATGGCCAGCTCCAGGATGTGATTGGCGCCTGCATTGCCGCCGATCAAAGCCGCCAGCTCGAGGAGCTAGCCAAGGAGATCGCCAGCTAGGTGCCGATCACATATTTGGCCCATTCCAAATTGCGGCCCGCGTGGATCTGGCGGTTCGCTTCGAAAATGAGGCCACTGAAGGGCCGATGGGGTTTACGGGCTAAGGCCATGCCCGCTTCCCGGGGGGTGCGGTTTCCCTTGCGCACGTTGCAGGGCAAACAAGCCGTTGTGACGTTGTCCCAGGTATCGCCACCGCCGCGGCTGCGGGGCATCACATGGTCGACGGACAGCTGACTGCCGCCGTAGCCGCAGTACTGGCAGCGATGGCCATCCCGCTGGAACAGGTTGCGCCGGGTGAGGGGGAGCTGTCGGTAGGGCACCCGCACGAACTGACGCAAACGAATCACCGTAGGCAGGAGATAATTCTCCCGAAGCACGTGGGTTGGGTCATGTTCGAGACCTTCCGCCTTCCCCTTCAGCAACATCACCATGGCGCGGCGCCAGGAGGTGATATTCAGCGGCTCGTAGGAGGCATTCAGAACGAGAACGTGGCTCATGCCAGAACCCGTAGTAAGCGCCATGCTAGGCGGGATCTTGGTTTGTTTTGGTGACGCAGGCCACCACGCCACCGTTTCAGCCCCAGGCTTTTGCCGCCGCCGAAGGACTTGAGCGCCAACGGGCCTGGGTGGATGTCGATCCGGGGGCCATTACGGCCAATGCCCGCAGCCTCAGGCGGTGCCTTGAGCCCACCACCAACCTGATGGCGGTGGTCAAGGCCGATGGCTACGGCCATGGCGCCGTGCCCATCGCCAAAGCCGCCCAAGTTGGCGGGGCCAGCTGTTTTGGCGTTGCCACCCTGGCCGAGGGCCTCGAGCTCCGCCAGGCCGGGATTCAGGCCCCCATCCTGGTGCTAGGCAACCTCACCACCGCCGAAGAGCTGCGCAGCTGCCTGGCCTGGGAGCTGATGCCCACCATTAGCGGCATGCGCGAGGCCCTGCTCTGCCAAAACCTCGCCAGCGGCAGCGGTCGCGGCTTCGCCCTCCAGCTCAAACTCGATACGGGCATGGCCCGCCTCGGGGCCGATTGGCAGGACGGCCCCAGGCTGGTGGCCGCGATTCGGGATCTCGATGCGGTGCACCTGGCAGGGGTGTACTCCCACCTGGCCTGCGCCGATGCGCCCCCCCATGCCGACGATGGCCTAACCGCCCAACAGCAAGACCGCTTTGACCGCGTCCTGCAAGCCCTGGAGCAGCAAAACCAGGTCCCGGGGTGCCGGCACCTGGCCAACTCCGCCGGCGCCCTGCGCAGCCCCCAACTGCACTACGACATGGTTCGGGTGGGCCTGGCCCTCTACGGCCATTGCCCGGCAGCCCATCTCCAGGGGGTCACCCCCCTGCAGAGCGCCATGCGCCTCCTGGCCAGGGTCAGCCTGATCCGGGATGTCCCCACAGGGGTGGGGGTGAGCTACGGCCACAGCTTCCGCACGAAACGGCCCAGTCGCCTTGCCGTGCTTGGCATCGGCTACGCCGATGGCGTGCCCCGCCAGCTCTCCAACCAGATGGAGGTGCTATTCAACGGCCAACGCCTACCCCAGGTGGGGGCGATCACCATGGACCAACTCGTGCTGGATGCCACCGACTGTTCCAGCCTCGAACTGGGCTCGGTGGTGACCCTGCTAGGCCCTAACGGAGACGACGAAATCACCCCAGGCCACTGGAGCGAACGCTGCCAAACCATCCCCTGGGAAATCCTCTGCGGTTTCAAGCACAGGCTGCCCAGGCTCCACGCCGAGGACGAATCGCCAGGGGCGCACTGATAAGCTCATCAAGCCCCCTGGAGAGGTGGCTGAGTGGTTGAAAGCGGCTCCCTGCTAAGGAGTTACAGGAGGCAACTTCTGTCGAGGGTTCGAATCCCTCCCTCTCCGTTTTAAATAAGGTTCAGGAGCTCTCAAGCTCTCAAGACTTCCCAAAACCTTCTGAAATCAAGACTGTGACTGGGATATGGGTTCCAGGTGGGTTCCCATCCCCCCCCCAGGAAGTACCAATGGAGTATTGGAGGAACATATCGAGGAATTCGCCCAAGGGGCCAATCCTCCAAAACGTAGTTCCCACGCTCAATTACAGGGTTTCGTTTGGAGTAAAAGGCGTCAGGACCATTCGATATGTGCTGATACGAACCCTACCGCTGGTCTTGGCAACTACCGACCACAACAACTCTCCTCAGCGCTCCAACAGCGAGCAGCGCTACTCGGCTGCACCCATCTGAACACCCCCAGGACTCCCAGGGATGCCAGTGGGTCCATGCAGGCAACTACAACTCCGCCCGAGGATCTTTAGGAAGTCTTCCCCATCCAAGTACTAGTGGTACCAACAAATGGCTGGCATGCCTGGTCATCGTTGATCCAAGTCGTAAGCGACCCAATGGACCATGACCAGAACCAGGCGATACACCTGACATCCCCAATGAATTGGGATCGGGACAGAGAACTGCGCTCAGAGGAACTCGAACGCCTGCTGGATCACCTCCAGGCACAGGAGGTCAATTCCCAGAAGCAAGTGACAACCGTTTAGAGCAGGCACTGATTACAGCACCAGATGCTCAAGGCCCCTGCTTGCCAACCACTCCTCCTGGGTGGCGTCCAACAGGCAGACCTGCACATGCCCAATAAAAATTTTGGGCGAGCCTTGGAACTGCTTGCTGGTGCAGAAGGTCGGAGCAGGCACCTGCAGAGCAGAGATCCAGCAGCATGCGTGATGGCGGACTCGGAGGCCAATGCTCAAGAGCGGTTGCTGCACAAGAAAAGGTAGTCGCGCCATCCGGGCGAAGGCCTTTTAAAACAGAACTCAAAAGGCCCTGCCTTGAGGAAGAGGAGGTCAAAAGTTAGCTAAGCCATAAATTGATGCCAAGAGCCAAAACCAGTGGCACGCCGAAGAGACGGGGGGCTGAAATACCACAACAGCCCAATTTGGCGATGCAGAGTGCAGCAAATCGCGAAGTCCAATACCACTGCAGCGCAGTTGATTTGAGCCATTTTCCAAGGCAAGCCGTTGTAGACCAGAAGGAATAAATTAGAGAGAGGATCAGGTAGCATGGTCCTGGCTTGTCTTTAGCTCAGTTGAGCAAGTTGCAGAGGACCTGGCCATCGCCGGGAAATTACTTACAGCGGAACCAGTACGACCATGTCCCAGGAACAACTGCAAGCCCTTCTCATGGGTTGCCTCAATGATTGGCGGACCCAGTTGCAGCGCTGGGCGGTTTCTGGTGCACTTGTAGATGCGGCGTCACTGGCGCTTGAGCTGAAGACGGTCCCTTCGTCTCTCCAAGACATCAATAGAAGGCTGGTAGCGGGTGACTGGTCTGATTTGCCAAGAGTGGAGCTACTCAGCGGATCAGGAATGGGTGGGGCAATCGGTGGATGGGCGTCCACCACACAAACCATTTACCTAAATTCAGATTGGTTTTCGACAACAACAAGAAGTCAGATTCTTTCTGTCCTGACAGAGGAGCTTGGACACTACCTGGATAGCAGACTCAACAATATAGACACTCAAGGAGACGAGGGAGAACTCTTCAGCCTGATTTTTAGTGGCAATAAAATCAGTCCGACTCAAGCTAAAATGATAAGCTTAGACGACGATTTTGTAACTTTCAAACTCCAGAGCGGCATGGAAGTCAGGGCGGAGGCAGCAATTGCTCCAACGGTGGTCCCCTTCGGTACCACCGCCGGGGTCATCTATCTGGAGGATTCAGCTGTTGTGATCCCGCTGGCAGCTTTTGGGACCTGGAACGAAACCCTTTCTGCCCTGCGGATCACGTCCTTGCCTTCCGATGGCCAGTTGCAGCGCAACGTGGCTTCTCAAGGGAGCCCGAGCTGGCAGGCTGTTGCGCTTAACCAGCAATTCAGCATCAGCGAGATCACTGCCGGTTCGCTGCGTTATGTGCCTGCCGCCAATAACGATCAAGACCGCAGCTTCAGCGTTGCGCCGATCGATGCCTCCGGCAACGTTGGCTCCCCCACCCAGGTGCTCCTGGATGTGACGCCTGTCAATGATGCTCCCCAGTTCAATGCCATCCCAACCGGCCTGCAGGTATGGGGTGGTGTTGCCGGGGCGAACATCACTGGTCTTTCGGCTACGGATATCGATTCCCTGAACCTGGTCTTGAGCCAGGGTTCAACGCCTACCCCTAGCGGCCTGGCGCTCAATGGCTCCGGCCAGCTAAGCCTTGCGCAAGCCCGTACGTTTACTGGCTCTAGCCCCCAGTCCCTCACGGTCAACGTGTCGGTGAGCGACGGCCCACTGAGCGACACACGCACCGTTGCTGTCCAAGCGTTGCCCTTCCAGCTGCAGCGCGGTGGCAGCCAAGTGGGTCTTTACAGCGATCTCCAGGCTGCCATTAATGCATCTGTTGATGGCGACTTCATCAACATTGCGGCTGGCACCTACACCAATGGTGTGCCGATCACGATCACCAAGGCCATCAGCTTGGTGGGTGTCAATGACCCCGCCACGCCTGGCCCCGATGTGGTGCTCAACTCTCCATCGACCCGCGGCCTGGTGCTCAGCGGCACCATTACAGGCACGGTCACAGTGGATGGCCTGGCCTTCAGCGGTGGCACCGAAGGCATCAGCGTGGATGGCTCCAGCACCACCAGCGTGGCCAATGTGGGTGGCCTGGTGATCCGTAACTCCGCCTTCTCCAATAAGAGCAACGCTGGCTTGGTGATAGGCCTGAACAATCCCGACTCCAGCTTGGGCAGTCTCACGGTGCAGAACACCGTGATCGACCAGAGCGCAGCCACCGCCGGCGGTGGAGCCCCTGGAGCGAATGGTTATGTCGGTGTGATGGCGTTTGGCTTTGATGGCGACGCGAGCTTCACCAATGTCACGGTGAAGGGAGCGCCACTGAGTGGCAGCGCTGCTCCTAGCAGCACATCGTCCTTCTATGGCTTCCAGCTGCAGGGGGCTACCAAGCTCCAGCTGGAAGGTAACGATCCGGGCACCGATCTCGGCCAGGTTTGGAAGGGCGACGGTCCTGTGATGGGCACGATCACCTTCAACGGGGTCACCGTCGAGGGCGGCTTCGCGAAGAACGCTGTTGCCGTTTACAACTGGGCTTCTGCGAGCGGCCCTGCGAGCGGCCTGCGAACCGCCGGAGCCGGCCTCAACCTGGCCGGCTCCCGTTCCGGCTGGTCAGCGGCCCTGAACGTCGACGGGATTGGGGGAACTGTTGATCTCTCAGCCTTCACCCTCAACCTGGGTGGCCAGAGCACCTTGCTTCAGGGTGAGGCCTACAGCGGCTCTACCCCGCTACAGGCCGGCATTCCCTCGGCCAATGGGTTTACCGGAACCAGTGGCAGCGATCAAATCTTCGGCAAGGCTGGCAACGACACCCTTGATGGTGGCGGTGGGGCAGACACCATGGCCGGAGGTTCAGGTGATGACACCTATCTCGTTGATAACGCTGGTGATGTGGTCACAGAACAACTAGCCAGCGATGGCACTGACACCGTCCAAGCCGCCATCTCCTACACCCTCGGATCAAATCTTGAAAACTTGATCCTCACTGGCACAACTGCCATCAATGGCTCCGGAAACAGTGCCAATAACACGATCACTGGCAACGCAGCCAACAACACCCTTGATGGTGGCGGTGGGGCAGACACCATGGCCGGCGGTTCAGGTGATGACACCTATCTCGTTGATAACGCCGCTGATCTGGTCACAGAACTAGCTAACGATGGCACTGACACCGTCCAGGCCGCCATCTCCTACACCCTCGGATCAAATCTTGAAAACTTGATCCTCACTGGCACCACTGCAATCAATGGCTCCGGAAACAGTGCCAATAACACGATCACTGGCAACGCAGCCAACAACACCCTTGATGGTGGCGGTGGGGCAGACACCATGGCCGGAGGTTCAGGTGATGACACCTATCTCGTTGATAACGCCGCTGATCTGGTCACAGAACTAGCCGGCGATGGCACCGACACCGTCCAGGCCGCCATCTCCTACACCCTCGGATCAAATCTTGAAAACTTGATCCTCACTGGCACCACTGCAATCAATGGCATCGGCAACAGTGCCAATAACACGATCACTGGCAACGCAGCCAACAACACCCTTGATGGTGGCGGTGGGGCAGACACCATGGCCGGAGGTTCAGGTGATGACACCTATCTCGTTGATAACGCTGGTGATGTGGTCACAGAACAACTAGCCAGCGATGGCACTGACACCGTCCAAG
>CAMDEM010000020.1 GCA_945896675.1 Cyanobium sp. NIES-981
CCTTGGTTAAGCAGTTGCTCAGCAGTGCGCAACTTGCGGATGATCTGCTCTGGGTTGTGGCGTTTGATTTTCATGGGGCTTCTCCTGGCCAATTCTGGCCGGTAGGGAAGCTCTCATAAGAACTGGTTCAGTTTCTGGGGTCCACGTCAGCTGGATCCCGAAAAGTTTCCCAAGCGCATTGATCTTGAGGTGTCTGAGGAGGTGCTTTATCGGCTCCAGCAGATCAGCTTGAGAACGGGGCTTTCAATCACGGAAATCGCTTCTACTTTGGTTGCCCAAGGGGCCGAGTTGTCCTTCCGGGTCGATCAGGATCCTTAGGAAACCTGGCTTTCCCTAGCGGTTTGTCTTTCAACTGACCGGGCATAGGGCCTGGGGGTTACTGGCCAGTTGTATTGCCGGACAATCCGTTTTCAATTAAAAAGGCTGCGAGGTTGCTGACCGAGCGGCCCTCCTTGAGGCTGCGCTCACCAAGGGCCTTAAAGGCCGCGTACGACAGCGTTACAGAGATTCGTCGGGGGCTTCCTGCTCCAATATCTAGCTTGCTTTCAGCTTTTGATTGGCTTGGCACGCTTCTGCCTTAGATCAGACTCTGTAATTATGCTCTACTGCTAAGCCTCCCAGTCCCTTCCTGCTCTGGCGTAGTCCTTCTTAGGGGTGGTTGATTTCGGGCGGCTTGGGCTTTGTGATCATTCTCCTCCCAGGGCACCAGCCCGGTCACTGCGCAGCTTGCTCCCATGCCCTGGTTTGTCAAGTTGGAAGAGGGGATTGTGGCCAAGCCCCAGTTCGATGCGGTGATCCCAGAGCACTTGGCTTGGTTGCAAAACCTGGCATTGGCTGGTCACCAGCCCCGTAGCGGCTATTGGGCCGATTGCAAGGGCCTCAATGGCGATGGAGCCGGGGGCATGTTGCTGTTTTGGGCCCTGGATTGGGCTGAGGCCCAACGTCTCATCAGCACCGACCCCCTGATCCAGAGGGGTTGTGTGCGCTGGAGCCTGCATGAATGGAATTTGGTGTTCGGTGCTTTCGATCCAGCGCCCTCTAGGAGTGAAACAGCAGCACCAGCCCCGACTTCAGCTGGTGAAACTCCCGCTCTTCTCGGCTGAGATCAAGCCCCACCTGGAGGCCTTCCTTGAGGGCGTCGTCAAAGGGAGGGGCTGTGGGGGCAACGCCCGAATTCCAAACAGCAGCAATCCCCACGGGGGTGGCGTGCCAACGGAAGCAGCTGGTGATGCCGATATTGGGCTCCTGCAGAGCTTCTTCAAGGAGTTCGCGAATTGGCATGGTCTGTGCACCCTCCCCTCCAGCATCGGGAGTCTTTCGCGCTGCGGCCATCAGCTGAGAGTTTTCGTGATGAAAGGGGCCACGGCAGCCGTCGTGAGGGCCCCCACCGCCAGCAGCAGGGCTGCGCCAACAAGCCAGATCTGCTCCAGCCTTTGGCCCATGGCCAGGAGCTCGCCAATGGCCGCCACATCGGGGGGGGGCTGGCCCGCCCCGAGGATCGGCTTGACTTTGATCTGGCCCCCATAGCGATTGGCCCCACCGAGTTGCACCTGGCCCACCAGGGCATAGGCCGCCTGGGAAACCCCCGCATTGGGGGATGGATCCGCAGCCCCTTCCTGCAGTGCTTTGCGCAGGGTTGGTCCACACCTCGCGAGGGCCTTCCCCAGGCTTTGGCTTGAGGTCAGCGGCAGGGTGAGGGCCACCAGCCGGCAGGGCAGCCACACGAGCAAGTCGTCCAACCTGGCGCCTGCTGTGCCAAGCCATGCGAGCTTGCCGCGGCGGTAACCCAGCATGGAATCCAGGGTGCTGGCTGCCTTGAAAGCCCAGGCCAGGCTGAGGGGCCCAGGCCAGGCTGGGTTAAGGGCCCAAAGCCCAGCGCCCATCAGCATCCAAAAGAGGGGTGCAAAGAGGCCGTCAACGCCATTTTCACTGGCGGTTTCGGCCAGGGCCCGGAGAATGGCGCTGCGATCCAGATCGGCCGTATCGCGCCCCACGATCCAGCCCAGCTTGCGCCTTGCTTCGGGAAGATCATCGAGATGATCGAGTACGGCCTGCACCCCCTGCTCCAGGCTTTTGCCAGCCAGGGCGCTGGCCAGGGCGATCAAGAGAACCAACCAGGCGATCAGCTGCAGTGGGCCCCGGCTCGCCATCGCCAGGTGTTCGAGACCCCAGCCAGTTCCTGCGCTGCAAACCACTAGCAGGAGGGTGATGGCGCCGCCGCCGAGGCGCAGGGCCCAGGGGCGATCGCCGGCCAAGGTCTCCACCACTTGGCGCAGCCTGCTGATCAACCAGCCCATCACCACCACGGGGTGGAGGCACCAGCGTGGATCGCCAACGAGGCGATCCACGCCACAGGCCAGGGCTACGAGCAGCCAGCCCGACAAGACGGGGTGTTCTTGGATCAGGCGGTTTTCAGCCAGCTGAACATGGAGCGCAAGCCCGTGCCCACCTGTTCGATCGGGTGCTGGGCGTCCCGCTCGCGGACTTTCTGCATCTCAGGCTTGCCGGCATCACATTCGGCCACGAAGTTGCGGGCGAAGGTGCCGTCCTGGATGTCGGCCAGGATGCGCTTCATCTCAGCCTTGGTTTCGGCTGTGATCAGGCGGGGGCCGCTCACATAATCGCCGTATTCAGCGGTGTTGGAGATCGAATCCCGCATGGCGGTGAGGCCGCCCTTCACCATCAGATCCACGATCAGCTTCACTTCGTGCAGGCACTCGAAGTAGGCCAGCTCGGGTTGGTAGCCCGCTTCCACCAGGGTTTCAAAGCCAGCTTTCACCAGCTCGGAGAGGCCGCCGCACAACACGGCCTGCTCGCCGAACAGGTCGGTTTCGGTTTCTTCCTTGAAGTTGGTCTCCAGGATGCCGGCGCGGGTGCCCCCAATGCCCTTGGCGTAGGCCATGGCCAGTTCCCGGGCCTTGCCGCTGGCGTCCTGATGGATGGCAAACAGGGCGGGAACGCCCATGCCGTTTTGGTATTCCCAGCGCACGGTGTGGCCGGGGCCCTTGGGGGCGATCATCACCACGTCCACATCGCTGGGGGGCTTGATCAGCTCGAAGCGGATGTTGAAGCCGTGGGCAAAGCTCAGTACCTTGCCAGCGCTGAGGTGGGGAGCAATCTCTGCGTCGTAAACAGCCTTCTGGAATTCATCGGGCAGGAGCACCATGATCCAATCGGCCTTGGCGCAGGCATCGGCCACGCTCAGCACTTCCAGGCCATCGGCCTTGGCTTTTTCGGCGGAGCGGCTGCCTTCGTAGAGGCCCACCAAGACGTTCACCCCGCTGTCTTTGAGGTTGAGCGCGTGGGCATGGCCTTGGCTGCCGTAGCCAATGATGGACACCGTCTTCCCGTTCAGCAGGCTGAGATCGGCGTCGGTGTCGTAATAGAGCTTGGCCATCAGGGCTGTCGCGAACGAAGCAAACAGCAAGTTTACGGATTGGCCGTTAAGCCTCGGTCGGGTGGGAGATGACGCGATCAATCAGGCCGTACTCCATGGCTTCTGCGGCGCTGAGGAAGTAGTCGCGGTCGGTGTCCTTGGTGACCTTCTCCAGGGTTTGGCTGCACATGTCAGCCAGGCTCTGGTTGAGCATGTCCTTAATGCGCAGGATTTCCCGCGCCTCGATTTCGATGTCGGAGGCCTGGCGCTGGCTGGTGCCGCCCAGGGGCTGGTGGATCATGATCCGGCTGTGGGGCAGGGCCAGACGTTTGCCCTTGGTGCCAGCCGCCAACAGGAAGGCTCCCATCGAGGCAGCCAGGCCCACACAGATCGTCACCACGTCGGATTTGACGTATTGCATGGTGTCGAAGATCGCCAGGCCAGCCGTCACCGAGCCCCCGGGGGAGTTGATGTACAGATAGATCGGCTTGGAGCTGTCCTCGGAGTCGAGGTAGAGCATCTGGGCCACCAGGCTGTTGGCAATCGCATCGTTCACTTCCTGGCCCAGGAAGAGGATCCGTTCCACGCCCAGGCGGGTGTAGATGTCAACCCAGCGCTCGTACTGGCTGCCAGGGAGGCGGTATGGAACGCTGGGGGTGCCGATGGGCATGGCTGAAGAAGGGTGCGGTTGGAAGCTGTGAAAAAAGAGTGATGCGGGGGAGCCGAGGGAGGTTCCCAGGCTTGTTCTGATGCCCTGCTAGCTGATTCCCGGGTTGCCAGGGGTTATCCCAGGGCTCATTCCGGTGGGGACAGGCAGTCCGGTGGGGAGCTCCTTCTGGCTGGTGAGCACCCGGTCGATCAGGCCGTACTCCTTGGCCTCTTCGGCGGTGAGGTAGGTCATCCGGTCGGAATCCTTGGAGAGCTGCTCCACGCTTTTGCCCGTGTTGTCGGCCAGCATCCCGAGCATGGTGCGCTTGTTGTGCAGCACCTCCTGGGCCCTGATCTGGATGTCGGTGGCCTGGCCCCGGGCGCCACTGCGGGGTTGGTGCAGCACGATTGAGGCGTGGGGCAGGGCAGCCCTCTGGCCCTTGGTGCCGGCGGAGAGGATCATCGCGGCGGTTCCCATGGCTTGGCCGATGCAAATGGTGTGCACCGGGGGCTTCACGTAGCTGAGGGTGTCGCAGATGGCGAAGGCTTCGGTTTCAAAACCGATGGCATCGCCGGAGTACCAGCTGGTGCCCGTGGAGTTGATATAGAAAAAGATCGGCTTGTCGGGGTTGTCGAACTCCAGATACAGGAGTTGGGCAATGATCAATTCGGTCACGTCGATGCCCAGCTGACGCTTGGAATCGTCGTCGCTGAACAGGGGCAAGCCCAGGTAGACGATCCGTTCTTTGAGCAGCAGGCTCGGCAGGTCGGGCGGGGGAGTGCGCATCACTCCCGAATCTCCGTAATAGGGAGCTGACGCCGTCATCCGCGCACCACAACTGGCATGTGAGCGGAGCCTAGCTGGGGCTGCCGGCCTCCGGCTTGGGTGGGACCGCTTTGGGCTTGGCCTTGCGCTTGGTGGTGGTGGGCCCAGGCACCGCTGATGCGGTGCTTTCGGCAGGGGTTTGGCTGGAGTCGGTGCGGGCAAACACGATGCGGCCCGTGGGGTTTTGCATGGCTCCGGTGACCACCACCGGCAGCCGTTCGCCGATGCGGCCCCGGGCCCCTTCCACCACCACCATGGTGCCGTCGTCGAGATAGCCCACGCCCTGGTCGGCTTCCTTGCCGTCGCGGGCAATCTTGATGGGCAGTTCGTCGCCGGGCTGCACCTCGGGGCGCAGGGCGATCACCAACTCGCTCAGGTTGAGCACCTTGAGCGCTTTCACCTCGGCCACCTTGGCCAGGTTGTAATCGGCGGTGAGCAGGGTGCCGCCGGTGTCGGCGGTGAGCTCAAGCAGTTTGTCGTCGACGCCCTTCCCCTGGTAGCGGGTGGTGTTGACCACCAGGCGGCGGCCGTACTGCTCCCGGAGTTCACTGAGGAGCTTCAGGCCCCGGCGACCCCGGCCCCGCTTTTCCGCATTGCTGGAATCGGCCAGGGCCTGCAATTCATCGATCACGCTCTGGGCCACGATCACCTGGCCCTCCAGCAGGCCGGAATCGAGCAGGCCCCGGATGCGGCCATCGATGATCACGCTGGTGTCGAGGATCTTGGCGCTGGCTGGGAGCAACACCCCTTCCGCCACAAGCAGGGCTTCGGTGCTGGTGGGATTGAACAGGCGCAGCAGGGTGCGTCCGTGCACCTCGGCCAGGTTGTAGCCCGACACCCCAAAAAACACATTGCTCACTACGGCCGCAAGGGGTTTGACGAACACCACCTCCCAGGGCAGGGGCAACAGCAGGATCGGCGCCAACAGCAAGTTGGCCACCAGCAGCCCCAGGATGAGCCCCACGGCCCGGCTCACCAGCAGGTCGGTGGGCATGCTGCGCACCTGCTGCATCAGGGTTTTGCGCAGGTAGCCAAAGACCAGCCCGGCCACCAGGCCCGCCGCAGCCCCCACGGCCGCGAGGATCCAGGTGAGCTGCTCGAGGTTGGGAATCCGGATCAACTGCTGCTCCGGCAGGAGGTCGACCCCCAGCCAGCCAGCGGCGGCCCCGGAGATCATGAACAGGATCAGGATGAGCGAGTCCAACATTCCTGTGGTGTGTGACGTCCCGACAGACAAGGCCGAAGCATGCCTGATTTCGGTCCATTTCGCCCGCCTGGATATCCGCCCCGCAGCGCTTATCTGCATTTGCCCTTCTGCCACCGGCGCTGTTTTTATTGCGACTTCCCCGTGGTGCCCTTGGGAGACCTGGCCAGGGGCGAGGCCCCTGCCCCTGGCGCAAGTTCGATCGCCGCCTACCTCAAGCTGCTGCACCAAGAGATTGCAACCGCTCCCCTGGGGCCTCCGCTCTCCACGGTCTATTTCGGGGGCGGCACCCCATCCCTGCTCACGCCGGCCCAGATTGGCGATCTGGTGCGGGCCCTGCGATCCAGGTTTGGCCTGGCCCCCGGGGCGGAGGTCACCCTGGAACTGGATCCGGCCAGCTTTGACCAGCAGCGGCTGGGCGGCTATCTGGCGGGGGGGATCAACCGGGTGAGTCTTGGCGGCCAGAGTTTCGACGACCAGGTTCTCTCGGACCTCGGACGGCGCCACCGGGGCGCCGATGTGGTGGAGGCGGCGCGCTGGCTATCGGAGGCCTGCCTGAATGGGCGGCTGGCCAGTTGGAGCTTGGATTTGATCCAGGGGGTGCCGCAGGCGGTGGGGGCGGGCCTGGAGGGCTGGGCTCAGCAGCTCCAGCAGGCGATTGGCCTCCAGCCCCCCCATCTGTCGGTCTACGACCTGAGCATCGAACCGGGCACCGTCTTTGAGTGGCGCCAGGAGCAGGGGGCCCTCGCCCTGCCGGATCCAGACCAGGGGGCAGACCTGATGGAGCTCACCTGGAGCGCCCTGGCCGCGGCCGGCTATGGCCACTACGAAATCTCCAACTTCGCCAAGCCAGGCCACGCCTCCCGCCACAACCGCGTCTACTGGAGTGGCGCCGGCTGGTGGGGCTTTGGCATGGGGGCCACCGGGTCCCCATGGGGCGAACGGGTGGCGAGGCCCCGCACCCGGGAGACCTACGCCGCCTGGCTCGCCCAGGAGCTGGGGGAAGCTGGTATCGATGGCCGCCGCGCTGAGGCCCCAGCACGAACCCCGCCCAGGGGGCTCCCCCTCGATGAGCGGCTCATGGTGGGGCTCAGGCGCCGCGAGGGGGTGGCGATGGAGTCGTTGCTGGCCCAGCAGGGCTGGCCCCCCCAGGAGGTGGCAAGGCAGCTGGCCCAGCTGCGTCTGCGGCTGGCCGCCCCCCTGGAGGCTGGCTGGCTGGTGGTTGAAGGCCCGCGCTGGCGGTTGAGCGATCCGGCTGGTTTGGCCGTTAGCAATGGGGTGCTGCGGGAGCTGCTGGCTTGGTGGCAGGAGCACTTGGATGGCCAAGCCCCGCAATCCAGCCGCGCAGGGCTTCCGCCCCTAGGGCCCGCCCTTGGATCAAGGGCGGGCTGAACGGGGGTTGGCGGCTCGTCAGGCCGAGGAGGTCGGCGGTGACGCGCACCTGGCCGTCACAGCGTTCGCCAGCCCCAATGCCGATCACCGGGATGGCTAGGCGTTGCTGCAGTTCCCCGGCCAGCTCGCTGGGGATGTGCTCGAGCACCACCGCAAAGCAACCGGCCTGCTCGAGGGCCAAGGCCTGGCGTTTGAGGGATTCCTGGCTGGCGGTGGTGTTGCCCTGGCGGCGGTAGCCCAGTTGGTGGACGGATTGGGGGGTCAGGCCGATGTGACCCATGACCGGGATGCCGCTGCGCACCAGGCGATCGATCACGGCAAGGGTTTCGGGCTCGGCCCCCTCGAGCTTCACCGCTGCCGCGGGGGTTTCCTTGAGCACCCGGCCGGCCGCGGCCACGGCCTCATCCGGGCTGCATTGGTAGGAGAGGAACGGGAGATCGCAGATCAACAGGGGCTGCTGGGCCTGGGCTGCCGCAGCCATGCCCCGGGCGGCGGCCCGGCAGTGGTGCAGCATCTCGTCGAGGGTGACCGGCAGGGTGGTGCTATGGCCCAACACCACCATGGCCAGGGAGTCGCCCACCAGGACGGCGTCGGCGCCGGCTTCGGTCACCACTGCGGCTGAGATGGCATCCCAGGCCGTCAGCACACTGATCGGCAGGCCCGCCTGTTTGCGGCTGGCGAGATCAGCGGGGCGCAGGGGCACGACCAGCAGCATCGGGGGAAGCCATTGCTAGCATCCACTCGACTCGGACCCACGCGGCCCTGACGCCTAAATCTGGTCAGGACCGGAAGGTAGCAGCCACACGGGATGCTCAAGGCAGGCGTGGATTCCGGGTCACCCTCTTCAAAACGTTGGTAGGCCCCACCCTCAAGGGGGCCGCCCCAGCTGGCCTTACCTACTCAGCAGCCTTGTTCTGACGGTTGAGCAGGAAGGGGGGGATCTTGGCGCCCCGCTCCTCGGCCAGTTGGGCAAAGGTGTTGGTGAAGGTCATGCCCTTGCGCTCGTTGCGGTAGGGGGTGCCGCTTTCAAAGCCGGTGGCAATCACGGTGACGTGGATCTCGCCCTCGAGTTTTTCGTCGATCACGGCGCCCACAATGATGTTGGCGTCGGGATCCACCACGTCGTAGATCACCTCGGAGGCGGTGGTCATGTCCTCGAGGGTCATGTCTCTGCCACCGCTGATGTTGATCACACAGCCTTTGGCGCCGTCGATGCGGGCCGATTCCAGCAGGGGGCTACTCATGGCGGCCTGGGCGGCTTCGCTGGCCCGGGAGCGGCCCGAGCCCACGCCAATGCCCAGGAGGGCGGTGCCGGCATCGGCCATCACCGAACGCACGTCGGCAAAGTCGACGTTCACCAGGCCTGGCTTGGTGATGATGTCGCTGATGCCCTTGACGCCCATGCGCAGCACGTCATCGGCGGCGCGGAAGGCCTCGTTGAGGGGAGCGCCGGCAATGGCATCGCGCAGGCGGTCGTTGGGGATGACGATCAGGGTGTCCACCGATTCGGCCAGCCGGGCAATGCCCTCTTCGGCTTGGCGCAGGCGCTTGCGGCCTTCAAAGCTGAAGGGCTTGGTCACAATGCCCACGGTGAGGGCGCCCACTTCCTTGGCCACTTCGGCGAGAATTGGGGCGGCCCCGGTGCCGGTGCCCCCACCCATGCCCGCGGCGATGAACACCAAGTCGGCGCCCTGCAGGGATTCGATCAGTTCAGCCCGTGATTCTTCCGCCGCTTTTTGACCAATCACCGGGTTGCCGCCTGCCCCCAAACCCCGGGTGAGTTTCTGGCCCAGCTGGATGCGTTTCAGGGCGGAGGATTGGATCAGGGCCTGGGCATCGGTATTGAGCACCCGATAGCCCACCCCCTGCAGGTCGGACGCGATCATGCGGTTGACCGCATTGCTGCCGCCCCCACCCACGCCGATCACCTCAATACGGGCGGTTTGGCTCGGGGTGATGCCACTGGGCTGGGGGGTGCTTTCCACCATGGCTGCGGGGGTGCCGTCGATCTGCGGCGGGACGTTCTGTGACTGCATTATGTCGGCGATGGGGATCGGGGGCCCCGAGCGATGTCACACCAGGTGATGTCACACCTACTGATCTAACACCAACTGATCTAACACCATTTTTTACAAACTCCTTTTCATAGAAAACCATTTCCCTTGGGGGAAGGGTTAATCGCGGTTTGAGGCGGGTTTGGCGCTAGGGCCACCATCCTTGGTATTTGGGGCCGGGGCCGGCAGCCCCAGTTCGGGTTGGTTGGGATCGGTGAGGTCGATGGACACCACATGGCGTCCCTTGATCTTGGCGGGCAATTGCTGGCTCAATTGCTGGAGAACGTCAATCCGCCGGGCCAGCTGGCCATCAACGGGGCCGAGGTGGACCTGGCCCAGCCGGGTGCTCTTCAACCAGAGACTGCCCCCCGGTTCAAAGCGGATTTCCTGGAGATCGGGGCCGATGGATTTGCGCTGCTCAAGCACCAGCGCCAAGGCCGGCCGCAGCCGCTGCTGCCAGCCCAGCACCACCAGGGAATTGGCCGACTGGTTGGGGCTCCCTTGGCCCTGGCGCGACGACATCCAATTGCCCAGGCGATCCACATAGCCCAGCTCCATGCCTTTAGCGCTTTGGCGTTGGGCCCTCGCCACGGCCTCCCGGTCGACCAACTCCACCCGGACCCGGGGGGGGGCCATCAGCCGGCTCACCTGCACCTGTTCCACCGGCAGGGCCCCCTCGATCGCCGTGGCCATCGCCTGGGGTTGCAGGCCTAGAAGCGGTTGGGGGAAGCGCAGGCCGGTGGCCGCAATGACCTGATCCGCCCCAACTTGGGAGCTGCCCACAACCTCCACCTGGCTGGCATCGGTGAGGATCCAGCCCTGGCGCAGCAGGCCATAGCCCAGGCCGATGGCGACCGACGTGAACACCAGGATCCTCCAGCTGTGGCGAAGCCGGTCGTGCCGTTTCTGCTGACGCAGTTGGCGGCGCCGCTCCGCTCCAGGCGATAGGGGGGGCTGTTTGACCAAAGGGTGTTCAGAGTTCGCAGCGGGATCGGGCCATCAATTCGGCGATCCAGCGGCGGGCCCGGTCGGCATCGGAAAAGGGCAGGTCCTTGTGCTGGCCATTGCCCACCAGCCGCAGCCGGCAGGAGCCGTGGCTTTCCTCAGTGAGGGGAGCTTCTCCGGAGTGCAACGAGAGCAGCTCCACCAACTCCAAATTCTTGATCACAAAGGAGTCTTCCGGCTGCATTGTGCCGGCTTCAAAGCGGGCCCAGCTCAGCACCCCATCCACGAGCCGGGCGGCGCCACAGCTATCCAATTTGGCCAGTTCAGACCCTTCGGCCCAGATGCGAAACAGCGATTGGCGCCGCCGTTCCAGCCAGCCCAAGGCCGCTAGCAGCACAAAAACCAAGAGCAGAGGTAGCCACAGCAGTCCATGACTCATGCCCCTGGTCCTCCCTTCTCATTAGGTTCGTGCCATTCTCTCGCCCCTTCGATCAATTCGTGCACCAATGTTTCAAGGGGTAGGCCACTGGCGGCCCAGAGCATGGGGTACATGCTCTGGCTGGTGAAGCCCGGGAAGGTGTTGATCTCATTGAGCCACAGCTCACCGCTGGCCTCGGCGTAGAAAAAGTCGACCCGAGAGAGTCCCATGGCGCCCACGGCCTCACAGGCCTGGATCGCCATGGTGCGGGCCCGCTCCGTGACCTCCGCTGGCACAACGGCGGGGATCACGGTGTGGCTTTTGCCGTCGCTGTATTTGGTGTCGTAGTCGTACCAATCGGCGTCGAAGCAGATTTCGCCCAACACCGAAGCCAGGAGAGGTTGGTGGCCCCCTCCCCGGACGGCGCATTCCAGCTCCCTGGCCGTTACCCCCCGTTCAATCACCAGCCGCGGGTCGAGGGCCGCCGCAGCTTCCAGGCCCGCCACCAGCCCCTGGCGGTCGCTGGCCTTGCTGATGCCCACCGAGGAGCCCAGGTTGGCGGGTTTGATGAAGCAGGGATAGCCCAATTGGGCTTCAAGTTTGGTGATGAGGTCGGTGGGGTTGGCGCGCAGTTCCCGCGCTGAAGCGCAGACGTAGGGCACCTGGGGCAGGCCGGCCGCGGCAAAGGCGGCCTTCATGGCCTGTTTGTCCATGCCCACCGCCGAGCCCAGCACCCCCGAACCCACAAAGGGCACCTGCATCAGGGTGAACAGGCCCTGGATGGTGCCGTCTTCGCCATTGGGGCCATGCAGCACCGGCAGCCACACGTCGATGGCCTCAGCGCCGGCGGGGAAGCCGGAAAACCCTGGTTTGGCAGGGCTGCCCGGCAATTGCCCTGGGCCGGCCGGGGTGCCCTGGGCAAGCACCGCATTGGCCACCTCTGGGCCCCACCAGCGGCCCTGGGTATCGATGTAAAAGCAGCTCACGCCGTAGCGGGAGCCATTGCTCCCTGCGGCCAGGGCGCTGGCCACGGTGGCGGCTGAGCGAATGGAGACCGCGTGCTCGCCCGAGGCTCCCCCAAAGATCAGGCCGACGCGGGTGGGGGTGGTACTCATGCAGACGCCAGGGTTGGCCGAAGCCGACCAAACTCAGGCCAGTTTGCCGCTGAGGGAGAAGGGGCGCACCCCTTCGATCGTCACGTTGACCAGATCGCCGCCCTGGTAGCTGGAGCCGTCGGCCTTGAGGGCCGGGAAAAAGGTGAGCCGGTTGGTGCGGGTGCGGCCCATGAGTTGGCTGGGGTCCTTGGGGTTGGTGCCTTCCGCCAACACCTCCACGGTGCGGCCGGCGTAGCGGGCGCTGCGGCTGCGGGCCGTGGCTTCCACCAGGGCATTGATCTCCTGGAGTCGCTCCACCTTCACGTCTTCGGTGAGTTGGCCGGGCCAATCGGCCGCAGGGGTGTTGGGCCTGGGCGAATAGGCCGCCGTGTTGACCAGATCGAAGCCGATCTCTTCAATCAGGGCCAGGGTGCGGCGGTATTGGGTGTCGGTTTCGCCGGGGAACGCCACGATCACATCGGCGCTGATCGAGGCCTCGGGCATCCGATCGCGAATCCGATCAATGATGCGGCGGTAGCGATCAATCGTGTAGCCCCGGGCCATGGCCTTGAGCACGTCGTCATCGCCGCTTTGGAAGGGGATGTGGAAGTGTTCGCACACCTTGGGCAGGTCGGCGCAGGCGTCGATCAGCCGCTCGGTGAAATAGCGGGGGTGGCTGGTGGCGAAGCGGATCCGCTCGATGCCGGCCACGTCGTGCACCTGGTGCAGCAGGTCGGTGAGGGTGTGCTGGCGGCGGCCTTCCGGGGTGATGCCGGGCAGGTCGCGGCCATAGGCATCGATGTTTTGACCCAGCAGGGTGATCTCTTTGATACCGCTTGCGGCCAAACCCTCCATTTCCAGCTTGATGGCTTCAGGGAGGCGGGATTGCTCCTTACCCCGCACCGACGGCACCACGCAGTAGGTGCAGCGCTCGTTGCAGCCGTAAATCACATTCACCCAGGCGCAGACTGTGCTGTCGCGCCGGGCGGTGGTGATGTCTTCGAGGATGTGGTGCTCCTCGGTGGCGACCACTTGGGCTCCGGCCTCCACCTGGGCCAGCAGCACGTCGAGGCGGTTGGCATGTTGGGGCCCCATCACCAAATCCAGTTCGGGCACACGCCGCAGCAGGGAAGCCCCCTCCTGTTGGGCGACGCAGCCGGCCACCACCAAGGTGAGGTTGGGGTTGGTGCGTTTGCGCTGGGCCTGGCGTCCCAGATAGCTGTACACCTTCTGTTCGGCGTTGTCGCGAATCGTGCAGGTGTTGTATAGAACCAAATCGGCGCTGTGTTCGTCTGTGCCAGGGGAATAACCCATGGATTCGAGGATCCCGGCCATGCGCTCGGAATCCGCCTTGTTCATCTGGCAGCCAAAGGTGGTGATCCAGTAGCTGCCGCGCCCGCCTGGGCCCGCCGTAGGGGCGGCAGGGGCATTGAGAGGGGTGGCCATCATGGTTCCAGTTTCGGTTATCGCCGCATCCGCTGGACGCGGCCCCCACCCCCACCATGCGCTGCAGCCTGCGGAACTTTCCCCTCACCAAGGCCGTGCCCCTGGCGATCAGCCGGGGCACCACCGCTGCGGTGGAGCATCTGCTGGTGGTGGTGGAGCAGGACGGCATCCGCGGCATCGGCGAAACCGGTGGTTTGGAGACGGGCCATCGCTGCTACGAGACCCCCGCCATCGCGGCCGAATTGGAGGCCGTGTTTCCTTTGCTCGAAGCCCGCAGCTGCGAACCACGCCAGGCCCTCGAACCCCTGTTGGCCAGGTTGAGTCCACCGGCCCGGTGCGGCCTGGATCTGGCCCTGCACGATTGGTGGGGCCAGCGGCTGGGGGCGCCGCTGTGGCAGCTCTGGGGGCTGGATCCAGCCGCCTGCGTTCCCACCAGCGTGACCCTGGGCTTGGGGCAGATTCCTGCCGTACTTGCCCGGCTTGAACTCTGGTGGCAGCAGTTGCCAGCCACCCGGATCAAGCTCAAGCTCGGCAGCCCCGATGGCCTCGACCACGATCTAGCCCTGCTGCGGGCCGTGGCCCAGGCCCTGGAGGCCCGCAGCGAGGCCACCGGCACGGCGATCGAATTGCAGGTAGATGCCAATGGGGGCTGGAGCTTGGCTGGGGCCCGCTCCATGGTTGAACCCTTGGCGGCCCACGGGGTGGTGTTGCTGGAGCAGCCCCTGGCGCCCTTGGCCGAAGCCGAGGCCGATACGGCGGGATTTGCGGCATTGGCCCCGGATTGCCCGCTGCCCTTGGTGGCGGATGAAAGTTGCTGGAATTTGGCCGATCTGGTGCGCCTAGCCCCCCATGTGGATGGCATCAACATCAAGCTGCTCAAAAGCGGTGGCCTCTCGGAGGCCTTGGTGATGGCCCGGGCCGCCCAGGGCCTGGATTTGGCCGTGATGCTGGGCTGCTACTCCGATGGCAGCTTGCTGAATGGAGCCGCGGCCCATCTATTACCCCTGGTGCGCTGGCCCGATCTCGATAGCCATCTCAACCTGGTGGACGATCCGTTTGTGGGTTTGGAGTGCCAAGGGGATCGGCTGCAGCCCCCCACCGGAGCGGGGTTGGGCATCGGCCCGCAAGGATTGCTGGCATGACCCAGCTCGATCCCCAGGCAACGGTGGTGCTGCTGTTGCACGGCGGCACCGCCAACCTCACCGGCAAGACGGGCCTGGCGATGTTGCGCTACCGGAAGGGGCCAATCGTGGCGGTGGTGGACCCCGAGTACGCCGGCCAAAACCTGCGGGCGATCACGGGGATCGACCGGGCGGTGCCGATCGTGGCTTCGATGGCGGAGGCCCTGGCCCATGGGCCCCAGGTGGCCGTGGTGGGGTTGGCCCCCTCCGGCGGTCGTTTGCCCCCGGCCGTGCACGCCGACGTGGCTGCGGCCCTGGGGGCTGGCCTCTCGGTGGCCAGTGGCCTCCATACCCGCCTGGGTGATGACCCCGCCTTGGCCGCCCTGGTGCAAAGCGGGGCCTGGATTTGGGATCTGCGCCGGGAACCTTTGGATTTGGTGGTGGCCGCCGGCCGCGCCGCAGCCCTGCCCGGCCGGCGCCTGCTGGCGGTGGGCAGCGACATGGCCGTGGGCAAGATGAGCGCCTGCCTGGAGTTGCAGGCCGCGGCGCTCAGGCGCGGGCTGGATGCCCGCTTTGTGGGCACGGGCCAGGCCGGCATTTTGATCAGTGGGGTTGGGGTGGCCCTAGATGCGGTGCGGGTGGATTACGCCGCGGGGGCCGTGGAGCAGGCGGTGCTGGCCGCTGCTGCCGGGGGTGATGCCAGCAGCTGGGTTCTGGTGGAGGGCCAGGGCTCCCTCTGCCACCCCGGCTCCACGGCCACATTGCCCCTGCTGCGGGGCAGCCAACCCACCGATTTGCTGTTGGTGCACCGGGCTGGCCAGGCCCACATCCGGGGCCTGGCGGATGTGCCCTTGCCGCCGTTGCCCCAGCTGATTGGGGCGGTGGAAGCGCTGGCCGCCTTGGCCAGGCCCGCTACGGCGTTGGCGTCAGCGCCGAAGGTGCGGGCGATTGCCTTGAACACCGCCCTGCTTGAGTCCGCCGCCGCCGAAGCTGCGATTGCCGAGGTGGAAAAGGCAACGGGCCTGCCCTGCGCCGATGCGGTGCGCGAAGGTGCAGGGGGCGCGGATCGGCTCCTAAACGCTTTACTGAAGGCCAGCCATAAAAAAACCTCTTCCGAGCCCATGGACCTGGAAGAGGAAGGGTGTCAAAGGGCGAGCGAGGGGACTTGAACCCCCGAATGGCGGCACCACAAGCCGCTGCCTTAACCACTTGGCGACGCCCGCCGTGATCGGTGCCAATGTACCAAGGTGCCTGGCAGCCAAGGTTTTGAGCATTTCATCCCGTCGGCCCTGGATTCCGATCGCCTTGGCGATTGCCCTGGGGGCTGCTGGCCTGGCGATCAGCAATCCCTCGCCAGCCGACCTCGAGACCTTTGCCTCCGAGCGTCTGGTGGATGAAATCAGCGACGAGCTCTGCAGCGGTGATGGCCTGCCGGCGGTGATGCGCCTGGCCCTGAGCAACTGCCATGGGCTGGTCCATGACCAGAGGCTGGTCCTGGGCCGCCTGGTGCGCGATCAGGCCAGGCGCCAGAACTTCGGCCTGTTCAGCATTTACCGGGCCGAAATTGGTGGCCAAAATCTGCTGGCTTGGCAGGTGCCCCGCTTCCACGCCACGGTGCTGGCGATTGCCGGTACATTTGTGCTTGTGGAATCGGGTCAACAGACCTATCCACCCCATCGGGCTTCGTGAGCGCCTTGCCCTTGGCCCGGCCCCTGCAGGTGCGCATGCCGCGCTGCCTGTTGGATCCGGCCCTCCAAACCTTGCCCCGGGCCGATCAGGAGGGGCTGGTGGCGGTGCAAATCGACCACGCCGCAGGCCTGGTGCGGGCGATCCAGCCCCTGGCCCCGGGCAGTGATGGCTCCCCTTTGCCCCTGGCCCTGACCCCTTTGGTGGAGCCCCATGCCCACCTGGACAAGGCCTTCACCGGCGCCCACTTCCCCAACTGGGAGGGCACGATGGCCGAGGCCCTGGCCCAAAACCAGCGGGAGCATGGCCAACGCAGCGAGGCCCAGGTGTTGGCCCGCTCGGAAGCGGCCTTGGAGCGGGGTTGGCGCTATGGCCTGCGGGCGATGCGCACCCATATCGACAGCGGCGGACCCGGGGCCCATGCCAGTTGGCGGGCCCTGCTGGCCCTGCGCCAGCGTTGGCAGGGCCGGGTTGATGTGCAGTTGGTGGCCCTGGTGCCGCTGCTGTATTGGGCCAGCCCCGAGGGCAAGGCCTTCGCCCGGCAGGTGGCCGATTGGGGCGGCTTGCTCGGCGGGGTGCTCGGGCCTCCCTACGGAGGTGCGGCTTTGGCGGAGCAGGAAGCCTTGGCATCCCTGCTGGCCCTGGCGGAGCAGCTTGGCTGCGGGGTGGATTTGCATGTGGATGAATCCGACCGCCAACCGGGCCGGGGCGTGGCCCTGGTGGCCCGGCAGGCTTTGGAGCAGCGGAGCCGGGTGCCGATCACCTGCAGCCACAGCTGCAGCATGGGCCTGTTGGGCGAGGGGGCCCTTGATCGGCTAGCCGACCAGATGGCCGCCGCTGGCCTGGGGGTGGTGGCTTTGCCGCTCACCAACCAGTGGCTGCTGGGCCGTCGCCCCGGCCAGACGCCGGTGCTGCGGGCCCAGGCGCCGATTCGCAGCCTGCAGCGGGCTGGGGTCACGGTGGCGGTGGGCGCCGACAACCTGCAAGACCCCTGGTTCCCAGGCGGTGACGGCGATCCGATTGAGTTGCTGCGTTTTGCCGTGCCTGCCTGCCACCTGGTGCCGATTCAGCGCCAGGGTTTAGCGCCGTTTACCACTGCCGCATCGGCCCTGCTGGGTTTGGCCTGGGATGGGGTGATGCGGGTGGGCGGCCCTGCGGATCTGGTGGTGCTGGCGGCGAGCGGTTGGGCGGAGCTGCTGGCCCGCTGCCCCCAGCGGCGGGTGCTGCGGGCGGGCCAATGGCTCGACCCCCCCGGCTCCGAGCAGCCCTCACCACTTTTGGCGGGGCTGCTGGCAGGCCCCATGGCAGGAGCTCTGGGGTGAAGGTGGAGCAGGCTGGGGAGCAAGCAAAACTTGGGCGTTCAGGGGTGAATCACGCAGACGTGAACGGGTTGCGGGTGAGCGGGGCCCAGGTGGCGGCCCTGGCCGCTGAACTGGCCCAGGCCGATCCCAGCCTCCAGCTGGTGGTTGGTGGGGCAGAGCTGCAGCGGCTGTCGCGGGATTTTTACGACTATTCGCCCGTGTTGGTGCCCCAGTTGGAGGGCTGCTGCGCCCAGCTGGCCGTGTTGGCCACCAGCGTGGAGCAGGTGCAGCTGGTGGCTGGGGCCTGTAGCCGCCATGGGGTGCCCCTCACCCTGCGGGGGGCGGGCACGGGCAACTACGGCCAGTGCGTGCCCTTGGCCGGCGGGGTGGTGCTCGAGCTCAAGGGCCTGAACCGGGTGCGCTCCATCGACCCCGAAACCGGCGTGGTGGAGGTGGAGGCGGGCTGCGGGCTGGCCCCCTTGGACCAGCAGTTGGCCGGCCAGGGCCGGGCTTTGCGCCTGGTGCCCAGTACCTACCGCAGCGCCACGGTGGGGGGCTTCATCGGCGGCGGTTCCGGTGGGATTGGCTCCCTGCGCTGGGGGTTTCTGCGCGATCCAGGCAACGTGCTCGGCCTGGAGGTAGTGACTGTGGAGGACCAGCCCCGGCTGTTGCGCCTGGATGGGGCGGCCAGCGAACCGCTCAACCACGCCTACGGCACCAACGGCATCATCACGGCCCTGCGCCTCGCCACCACCGAGGCGGTGGCCTGGCAGCAGCTGGTGGTGGGTTTTGAGAGCTTCGATCGGGCCCTCGCTGCGGCGGGCCAGTTGGGGCAAGCGGCCCTGCTGCTGGAGGCCATCACCCTGCTGGAGGCCCCGGTGGCCGCGGCCATGCCCTGGCCCGCCGCCTGTCCGCCGCCAGCCGTTGGCGAGCACCGGCTGCTGCTGTGGGCCGCTCCCGATGCCCTCGAAACCCTGCCGGCCTGGCTGGCCGGGTGGGGGGGCTGCGTGCGCTGGCAGGTGGCGGCAGCGGCGGCCGGCCCGGGGCTGCCCCTGCGGGAACTCAGCTGGAACCACACCACCCTCCATTGGCGCGCCCAGCATCCCGGCTGGACCTACCTGCAGCTGCTCTTGCCCCAGCCTGAGGCGGCCTGTATCGATGCCCTACGCCAGCGCTGGGGCGACGACCTGCTCTGGCATTTCGAGGCGGTGCGCCAGGGGGGCGCTGCCCGGTTGGCGGCCTTGCCCCTGGTGCGCTGGCGGGGGGCAGAACCCCTCGAAGCGCTAATGGCCCACTTCCAAGAGCTGGGGGCGTTTGTGTTCAATCCCCATGTGATCACCGCGGAAGACGGTGGTTTGGGGGTGGTGGATGCCGACCAGGTGGCAGCCAAGGCGGCCTACGACCCGGCGGGCCTGCTCAACCCCGGCAAATTGCGGGGCTGGCTGGAGCGCTAGCTGATGAGCCTGCGATTGGCAGTCACCTAGCAGCCCAGGCTGGCCCGGGTGTTGACCCCCGTGGTGGGGTTGGTGCCCTCGGCGTCCCGGCAGAGGGAGCGCTGGTCGAGCCGATCAATCAGGGCATCGCTGAAGTCGGCATTGGTGACGGTGGCCCCAATGAAGCTGCTGCCTGAGGCGATGGAGCCGGCAAGCACCGCATTGGTGAAATCGGCACCGCTGAAATCCACCTTGTCCATCAACACATTGCTGAGGTCGGCCCCGGCGAAGTTGGCTTCTGGGAAGGCGGCCTGGGTGAAGATCGCGCCGTGCAGGTCGGAGCCGCTGAAATCGGCATGGCGACCACTGGCGCCGGCAAAGGAGGTGGCGGCCAGGTCGCGGTTGCTGAAGTTCTGCTCGTTTTGGTTGGTGAGGGTGTAATCCACGCCTTCAAAGGCGAGGGCCGGGGCGATCCCCGCACCAAGACTGATGACCAGGCTGATGACCAGGCTGATCAGAAGGTGGATGACCTGGGCCATGGAGATCGCTCTCGGGGGGTTCACTCTCTCGCAACTGTGGCCAGCAGATGGCCAATCAGATACAGGGAACCCGCTACCAGCACCGGTGGGGCGGCTTGGCCGGCGGCGGTGGCTTGGATTGCTGTAGTGGCCTCGCTGAGGCCCGCTTCAAGATCTGGGGCGCTTTGCAAGGCCTGGCTCCAGGTGGGGCAGGCGGCCTGCAGGGCTTCGGTGCTCCAGCTGGCATGGCCTGGCACGGGCACGATCCAGGCCCGATCGCCTGGGGCCAGCAGGATCTCCAGGATTTCGGGGCCCGCTTTGTTGGCGAGCATGCCCAGCACCCAATGGCGCCCGGCTTGGGCCGTGCCCTGGTTTGCCGAGCGGCGGTCCAGCTCCAAGCGCAGAACTTCTGCCGCCGGGGGGTTGTGGGCCCCATCGAGCAGGAGGTCATGGCCGCGCCAGGGGAGCTGTTGCAAGCGCCCCGGCCAGCGGGCTTGGGCGAAGCCGGTGCGAATGGCGCTGGCGCTGATGGCCCAGCCCCGCTCCGTGAGGGCGTGCAGCATGCCCAGGGCCACGGCCCCATTGCTGGCCTGGATGGCGCCCGGGATGCCCAGGACCCATGGGCCCAAATCCAGGGGTTCCACCCAGCGCAGCTCGGCGCCGCAGGCGGCGGCCCGCTCCTGGAGCACGGCAGCCACCTCCGGGCTTTGGGCCGCGCTCAGGGCGGTGCAGCCCGGTTGGAGCACCCCGGCTTTCTCGGCGGCAATGGCGGCTGCAGTGGGCCCGAGAAACTCGCTGTGATCAAGCCCGATCGAGCCAAAGCCGACCACGCCCCGATCGGGATGGCAGGTGGTGGCATCGAGCCGGCCCCCCAGCCCCACTTCCAGCACCACCAAGGGGCAGCCCGCTTCTGCAAAGGCGCAAAAGGCGGCGGCCGTCACCAGCTCAAAGGGGGTGAGCTGGTGGCGCTGGCCCAGGCCCTGCAGCGCCAGGAGCTGGTGGCGCAGGGCCGCTTCGCTGATCGGACTATTGCCAACGCGGATTCGCTCGCACCAACTCACCAGATGGGGGGAGGTGTAGAGGCCGGCGTTGATGCCGGCGGCCAGCAGGCTGCTGTGCACAAGGGTGGCGATCGAGCCCTTGCCGTTGGTGCCCGCCACCTGAACGGCCGCGAATTGGCGCTCGGGATGGCCCAGCTCGGCGAGGGCGGCCTGGAGCCGATCCAGGCCGAGGTCGACCCCGCGGCGGCTGAACGGTTCGATCAGATCTGCAAAGGGATCTGTAAAGGGATCAGCCAAGGCTGATCAAGGCCCGCTCTAACAGGGCCACCGCCTTGCGCAGGTGCCGCGGCTGGATCACCAAGGGGGGCACAAAGCGCACCACCTGGGGGCCGGCGGGCACCACCAGCAACCCCTGGGCCATGGCCGCCTTCACCAGTTCGATGGCGGCGGGGGCTTCGGGCCGCAGCACCAAGCCCTGCAGCAGCCCCCAGCCCCGCACCCCTTCCAGCTGGCCGGGGTGGCGGCTCACCAGCTCGCTGAGGAGCTTTTGCAGCAGAATGCCCATCGCGTCGACGTGGGCGGGCAGTTGGCGGCGGCTGATCTCTTCGGCCACGGTGAGGGCGGCGCGGCAGGCCAGGGGGTTGCCGCCGAAGGTGCTGGCGTGCTCCCCAGGTTGGAAGTGATCCACCGCGGATGTCACGGCGAGGGCGCCAATGGGGAAGCCCCCCCCCAACCCCTTGGCCAGGGTGATGGCATCGGGCTCGACCCCCAGCTTTTGATAGCCCCACAGGCAGCCGCTGCGGCCCACGCCCACTTGCACCTCATCGAAGATCAACAGGATGTTCTTTTGGCTGCAAAGCTCCCGCACCCGCTGGAAGAAGGCGGGGTTGCCGGGGTGGACGCCCCCTTCCCCTTGGAGGGGTTCGAGCATCACGGCCGCCACCCTGGGACCGGCCGCTTCACAGCTGGTGAGCAGGGCCTCGAAGGCGGCGATGTCGTTGTAGGGGAAGTACTGGAATCCCTGCACCATGGGCTCAAAGCCCTGGTGGTATTTGGGTTGGCCGGTCGCCGTGACGGCGGCGAGGGTGCGTCCGTGGAAGCTGGCCTGGGCGGTGAGAATGATGGGCGTCTCAGCGCTGGTGCTGCCGATGCCCCGGGCGATGCGGCCATGCTTGCGGGCCAATTTGATCGCCGCTTCGTTGGCTTCGGCGCCGGAATTGCAGAAAAACACCGCGTCGGTGCAGCTGTTGGCCGTGATCCAGGCGGCGAGTTGCTCCTGCTCAGGGATCCGATAGAGGTTCGAGACGTGCTGGAGCTTGCCCAGCTGGCGGCCCAGTTGGCGGCGCATCACGCCGCTGCTGTGGCCCAGGGTGCAGACGGCGATGCCGGCGACGCAGTCGAGGTAGCGCTTGCCGTTTTGATCCCACACCCACACGCCCCGGCCCCGAACCAGTTCGAGGGGGAAGCGCCCGTAGGTGTTCATCACCGCCGATTGGGCGGGGACCTCCCGGGATGGAGGCACGATGGGAGCGGTGGGACTCGAACCCACAAACCCGAAGGCGTTCGATTTTGAGTCGAATGCGTCTACCAATTCCGCCACGCTCCCCCGCCTGGGAGCTTACGCCGCGACGTTCACCAGGGCTGGATTGGCGCTCACCCGTTCGATGCAGGCGCCGACGGAATTGAGTTTGTCTTCCAGGCCGGCGTAGCCGCGGTCGAGGTATTCGAGGCCCCGCACCGTGGTAATGCCTTCGGCTGCTAACCCCGCTAGCACCATGGCGGCGGAGGCGCGCAGGTCGGTGCCCTGCACGGGGGCACCACTGAGCTGGGGCACGCCCTCCACAAAGGCCGTGTTGCCCTGCATGCGGATGGCGGCACCCATGCGCTGCAGTTCCGCCACGTGCTGCAGACGGTTTTCAAAGATGTTTTCGGTGATCACGCTGGTGCCCTGGGCGGTGGCCAGCAGGCTCATGAAGGGGGCTTGCAGGTCGGTGGGGAAGCCAGGGAAGGGCTGGGTTCTGAGGTCGACAGCCGTGATCCGATCGGCCTTCACGGTGAGGCCAATGCCGTCGTGCTGAATCGTGCAGCCGGCCTCCTCGAGTTTGGTGATCACGGCCCCGAGATGCTCGGGAATCACCGGGGAGATGCGCAGGTGGGAGCGGGTGATGGCCGCGGCGAGCATGAAGGTGCCCGCTTCAATGCGATCCGGAATCACGGCGTAGTCGGCGCCGTGGAGCCGCTCCACCCCGGTGATGGTGATGGTGGGGGTGCCGGCACCCCGCACCCGGGCACCCATGGCCAGGAGCAGGCCGGCCAGGTCAACGACTTCCGGTTCCAGTGCTGCGTTTTCAATCACCGTCTCGCCGTCGGCGAGGGCGGCGGCCATCATCAAGGTTTCGGTGGCGCCCACGCTGGGGCAATCGAGATAGATGCGCCCACCTGTGAGGCGGTGGCCCCGGCCTGGCACCACGGCGGTGACCACCCCGTGCTCAATGGTGACCTGGGCGCCGAGGGCTTTAAGGCCCTTGACGTGCTCGACCACGGGACGGGTGCCGATCTGACAGCCGCCGGGCAGGGGCACCTTGGCCATGCCCATGCGCGCCAGGAGGGGTCCAATGCAGAAGAAACTGGCCCGCAGGCTGTTCACCAGCTCGTAGGGAGCGGTGGAATTGTTGATGTGATTGCCGTTGAGCTCAATGCCGTCGGCGGTGTGCTTCACCGTGCCGCCCAGGCTGCGCAGCATCTCGCCCATGGCGCTGATGTCGGTGAGAGGCGGCACATTGCGCAGCCGAATCGTGTCGCGGGTGAGCAGGCAGGCAGCCATCAGCACCAGGGCTGAATTCTTGGCGCCGCTGACGCGCAACTCGCCAGAAAGCTTGCGGCCGCCAGCAATTTCAAGCTGGGGATTGAGAATCGTTTGAGATTGGACAGCGGTCAAGATCATGGACGGCTGTCCCCCCTCTTACGCAGGCATGTTTACAACAAAAGGTGAGACCGTCTAGACGGCCGCCACGGGAACTGGCTCGATCCGCTGCGTCGGGGGGTGATGGCGTATGTTTTTGCTGTCGCTGTCGCGACGGCCACGCGGATGTGGCGGAATTGGTAGACGCGCTAGTTTCAGGTACTAGTGGCAGCAATGTCGTGGGAGTTCAAGTCTCCCCATCCGCACTCTTTCCTTCAATGATCGTCCTCAAGATCTCGAACGCTTCCGAGGTCATCGCCTCAAAAATGGGGAAGTTCCTGGAGAGCTTGACCCCCGATGGATTCGATGAGACCACCATCGAAGACGTTTTGCTCAAGAAGCTGATTGAAAACCTCCAAACCGAGGGCCTCAAGGGAGAGGTGGCTTCGGTGAAGGGCCTGGACATCCAGGGCAAGCACCTGGTGGTGCAAGACGGCATGCACGTGCGTCGTCACGACACCTTCTAGGTGGCCTTGGATCGGCAGCCCCCCGCCGAGCTGATCACAAGCCGGCGCAACCCTTTGGTGAAGCGCCTGCGCGAGCTCCATGCCGCCAAGGGACGCCGGGAGCAGGGTTTGGTGCTGCTGGAGGGCACCCACCTGGTGCAGGAGGTGATCCGCCTGCAGCTCGTGCCGAGCGATCTGGCAGCCAGCGAATTGCTAGCCACCGAGGCTTGGCTTGGCAACCATGGGGATTTGGTGGCGGCCCTATCGCCAGCAGTCACGATCCAGCCAGTTGGGCAGGAGGTGCTGGAGGCGGTGGCCACCACGGCCCATCCCGATGGGGTGGTGCTCACCCTGGCGGCGGCAGCTCTCCAGGCGCCACCGGATGGGCAGGAGTTCGTGCTGGTGCTCGATGGCCTCCAGGACCCCGGCAACCTGGGCACCTTGATGCGCACTGCCCTGGCGGCGGGGGTGGATGGCCTCTGGCTGGCGGAGGGGGCCGATCCCTTCCAGCCCAAGGTGCTGCGCGCCTCGGCGGGGGCGGCCCTGGCCCTACCCATTGAGCGTATGGACCGGTCTGCCCTGGTCCAACGGCTGATTACGGCTGCGGCCCGGGGCCTGCAGCTCGTGGCGGCGGTGCCGCCCCTGGCAGATCTCGATGGCGAACAGCCCCTGCCCTATTGGGAACTGGATTGGACCAAGCCCACGGCCTTGCTGCTGGGCCAGGAGGGCGCCGGCTTGGCCCCTGAGCTCCAGGCCCTAGCCAGCCATCGCATCACCATCCCCCACAGCGCGGCGGTGGAATCCTTGAATGTGGCGGTCTCGGCGGCGCCGCTGTTGTTGGAGCGCCTGCGTCAGCAGGCCCCCTGACGGGGGAGAATGCCTGGCATCAACCGCAGAGCAGCCCGGTGAGCCAAGGCACGTCGTCCAATGGCAGCTTCGACTTCGATGTGATCGTGATCGGGGCCGGCTACGGCGGGTTCGACGCGGCCAAGCACGCCGCCGAGCACGGCCTCAAGGTGGCGATCGTGGAATCCCGCGACATGGGTGGCACCTGCGTGAACCGCGGCTGCGTGCCCTCCAAGGCCCTCTTGGCAGCCAGCGGCCGGGTGAGGGAATTGGCGGACGCCGAGCACCTGGCGGGCTTTGGCATCCACGCGGCGCCCGTGCGCTTTGAGCGCCAAAAAATTGCCGACCACGCCAACCAACTGGTGGCCACGATTCGCACCAACCTCACCAAGGCCCTGGAGCGGGCCGGCGCCACGATCCTGCTGGGTAAGGGTCGCTTGGATGGAGCCCAGCGGGTAGCCGTGCGCGAGGCCAGTGGGGTGGAGCGGGTGTATGCCGCCCGGGACGTCATCATCGCCACGGGCTCCGATCCGTTTGTGCCCCCCGGCACCGAAACCGACGGCCGCACGGTGTTCACGAGCGATGAGGCGGTGAGCTTGGAGTGGCTGCCCCGCTGGATTGCCATCATCGGCAGCGGCTATATCGGCCTGGAATTTGCCGATGTCTACACGGCCCTGGGCTGCGAGGTCACGATGGTGGAGGCCCTCGACAAGGTGATGCCCACCTTCGATCCCGACATCGCCAAGATCGCCGCGCGCCACTTGATTGATGGGCGCGATATTGATGCCCGCTCCGGGGTGCTGGCCCGCAAGATCACCCCCGGTTGTCCGGTGAAAATTGAGCTGGCCGACATGAAAACCAAGGAGCTGGTGGAAATCCTGGAGGTGGATGCGGTGCTCGTGGCCACCGGCCGGGTGCCCGTGAGCAAAGACCTCAACCTGGCCTCCATGGGGGTGGAAACCAACCGGGGATTTATCCCCGTGGATGACCAGATGCGGGTGCTGGCGGGCGGGGAGCCCGTGGCGAATCTCTGGGCCGTGGGCGATGTGACCGGAAAAATGATGCTGGCCCACACCGCCGCCGCCCAGGGGGGCGTGGCCGTCGACAACATCCTGGGCCACCCCCGCTCCATCGATTACCGATCGATCCCCGCGGCCACCTTCACCCACCCCGAGATCAGCTCCGTGGGCCTCTCCGAGGCGGACGCCAAGGCCCTGGCGGCCCAGGACGGATTTGAACTGGGATCGGTGCGCAGCTACTTCAAGGCCAATTCCAAGGCCCTGGCCGAACTCGAGGGCGAAGGCCTGATGAAGTTGCTGTTCAACAAGGCCACCGGCGAAGTGCTCGGGGCCCACATCTATGGCCTGCATGCGGCGGATTTGATCCAGGAGATCGCCAACGCCGTGGCCCGCCGTCAGAGTGTGAAACAGCTCGTGAACGAAGTGCACACCCATCCCACCTTGAGCGAGGTGGTGGAAGTGGCCTACAAGCAGGCTGTGCAGCAGGTGGCAGCTTGACCATGGAGATCCGCCGCCGGCCGCCCAACCCCAAGATCAAGGTGGCCTTCTTGGAATACGCCATCCCCCATGCGGAGGGTGAGCCGCGCCACATCCTTGAAAAGATTGTCTGGGAAAAGGACCGGGAAGTGGCCGTGGCCCGCGAACGGGTGCCGCTTCAGAAACTCAAGGAACAGGTGGCCGAATTGCCAGCCACCCGCGATTTTCGCGCTGCCCTGTTGGCCGCTTGCTGCAAGCCAGCGGTGATTGCCGAGGTCAAAAAAGCTAGCCCCAGCAAGGGGGTGATCCGGGAAGACTTCGACCCGATCGCCATTGCCAAGGGCTACGCGGCGGGGGGGGCGAGCTGTCTGTCGGTGCTCACCGATCGGACCTTTTTCCAGGGGGGCTTTGAGGTGCTGGTGGCCGTGCGCCAGGCGGTGGAGCTGCCCCTGCTCTGCAAGGACTTCATCCTCAGCCCCTACCAGCTTTACCAAGCCCGGGCGGCGGGAGCCGATGCGGCCCTGTTGATTGCGGCGATCCTCACCGACCAGGACCTGGCCTACCTGCTCAAGGTGGCCCGGGCCCTGGGCCTGACGGTGCTGGTGGAGGTGCACGACGCCGGGGAGTTGGAGCGGGTGCTGTCCCTGCCGGTGTGGAACGAACCCAACGGGGCGGCCCACACCTTGATCGGCATCAACAACCGGGACCTTGCCACCTTCTACACCGATCTGGCCACCACCGAGCAGCTCACCGCCAGCTACGGCGAGCAGATCCGCGCCAAAGGAGCGCTACTGGTGAGCGAATCCGGGCTCTTTACCCGCGACGACCTGGACCGGGTGCAGAACGCCGGCGCCGATGCGGTGCTGGTGGGCGAAGCCCTGATGCGCCAGGCCGATGTGACGGCCGCCCTGGAGACGTTGATCAAGGGTTGAGCGACACCTGCCGCGCAATCAAGAAGCACAAAAAAGCCCCCGCTTTGGGCGGGGGCTTGGCAACCAACGGCGTTGGGGTTTGATCCTGACGATCAGACCTTGCGGGAGTAAAACTCGACCACCAGTAGTTCGTTGATTTCCAGGGCGACCCACTCGCGCTCGCACTTGCTGATCACCTTGGCGGTGAGCTTGTTCTTGTCGAGTTCGAGGTGGGGTGGGATGTTTGCCAAACCTGGGAAGGCCAGGTTGCCTTCGGCGAGCAACTTGCTTTGCTTGCGCTCCCGAATGGCCACCACGTCGCCGGCCTTGCACTGGAAGCTGGCGATGTCCACGACGCGACTGTTCACGGTCACGTGGCCATGGTTCACCAGCTGGCGGGCACCGGGAACGGTGGGGCCAAAACCGAGGCGGAAGCAGACGTTGTCGAGCCTGTTTTCCAAAAGCTTGAGCAGGTTGGTTCCGGTGGAACCCTCCTGGGCACGGGCTTTCTTCACGTAGCGAACCAGCTGACGTTCGGAAATGCCGTAGTTAAAGCGAAGCTTCTGCTTTTCTTCGAGGCGGATGGCGTATTCGGAGCGCTTGCGACGGGCTTGGCCGTGCTGACCGGGGGGATAAGACCGCTTGGCGGACTTACGGGTGAGACCGGGAAGGTCTCCCAAGCGCCGCGTAATCCTCAGTCGAGGGCCGCGGTAGCGAGACATGAAAAGGAATGCATGGGACGGAATGGGGCTGCCAAGGCAACCCATGGCGCTAGTGCATCGAGCATGCTGGGGAGATCCCCCGCAGGTCCGCGCCTTGCTGCGCCAACGGTCGATCCTATCGGTTGGCCCCCGGGCCCTCGGCATGGACGAGGTTCCGGCGGCATCGGGCTGGCTAGGCGCGGTCTTACTGGCGCTGATTGGCTTCTATCGCTACTGGATTTCGCCCCTGCTGGGGCCCCGCTGCCGCTTCATTCCCAGCTGCAGCGCCTATGGCCTCGAGGCGATCGCCCGCCATGGGGCGGCCCGGGGCAGTTGGCTGACCCTCAAGCGACTGCTGCGCTGCCATCCCTGGACGCCCTGTGGCTGCGACCCGGTGCCGGATTGATGCCTGTTTTGGAGGGCCAGCTGCTGTTGTTCACCCGCCAGGGCTGCTGCCTCTGCGACGGCCTGGCGGAGAAATTGGCGGCCCTGGTGCCCGCCCCGGCGATCACCCGGATTGATGTGGATGCGGATCCGGCGCTGCAGGCCCGCTACGGCCTGGAGGTGCCCGTGTTGGCGGTGTCCAGGGGCTCGGCTGACTGGCAGGAGTTGCCCCGGGTTCCGCCCCGGCTGAGCGGGGACGGTCTGGCCGTTTGGTTGCACAAGAATGGTTTTGCTGGCCAGCAGGCTTAGAAAGGCGTCAGCAGGTTGATGCCCCCCATGGCCCCGTTGCTCCATCCGCTCCTGGCCCAGGTGGGATTGGAGGTGCCGGCTGGTTTGGTGAATGGGGAGATCACAGATCTGACCTGTGATTCCAGGCGGGTGGGACCAGGCACCCTGTTTGTGGGGCTACCCGGGGCCCAGGTGGATGGCGGCAGCTTCTGGCCCCAGGCCCTGGCAGCCGGAGCTGTAGTGGCCCTGATTGGGGAAGCGGCGGCGGCGGCCAACCCACCGGCTTCGGGGGACGCCGTGGTGGTGCTCCCCGATCCGGTGGCCCAGTGGGCCGGTGCGTTGGCGGCGGAGTTCTGGGGCCGCCCGAGCGGGGCCATGGCCTTGATCGGGGTGACCGGTACCAATGGCAAAACCACCACCACCTATTTGATTGAGCACTTGGCGGCAGCGGCCCAGCGGCCTGCGGCCCTGTTTGGCACCCTGGTGAACCGCTGGCCGGGCCATAGCGAGACGGCCCACCACACCACGGCCTTTGCCGACCTGCTCCAGGCCCAGTTGGCCCAGGCGGTAGGCGCGGGGGCGGCTATTGGGGCCATGGAGGTGAGCTCCCACGCCCTCGACCAACACCGGGTGGCGGGCTGTGGATTTGCGGGGGCGGTGTTCACCAACCTCACCCAGGACCACCTCGACTACCACCCGTCGATGGAGGCCTATTTCGAGGCCAAGGCGCGCCTGTTTGAGCCGCCTTTGCTTGGGGTCCCCTGGCTGGCTGGTGGTGTTGCTGACGAGAAGGGTGGGAGCGCCGTGGTGAATGGTGACGATCCCTGGGGGGCCCGCTTGGTCGAGCGACTCAAGCCCCGCCTGGGCGATCGCTGCTGGCGCAGTTCCCTAGGAGATCCCAGCGCTGAGTTGCACATCAAGGGGCTGGAGCTGGGGGCGGCCGGCATGGCGGGCACCCTGGTGAGCCCGGTGGGGGAAGGGCGCTTCACCACGCCCCTGGTGGGAGCCTTTAACGCGATGAACCTGTTGCAGGCCGTGGGAGCCCTGCTCCAACAGTGGCTGCCCTTGCCCGCGTTGCTGGAGGGCCTGGCCAGCTTTACCGGGGTGCCGGGCCGGATGGAGCGGGTGACTGTGGCGGCGACCGATGCGGCCTTACCTGCAGTGGTGGTGGATTACGCCCACACCCCCGATGGCCTGGAGAGCGCCCTGGCCGCCTGTCGGCCCTTCAGCCAGGGCCAGTTGATTTGTGTGTTTGGCTGCGGCGGTGACCGCGACCGCAGCAAGCGGCCCCAGATGGGGGCGATCGCGGCCCGGCTGGCCGACCAGGTGGTGGTGACCTCCGATAACCCCCGCACCGAGGATCCGGAGCGCATCCTGGAGGATGTGGTGGCGGGGATTCCAGCTGGAGTGGCCCCGGTGGTGGAAGGGGATCGGGCCGTGGCAATTGCGCGGGCCATCGCTGCTGCGGGCCCCCAGGATCTGGTGTTAATCGCGGGCAAGGGCCACGAGGATTACCAAATCCTGGGCACCACCAAGATCCATTTCGATGACCGGGAAGAGGCGGCCCAGGCCCTGCTCGCCAGGCTGTAGCAGCTAGGGCGCCAGGCCTTGGAGGGCTTCGATCAGCCGGGTGATGTCGGCGGAGGTGGTGGTGACGTGGGTGCAGGCCCTGAGGCAGTGGGGATCATCCAGGCTGCGCAGCCAGATCCCTTGGTCTCCGAGCTGTTTCACCACGGCCTCCGGCGTGGGGCCTTCAAGGGTGAAGCTCACCAAGCCTGCCGGCGGGGGCGTCTTCATCAGGGTTTGGGCCCTGGGCACTGCCTGGAGCTGCTCCCAGAGCTGCTGACTGAGGGCCGTGATGGTGGCGAGGCGCTGCTCGGCGCTGCCTTCGGCATCGAGCAGGGCGAGGGAGCTGTTGAGCCCTGCGAACAGGGGAATGCAGGAGGTGGCCACCTCAAAGCGGCGGCTATCGGCATGGAAGCCACTGCCGGCTTGGTTTTCATGGCTAATGCTGCGCCAGCCGATCAGGGTGGGCTGGGCCTCCACCAGCACCCGCTCCGACAACGCCATGGCCCCCAGACCCTCGGGCCCGCAGCACCACTTGTGGCCCGTGCAGCCGTAGATATCGGCGGCCGCCGCCGCTTCTGCCACGGGGATGCTGCCCAAGGATTGGGCCGCATCCACCAGCAGGTAGGGGTGGTTGGGGTGGCCGGCCAATTGCTTGGCCACGGCGGCGATGGGCATCAACTGACCCGTGTTCCAAAGCAGGTGGGAGAGCACCAGCAGCCGGGTTTTTGGCGATAGGGCTGTCCCCAGCCGCTCTTGCACGGCAATGGCGGCGCTGGGGGTATCGCCCCGCAGGTCGGCCACGGCCAAGCTGGTGATCAAGAGCCCATGGCGGCGGGCCAGTTCGTGGCAGGCGGCCACCACGCCGGGATGCTCGCAATCGCTGATTAGCAGTTCATCGCCCGATTGCCACGGCAGGCCCCAGAGCGGCAGCACGCAGGCCGTGGTCACGTTTTCGCTGAAGGCAACCCGATGGGTTCCCACCCCAAACCACCGACCCAGGTGTTGGCGCAACTGGCTGGTGGTGCGTTCGATCAAGGGCCACACCGCACCTGTGAAGGGACCCAGTTCCTGGATCTGGCCCCAGGTGGTGGTGATGGCGTTGAGGGAAGGGGTGGGTAGGGGACCCTGGCCGCCGTAGTTGAAGTAGGTCTTGTTGGCCAGGGCGGGCATGAGGGCCCGTAAATCGTGTGGAACCATCTTCAAAGGAAATGTTTTTAATGGGATGAATTATTGGAGGCAAGGACTTCGATTTTTCCTACGCGTTCGCAAGCAGCCTGAAGAACATCTAGCGAAATATTTTCAGCAGATTTGGGATTCGAAAGCCCAAACGGATTGTCCAAACCTGAAATTAAAAATAGAAGAAAAAATATCAAGAATGTAACGGCTGCGCTGCTGAATATTGATTCGACCAGATTGGTTCCTCCAACGAACAGTAATCCCGTAGAGAGAAGAATGGCGCTGGCATAGGCTAGCCAGTAAACAAGGGGTATGAAGCATGTTTCTCGAATTGTCTCAATTCGATTGATACTTTTAGTAAGGCAGCCATTTCCGCCTGCGGTCTGGCCTGAAGCGTTCCGCAGCCGTTAAGATATATTGATGCCTTAGCTACTTCATGATGGCATTTATGAAAGCCGCAAATTAGCTGTGAGGTTGGGACTCGTTCAAGCAGCCAGTCAATGAGTAGCTTTGAAAGTATTGTGATTGAATTCAGGCAAGGATTGATTTCCGCATTGGGGTTCAGGGTAGGAATGACGCTTACGTCCAGGGCCAGTGTTTCAAGTGAGGTTGATATTTTTCCTGGTATTTTTTCACTTTCCTTGTAGTCAGAAAGCACGCCGCTAAGCAGAAAGCCAAGCAGGAAGCCAAGCAGGAAGACGGTTGAAGCTATTAATGAAGTGAAGAGAGTATTGGGCTTGATGGGTTCGATTTCTATATAGTGTACGAAGATTTTTGCTAGTCCTACCAGGCCTGCTAATAGTGCCGATCGCGTAAGTATGGAGCGGCGGCGATGATTGGGAATGTCCCAGAAATTAAGGCTTGCCGAAGTCATCGTAATCTATTTTGCTCAGTATAGACCTTGGCATGATAAGGCATTTTGTGAGAGATTAGGATTTTGTTCGGAAACTTGGATCGGGGATTTTGTTTCGCGAACGAAGCTTTTCAATTCCAAGGGTAATGCTATGGGGCGTCTATGGCTGGAAACGTTTTATAATCACTGGCTCGATTAATCGAGTTGGAGAGTTGTCAAGAGTTTGCTAATCCTTTTGTATCCCCCATTGACTCCTCTAGGGGTACTTGCAATACATTATTTGCGAGTGCAAACAGCTGCCGGCCATCTGTTTCCCAAAGTTCAGCGGAAATACTACGATTTTCCACCATGGACTCAGTCAGGACTAGTACCCCCTATCGCTAGCGCCAAACTCTCTTGCCACAGGATCACGGTGTTCCCAAACATAGTCATTGGCATATAAATAGCCTATCAGGAAGGTCCAATAAATTCTAGACTGGGCATTGTTTAGCCCAATATACTCTTCGGGGAGCCCTTGCTTTTCAACCCCAAGCCTAGAATTCGCTCTAATCGCCAGGCAATCTGAGCTTAGGTCTTCGGTTGAACGTGCCACCAACCTAGGCGCACTTTCATTAGGGTAAAGATATTAGATATGGGGTATTAATTGCGCGGTTTTGGTTCGCCAGGGCGAACATTTAGCAGCAAATAAGAATTAATGTAGATCCAGACTTGTTTTGAACAAGTATTTTAATGATTAATGCTTTTCCTCGTTTGGCGGCATTATTGAGTTGTGGTTGGCGCAAGATTACCTCCTAGTTACGCTTGTAAATAGGTTCTTGTCCGTGGTTGATGCTGTCAACATGATGTCAGGATAGCGGCATGAATAAGTTTCCTTCCTATTCGTTGACGACGGATGCGCTGATCTGGGTAGAGAAATTACCGCATTGAACGATGCTGCCCGTTGGATTCAGCGTAAAACTGCCAAGCACAAGGCTGGGATCTGCCGGCCTGATTTGACCGGGTTGGGTGTTCTGGCAGATGATGGTTATCATCCTGGGATTTTGACCAGGAGTCATAAATGTGGCGCCAACATAGGCCTTGAGTTGACCCGTGTAGGCCGGCTGATTGGGGATCACATAGCTATAGGCCGAGTAGGTGGTTGTTCGGATCGCGAAGCTGAAGCTGGTGGGTAGTGTAAATCCAAAATCCCTCTGCACCGTTGATACGGTTGCCTGGAACCTGCCATTTTTTTGGTAGTAGGTTCTTTGACCTTCCATCATTTTGGATACGGCCGTCAGGGCTTGGTTCTGGTCTACAGATTGGCCAGTCATTGGCTGACCAGCATTGGACTGGGCAATGGCGCCAAGGGGCTGGATGCCAAGGGCGAGGCAGGCTGCAGCAAGTGCCAGGCGAGTACGCGTTGCCAAGGGATCATTCTGGAATACCTTTTCGATGCTAGCGCGGTATCGATTAGGCAGCCTAAGAAAGTGTCGACTTGTTATTGAGTGATGATTTCGATGGATGGCAAACCGCCCATGCGCCCAATGGCGGTATTTTGCTATAGTAAGTTTTGATGCCGATTGGCTGTGCCAAAGAAGCGAAGAAAGCTCAGCGCCGAGCATGATAAAAAGATTGTTTTGCTCAGTAGGGATGTCGAACTTTTTATCGCTAAGATTGGTGATATTCGTGACGACGAGCTTAGGGAGGAGTTTAAAGCTGGATACCGGCCTGTAGTGAATGTCTGGGCATTTCTGCGCACCGAATACGATACGAATGGCTTTACGGAGGATCTGCTCACCGGCTTCGAACGCTATGACCAGGAGCTAGAGAAATTTAACTCGGAATACGAGTTTTAGGCTGCATAGCTACCTCTAATTGCTTGAAGTCGATTTGCATCTGCTAATCGAGGGCTCTACGTGCCCAGCCCACTGGCACGCTTAGGGGATCCTGTTGGCTCTGCTGGCTGTGCCATTTCTCCCCACGCTGGTTGCCACCACGGTGGTTCCGTTTCTGTTGAAACTGCTCGGAGCCCTAGCCCTCTGGGTTGGGGGCGGCTGGCTGATTCGGCTCGGGGTGCGGTTGATGCGCCAGGCCATGCGCCACAGCAGCCTCGACCCCACCATGGCGGGCTACCTGGTCAACTTTATCGCCGTGATCCTCAGGGTGATCCTGGTGGTGGCGATTCTTGGGTTCTTCGGGATTCCTACCGCCAGCTTTGCGGCCCTACTGGCCGGTGCTGGTGTGGCGATTGGCGCGGCCTGGAGCGGCATGCTCGGCAACTTTGCTGCCGGGGTGTTCCTGCAGATGTTCCGCCCCTTCAGCGTGGGTGATCTGATCTGTGCAGCTGGTGTTACCGGAACGGTGGAGGAGATCGGCATGTTCATGAGTTCGATTCTCGCCGTCGATCACGTGCGCAACATCGTTCCCAATTCCAAGTTGTTTGGCGACACGATTCAGAATTTCTCCTCCCATGCCTATCGACGGGTGGATCTAACCCTGCAACTTGACAAGGGTGCCGATGTGGATCGGGCGATGGAGTTGATCCGCGGGGCGCTTCGGGGAATCGACCATCAAGTTGTTGGCCTAGTCCCTGAACTGGTGGTGCTCGAGATCAATGCATGGGGGCCCAAATTGGCGGTGAGACCCTATGCACTCAGTAGCCACTTTGTTCAAGTGCGAGCCGAGTGCAACCGGACCCTTGCTGAGCTCATTCGGGGTGGCGATTTGCCTGTGGCCCGAGGCCCCCTAGAGCACTTGGCCGACCATTACCGCAGCAACAGCTGAAAACAGGGTGATCCCCAGCGCCGTGAGGGGGTTTTGTCCTTGGGCCACCGCCACGGTGGTCACAATTCCAGCGCCAAGGCAGGCCACGGACAGCTGGGTTACCAGCTCTTGACGGGAACGGGGGGCGGGGCTCGGAGTCATGGCTGGGCCGTCGGCTTTGCGTCGACCGTAGGGGCACCAAACCCTTGGCCCCCGGCTTATCGGGGCTGTTGTTACCTGGCGTCGGAGTTCGTTACGCCCCGCAATCTGCTGGCCGGCCGGGCCCGGCCGCTGCTGGCCCATTGCTTGAAGCCATCGAGCTGCTCTTTGGCCGTGCGGGAGAGGGGCACCAGTTGGCTGGCGGCGGTGATCAGATCGGCTTCGCCAAAGTCGCGATTTTCGCCGAAGGCCAGGTGCATGGCCTCAATCACGGTTTGCTCCAGCTCGGCGCCTGAGAAGCCTTCGGTTCGATCGGCCAGGACCTCGAGGGGAATGGTGTGGGCGGGCCTGCGCCGACCCAGCTGTAAATCGAGAATGGCCCTGCGCTCTTCGGTGGTTGGGAGGTCCAGCAGGAAGATTTCATCGAAGCGCCCCTTGCGCAGCAGTTCGGCGGGCAGTTTTTCCACCCCATTGGCTGTCGCCACCACAAACACTGCGCTGGTTTTTTCCGCCATCCAGGTGAGCAGGCTGGCCAGCACCCGTTGGCTGGTGCCGCCATCGCTGCGGGGATCACCACCGAAGCCTTTGTCGATTTCATCGATCCACAGCACACAGGGTGCCATGGCTTCGGCCCGCTGGATCATGTCGCGGGTTCGGGCCTCCGATGCCCCCACCAGGCCGGCAAACAACCGGCCCACATCCAGCCGCAACAGCGGCATGCCCCAGCTGTGGGCGATGGCTTTGGCGGTGAGGGATTTGCCGGTGCCCTGGGGCCCCACCAGCAAGACACCCCGGGGCACGGGAAGGCCGTAGCGCTCGGCTTCTTCGCTGAAGGCCCGGTGGCGCTGGTCGAGCCAATGCTTGAGGGCTTCGAGGCCGCCGATGTCGGCGGGGGTGGCCTCGCTGGGGCAGTACTCCAGCAGTTCACTTTTGGCGATGGCCTGGCGCTTCTCTTCCAGGACCTCGGCGAGATCCTCGCCGCCCAGGCAACCCCGGCGGGCCAGGGCCCGGGCAGCGATTTGACGGACCCGTTGCTCACTGAGGCCATGGCAGGCGGCGGTGAGTTGCTCCAGCACCGCCGCCTCCAGGGGCATCCCACTGGCCCTGGCAATGGAGCCCAACAGCTCGCCGATGGCGGCGGCATCGGGGAGGGGCAGCTCGAGCAGGGTGATGCAATCCTCCAGCTCCCTGGGCAGCAGCCATTCCGGTGCCGTGATCACCAGGGTGCGGGGCACCTGGCGCAGGCTGGAGGCCAGGTTGCGCAGGCGCCGGCAGATGGCAGGGTCATCGCTGTAACGGTGGAAATCCCGCAGCAGCAGGATCGCTCCCTGGCCCTCGGGGAGTCCATCCAGGCTGGCCAGGGCTGCCATGGGATTGCGGGCCGCTTCGCCCTGGCGGTTTGGGGCTCCGCTGAGACCATCGATGAAATCCCAGCGCAGCAGGCTGCGGCCACCGAGCCGTTGGGCTGCGGCCTCCAGCAACACCTCCACCCGTTCCTCTTCCAGGCTGCGGATCCACAGGATTGGGCTGCGGGAGCGAATCAGCAGGTCGAGTTGATCAGCCCAGGCTTGGCTCATGGGGGCGAGGGCCTCAGGGTTTGAGCTGGCCTAGGGCAGCCCAGCGGGGATCACCGCCCCGGCCATCGCTACTCCAGGTGGGTGGACCCGGGCACTCGGAACCGCAGTGGTTGACCATGGGCAACTGCAGGCTCAGCTGCTCGAATACCCAGTGCTCTGGATCGAAGCTGCCCCGGGGATTTAGCAGGTCGCAGGCGTCGGCATCCAGCTCGAGGAGTTGGTCTTCTGGGTTAATCGCTTCTTTTTCGCTCGCCGCTCCTGGGCTCGCTTCGCCCAGCCAGATGGATTCGTCGGCGCTGGCTTGGAGGGGGTGGTTGAAATGCTGCAGGCAGCGGTCGCAGCAGAGGGTCACGATGGTTGCCGCCTGACCCTTCACCGCCAGCACGGTGCCCCGGTGCTCCACCGTGAGTTGGCCGCGCACGGGGGTGAGCGTATCGAGGCCAGCTATGGCTTGCTCGATCTGCCAGCGGTGAGCCGTTCCGAGGGCCTTGAGCTCCTGGATGAGGATCGGGTGCAGGGGATCGCTCAAGGCTGGTGGAAGGGGCTGGTTTTTTGGCCTTTTACTTTTTAGCCTTGGGCTCAAACGGCAAGCGACCGATGCCCCCGCCTGCCCCTGCCACAGCGGGCTGCTGGTTCATTTGTTGATCCAGGATT
>CAMDEM010000021.1 GCA_945896675.1 Cyanobium sp. NIES-981
GATCGCGTTACGGAAACCACCGACGAGCTCAAGAAGCTCATGACCGAGTTCCAAAAGGAACTCGCGATCCTCAAGGGCCGTGTTGATGGCCTCGACGCCCGCGTTGGCGTGCTGGAAGCCAACCAGTTTTCCACCACCACCAAGCTGAAGGGCATCGCGGTGATGACCCTGGGCGCTGGCTCCAATGGTGCCGTTGCTGGTGTGGCAAACACCAACAGCCTTCAGGATCACATCGCGTTCAACTACGACGTGAAACTGAACCTGGACACCAGCTTCACCGGTAAGGATTTGCTGCGCACCACCCTGCGTGGCAACAATTTCCAAAACAGCACTTTTGGTGGTGCCGGCAGCTTCGCTCTGGCCGATGCTTCCAACCCCAGCAACGTGTCGGGTGATGCCGTCGCGATCAACCGCCTGTTCTACCAATTCCCCGTTGGTGAAGCCTGGACCGCCACCTTCGGTGCCAAGGTCCGCCAGGACGACATGCTGGCCATGTGGCCTTCTGCCTACAACGCCGATCCGATCCTGGATCGCATGACTTACGCCGGTGCTTCAGGTGCCTACAGCCTCAACATGGGTGCCGGTGTTGGCCTCTCTTACAAGAAGAACGGATTCAGCGTCAGCGCCAACTACATCTCCAACCAGCTGGCTTCTGGTAACAGCAGTGTGGCTGCAACCAACGGCGTTACCACCGACACCAATGCCACTGGTTCTGGCATTGGCGCTGCTTCCACCACCACCGCTCAGGTCGGCTACGCCGCTGAAAACTGGGGTATGGCCTTTGCCTATACCTACGCCAACAGCGCTGCGCTGACTGCTCTCAACGACGCCAACGCCAGCTACGTCTCCAAAGGTTCTAATGCCCTTGGCTTCAGTGCCTACTGGCAGCCCAAGCAAACTGGCATTATCCCTTCGATCAGTGCCGGCGTTGGCACCGTTTACTACAGCGGTACTGGCAATAGCCCTTCCAGCGGTAACAACAACACCACCTGGCAGGTTGCTCTCCAGTGGAACGATGCCTTCATCAAGGGCAACGCCCTGGGTATGGCCTATGGCGACATGCAAACCGGTGGGAACAGCACTGCTCCTACCAATGCCTACGAACTGTTCTACAAGTTCCAGGTGACCGACAACATCTCGGTGACCCCTGCGTTCTTCTGGATCGACAACTACGGCACCAATCCCGCCAGCACTGGCGGTCTGGTCAAGACCACCTTCAAGTTCTGATCTTGAGCGAGCTCCTTTGGAGTTCGCCAAATCAAAGCCGGGCCTGGTTCCTCACACATTTCCAGGCCCACCCTTTTCAAAACAGTCCTCCCCTTCTCACCACTTTTCCTCAATCAACCCCGGCGCAAGCTGGGGTTTTTTATTGCCCTGGATTGAGCCGTGCTGTATGGCCCAGTTGATCCATCGCCGATGATGGAGGGCCCTTGCTGGGTGTTCCTTTGCAGCATCCGTCCCTTACGGCCGATCCCTATCGGGTGTTAGGCGTTTCGCCCCAGGCCAGTGCCACCGAAATCAAGGCGGCCTACCGCGCCCTGGTGAAGCAGCACCATCCAGATGCGGGCGGTGATGCCACCACAATCCTGGCCCTTAATGCCGCCTGGGAGGTGCTTGGCGATCAGGAGCGCCGCGCCGCCTTTGATCGGCGCTCAAGCGTGGCTGGTGTTGGGGCTGCTGCTGCAGGTGGTCCAGGGACATCAGGGTCGTCCGCCGGCCGGGGCACCAAGGTTCCAAGAACCAAGGGCAGTACGGCAGAGCATGCAGCCCTGGAGGTCTGGATGGCCAGCGTGTACGCGCCAATTGATCGCAATTTGGGTCAGGTGATTAATCCCTTTGCCGCCCAGCTCAAGCAGCTCTCGGCTGATCCCTATGACGATCACTTGATGGAGCTGTTTTGCACCTATCTCGAACAATCCCAGCAGAAAATGCTCAAGGTGGAAGCCCTCTATCGCTCGGCCATGGCTCCCTTACTCGCTAAAGGATTTTCCCTGCAGCTGTATCACTGTTTCGCCCAGGTGAAGGACGCCCTCGTGGATCTGGAGCGCTACACCATGGGATATGTGGATTCCTACTTACGCGATGGCCGCGAGTTGATGCGAGAAGCCAAGCGTTTGCGCACGGCGCTCCACCAGGCCAAGCGGGCTTTTGGCTAATCAGCAAGCTTCCAGTTGATCCAGGCGCAGCCATACATCGGGTACGGGTCTGCGCCAGCGCAGCTGGGCATAGTCACCTTTGAGGGCCAGAATTTCACCGGGGCCTTCAAAGATGTATTGGGGCGGTGTGGGATCGCTCGCCCCAGCTTCCGTACTGCCCAGGTAAGCCACCTGGCATACGCGCACCAGGCTTCCTTTTTTCAGTGGTGACGGCGCAGCAGGCGCGCTGGCGGCCGGGGTGGGGAGTGTTTCGTCCATGGCTACGGATCAATCTTTGAAGCAGGCTAAATCGGCTTGCCCTGCGTTAGTCCCCTGCCGGCGCCCTAGCCTCCCGGCACTGCGATCGGGGAGCTGCCTGTGCGTTTGTTGTTGCTGGGCTGCTCGGGTTTTGTGGGGCGCGAGTTGGTGCCCTTTTTGCTCGAACTCGGCCACACCATCACCGTGGTGAGCCGCCACGGGAATCCCTTCCCAACCCTGGCCAGTGAGCGGTTGTCTTGCCTGCAGCTGGATCCATCGGATCCAACCTCCTGGCAGCACGATCGGCTGGAGATGGCTCTCTCCCAGGCCGATGGGGTGGTGAACCTGGCGGGCGAGCCGATCGCGGAGAAGCGCTGGAGCCCCTCCCATTGTCAGCTGCTTTTGCAGAGCCGGGTGCGTACCACCGAACTGCTGGTGGCTGCCATTGGCGCCCTCGAGAAGCGGCCCGCGGTGCTAATCAACGGCTCTGCCGTGGGGTTCTATGGCTCCAGTACCAGCGCCCACTTCACAGAGGCAAGCCCGGCCGGATCGGATTTCCTGGCGGAGATCTGCCAGCAATGGGAAGCGGCCTCAGCCCCGGCGAGCAGCGTCTGCCGCTTGGTCACCCTGCGGATCGGCATCGTGCTTGGCCCCGATGGGGGTGCCCTGGGCAAGATGTTGCCCGTGTTCCGCATGGGCTTTGGTGGGCCGGTGGGTTCGGGGCGCCAATGGATGAGTTGGATCCAGCGCCACGATCTCTGCCGGCTGGTCGCTGCCGCTTTGGAGGATGCCGCTTACCAAGGCACTTACAACGCCGTGGGCCCTGAACCCAGCACCATGGCGGCTTTTGCTTCAGGCCTGGGCCAGGCTTTGGGCCGCCCCAGCCTGTTGCCGGTACCGGGTCCGATCCTGCAGTTGCTCCTCGGTGATGGGGCCCAGGTGGTCTTGGAGGGCCAGCAGGTGCTCCCCGAGCGGCTGCTGGCCCAGGGCTTTGTGTTTAATTACGGCCAGCTCAGCGCTGCGCTCGCCGCTGCCACCAGCTCAGCACGCCGCTGAGGATGGCGGCTCCCATCAGCAGGCCAATGGCCGGCGTAAACAGGGGTTCCCAGAGCCGTTGAAACAGCTCCAGGGGGGCCTCAATCTTTTGGCTGTGCAGGGTCACCGCTACGGCAAACCACAGCGCTCCGGCAATCACCACAAACACATCCACCACCAACACCGTGTCGAAGGCCCCTTTGATGCGCTGCAAGGTGGTGGGAGGTTCAGCCATGGTTTTGGCCTGACGTTGCGGGGATGCGCTCCATGATCGCTGTTGCGATCTGCACGCTGCCGCCAGCGGCCCCAATGCGCTCGGCCCCAAGGGCGGCGAGCTGACGCCTCCAGCGGGGCCCCGCTCCCGGATCCGCTAGGGCGGCCAACTGCTCGGCGGCTAGGTCGGCGGTGGCCTGCCCCGCTGCCGCGCTTCCGGGCTTATCCGTGGCGCAACTCACCCCTGGACCTAGCAGGCGCCGTTGGGCTTCTGCAAATTTCGCCGTGAATTGGGGCCCGCGCCCGCAGAGCTGCAGCACGGGCTTGCCGAGGCCAACGGCCTGTTCGCTGGCGGTGCCCGCACTGGCGAGGACCAGGTCTGCCCGGTTCAAAATCGCCGCAAATTGGCCCCAGCCCAGTTCCACCTGCCAGGGCCCGCGGCGCAGCAGAGACCGGCTGGGGTCGAGCTGCCAGCCCAAGGGGGCGGCCATGGCTTCAATCGCTTCCGCCGTCAGGCTTGAAACCAAGGCCGCCTGGATCCGTAGGGGCTGGCCCTGCTGCTGGCCCTCGTGCAGGCCGCTGGGCAGCCGGCTGACCACCTGCAGCATCAAGCCCAGGTTGTGGAGTGCTTCTGGCATGCGGCTGCCAGGCAAGAGGGCCAGGCTTTGGCCCTGGGGAGTGGCTTGAGCTGGGGGTTGGGCAGATGGGTGGGCGGTGTCGATGACCCCGTCGAGGAAGGGGTTTCCCGCGAAGACCACTGGCTTGCCCAGCTGGGCGCTTAGTTGGCGGGCCGTGAGGGCATCGCGGCTCCAGATCTGCACGATCAGTGGGGAGCGCAGCAGGGCTCCACAGGGCCAGGGCAGCCGCATCTGGCCCTCGTAGTGGCTCGAATAGGCCACCAGGTAAACCGCAGCCCCTGGCCCGCCCAGCCAGGCGCCGAGTACGGCCAGCAGGTCGCCCACGCCCACCACCCGTTGAAAGCGTCTGCGGTGGCGCGCCAGCCAGAGCAGGCGGCCAAGCAGGTAGGTCCACTGGCCCTCCCTGATTTCCCGCAGCTGGCCCGCCAGGCTGGTGTAGCCCAGGCCCCCGGTGCTGCACTCCCGGGTGCTGCCCAACACGGGCACCCCCACCTGGCGGTAGGGGCGGCCATGGCCCACCAGGGGCAGGGCTTCCACGGCGATGCCCCTGGCCATCAGTGCCTCGGCGATCTTGGCTCCACTGAGGTCTTCCCCGTGGCCGTTGCTGAGCAGCAGAACTGGCTTTTGGCGTAGTGCCTTCAAGCGGCGAGCCAGGCCTTCACCTTTTCCATGGCCTTCCAGCCGGGTTTGCGCTGTAGGCCATCGGCCATGGAGCCTTCCAGTTCGGCAGCCATCTCAGGGGCCATCACCAGCACCCGTTGCACCACTTCGATGTGCTCCCGCACGCCCTTGGAGCCGGTTTCGAGCATGGCCAGGCTGAGGTTGATCCGGGCCTGGGGATCCTGGGGGTTGAGGCGCACCGCCGTTTTGGCGGCCCTCAGGCCATCGAGGGGTTGGTTGTCGAGCAGCAGCAGCCAGGCCAGGCAGGTCCAGCCCGCCGCTTGGTTGGGCTGCTGGCGGGTGATGGTGAAGAAGTCCTCGATCACGTCGCCGGCTGCAGCCCCCGCTTGGTAGCGGCCAATGGCTTGTTCAAAAAGCGAACTGTCGTCGCCGGTTTCCAGATTGGGGTTGGGGGAGGCCGTCATGGCAGCGGCACGGGCATGGAGTGGGCTCAGATTCCCATGCCGGCAGCCGGCATTCGGTCAATTTTGGCCAACGCCCACCAATCCGCTACGCCCTAAACCGCAAACGAACTGCCGCAGCCGCAGGTTTGGGTGGCGTTGGGGTTGGTGAAGTTGAAGCCGCCGCCAATCAGGGCCGAGGAAAAATCGAGCTGCATCCCGTAGATGTAAAGCAGGCTCTTCGGGTCGCAGATCACCTGAAAGCTGGGGGCCTCGGTGGGTTCGTAGGTGTACTGCTCATCGTCGCTGCGGATATCGGGGCTATCCACAAAATCCATGGTGTAACTCATGCCACTGCAGCCGCCTGAGCGCACTCCAACCCGCAGGATTTTGCCTTCGCCCTGCTGCTGCATCAGCGCCCCTAGCTGCTTCATGGCGGGTTCGGTGATCAAGATTCCCTTGCCGTCCTTGGCGGTGTGGGCAGCTGGTGCGGCCTGGGCGGCGGGTGCGGCCTGGGGCTCCGTGGTAGGGGCTAGGTCCGTGGCTGTATTGGGGGTCATGGCTTCGGCCGCTACGTTCTCGGACGCCAACTCTATGGACCACCCAGGCTGATTGGCCCATGGCCCCGCCTGATTGGCCCACTGGGCTGGTCGAATCCATAGAGTCGCTCCAGTTTGTAGGGCAAGAGGGTGCGCGTCGCCATCGTGGGAGCAGGCCTGGCCGGGCTGGCGGCGGCCGTGGATTTGGTCGACGCGGGCCACCAGGTGGACCTCTATGAGGCCCGCCCCTTCATGGGCGGCAAGGTGGGTAGTTGGGAAGATCCCGATGGCAACCACATCGAGATGGGGCTGCATGTCTTCTTTTTCAATTACGCCAATCTCTTTGCGCTGATGCGCAAGGTGGGCGCGATTGACAACCTCCTGCCTAAGGACCACACCCATCTGTTTGTGAACAAGGGCGGTGACCTGCGGGAACTGGATTTTCGCTTCCCGATTGGGGCCCCCTTCAATGGCTTGAAGGCCTTTTTCACCACGCCCCAGCTCGATTGGATCGACAAGCTTCGCAATGCCCTCGCCTTGGGCACGAGCCCGATCGTGCTGGGCTTGGTGAACTACGAGGCAGCCATGAAGGTGATCCGCGATCTCGATCGGATCAGCTTCCAGGATTGGTTTGTGGGCCATGGCGGCAGCCCCCGGAGTATCGAGCGGATGTGGAATCCGATTGCCTATGCCCTTGGCTTCATTGATTGCGAGGCGATTTCAGCCCGCTGCATGCTCACCATCTTCATGATGTTTGCCTCGAAAACCGAGGCCTCCAAGCTCAACCTGCTCAAGGGTTCCCCCCACCGCTGGCTCACCGGTCCCATCCTCGATTACATCCAGCAGCGCGGCGCCAAGCTGCACCTGCGCCACCGGGTGAGCGAGGTCCATTTTGAGGGCACCCGGGTCACCGGCCTCAGCTTGGGAACCCCCGACGGCGACATCCGCATCGAAGCGGATGCCTATTTGGCGGCCTGTGATGTGCCGGGCATCCAGAGGCTCTTGCCCGAGGCCTGGCGCCAATACCCCCAATTCGATGCCATTTACAAGCTCGATGCGGTGCCGGTGGCCACGGTGCAGCTCCGTTACGACGGCTGGGTCACGGAGCTTGGTGACACGCCCGAAGCCCAGGCCAACCGCAGCGACGTGGCCCATCCCGCTGGCCTCGACAACCTCCTCTATACCGCAGATGCCGATTTCAGCTGCTTCGCCGATTTGGCCCTGGCCAGCCCCGCCGATTACCGCAAGGAGGGGGTGGGTTCGCTGCTGCAGTGCGTGTTGACCCCCGGCGATCCCTGGATTCCCAAGAAGACCGAAGATATCGTGGCCGCCACCGACGCCCAGGTGCGGGCCTTGTTCCCTTCTGCGCGCCATCTCACGCTGGTTTGGAGCAACGTGGTCAAGCTGGCCCAGTCGCTCTATCGCGAGGCCCCTGGCATGGATCCCTACCGCCCGGAACAGCGCACCCCCATGTCCAACTTCTTCCTGGCCGGCAGCTACACCAAGCAGGACTACATCGATTCGATGGAAGGTGCCACGATGAGCGGCCGCCTGGCGGCCGCTGTGATCCTTGAGCAGCCTGTGCAGCTCGCTGCCAACCAAGCCACTTCCTGAGCACTTCCCATGGGCCGTTGGCTGGAACACAGTGTGACCACCGAGATCCAGGCTCCTGTGGAGCAGGTCTGGGAGGTTTGGAGCGATCTGGAGGCCATGCCCCAGTGGATGCGCTGGATCGAATCGGTCACCACCCTCGACGACCCCGACCTCACCGATTGGACCCTCGCGGCCCAGGGGTTTCGCTTCCATTGGAAGGCCCGCATTACCCAACGGGTCGAGGCCCAGCAATTGCACTGGGAGTCGGTGGGTGGGCTGCCCACCAAAGGGGCGGTGCGCTTCTACGTCCAAACCCCCACCCAAACGGCGGTGAAGCTCACTGTCAGCTACGAGCTGCCTGGGGTCTTGGCACCGCTGATGGAACCCAGCATCCTGGGGGGAATTGTGACCAAGGAACTCCAGGCCAACCTTGACCGCTTTCGCGACCTTGTCGAAACCCGCCATCCCGGCCCTGCTGCTGCTGCTGTTGCTGACGGGCTGTAACCCTGCGGCGGCTCCGACGGACGTCTCTGAGCCATCTCCAGGTGCCCTTTCTGGAGAAGTCGCCCCATCCGGAGACCTGCGCCAAGCGCCGAGCACCACCCTGTCCCCAGCAAAGACCCTGCCCCAGGGGTTCAATCCCTTGCCCACTCCCCAGCAGGTGGTGGCTGCCGTGAGGATTGGTCGCTTGGATCCGTTTGCTCCCGTCTCCCCCCCAGCGGGGACAGCCCCTCAGTCCACGGGATTACCCCAGGGATTTCGCTTCAGCGGCGTGGTGCGCGGCGGCGGGGAGGCGGAAGCGTTGGTGCAGTTCGGCGGCCTCAGCGGCACGCTTCGAGCCGGCCAGGTGGGCGGCCGCAGTACGGAGTTGTTGCCCTTGGGATGGACCGTGGCGCGGGTGGATGGCCAGCGGGGCCGCCTCACCCTGCGCCAGGGGGGCCAGCTGGTGACGGCCGATCTCTAAGGGCTGCCGCACAGGCCTGCACCAGCCCTTCCAGGTCGTGGGGATCGGCTTCGGCATCCACCCGGCCCAGGAGCTGGTGGCAGCGCTGGCTGGTTTGGGGCCCGATCGACACCACCGCCACGGCGGCGAGCTTGTCCTGCCAGCCGGGGCCATAGGCGGCTTCGAGCATCTGGCAGGTGTGGCTCACGGTTTTGCCGCTGCTGAAGGTGATGGCATCGAGGCGTTGCTGCTCCAAGGCCGCCACCGCTGGGCTGGGTAGTCCAGCCGGACAGCGCGTTTCGTAGGCCGCCACCTCCACCACCCGGGCGCCACCGTCGGCAAAGGCTTCGGCCAGCAGCGTGCGGCCGCCGCTTTGGACCCGCGGCAGCAGCAGCCTCAGCCCCCACCCGGAGGCGGGAAAGTGCTCCAGCAGGCTGTCGGCCACAAAGGCCGGTGGGATGAAGTCGGCAGGGGCTCCCAGGGCTTCCAGCTGGGCGGCGGTTTTGCGGCCCACCGCCGCCAATTTGAGGCTCTTGGGCCGATGGGCCAGGCAGCTGCCCAGCCGCTTCAGCCGCTGCTCCACGGCCTCCACCCCATTGCCGCTCGAGAACACCAGCCAGTGGAAGTGCTCCAGCTCCGCTAAGGCGTCATCGAGGGGCCCCCATTCATCGGGCGGGCCCACCACCAGCGCGGGCAGATCCACCACCTCGGCCCCAGCGGTTTCAAACAACCGCCTAGCGGCTCCCAGTTGGGTTTCGGCTCGGGTCACCGCAATGCGGCGACCGGCCAGGGGGAAGGTCATGGCCTAGGTCTCCAATTTCACAAGGGTGCTCGCCTGCTGGTGCAGGGCTTGGGCCTCCTGGTTTCGGCCCTGCTGGCTGAGCAGGCCAATGGCCTGCCGGAAGCCCTCTCGGGCGCCCTCGATATCTCCAGAGAGCAGCAGGGCCACGGCAAGGTTTTGTTGGGCTTCGGCATAACTGGGATCCAGGGCCAGGGCCCGCCGATAGGCGCTGGTGGCTGCGGGCAGGTGGCCCCGTTGCCGTTCCGCAATGCCCAGGTTGTACCAGCCCAGGGCCACTTCGGGGGCGGCCACGGTGGCCTGCTCGCACAGCTGGGCGGCGGAGCTGGCGTCGCCCGCCTCCACCAGCAAGGCAGCCAGGTTGAGTTGGGCGGCCAGGGTGAGCCTGGGCGGCAGGGGAAGCTGCAGGGCGGCTTGATAGAGCTGGGCGGCTTGGCCTGGATCGGTCTCGGCCTGGGCGATGGCGAGGTGCAGCAGCAGTTCGTAGCGCTCGGGGTGGGCGTCCTGGGGGCAGTTGGAGAGCCCCAGCTCGAGCAGGGCCATGCCGCGCTGGCGCTGGCCCTCACTCACCTCCAGGCTGCCCAACTTGGCGCAGGCATAGGGATCGCCAGGGCGGGCGGCCAGGTCGGCTTCCATGGCTTGGCGCAGCCTGGCGGCCTTGTTGCCCGCGGCCAGGAGTTCCGGGCGGTAACCGTCGTGAAGTAGGGCGGGGATGGGGCAGTCGGCGATGCGCCACTGGGGTTCCTGGCGGAGCAGGGCCAGCACGCTGTCATCCACCATTGAGTGGTACGGCCGGCTCCAGTGGATGGCCGGATGGCGGCGAAACAAGCGGCTGACGCTGGAATAGGGCGATTGCCGGGATCCCTGTTCCAGGCGCAGCAGATTGATCAGCAACAGATCCGGCTGGGCCATCAGCTGCTGGAGCGGTTGCTTGGCCTCCTCCTGGAGGAGTTCATCGGCATCGAGCACCAGCACCCAATCCCCCCGCACATGCTTGAGGGCCTCATTGCGGGCGGGGGCGAAATCCCCTGGCCAAACCATCATGTGCACCGCAGCCCCCCAGCGTTCGGCGATGGCCACGGTGGCGTCGCGGGAGCCGGTGTCCAGCAGCACCATTTCATCGACAAAGCCGGCCACCGAAGCCAGGCAGCGCTCCAGCCGTTCCGCTTCATCGCGAACGATCATCGAGAGGCTGAGCCGGATCGGGCCCATCAGCTGAGCCACTCCACGGTGGCAGGGGCCAGGGGGTTGCGGAAGGGTTCAGCTGCCTCGAGCGAGCGCTGGAACTCCTTTTTTAGGCGCAGATACCACTTCGCCTGGGTGTCGGCGCCGTCGATCAGGGTCAGAGGCGGGTTGTGGCGCAGCCCCTCCTGCTGTTGCTCCACGACCAGCCGGTCTTGATCGATGAAGCGGCGCGCCATCCGCCGGATCGGTGCCCGCAGGGGTCTGAGCCAGGGCGTTGTCCAATAAATGCACTGATGCACCCGGGTGGTTTGGGCATCGATGGGGGCCAGGGTGGTGAGGGAGCAGGCGCCCCCAGTGCTGCCGCGAATCAGCTCGATGCGCACCCCTGGTAGCTCGAAACCGATCTCGGTGTGCACCGGCATGCCGAGCAATTGGTAGGGCTTGGCGGGGTTGGGGATCTCGTGGTCGTTTTGCACAAATCCCATGCCCCGGGGCGAGAAGTGCCGGGTCTCTTTCTGGAGGGCATGGAGATCCGGTTGCTTCCACCACCAGGAGGTGTGAATGAAGGGCAAATGCACCGGGTCCATCAGTCCGATCACCGCCTGGTCAAAGTCGCACTGGAAGGTGCGCTCCACATAGACATCGGGATCCCGATCGAAGGGATCGGGCAGCACGTTGGCTGCCTCTTCGGGGGGCTGCGGCCGCATCGGGTGGGCGAGCCAAGCCCAGAGCAGCCCCGCCGATACCCGCGACGGCAGGACCTGGGCCCCGATTCGCTCCCCCACCCCCTGGAGGCGTTGCTCGTCGGTGAGGCAGGGAATGTGGAGGCAACGCCCGCTTTGGAGATCGAAGTTCCAGCCGTGGTACTTGCAGCGCACCTGGCCGTTGTTCACCGAACCATGGCGCAGCGGTAGGCCCCGGTGGGGACAGCTGTCCACCAGCACAAAGGGCGTGCCGGCCCGCCCGAGGAGCAGGGGCAGCCCGGCCACCTGACGGCTGATCGTGCGGTTCTCCCGCAGGTCAGTCACCCGGGCCACGGGATACCAGGTGCCAGTGAGGAAGGGGGCGTTGGGGGACATCAAGGCAGGTTTTAGTCGGTGAAGCCGGTAGGGCTGGGCTGTTTGGTGGTGATGATCGCGTCCAGCACCTCCTGTTGAGCCAGGGGCATCTGGCCAGGGCTGTAGGCGGCGCTCACCCCTGGATTGAGCGCTGGCTGCAGGCTTTGCCAGAGGTAGGGGCTGCCATACACCACTACCCCCGCCAGGCGTTGGGCGGCCTGGAGTTGGCGGATCACCTCGGCCCAGGGCTCGCCCGCACCGGCACTGCCGCGGAAGGGATTGCCCCGCACAAACAGCTGCACCAGCACGGGGCCATCGGGCAGCCGATCGAGGGCCAGGGGGGCTTGGGGATCTCCGCTCCAGGGCGAGGGGCTGCGGGCTTCGATCAGGCAGGTGGCCAGGCCGGCGGCTTCCGGGATCACCAGGGCTGGAGCCGTGAGGGGCAGGAAGGGAGCGGAGAGGGCGTTGTCGCAGCGAACCAGGTTTACCCCGCCGGCGCTGGGAATCCAGGGCCCACCCTGAACCTGCAGGGTGGCTTGCACCAGCTCCAAGGCGAGCACCCCATCGGGTTCCATCGCCCGTCCAGGACCGTGCATCGCCTCCGGCCCGTTGGAGCTGGCGGTGGTGGCCTGGGCGAGGGCCTCCCGCCGCCGTTCGGCCGAGCGCCGCAGCTGGCTTTCGCTCAGCCGCCCTGCGGCCACTGCTGCTTCGATGGCAGCCAGGGCCCCCCTGGCATCGGCCGGCATCAGCACCAGATCGGCGCCGGCTTCCAGGGCAAGCACGGCCGCTTCACCGGCTCCGTAGCGCCCGGCGATGGCCTCCATCACCAGGGCATCGGTCACGATCAGGCCGTCAAATCCGAGCTCTTGTCGCAGCAGGCCAGTCAGCACAGGGCGAGACAGGGTGGCTGGGCGTTCCGGATCGAGGGCGCTGAGCATCAGATGGGCGGTCATCACGGCGGCCACCCCTTCGGCGATCACGGCCTGAAAGGGGGGTAGCTCCACGGCATCGAGCCGCCCGCGGTTGTGGCTGATGACGGGAAGGTCCAGGTGGGAATCGACGCTGGTGTCGCCGTGCCCGGGGAAGTGCTTGGCGCAGGCCAGCACGCCTGTCGCCTGCACCCCCCGGGTGAAGGCTGCTGCCAGGTCGCTGGCCGTTTTCGGCGTTTCCCCCCAGGCCCGCACGTTGATGACCGGGTTGGCGGGGTTGTTGTTCACATCACACACGGGCCCCAGCACCCAGTTCAGCCCGAGGGCCCGGGCATCAAGGCCGGTGCAGCGGCCGTAGCGCTCGGCCAGGGCCATGGCCCGCTTCGGATCGCTGCGGTGCAGTTGGCCCAGGGCTAAGGGTGGAACGAGCCAGGTGGCCCCCTCAAAGCGCTGGCCCACCCCCTCCTCCACATCGGCGCAGAGCAGCAGGGGGTGGCCCACCCATTGGCGCAACTGTTGGGTGCGCAAGCCCACCTCGGCGCAGCTGCCCCCCAGCAGGATGACGCCGCCAACGCCAAGCTCCAGCAAGCTTTTGAGCTCGGCGTTGGCCAGTTCCCAGCGGGGATAGCGGCGCTGGTGATCCCCCAGAAATCCGCTGGCGCGCACCACCAGGAGTTCGGCGATCAGCCGCCCCAGTTCAGAACTCACTCGCTTCGGGGGGTTCCCCTTTCTCCTGGCGCTGCTCTTCGAGCTTGTTCAACAGGCCGAGCACGTTGGTGCCCCGCTCCAATCCCCGATCCAGCACAAACAGCAGGTCGGGGGTGCGGCGCATTTTGAGCCGCCGGCTCAGTTCGCCTTTCACAAACGGTGAGGCTGATTTCAGGCCAGCCATCGCTTCGCTGCGGTCCTCCTCGCTGCCGAAGATGCTCACGAAGATCTTGCAGTGCTGCAGATCGCCAGCCACCTCCACGTTGGTGACACTCACCATCCCCAGGCTGACCCGTTCATCTTTGATGCCACCAACGAGCATCTCGCTAATTTCGCGGCGGATCATGGAGGCCACGCGCTCCACCCTGCGGCTCTGGGCCATGGCTACGCCAACGGTGTGGGGTTCACCATCGCATGCAGGATCAGCCCCAGGCTCATGACGCCGCTGATGCTGGCCCCAATCAGGGCGACCGCGGTCACCGGGTTGCGGCCCCGGGCGGCAAGGGGTTCGAACACCGAGTTGGCCACACCGAGGCCAAAGGCCACCAGATAACGCGGGTACCGCGTCACGTTGAGGAAGAAGTCCTTCATGCAGGGCCGGTGGGCTCAAGGGCGGTTCGTGCTAGCTACTCTGCCCGCCTGTGCCGGCGATGTCGATGCAACTGCACCAGTTTCGGCATTCTGCCTTTTGCGAGAAGGTGCGCCTTGTGCTCGCGGTCAAGCGACTCCCGTACACCGTGGTGGAAGTCACCCCGGGTTTGGGCCAGCTGGCTCTGTTTCGGCTGTCGGGCCAGCGCCAGGTGCCTGTGTTGGTGGATGGTTCTGAGGTGATCGCCGATTCCAGTGCCATCGCCCTGTACCTGGAGTCCAACCATCCGAGCCCCGCCTTACTCCCCGCCGATCCAGGGGAGCGGGCCAGGGTGCTGCTGCTCGAAGACTGGGCCGATACCGCTTTGGCCGCCGGCTGCCGGCTGGCTTTGGTGCATGCGGCAGCCACCGATCCCGTGCTGCGCAGTGCCCTGTTGCCCGATTCCACCCCGGGCCCCCTGCGCCAGCTGGTGAGCAACCTGCCTTCCGAGGTGATGGGGAGTGTGGGTGAAGCCTTCGACTCCATGCTCGGCGCCGGGGAGCGCCAACGCCTGCTGGCCAACTTGGAGCAGTTGGCAGTGTTGGCCGATGCCCAGCCCTGTTTGGTGGGATCCAGCCTCTCCTTGGCGGATGTGGCGGTGGCGGCCCAGCTGGGTCTCCTGTTGTTCCCAGCCAGCAGTGGAGCCCCCTTGGCAGGGTGTGGCGTGAGCGGCATTGCCGACCACCCGTTGCTTCAGTCCTTGTTCAGTTGGCGGGATCGGATCCTGGCTGAGGTGGCCGCGGCCTGAGCTTGTTCAGTTCAAGCTCCTCCAGATCGAGTTTTTGCAGGCTCAGCACGACGTGGTCGGTGCCCGTGGGCTGGGCAGCAAGCCCGTAGGCCGGCGATGGGTAGGTGGCTTGCCATTGATCGGCCGTGATCTGGCCATCGGCTTGGAGCTCGTAGCGGCTCAGGGTTTCCACCCGGCTCACCCGGGGATCCCCAGGGCCATGCAGCACCTGCAGCGCTAGTTCGTCAGCTTCAAAGCTGGTCGGGCTGGGGGGCTCCTGGCGCCTGCCCACCACCGTGGATTCGAGGCTGAAGGCTGGGCCCGATGGGGTCTTGAACGTGGCGATCTGGCGATTGGGATTGGCCGGGTCGTTGGCCACGGTCTGCAAGGTGTCGCCCAGGAGGGCTGCACCGATGGCTTTGGCGTTGAAGGTCCGATCGCCCACCACCTCGCCGGCCCCTGTCCGGGTGAAGCGCACTGGGTAAGTCAGCCCATCGCTGCGCACCTGCCAGGTGCCTTCAAACCAGCTCGGGTAGGTGAGATCGCTGGAGCCCGGACGCTCCAGGGGGGCAGGCAGGGTCCAGCTGGGCCAGGCCCCTGCTCGATCTGCCAGCGGCGTGGCCCAGGCGGGAGCCGCCATGGCCATCAAGCCGACGAGCAGTCCCAGAATGGCCTTCGCCCCTGCCCTGGCCAACGCCCTTGACCAGGTTGGCGCCCCTGCCCGGGTTGGCGCCAGGATTGCCTTCGTTACCTTGGCGACCAATGTCGGATCCCCTGCTTCGGGAACTCGATCATTACGTAGTGCTTGAGCCGGCTGGGCGCGAACAGATCCTCCCGGCCCAGGACACCTTGGCTTGGCTGGTGGGCCATCTGGACGCCCTGGATCAGGTGCCAGCCGATCTCGCCGGGCTGGCCACCCCCCAGCAGCGGGCCCAGCGGCTGCTGGAAACCGCCTGTGAGCTGGAGCTGGAGCCAGGCCGGGCCATCCAGTGGTTTGCCGTGCGCCTCGAGCCCCCTGGGAGCGATACCTAAGGCCCTACCTCATTCAGGGATTGGGTGATGGCCCCATCGGCATTGTTCAACAGCGCCGGGGTTTCAGGGGCGATGGCCCTCTCCTTGAGGATCGATGGCAGGGCCTCGAGCACCATTTCGGCTACCTGTTCAGGGGGTTCGCCCTGTTGCTCGATGCGCAGATCGGCCTGGGCGTAGAGCGGTTGGCGTTCGCCCAGGATTTCGGCGAGGCGAGCCGCCGGATCTGGGTGCTGCATGAGGGGCCGCGGCGTCGGGTCGGCGGCGATCCGCTTGAGCAGTAGCTCGGTGGGGGCATCCAGCCAAATCACAACGCCTTGGCGCATGTGGCCCCAGTTCTCCTGGCGGGTCACCACGCCGCCGCCGGTGGCGACGACGAGGGAATGCCAGCCGGCGATCTGGTTGAGCACCGCGGTTTCGAGGGCCCGGAAGCTGGCTTCGCCGTCGCTGGCAAAGATCTCGCCAATGGATCGCTGGGCCGCCTGCTCCACGGTGGTGTCGGCATCGATGAAGCGATAGCCCAGGGCCTCGGCCAGGGGTTGGCCCAGGGCGCTTTTGCCCGTGCCCATCATCCCCACCAGAAAGAGGTTTAGGCCTTCGAGCCGTTGGGCCAGGGAACGGTCGCTGGATGGGGTCATGGCTGGGGGCGCCAAAGCGGCAGGTTCCGTTTCTAAGATGGAGGGACTCAGAGGGTTGGCAATGCCAAGTCATGGCCATGGGCGGCCCTGTGTGATTACCCGCCGGGCCACCTTCAGTGCCAGCCATCTCTATTGGCTCCCCGAACTCAGCGACGACGAGAACAGGGCCCGCTTTGGCCCCTGCAGCATCGCTCCAGGTCACGGTCATAACTACGAGTTGATCGTGGCCATGGCCGGTCCCCTCGATGCCGATGGCATGGTGCTCAACCTTTCCGAGGTCAAGCACGCCATTCGTTCTGAGGTAACGGCCCAGTTGGATTTCCGGTTTCTCAACGAGACCTGGCCCGACTTTGACCTCACCCGCCCCCAGGGATGCCTTCCCACCACTGAGGCCCTCGGCCTGGCGATCTGGCGCCGCCTGGCCCCCCAGTTGCCCTTGGTGGGCCTGCGCCTGTTTGAAACCTCCAACCTCTGGGCCGATGTGCTGGCCGATTCCATGGAAGCCTTCCTCACGATCCGCACCCATTTCGCCGCCGCCCATCGCCTGGCGCGGCCCGAGTTGTCCCAGGAGGACAACGAGGCGATCTACGGCAAGTGCGCCCGCCCCCATGGCCATGGCCACAACTACCTGCTCGATGTGACCGTGCGCGGTTCGATCGATCCCCGTACCGGGATGGTCTGCGATCTGGCTGTCCTCCAACAGCTGGTGGACGATCTGGTGGTGGAACCCTTCGACCACACCTTCCTCAATAAGGACGTGGCCTTCTTTGCCACCTGTGTGCCCACGGCCGAAAATATTGCCCTGCATATTGCCGATTTGCTAACGGCGCCGATCGCGGCCACCGGTGCCCGGCTCCACAAGGTGCGTGTCCAGGAGAGCCCAAACAACGCCGCCGAGGTGTTTGCCGAATCGCCCCAGCTCGAGATGGTGCCCGCCGCCCTGGAGGCCCTAGTCGCCGGTTGAGCCAGGAGTCGCTCCCCCAGCTGCGCCTGGTCTTGGCGGTGAGCCTGGATGGTCGCCTTGCTCCTGCGGATGGCGGGGCGGCCCAGCTGGGCGGCGCTGGTGATCGCCGGGTGCTGGAGGAATCCTTGGCTTGGGCGGATGGCTGCCTGATTGGTGCCGAAACCCTGCGGCTCCATGGCACCACCTGTTTGATCCGCGCGCCGGATTTGCTGGAGCAACGCCATCGGGCCGGATTCCCGCCCCAGCCCGCCGCCCTGGTGGTGAGCCGTTCGGGCCAGATCCCTGGCCAGCTGCCTTTTTTTCAGCAACCGATTGATCGCTGGCTGTTGGCCCCCTCCAGCGCTGCGCCTCTGCCAGGCCAGGCATCAGGCCAGAGTCAAGGCCAGGCGCCAGGGTTCCAGCGACACCTCCCTTTGGAGCCATGGCCTTGCTTGCTTTCCCGGCTCGCCGCCGAGGGCCTCAAGCGACTGCTGGTGCTGGGCGGAGCTCGCTTGGCAGCCAGTTTGCTACGCGAAGCCCTGATCGATGAGCTCCAGCTCACCCTGTGTCCCCAGGTGCTGGGTGGGCCCCACAGCTGGGTGCCCCTGCAGGAGGCCTGCGCGGGCTCCCATTGGCGGCTCCAGGAGATGCGTCCGTTAGACGGCGATGAGCTGATGCTGCGTTACGCACGCCATGGCCCCTAGCTGCGGGCTTTCTTGAAGCTTTGGGCCAGCTCCCGTAGGGGCACGTCCTTGAGGGTTTCGGCCGGTAGGCCCAGCATTTTTGCCAAACAGCGCTTCACCACGGTTTCACTCACGGTGCCGAAGTTGCCCTGGATCACCTCCATCAGCACCCCCAGGCTTTGGCCCGTGGCATCGGTTTCCTCCACCAGGCATTGGCTGGTGGGTTTGGCGAGCTGCTGGCAGGGGCTTTGCAGCTTGGCTTCCAGTTCTGGCTTGCCCCCCGAGGCTGTTTCGACACACACCCGGGTGAGCCGACTCTCCAGCTGGGGCCGCATGAGCTGCAACACGGGCAGGAGTAGCCCAGCTTGGGCAGGTCCCTGCAGGCTTGCCCAGGCCAGGACACCAAGCAGCCAACGGCTGGAGAGGGGCATGGGAAGCGGTGCACCGAGGCCCCAACACTCTGGTTAGTTTTGCGTCACGCTGCCGCGTCACCCTCTTGCTGGATCGTGCGGGCCATGGCTGAGTTGCAGGTCCGCTGGCACCAGTCGATGGCCGACTTTTCGGAGGTCGAATGGGATCGCTTGCTGGGCGATGGGGAGGATGGTGAGCCCGGCAGCCATCCCCTGCCGTTCTTTCGGTGGCGCTGGCTGCACCGCCTTGAGACCAGTGGCAGCATCGTGCCCAGGCAGGGTTGGCAGAGTTGTCATTTGGGCCTGTGGCAGGGCACCACGTTGGTGGCGGCCGCCCCCCTCTATCTCAAGGGCCACAGCTATGGCGAGTTTGTTTTTGACCAGAGTTTTGCCCAGCTTGCTGGCCAATTAGGGCTGCGTTATTACCCCAAGCTTGTGGGGATGAGCCCGCTGAGCCCGGTGCAGGGCTATCGCTTTTTGTTCGCGCCCGGGGAAGATCCCGCGGCCCTCACGGTGCTGATGCTTGAGCATGTTGGGGCGTTTTGCCGCCAGAACCAGATCCTGAGCTGCAATTTCTTGTATGTGGATCCGGTCTGGGGTGCCCTCGCCCAAGCGGCAGGCTGGGCGCCCTGGATCAACCAGCAGGGGCTGTGGACCAATCCAGGGCTCAGCACGTTCGAGGGCTATCTGGCCAGCTTTAACGCCAACCAGCGGCGCAATATCAAGCGGGAACGCAAGGCGGTCGCCGAGGCGGGGCTGGAGGTGACCCCCCTGGTGGGGGAGGCCATTCCTGGGCCCATGGTCGACCGCATGCACGACTTTTATGCCCAGCACTGCAGCCGTTGGGGCCAATGGGGAAGCAAATATCTCACCCACGACTTTTTTCTTGCGGCATCCCAAGAGCTGCGCTCCAGCCTGGTGCTGTTCAGCGCCCACCGCGGTGACCCGAACGAGCCGGTGGCGATGTCGCTCTGTGTCCACAACGCCAACCAGCTCTGGGGGCGTTATTGGGGAAGCGATGAGGAGATTGATTCTCTCCATTTCGAGGTTTGCTATTACGCCCCCATTGCCTGGGCCATAGGACGGGGAATCACCAGCTTTGACCCAGGGGCTGGCGGTTCCCACAAGCGGCGGCGGGGTTTTGTCGCTGAGGCGCGCACCAGCCTGCACTGCTGGTTTGAGCCCCAGTTCGACGCCATCCTGCGGCGCTGGCTACCGGAGGCCAATGTCCAGATGGGTCTGGAGATTGAGGCGGTGAATGCGGAGCTGCCCTTCACGGCTTCCTACGATCCACCCCATGCACCAGGTTCAACCTTCCCTGAAACCCAGCGTCCGCCAGCAGCTGGATGACCGCCTCTCCCAGCGCTTCATTGCCCTCGACCCTGGGGGCTATGTCCTGATCAAGCTGGACGCCGCTGCTGCCCAGCTTGTGGTGGAGCACTACGGCAACGGTGTTAATGAGCGGGGACTAGCCACCGATCCAGAAACCGGTGAGGTGTTGCGCTGCAAAGGAGCGGGCCCCAGGCAGCCGTTGGCTGTGTTTCGCGGCCACAGCGCCAAAGAGCTCGGCATTGCCCTCACCGAAGGAGAGGGCCCCCACCCGCTAACCCGATTGGATCATGCCCTCTACGTAGGACGGGAACTGCAGAAGGCGGAATGGTGCCTCGAGCAGGGCCTGGAGTATGTCCAGGATTGAGATTTATACCGGCTGCAACTCGCGGGTTGGGGCAACTGGTGCCTTGGGTGGCTCTGGCGGCAGATTGGCGAGTTGCGTTTGAATTTCATCGCGCACGATTGCCCTGTATTCCAGGAAGTGCTCGTTGTGGGCGAGGATCGAAACAAAGCCTTTGAAGCGCTTGGGATTGTGGCGTGCCATCCCAGCTAGGGCCTTCCAAAAGCGGAAACGGGTATCCCGCTTGAAACCTTGACGCCACACCACCGTGGCCAGGGCCCTGAGATCGGTCCAGTCGGTGGTGCGGGCTTCTTTGCGATTTTCGGGGATCACAAATTGCTTGTATTTCTGGGGGGGAAGCTTGAGGAAATAGCTGTACACCCGATCGATGTAGGCATTGGGTTCGTAGAGCGCCGCAAAGGCATCCACGTATTCATTGGCAATGTCTCGAATGGGCCGAGTTGGCACAAAGTTGAGCAGGTTGGTTTGGTTGACCCCTTTGGCTGCAGCTGTGGCCTGGATCAGCCGCTCTTCCCGCTCCAGTCGGTGCCAGAGGGCCGTGTTTGGTAGGGCTTGAAGCATCCCCATCATCGCGTGGGGAATGCCGGTGCGGCTGACGAATTCCACGATCCGGCTGCCAGCGCCTTGCTTTTCTCCGTCGAAACCGATGATGAATCCGGCCATCACCCGGAGACCGTAGGAGGTGATTTTGTTAACTGAATCTTCGAGGGAGCTGCGGGTGTTTTGCAGTTTTCCGGCCGTGGCCAGGCTGGCCTCATCGGGGGTTTCGATACCCAGGAAGACGCTTTCAAAGCGAGCTTCCACCATCATGGTCATCAGTTCGTCGTCGGCGGCGAGGTCGACGGAGGCTTCCGTGGCAAAGCTGAAGGGATAGCCGTTGTCGATCTGCCATTGCTTCAGCATTGGCAGTAGCAACTTCACGTTGCGCTTATTGCCAATGAAGTTGTCATCCACCAAAAAGACCGAACGGCGCCACCCCAGGTCGTAGAGATACTGAAGCTCTGCGATTAATTGCTCGGGGTTTTTGGTGCGGGGCTTACGGCCGTACAGCACGATGATGTCGCAGAACTCACATTGAAAGGGGCAACCCCGTGAGAACTGAACAGACATCTCCGAATAGGCCGGAAGCTCGAGCAGGTCAAAGCGCGGAATCGGGGTGCCCGTGACGTCAGGCTTTACTCCGTCGGAGCTGAAGCGGCCGGCGTTCTCTCCCCTTTCAAGGGCTTCGATGAACATCGGCAGGGTGATTTCACCCTCATCGAGCACTTTGAAGTCAGCGAGGTCAAGCTCGGGGGCATCTGGCGTCGAGCTGGCAAAGGGGCCGCCAACGGCCACGGGAATGCCCCGGGCCTTGGCCTTGGCGATCTGCGCAGCCATGTCGGCCTTTTGCACGATCATTCCGGAGATCACCACGAGCTCCGCCCAGGCCCATTCGGCCTCAGTCACCTCGCGCACATTGCGGTCAACCAGCTTCATCTCCCAGTGCTGGGGCAGCAGGGCCGCCACGGTGACCAATCCCAGGGGTGGGAGCAGCACCTTGCGATTGACCAATTCAAGAATTTTCTCGTAGCTCCAGAACGTCTTTGGGAACTCTGGATAAACGAAAAGGGCGCGCATGCAGTTTCTATCGCTTGACTGGGATCGTGGGGCTGGGCCAGATCGCTTGCGCACCCTCTGGCGGGGTTTTTGTTCTTAATGAACCTTAGGCCCCTTTCGGGGTATTACGTCCCTTTCTGAGACCTCGCCTTTTTGGGCCGCGTCTCTGCTGTAATGGGATCTAGTTGTTTGATGGCCGGCCATGGGCGTTGCGATCTACCTGGGTCTGGTGGGTGGCGGTCTCGTTGCAGCCGTTTTGGCCTCCATCGTGCTGCGCGGCGTCAAGCTGATCTGAAGCGGCGGAACTGGTTTTACCCCCGTCCTTCAAGCCCTGTCTTAATGGCCACCGGTTCAGGCCAGCCTGGTGTGCTGCTGGCTGAGCAATTCCCACAGGCCCAGGGCGGCTCCGAGGCTGCCCAGCACCACAAAGCTTGGCCATAGGCCCGTTTGCAGGCTCATGCCGGCGGCAAGCAGCCCGCTTAGGCCGCCGCCGCCGAGGAAAGCAATCTGCCCAAGCCCTGCCATCCGCCCCCGCAGAACCTGGGGTGAATGCACCTGGATGATCAGGTTGGTGCCTGAGAGCAAGCAGGCCGAACCAGCCCCAATCAGAAAGGCCATGAACAGGCCCCAAAAGCCGTGGGGGTGAAGGCCCAATCCAACCTGGGCCAATCCGCTGACCAGGGCGCTGGCGCCCAAGAGCAAGCCTGGTTTGCGGCTCAGGGATCCAGCGCGCCGTTGGAGCCAAACCCCGCCGCAGATACTTCCCGCGGCGATCACGCTGGTAAAAAGCCCCAGGGATTGGGGGCTCGGCCCCAGCAGTTCGCTGGCCATCAAGGGGGCCAGGCCTGGGTGGAAAAAGCCGACGAGACAGGCCAGGGCGCAGAAGACCAGCACCCGGCGTAGGCCTGGGCCGCATAGGCGCCAAGCCGCTGCCATCGAGGCCTGCTGGCCCTTTTGGCTGCGCTGCTCGGCGCTGCGGTTGGGGACCATTAGCCAGAGCAAGGTGGCAATGGGCACCAGATAGCTGGCCGCATCGAGGGCGAGGGCTGCAAAGGGGCCGGTGGTGGCCAGGAGCAGGCCGCCGATGGGTGGCCCCACCAACTTCGCCACGTTGAAGACCACCGAGAAGCTGGTGAGGTAGGAGCCCAGTTGATCGGGTCGCTCAACCAAGAGGGCGCAGTACTTGTTGCGGGCGGTGAGTTCGTAGGCGCTGGCAATGCCCACCCCCAGGGTGCTGGCCAGTAGCAACATCGCCTGGATGGCTCCCTGGCTCATCGGAATGGCGATGGCGGCCAGAACCGCGGCCACAAACAAGCCCCACTGGGCCCGGATCAGCACCCGCTCGCTGCCAACCTCATCGGTGAGCACCCCAGCCCAGCCGCTGACCACCAGGGTGGGCAGGGTGAGCATGGCGAAGTGCAGGGCCAGCAGCAGGGGATTTTGGTTGCCATGCATCAACAGCCAGCCCTTGGCGGTTAGGCCGGCAAATGATCCTGCGGTGCTGAGGCCGGAGGCCACCAGAAACGTGGAGCGCTGCCCCCGTCTGAGCCGTTGCAGCGCCGTGGAAAAGATGGGCGGCTGGGGCCTGGGCAGCTGGGGCTTCAAACCCCGTTGCGCCGCGCCGCGAGGGCTCCTTCCACCATCGCCTTGGCTCCCACCACCACTCCCGCCAGGTCGTAGGTGTTGGCGGCGGTGATGCGCACCGGAACCATGGTTCCGGGGGCAGCGCAAAGGCCGCCTTCGCCAGGCATCACCCGCACTTCACCATCCACTTCAGGGGCATAGCGGCTACAGCGGCCCAGCATTTCGCCGGTGCTGGGGTTCTCCTGCTCGATCAACACGTCCACGATGCGTCCCACCCAGGAGGCGTTGCGCTCCGCAGCAATGGGTTGCTGCAGGGCCATCAGCCGCTCCTTGCGCTCCTGGGCCACCGCGTGGTCGACTTGATCAGGGAGATCGGCGGCGGCGGTGCCCTCTTCTGGCGAAAAGGTGAAAACCCCCACGTGGTCGAACTGTTGTTCCGCCACGAAATCCAGGAGGTGCTCGAAGTGGTCTTCGGTCTCGCCGGGAAAGCCCACGATGAAGGTGGTGCGCAGCACAGCTTCAGGAAGTTGCTCGCGAATCCGTTTGAGCAGGCCCGCTGTCACGTCGGCTTGCCAGGGGCGGTTCATGGCGCGCAGCACCTCAGGGTGGCTGTGCTGGAGAGGCAGATCGAGGTAGGGAAGCACGTTGGGCACCTCCCGATAGGCAGCCAGCACCTCGGGGGTGAGGCCTGTGGGGTAGGCGTAGTGGACCCGAATCCAGGGGATTTCCACCTCCCCTAGGGCTCGCAGCAGCTCAGCGAGTTGGGGTTTTCCATAGATGTCGAGGCCGTAGTTGGTGGTGATCTGGCTGATCAAAACCAGTTCTTGAACCCCTTGGCTCGCCAGGGTTTGGGCTTCCGCCACGATCGATTCGATCGGGCGGGAACGCTGGTCGCCGCGCAGCTTGGGAATGATGCAGAAGGCGCAGCGGTAGTCGCAGCCTTCAGCCACCTTGAGGTAGGCCACCGCTTCACTGGTGGTGCGATAGCGGGGGAGATGTTCATCGCCCACGAAGGTGGGGTTGGCACTCACCTGGTTTACCCGCTCGCCGGCTTCGACTCGCTCCAGCACGCTCACGATGTGCTGGTAATCGCCCGTTCCCACGATGGCTTTGGCTTCAGGGAGCGACTCAAGGAGCTCCTCCTGGAAGTGTTGGGCTAGGCAGCCAGCAATGATGAGTTCCTTGCCCTGTTCGGCCAACTCCACCAGGGTGCGCACCGATTCCTCCCGGGCGTCTTGGATGAAGCTGCAGGTATTCACCACCACCACGCGGGCTTCGCTTTCGTCGGCGCTCACGCCGTAGCCGGCTTGGGCGAGTAGGCCGAGCATGTGCTCGGTATCCACACGGTTTTTTTCGCAGCCCAGGTGGGCAAAGGCGACGGTGGGCTTGTTCATATCACTGGAAGCCATGCCTCCACCCTATGGGTGCGACTGGGATGGCAGTCCATCGAACGGCTGCCACAATTCAAGTCATGCTTTGGTCCGATTAACGGACGCCCCCCTGTGACTTCGACCCGCCTCAGTCAGCGCCTGAGTTCCAACCGTCGCCGGGGCGAGCCCGGGGGCAACCGGTGGATTCGGGTGGCGATTGCGGTGTTGGCCACCATCGGTGCGATCGACACGGGCTCGATCACCCTTAAGAAATGGGGACTGTTGGGTGCCCTGAGCTGTTCGAAGGAGGCCTTTTTCGGCTGTAACGGCTGCGAGAAGGTTCTTTCCAGTGCCTGGGGAAGCCTGTTTGGCCAACCCCTTTCCCTGTTTGGCTTTTTGGCCTACGGGGCTGTGCTGTTGATGGCGGTGCTGCCCCTGGTCCTCACGGGGGAGGCCAAGACAGCTTTGGGTCAAACCAGCTGGTGGGGCCTTTTCCTCTTGAGCACCGGCATGGCCGTGTTCAGCGGGGTGCTCGTGGGGGTGATGGTGTTTGGCATCCACGACTGCTGCCCCTTTTGCATCCTGTCGGCGCTGTTGAGTAGTGCCCTGTTTGTGCTCAGCCTGATGGGCGGCGATTGGCAAGAGCGGGGCCAGGTGGTGTTCCGGGGGGTGCTGGTTGCCTTTGTGGTGGGCTTGGTCGGCCTGGGCTGGGCGGCATCGGCCAACCGACCGGCCGTGGTGACTGGGCCCGGGGTGGCTCCGGCCGTGACCACCGTCAGCCCCCCCCAGGCCGTTGCCCTGGCCGACCATCTCACGGCCGGTGGGGCTGCCCTCTACACCGCCTATTGGTGCCCCCACTGCCACGAGCAACTGGAACTGTTTGGCAGGGAAGCCGCCTCCAAGCTGCGGGTGGTCGAATGCGCTGCCGATGGTCGCAATAGCCAGAAGGCCCTTTGCGATACCAAAAAGATCGAAGGTTTCCCCACCTGGGAGATCGATGGCAAGCTCGATTCCGGGGTTAAGCCCCTGGCCAAACTCGCTGAAACGAGCGGCTTCAAGCCCGCAGGGCCCCTCTAGGGGATTTGATTCAGCTGAGCTGGGAGGTGGTTCGGATCGGTTCGCCCCGTTGTTGAACGCTGTGGCGTTGCCAGAAGGGTTGCTTGGCGGGGGCATCGATGCGGAAGTGGCCCCCCCGGCTTTCTTCTCGGAAGAGGGCGGCTCCCATCAGCAATTCAGCCAGGCTGAGCCTCAGATGCAGGTCGTGCACCCGTTTCAGCAAAGGCACGGCCCCGGGGCTGAGTCGGGCTGAACGGCCTGGTTCGCGTTGCTGGAGCTGGTGCCAAAGGGGTTGGCTCTCCAGCTCTTGGCGTTGGCGTTGAACGGTTGTCAGGGCTGCTGCAAGGCCGTGGCCCCAGCGTTCGACCCCGGCGGCTTGCCAACACAAGTCGCGCAGACGGCTGATTTGACGATCAATTTGGGCGCAAGAGAGCCCTGCGATGGCCAGCTCGATTTGGCTGGGGGGCGGCGTGCTGCCCTGGGCCCTTGCGGCCATCGGTTCCAGCTGGATTTGGCCCAATTGCCGGGCGAAGACCAGGCATTCCATCAGGGAATTGCTGGCCAGCCGATTGGCCCCGTGCACCCCGGTGCAGGCCACCTCCCCAATGGCATAGAGGCCCGGCAGGCTTGTGGCGGCTTGCAGATTGGTTGCCACGCCCCCCATCCAGTAGTGGGCGGCCGGTGCCACGGGGATGGGGTTTTGGGTGGGTTCGAGGCCCAGCTCGCGGCAGCGCCCCAGGATCGTGGGGAACTGCTGGTTCAGCCGGTGTTCCCCCACGGGCCGGAGGTCGAGCCAGAGGTGATCGACCCCGTCCTCCTGCATCCTGCGGGCGAGGGCTCGGCTCACCTGGTCGCGGGGGGCGAGATCACCGCCGGCCAGATCGGCCACGGGGCTGTTCCCCTGGCGATCAAGCAGCCGGGCACCTTCACCGCGTACGGCTTCGGAGATCAGGAACCGGGGGGCTCCGGGCAGCATTAAGGCCGTGGGATGGAACTGGACAAATTCCAGGTCCCTAACTTCGGCTCCCGCCCGCCAGGCCATCACCACCCCATCGCCACTGGCCATGGCCGGATTGGTGGTGTGGGCAAACAGGTGGCCGCCGCCACCGGTGGCGAGCACCACCGCACCAGCCCGCAGCCAATCCAACTGGCCGTTCTCAAGCACTTGGAGGCCCTTGCAGCAACCACCCTCCACCCAGAGTTGGAGGGCAACCGCCCCTTTGCGTTGCTCCAGGCCTGGGCGCTTGAGCACCTCCCTCTCCAGGGCGTCAACCAGGGCGCCGCCGGTGCGGTCCTGGGCATGGAGCACCCGCCGATGGCTGTGGGCGGCCTCCAGGGTGGTGCTGAGTTGGTCGCCATCGCGATCAAAGGCCATGCCCAGTTGCAGCAGCCTGGATACGCATCCAGGGGCCTGATGCACCAGCAGCTCTACGGCGGAACGATCACAGAGACCGGCCCCTGCCTCCAGGGTGTCGGCGATATGACTCGAAAAACTGTCGTCGTGGCTGGTGACCGCGGCAATACCGCCCTGGGCCCAGCGGCTTGCCGAGCGGGGTGAATTGTCCTTGCTCAGGAGCAAGACCCTCAGCTGGGCGGGTAGTTCCAGGCAGGCCATGAGGCCGGCGGCTCCGCCTCCGACCACCACCACGTCCCAATTGTTTGGCATCGGGGTTGCAGCGTTCCGGCAAGGGGCCGGTACTAAAAAAGCCGCCGGAAGGCTCCGGCGGCTTTCAACGTGGACGGGAGCTTAGGGCTCAGCGGTATTGGCCGTCATTGATGCGGTCATCGCCTTCGTTGAGGGCAATGGAGGCATCCGTCACGGTGAAGTTGCCCTTGTACTTGTTGAAAAGCTCTTTCTGACGGTCGCTGAGGTCCAGGGCCAGCACGTCATCAACGCTGCTGTAAGGACCGCCCAGCACGATCTTGCCGGCCAGGGTTGGGTACATCCCGGGATAGTCCTGGAAGCGGCGCACCGAGCAGTTGTTGAGGTCAACCTTGCCCGCCCGCTCGGCGATTTTGTCGTCGGCGATGTTGCGGAGATCGGAAGCTGCGAAGGCAGGGCTCGGCAGCAGCAGGGTCAGCAACAGGCCGGCCATCACGACCCCACTCATCAGCCAGGCAACCAGCCGTTTCATCGCGACACTCCGGAGAATCCAGGACGGGAAGTGGCAAAGCCACTCATCTAGCAACGTTACAGATGCGGGACGGAATCTCGGACCTCGATCCGCCAGCCTTTTGCAGATCTTCAGATGGGGCGTGTCGATCGTCAGATCAGGCCGCTCAGCCGGGGTGCTGCCAGCGCTGCCACCAAAAACAGGCCGTCCACAGCCAGGGTGGTGGCGAGCGCTGAGCTGGTGATCCTGCCCACCTCCCCTTGCTGCCAAAGCCACCGACACAACTGCACGAGCACCAGGGCACAGCCGCTGACCAGCAGTAGGGATGGTGGTTCTAGTACCTGCCTTGCCGCCGCCTGGAGCAGTTGGGGTGCCGCCTCTGGGCTAGCACTCAAGACTTCAGGCCAGAGCTGCATCACCCCACTGAGGGCCATGGCCCCATCGGTGGCAGCGGTACCGAGTAAGGAGCCCAGATAGAACCCGCAAGCTAGGCGCCAACGCCCTTGCAGGCCAGTAAGGGCGAGGGGCAGGACACAGGCTTCCAGGGGGAGGTGCCAGATCGGATGCAGGCGGAACCAGCCCCAAAACAGGCAGCCGCCCAGCCAGCTGCCGCAAAAGCCCACCAGCAAGGATCCGGCACGGCGTAGCCGTTGATCGCTGTGATGGCCAAGGCCAAGGCCAATCGCCAGGAGCGGAACTGTGAACAAAACGGCGCTGAAGGGCGCGAGCCGTACCCACGGGGCCTGCAAAAAGACCGGCAGGGTGACCAGCAGGCCGCTGGCCATGGCAGGCCAGCCTTCGCCAACCCAGGGGGCCTGGGAGGCGGGGGCTAGCGGGGAGGCCAGCTGGATGGGGCGGGCCCCAACAACCACGGATGTAAAGAAAGTTGACCAACCTTAAGGGGTGGTCTGGGAGGCATGGCGGCCTCCCCTTCTAGCCATAGGGTCATGGCCTGACAGAGCCTTGCGCGATGACCGATCTGGTTGCGGAACCAACCTTGGGGTTGTGGGAAGCCTGCTGGCACTACCTGGTGCTTGGGGTTGTCCAGGGCATCACGGAATTTTTGCCCATCAGCAGCTCAGCCCACCTCAAGGTGGTTCCGATGGTCCTCGGCTGGGGAGATCCCGGCGTGGCTGTAACGGCGGTCATCCAATTGGGCAGCATCGTTGCGGTGTTGGCCTACTTCCGTCGGGATTTGCTGGAGGTGGGCCGGGCTGTTCTCCACGCCAGCCGTAGGGGAGATTGGCAGGATCCCTCCGCCCGACTGGGGTTGGCCATTGCCCTTGGCACCCTGCCGATCGTGGTCGTTGGCTTGGCGATCAAAAAATTCATCCCCGACTACGACCATTCGCCCCTGCGCAGTCTCCATTCGATTGCGATTGTCTCGATGGTGATGGCCGTCCTGTTGGCCGTGGCGGAGCAGCTGGGCCGTCGCCGCCGGGTCCTCGCTGAGGTACGTCCCTGGGACGGTGTTCTGGTGGGGGTTGCCCAGGCCCTGGCGGTGATTCCTGGCGTGTCGCGATCCGGCAGCACCCTTACGGCCTCCCTCTTCGATGGATGGCGCCGCAGTGACGCGGCGCGCTTCTCCTTTCTCCTCGGGATTCCGGCGATCACCCTGGCGGGCTTGGTCGAATTCAAAAATGCCTTGGATCAGCCCATGGCTGGCGGGGTGGGACCCCTCCTGGTTGGAATCCTTTCGGCCTTGGTGGTGTCGTGGTTGGCAATTGCCTGGCTGCTCCGTTTTCTCCAGAACCACAGCACCTGGTGGTTTGTGGGGTATCGCTTGCTGTTTGGGGCTTCAATCCTGCTCTGGCTGGGCCGAACAGCTGCCGGCTAGGGCCACTCCGGCCTAAAACAGAGGAAGCCTTTGATCCCAACTGGCCTGTGTGGAAGGAACCCTCTGCAGGCATTGCCTTGGCGGTGGCCGAAGGAGATGCCCCTCGCCTTCCCGCGCCAGCGGTGGTGGCATCGGTTGAAGCTGGCTCGATCGGGGAAGAGCTGGGGTTTCAGCCGGGGGATCGCCTGCTCAGCATCAACGGCAAACGCCCCCGCGACCTGATCGATCTGCAGTTCCTGGTGGGGGAAGAGGAGCTCACCCTGGAGGTGGAAGACCCCGATGGCACCCTCCATGTGGTGGAGCTGGAGAAGGATCTCGATGAAGGCCTGGGGCTGGGTTTCACCGAAGCCCTGTTCGACGGACTCAAGCAGTGCAACAACCAGTGCCCCTTCTGTTTCATCGATCAGCAGCCTTCAGGGAAGCGCCGAAGCCTCTATCTCAAGGACGACGACTACCGGCTCAGCTTTCTCTACGGCTCCTATCTCACCCTCACCAACCTGGGTGCTTCCGATTGGCAGCGCATTGAAGAGCAGCGTCTCTCGCCCTTGTATGTCTCCGTGCATGCCACCGAGCCCGCGTTACGCAGCCGCTTGCTGGTGAATCCAAGGGCGGGCCTGCTGCTGGAGCAATTGGCCTGGTTTGCGGAGCGGGATCTGCAGATTCACGCCCAAGTGGTGGTGTGCCCTGGAATCAACGACGGCGCTGCCCTGGAGCGGACCCTGCGGGATTTGGCGGGTTTTGCCGCAGGTGATTGGCCGGCTGTTTTATCCGCTGCGGTTGTGCCCGTCGGGCTCACCCGTTTTCGTCCTCCCGGCGATGTCCTGAAGGCGGTTGATCGCAGCAGCGCCCGCGCCGTGATCGCCCTGGTGGAGCCTCTCCAGCAGGACTTCCAGCAGGGGTTGGCCAGCCGTTTTGCCTGGCTTTCCGATGAGTGGTACCTGATCGCGGGCTTGCCCCTACCGCCTCGCCATTCCTACGAAGATTTGCCCCAGCAGGAAAATGGTGTGGGCAGTATCCGGGCCTTTTTGGAGGCCCTCGACCTCGCCACCACGGATCTTCCCGCCCGCCTGAATGAGCCGCGGCGCTTGAGTTGGGTGGTGGGCCACCTGGTGGCAGAAGCCCTGGAGCCGGTGGTGGCCCGGCTCAATGCGGTGGAGGGCCTCGAGTTGATGCTCTATGGCTTGCCCAGCCCCTACTGGGGCCAGGAGCAGGTGGTGACAGGTTTGCTGACCGGATCCGATCTCTTGGCGGGGCTGGCCGGACAAGATCTGGGCGATGCCTTGCTGCTGCCCTCGGTGATGTTGCGCCAGGGGGAGCCGGTCTTCCTCGATGACCTCACCCTTGTGGAGCTCGAGCAAAGGCTGCCTGTGCCTGTTCAGCTTTTGCAGGGTGCAGACGACCTGGTGGCTGTCTGTACCTGTAAGCAGTCGAATGCTGATTAGGCTCAGGGGTAATTCCAAGGTTTTGGTGTGCGGCGCTTCAGTTTTTCTGCTGCCCTGATTGGCCTGGCTGGCCTGCCCCTGGCGGCAGTGGCGGCTACGCCTGCCACGACCACAACCAAGGCTGTGCCTGCCACGAAGGCTGTTCCTGTTGTCAAGCCGGCGTCCGAGGGCGGTCCTGCGGCCGCTTCGATCCCCTTGGCCCCGGCCGTTCTGGGACCCAGGCCCAGGATGAATCCCAAGGTGGCGCCCACAGCGGCGACGAAACTCACCCCGGGGGTCCGTGATCTCATCGCCCCCAACTCTTTGGCGCTGCCCAACAAGCCTGAGATGGTGAGGATTCAGCAGCTGCGCCCCTTGGGGTTGACCGAGATCTTGAATTTGGCGGAGGTGAACAACCCCAACCTCAAGGCGATTGCCAGCCAAGTTGATCAGGCCAAGAGCAATCTTCGGGCTCAGCTCGCCCAGTGGTATCCCACCCTCAGCCTGAATGCTGCTGCATTGCCAAGCTATACAACGGGTCAGAGTTCTAGACAGGTTGGTGCAGGTCCAACTGGTTCGGGAACAATTGCTCGGGATGGATTTGATGCGACCCTGTCTGCCCAATATGCACTTATCAATCCCCAAAGGGTCCCATTAGTTGCTGCAGCAAGGGATCAATACGAGAAGGCAAAATTTCAGTATGTTGTTTCCCTGCGCGATTTGCGACTGCAGGCAGCCCAGGCCTATTTTGATCTCCAACAGGCCGATGACCAGGTGAGGATTGGCCAAGAGTCCGTTAGGGCTTCCTTGATCAGCCTTCGCGATTCAAAAGCCCGTTTTCAGGCCGGTGTCGCCACGAAGTTGGAAGTTTTGGAGGCGGAAACCCAGCTGGCCCGTGACCAGCAACTTCTGGCCAATGGCTTGGCAGCCCAGTCGATAGCAAGGCGGGCCCTCGCGGCCCTACTCGACCTTCCTTTTACCGTGACGCCAACGGCAAAGGACTCGGCGCGGGTGATGGGGGTGTGGAATGCTTCGCTCTCAGAAAGCATTGTGGCGGCCTTTTCCTTCCGAGAGGAATTGGATCAGGCAATCTTGGATATCTCCATCGCCAATAGCCAGGCTAACTCTGCTTTGGGAGCTGTGCAGCCTTTCCTGAGCGTATTTACCAATTTTGGCTACAACCAGTTTAATGGTCAGACTGGAGATGTCACTGGCGTACAGACTTCTGGCAACCAGTATGAAGCAACGTTTGGAGCCAAGCTCACCTGGTCGATTTTTGATGGCGGTGCTGCGGCGGCGTCATCCCGCCAGGCGAAGCAGTTAGCCCAGCAAAATCGTTACCAATTTTCCCAGCGGCGCGATGGCATTCGCCAAGAGGTGGAAACGAGCTTCTATGAATTGGAAAAGAACAACCGCGACATCATCACCACATCCCGCGAAGTCATCTCAGCGCGAGAGGCTTTGCGCTTGGCTCGGTTGCGTTTCCAGGCGGGGGTGACAACCCAGCGGGAGGTTGTCGACAACCAGCGGGACCTTACTAACGCCGAAGTCAGGTATTCCAATTCGGTGACCGATTACAACAAGCGATTGGTTGAACTCAGCCGGCGCACAGGCCTCAACCAGGTGATGAGTTGTTCGGCACCTTCCTTGTCGGCAGTTAAGCCCGCTGGCGCATCGGATGTCCCTGTAGAGCCAACCCCGTTGATCCCAGCCTGTCGGGCCGCAGCTTCAGGGGCGGTCTTCTAAATCAGTGGTAGGAACGGCGGGGGCTCCCCAGCTTGTGGTCCAGCCTCGGGAGTTGGGCCTGGTAAGCACCCTGAGGCTGGGTCTATTCCAGGGCTGTCTCGGTTGCTTGGCCGTCATCTTTGCTGGGTTGCTGAACAGGGTGATGCTGAGTGAATTGCATTTCCCTGGGCTTTTGGTCGGCGGCGCCTTGGCCTTCGAACAGTTTGTGGCACCCACCCGGGTGTTGTTTGGGCAGATATCCGATGCCCATCCCTGGAGGGGGCGCCACCGGGTTCCCTACATCTGGCTGGGTACGGCCCTGTTCTGTGGCTTGGCCGTGCTCTCGATTCCCCTGATTTTTCATGTGGGCCACTTGCTGGCCGATGGCGCCAGCACCGCGTTTGTTTTTGGGGCTGCGGCGCTCTGTGGCCTGTTTGCCCTGTATGGCGTGGCGATTTCCTTGGCCACCACCCCCTATCTGGCCTTGGTGATTGATCGCACCAGCGAAGTGGAGCGCCCCAGGGCTGTGGGACTGATTTGGTGCTTGCTCACCGTGGGGATTGTGGTTGGGGCCATTTCGATTGGCATCAGCCTCAAGAGCCTCGATGGGGTGAGTGATCCAGCCGTTTTGCAGCCGGTTCTTTTTGGCTTTATGGGCAAGGTGGTGGTGGCCGTGCTGGTCCTCACCATGGTCGCCACAGTGGGGATGGAACCACGGATCCGCCAACCGCCCCAGTCAGCCCTAGCCAGCCCAGCCGAATCGAGCCCTCAGCAGCAGCGGCAGGATGCTTTTACCCTCCGCCAGGCCTGGACCTTGATCACCTCTAGCCGCCAGGTGCTGATCTTTTTTTCCTTTTTGGTGTTGTTTACATTGGCGCTGTTTTTGCAGGATCCCATCCTCGAGAGTTATGGGGCCCAAGTCTTTGGCATGTCCATCGCTGCGACAGCGACCCTTAATGCCATTTGGGGCATGGGCACCTTGGTGGGGTTGCTGGTTGCGGGTGCCTGGGTGGTGCCTTCCCTGGGCAAGTTGGCCACAGCCCGCTTGGGATGTCAGTTGATCCTTGCCAGTTTGCTGTTGTTGGTTTTGGTGGGTTTATGCGGCCGAGTTTCGGCCCTGCAGCTCGTGATGGCCCTCTTTGGTTTGGCAGCAGGAATCGCCACCAACAGCGCTTTGGTCTTGATGCTGGATCTCACCCTGCCCCAGGCAGCAGGAACATTTGTGGGGGTCTGGGGATTGGCCCAAGCCCTGTCTCGGGCCCTGGGCAAGCTCTTTGGAGGGGCCCTGTTGGATCTTGGCCAGGGGCTACAGCAGGCCATGGCCTGGGGTGATTCGGCCTATCCGCCCTTTGCTTTGGTGCTTCTGGTGGAAAGTGGAATTGCGGTAGCTGCGCTTTTTGCCCTTTCCCGGGTCAATGTGCACCAATTCAGGGAAGATACGGGCAGAAGTCTCAGCAAGGTCTTGTCCCTCGAGCTCGGATGAATCCTTCTGTTTCTGCACCGGGCCTTCCCCCCGGTTTGGGTGAGTTGCTGGATCGGGTAGCCGAGCGACAGCGGCTCGATTTCGGTCATATGGCTTCTGATGTGAAGGCTGATGGCAGCCTGATCACAGCCTGTGACCGTTGGAGTGATGCGGCCTTTGTGAACGGCCTGGCCGACTTATTCCCCTCCGATGGGGTCTTGAGTGAGGAGGGGGATAAGCGGGTTCCTTCCACCGAGGCCTATTGGGTGGTTGATCCCCTGGATGGGACCACCAATTTTGCTGCGGGGATTCCCTACTGGGCGATTTCCCTGGCGCGTTTTGAGCATGGCAAGCCCGTGTTGGCGGTCTTGGACGTACCCCCATTACGGCAGCGGATTGTGGCGGTGCGGGGGCAGGGGGCTTGGCGGAATGGAAAAAAACTGCAACCCCCTGCACTCCAAAGCCATCCAGCCGGCTGCGCCTCCCTCTGTAGCCGCTCGATTGGGGTGCTCCAGAAACTTCCCAATCAGCGCTTTCCAGGCAAAATTCGCTTGCTTGGGGTGGCCAGCCTCAACATGGTCAGCGTGGCCATGGGGCAAACCGTGGCGGCCTTGGAGGCCACGCCAAAAATTTGGGACCTGGCGGCTGCCTGGTTGGTCTTGAGTGAGTTGGACTGCCCACTGCGCTGGTTGGTTCAATCTCCTGAGGGAATTCCCGCTGGCTCCGACCTCACCCAGGCGGATTTCCCGGTGCTTGCGGCGGCCAGCCCAGCCACCCTTGCCACGTTCATGCCTTGGGCTGACGCCCTGGTGGCCTAGGGGACTTAGCTGACAAAAGTTGCCTCAGGGCCAACGGGATGTTATGGTTTTGAACTGCGCCGGATCGGGTTGAACCCCGAACTGAGCGTGGGGCCAGTTCAGAGATGGATTGGTGGCTTACGGGATCGGGAGGCGCGAGCCGACGATGTTGTAAGTTTTCTAAGTCGCTGAGAGGCGACGGCTACCGA
>CAMDEM010000022.1 GCA_945896675.1 Cyanobium sp. NIES-981
AGCCGGTGAGTTTGGAGATGAAGGTGGGCGATGGCGACGACACGGAGCTGTTGGATTTGTTGGCTGGGGATGGGGAGCTGCCGGATGAGCAGGTGGATGGGGAGTGCCTAAAGGGGGATTTGCGTGCGCTGCTGGAGCGTCTGCCGGAGTTGCAGTGCCGTGTATTGAAGATGCGCTATGGGATTGATGGTGAGGGGCCGGAGGGCGCCGAACCCATGAGCCTCACCGGCATTGGCCGGATCCTCGGCATTAGCCGGGATCGGGTGCGCAATTTGGAGCGCGATGGCCTGGCTGGCCTGCGCCGCATCAGCGATGCCGTGGAGGCCTACGTCGCCAGCTAATTTGACCTCTCCTGGCCGGGCGTCGATGGAAGTGCTCAGCCTCTTCCCGCGCTACTTGCTCAAAGGAGAGCTTGAATCGGCCTTGCTGGAGGGCCTGCAGCGGATGGCCAGCGATGTGTTGGCCCATCCGGAAAAGGCTCCCGATGCATCGGCCAAATTGGCCGGCCAACTGGCGTTGCAGCTCGAACTCGGCCCCCAGTTTCCGGCGGTGGAGCAGCTCTGCCGCCACGTGATTTTGCCGGGCTGTGAGCGCTGGATTCGCCACGTGATCGACCAGCAGCCCCCCGGGGGCAGGGGCCCCTGGGACGAAGGCCGTTACAGCCTGCAGATGATTGATGTCTGGCTGAATGTGCAGCGCGCCGGCGACTACAACCCCACCCACACCCACGGCGGCACGTTTTCAGGGGTTTTGTTTCTGCAGGTGCCTCCCCAGATCACGGCCCAAAGCTTCGATGGCCAGCTCTGCTTCCACGGCCCTGAGGAATGGCACATCCAAAGTTTCCGTACCGGCATGGCCCAATACATGCTCCCGGTGCCCGGCGAGTTCTACATCTTTCCGGCCTGGCAGCCCCATTCGGTAGCCCCCTTCCGGGGCGATGGGGAGCGCTGGTCCATGGCCTTTAACGCCGTGGCGGTGCCCCACACCGGCAGACCCATGCCGGCCCCAGCCCAGCCTGTGTTGGGGCCAGCCCAGCCTGTGATGGGGAACGTCTCCCTCTCCACCTCCCGCGCCCGACCGGGTGGATTCGGCTAACGCTGCAGGCCGCCTTGGGGAGCTTGCCCCCGAGCTGCGCGCAGCCCTATTGGCCTGGGGGCAAGCCCATGGCCGCCATCAGATCCCCTGGAAGCTGACGCCAACAGGCGCGCCGGCCTCCCCTGGCGAGCAGCTCGATCCCTACCCGATTTGGGTGGCGGAGGTGATGTTGCAGCAAACCCAGTTGCCTGTGGTGCTGCCCTACTGGCGGCGCTGGATGGCGGCCTTCCCCTCCGTGGAGGCTTTGGCAGCCGCCGGCGAGCACGACGTGCTGCTGCTCTGGCAGGGGCTGGGCTACTACTCCCGGGCCCGGCGCCTGCACCAGGGGGCTACGCAGTTGCTGGGCCAGCCCTTTCCCCGGGACCTGGAGGGTTGGTTGGCCCTGCCGGGCATTGGCCGCAGTACGGCCGGCAGCATCCTCTCTTCGGCCTTTGACCTGCCCTTCGCCATCCTTGATGGCAACGTCAAAAGGGTGTTAGCGCGCTTGACCCGGAGCCCCAGGCCGCCGGCGCGGGTGTTGGCGGGGTTCTGGCAACTGAGTGAGCTGGTGCTCGATCCCAGGCGGCCCCGGGAGTTCAACCAGGCCCTGATGGATTTGGGCTCCAGCCTTTGCACGCCCCGTCATCCCAGCTGCGGCACCTGCCCCTGGCAGGGGAGCTGCGCTGCCTACGCTGCCGGCGATCCCGCCCATTACCCCGTGAAGGACGCTTCAAAACCGCTCCCCTTCCAGGTGATTGGTGTGGGGGTTGTTCTCAATGCAGCTGGCCAGGTGCTGATTGATCAGCGGCTGAATGAGGGGCTGCTGGGCGGGATGTGGGAATTCCCCGGTGGCAAGCAGGAAAGCGGTGAGGCGATCGAAGCCACGATTCGGCGCGAACTGGTTGAAGAACTGGCGATCGAGGTGGCGGTGGGTGAGGAGTTGATCAGCCTCGAGCACGCCTACAGCCACAAGCGTCTGCGCTTTGTGGTGCATCTCTGCCGTTGGCTCTCGGGCGAGCCCCAACCCCTGGCCAGCCAGCAGGTGCGGTGGGTGGATCCCCAAGATCTCGGGGCCTATCCCTTCCCGGCCGCCAACGCCAAGATCATCGCCGCCCTGTTGGAACGGCTTCAGCCTGGGGAGCGTGTTCCATCCGCCTGATGGCGTTAATTCAGGTTCTCTGTTTTGGCGAGGCGTTGGTGGACCGGTTGGGTCCCCAGGCCGACTACCTCGGTGGGGCCCCGGCCAATGGGGCCTGCGCCCTGGCCCGGCTTGGGACCCCCGTGGCCTGGCTTGGCCGCCTGGGCAACGATGCCATTGGCAAGAGGTTTGCCGAGCTGTTTGCGGCCCGCGGCGTGAATACCGCCGGCCTGCAATTGGACCGGGAGCGTCCCAGCCGGGTGGTGCTGGTGCAGCGCGATGCCACCGGGGAGCGGGCCTTTGCTGGTTTTGCGGGGGATCGGGGCCTGGGTTTTGCCGACCAGGCGGTGGATCGGCGGGCCTTGGCAGCTGCGGTGGAGCCGGCCTTTGGCTCTGCCCAATGGCTGCTGGTGGGCACCCTGGCCTTGGCGAGCCCCGCCTCAAGCGAAGCCCTGACCTGGCTGTTGCAGTGGGCCAAGACCGCGGGGGTGGCCCTGGCGGTGGATGTGAATTGGCGCCCCACCTTTTGGGATTCGGCGTCTCCGCCCGAATCGGGGCCGCCGCCGGCGGCCATCGCCCGGATCCGGCCCTTGCTGGAGCAGGCAGCGTTGATCAAATGTGCGGCCGAAGAAGCCCGGTGGCTGTTTGGCAGCCAGGATCCGGCCGTGATTTCGGCCGCCTTGAGCCAGCGGCCCGATGTGGTGGTGAGCGATGGGGCGAACCCCTTGCGCTGGTGCTGGGGCGGCCAGGCCGGATCCCTCGAGGCCTTTGCCGCAGCGGTGCTTGATACCACCGGGGCCGGAGATGCCTTCACGGCCGGGCTGTTGCACCGGCTCTGCGGCCAACCAGAGCTGCTGCAGTCTGAGTTGATGGGCGCCGGCTCAGTTGCAGACGTGCGCGAAACCATGCGCTTTGCCAGTGCCTGCGGCGCTTTGGTGTGTGAGGGCGAAGGAGCGATTGATCCCCAGCCCACGGAAGCGGCGGTGGGGGCCTTTCTCAACGGCCGGCCGGGGTGATCCAGGCCGTGCGCCCCGCATCGGGATCGGCTGGATCGCGCAACTCCAGCCCCACCTGCCAGGCCTCTGGCGGCAGGACGCTCAAGCGCTCGGGCCATTCCACCGCCAGCACGGCCCCCAGGGCTAGGGCCTCCTCCTCTTCCTGGGCCAGCAGTTCATCGGCCGCGGCGGCCAGCTCGAGCCGGTAGAGATCGAGGTGCACCAGGGCCCGGCGCCCCTGGCCTTGGTAGTGCTGGGCCAGGGCAAAGGTGGGGCTGGTGATCGGCTCGTCGATGCCGAGGCCCCTGGCCAGGCCTTGCACCAGGCAGGTTTTGCCGGCACCGAGATCCCCTAGCAGCAGCAGGATGCTGCCTGGGGGCAGTTGCCCAGCCAATTCCCGCCCCAGGGCCTGGGTGGCGGCCGCATCAGGGAGCTCGCGCTTCTGCTGGAGCTGGCTTTGCTGGATCACGGCGGGCGCAGGCTTCCAAGACCTCCTAGTAGATTGCATTCAAGCGAGCCCGAAGCCTCGGCGACTCCGCAGCATTTTCCATACCCTCCTCCCAGCCGGGAGCGAGTTGACCCCCAGAACGAACCGGAGAAAACCCATGGTGGCTACCCCCACGGCGCCTGCCCTGCAGAGCACCTCGACCTATGTGATTGCCGATCTCGGCTTGGCCGAGTTCGGTCGCAAAGAAATGGCGATTGCCGAAACCGAGATGCCTGGCCTGATGGCCCTGCGCACCAAGTTCGGCGCCGAGCAGCCCCTCAAGGGCGCCCGTATTGCGGGCTCGCTCCACATGACGATCCAGACCGCGGTCTTGATCGAAACCCTCACGGCCCTCGGCGCTGAAGTGCGCTGGGCCTCTTGCAACATCTTCTCCACCCAGGACCACGCCGCCGCTGCCATTGCGGCAGCAAACGTTCCCGTGTTCGCCTACAAGGGCGAAACCCTGGATGAGTACTGGGCCTTCACCCACCGCATCCTCGAGTGGGGCGATGGCGGCACCCCCAACATGATCCTCGACGACGGTGGCGATGCCACCGGTCTGGTGGTGTTGGGCACCAAGGCTGAGAAGGATCTCTCCGTTCTTGATCACCCCTCCAACGAAGAGGAGACCGCCCTCTTCAATTCCATCCGCAACAAGCTGGCGGCCCAGCCCGGCTTCTATTCCCGCATTTACGCCGCCATCCAGGGCGTCACAGAGGAAACCACCACCGGTGTGGCCCGCCTCTACCAAATGCAGAAGAGCGGTGAGCTGCCCTTCCCTGCGATCAACGTCAACGACTCGGTCACCAAGAGCAAGTTCGACAACCTCTACGGCTGCCGGGAGTCCCTGGTGGACAGCATCAAGCGCGCCACCGATGTGATGGTGGCCGGCAAGGTGGCCCTGGTGCTCGGCTACGGCGATGTGGGCAAGGGTTCCGCCCAGTCGCTGCGGGGCCTGGGTGCTTCCGTGATGATCGCTGAGGTCGACCCAATCTGTGCCTTGCAGGCCGCGATGGAGGGCTACCGGGTGGTGCGCCTCGACGACGTGGTGGGCGATGTGGACATTTTCGTGACGGCCACCGGTAACTTCCGCGTGATCCGCCACGACCACCTGATCCAGATGAAGGATCAGGCGATCGTCTGCAACATCGGCCACTTCGACAACGAGATCGATGTGGTGTCCCTGAAGCAGTACCCCTGGGACAACATCAAGCCCCAGGTGGATCACATCGTGCTGCCCAGCGGCAACAAGATCATCCTGCTGGCCGAAGGCCGCCTGGTGAACCTGGGTTGCGCCACGGGCCACCCCAGCTTCGTGATGAGCAATTCCTTCACCAACCAGGTGTTGGCCCAGATCGAGCTGTTCACCAAGGGCGACCAGTACGGCAAAGAGGTGTATGTGCTGCCCAAGCATCTCGATGAGATGGTGGCCCGCCTTCACCTCGACAAGATCGGCGCCAAGCTCACCGAGCTCAGCGTTGAGCAGGCGGCCTACATCAACGTTCCTGTTGAAGGCCCCTACAAGCTGGACCACTACCGCTATTGATCGCTTGGTGGCCTGAGTACAGCTAGCTGTTCAGCCCGGCCCTAAGGCCGGGCTTTTTTGTTGGCAAGCCATCCACAGGGGTTGCCAGACCATGCACCACAATCACTCCAACAAGGATGGCGGCATGGGGATTGGCGAACTGGTGCAGCAGCTGCCCCAATGGATCGGTGCGGCGGTGGAGGCCAACCCTTGGTTGGGTTACGGGGCCATCTTTGCGGCCATGTTCCTGGAGAACATCTTCCCGCCGATCCCCTCCGAATTGATCATGCCCCTGGGGGGCTTCTACGTGCATCAGGGGCAGCTGCACTTGATTCCGGTGGTGTTGGCGGGGTTGCTCGGCACCGTTTTGGGGACCCTGCCCTGGTATTGGATCGGGCGGTTGATCAATGAGGAGCGCCTGGAACAGTGGCTGAACCGTTATGGCCGCTGGATTGGGGTCAGCACGAAGGAGCTGCAGCGCAGTCGCAACTGGTTTGCCCGCTTTGGCACGGCCCTGGTTTTTTGGGGCCGCCTGTTACCGGGGGTTCGCACCCTGGTCTCGGTGCCTGCAGGCATTGAGCTCATGCCGATGGCGCCTTTTCTGCTGTGGACTACCGCCGGCAGTTTCATCTGGACGCTGGTGCTCACCCTTGCGGGCTTGGCCCTTGGTGAGGGTTACACCAACGTGGAGCACTGGCTCGAGCCCGTCTCCAAGGTGGTGAAGGTGATCTTGGTGCTGGGTGGTGCGGCCTTTGTGGCCTGGCTGGGGCTGCGCATTTGGAAGCGGCGCAACACCAGCCATTAGGCGATCAGAAGGGCACTTCCTCGTCGCTGGGCTCGCCACCGCCAAAACCACCGCCAAAGCTGCCGCCTTCGGCATCGCGCTTGGAGCCGAGCAGTTCCAGCCGATCGACGCGGATGACGGGCTTGGTGCGCTCTTCGCCGCTGGCCCGATCGGTCCAGCGGTCCAGCTTGAAGCTGCCGATGATGCCCACCAGGGAGCCCTTACGGACGTAGTCCGCGGCGACTTGGGCCTGCTTGCCCCAGATCTCCAGGTTGAACCAGTCGGGTTCGTCGCCCGAGCTGCGGCGGTTGACGGCGAGGGTGAGGTTGGCCACCACGCTGCCGGATTCGAAGTAGCGAACTTCAGGGTCGCGGCCGGCCCGGCCCACAAGGGTGATCGAATTAACGCCCATGGCGTATCTCCTTTTGAATTGAATCAATGACGTCAGTCAATGATGCGGCACCCGGTTCGGGTTCCACCGTTGATCAGTTCCACCCTTTAGCCCGGCTGTAACACCGCCCTATGATTTGGCCCTTGAAGGCCAGGGATTTCGTGTTTTTCCGTCGTTTCCAGTTTTCGCGCGATATCGGGATTGACCTGGGAACAGCCAACACCCTGATGTACGTGTCCGGCAAGGGCATTGTGCTGCAGGAACCCTCCGTGGTGGCCTTGGATCTGGAGAAGGGCGTGCCCCTGGCAGTGGGCAATGAGGCCAAGCTGATGCTCGGCCGGACCCCCGGCAACATTCGGGCCGTGCGTCCGTTGCGGGATGGCGTCATCGCTGACTTCGATGCCGCTGAGCAGATGATCAAAACCTTCATCCGCAAGGGCAACGAGGGCCGCGGCATCGTGGCGCCCCGCCTGGTGATTGGTATTCCCAGTGGCGTTACCGGTGTCGAGCGCCGCGCCGTGCGCGAGGCCGGTTTGGCCGGCGCCAGGGAAGTGCACCTGATTGATGAGCCCGTGGCAGCGGCCATTGGTGCTGGTCTGCCCGTGACCGAGCCCGTCGGCACGATGATCGTGGATATCGGTGGCGGCACCACGGAAGTGGCGGTGCTCAGCCTGGGCGGCACCGTAATGAGCGAGTCGGTGCGGGTGGCTGGCGACGAGCTCAGTGATGCGATTGGCGTCTATCTGAAGAAGGTGCACAACCTGGTGGTGGGTGAGCGCACTGCCGAAGACATCAAAATTCGCATTGGTTCGGCCTTCCCGGACGATGCCCACGACAACACCTCAATGGATGTGCGCGGCCTGCACCTGCTTTCGGGCCTGCCCCGCACCATCAACGTGCGCGCTGGCGACATCCGCGAAGCGATGTCCGAGCCCCTCAACGTGATCGTGGAGGCGGTGAAGCGCACCCTGGAACGCACCCCGCCTGAGCTGGCTGCCGACATCGTGGACCGCGGCATCATGCTGGCCGGGGGCGGTGCCTTGGTACGGGGTATCAGCGACCTGATCAGCCATGAGACCGGGATCCTCACCCATGTGGCCGAAGACCCCCTGCTCTGTGTGGTCAACGGTTGCGGCATGGTCCTTGAGGACTACAGCCGGCTGCAGCGGGTGCTCGATACCCCTGACTTCGCCCGCCATTCCACCTAAACGTCATGCAGGCTGGCCCCAGGCTGCGCCTCCCGCCCGTCAGGCTGATCCTGCAGGTTTGGCCCTTGGCGCTGCTGGTGGTTGCTGGCGTAGCCATTCGGCTCAGTAAGGGAGCCGGGGTGGCCGATGCCTATGCGGTTCTGAGTCGCCCCTTTTGGCCAGGCCCCGCCCAAGGCGAATGGGTCAGGCAGGCCCAGCGGCTGGAGGATCAAACCCGGCTGCGTCAGCTCAGCGCCGACAACCAGCGCCTGCGCCAGCTGCTCCAGCTGCGCAGTCAGTTGCCTAAAGAGTTGCTTGCGCCAGTGATTTCTAGGGATCCCGGCGGCTGGTGGCAGCAGCTGGTGATCGGCCAAGGATCCATCCAAGGCGTCACGCCGGGGGATCCGGTGGTGGCCCCCGGCGGGCTGGTGGGTCGCGTCGCCAGCGTGACTCCCACCACGGCCAGCGTGGCCCTGCTCACCGATCGCAGCAGCCATGTGGGCGTTTGGGTGCCCCGTACCCAGCAGCATGGCTTGCTTACGGGGTTGGGCTCGAGCCGGCCTCTGCTGCGCTTTCTGGATAAGGATCCCGGGGTGCGGCCTGGCGATGTGGTGATGACCTCCCCCGCCAGCACCCTGGTGCCCCCCAATATCAGTGTGGGGGTGATCCAGTCGGTGAATGGGATGGCCTCACCAGCTCCGGAGGCGGTGGTGCAACTCAGTGCCACGGCTGGTTTCGTCGATTGGGTGCGGGTTCTGTTGCGCCCAGGCCGGCCATGAGCAGCTTGGCGCTCCGGGGTTGGAACGCAGCCACGGCCCTGTTGGTGCCCTTGTTCACGTTGGCGGCTCCGGGGTTCCTCAAGCTGGGTGATGCGGGCCCTGCCTGGGCGGTGCTGTGGCTATTGCCCTGGGCCTTGGTGGATGGGGCCCGCTCGGGGGTTCTGGCTGGGTTGCTGTTGGGCTTGGTGCTCGATGGCCTGCATCTCGGTCCGATCAGCCAAATTCCCGCCTTGATGGTGCTGGGTTGGTGGTGGGGCCGGTTGGGCCGCAAGGGTTTGCCGATCGAGCGCAGCTTCAGCTTGGGGCTTTTGGCCCTGCTGGGCAGCGCTTTTGTGGGGCTCACCTTGATCCTGCAGCTCGCTGTGGTCGGAGAGTTGCAGGGGCCCGTGCTCTACACCTGGTTGAGCCAAACCCTGCTGACGGCCCTGCTCGCTCCGATGGTCTGTTCACTGCAGTTGCTGCTTTGGCGGCAACAGGTTTCAGGAGGGCGTCGCTAGATGGCACCGATGGCCCGACGATGGCGTCGCCGCAGCGTGCTGGCCCTGTTGGCCGGTGGTTCGGCGGCGGCGGCCCTCTCCAGTTGTGGTAAGGGCCTGGGCCCCCAGCCCGGGGGGCCTGGGGCCGGAGAGCGGCAGTTGAATTTTTGGACCTTGGATCTGGCACCCAAGTTCAACGGCTACATCCGGGAGGTGATTGCCGCCTGGGAGCAGCAAAACCCTGGGGTGGTGGTGCGTTGGACCGATGTGCCCTGGAGCTCGGTGGAGCGCAAGTTGTTGGCGGCGGTGTTTGCCCGCACGGCCCCGGATTTGGTCAACCTCAATCCCCCCTTTGCCGCCAATCTGGCCAGCAAGGGGGGGCTGTTGGATCTGGCGTCCGTGCTTCCAGCCGGTGCCCAGCAGGTGTATCTGCCCAAGATCTGGCAGGCCGGGGCCCAGAACGGCCAGCAATTCGCGATCCCCTGGTATCTCACGACCCGGATCACGATGGCCAACCGGAGCGTGCTGGCCAAGGCGGGCTATGAAGCCCCGCCATCGCGCTGGCAGGACGTGCCCGCCTATGCCGAGGCCGTGCGCCGCCGCACCGGCAAGTACGCCCTGTTCATGAGCGTGGTGCCCGACGACTCTGCCGAGTTGCTGGAAACCCTGGTCCAGATGGGCGTGCAACTGCTCGATAGCCAGCACCGCGCCGCCTTCAATTCCTCCGTAGGCCGTGGGGCCTTTGCCTTTTGGAGTGATCTCTATCGCCGCGGCTTGTTACCCCAGGAGGTGGTGAGCCAGGGCTACCGCCGCGCCATTGAGCTCTACCAGGCCGGTGATTTGGCCCAGGTGGCCACGGGCCCCGACTTCCTCACCAATCTGCAAACCAATGCGCCTGGCATCGCCGCATCCACAGCCCCCTATCCACCGCTGCTGGGCCCCAATGGCGAGGCCAACGTGGCGATGATGAATTTGGTGGTGCCCAAGCAAACGGCCATGGCCGCTGAGGCGGTGAGCTTTGGGCTGTTCCTGACCAATGCCGCCAACCAGCTGAGCTTTGCCAACCAGGCCCGGGTGTTGCCGTCCGCCACGGCTGCTTTGGCAGAGGTGCTCGAAACCTTGCAGCAACCAGAGCCCCAGCCGGGAGCTGTGCCCTTGGTGCGGGCGGCTCGGCTGCTCTCAGCCCAAACCCTTGGCCATGCCCGGGTGCTGGTGCCGGCAACCCCGGGGGTGAAGCGGCTGCAGGCCATCATCTACACCCAGATGCAGCGGACGATGCTGGGCGAATTGTCCAGTGAAGCGGCCCTGGCGGCGGCGGAGCTGGAATGGAATCGCTATGCGGCAGCCCGCTGGCCTTAGGCGGCATGTCTGCTCCTTGAGAAAAGCTTAAATCTGCCCCAATCGGCTCTGGCAGAGGCGTTTTTGGGGATGACCGCCAGGCTGTCTGAAGGGTAGGGTTGCGATTCTTCATCCCAGACCTTCCCCATGCCCCTGGAGGACAGGCCTAACTCGAGCCAGGCTTCTGGCGCGGCGGACGGATCCGAGCCCCAGGGCCAGGCCCCCCTTGCCCAGGGCCCAGCCGATCCCAAGGCCACCGTGCTGGTGGTGGACGACGAGGCAGCCGTGCGGCGGGTGCTGGTGATGCGCCTGCAGTTGGCCGGCTATCGGGTGATCTGTGCGGAAGATGGCGAAGAAGCCCTCACCCTGTTCCACCAAGAGCAACCCGATTTGGTGGTGCTCGATGTGATGCTGCCCAAGCTGGATGGATTCGCTGTGTGTCGGCGTTTGCGGGCCGAATCCTGCGTGCCGATTATTTTTCTCTCCGCCCTTGATGCCATTGCCGAGCGGGTTTCGGGCCTGGATCTCGGTGCCGACGACTATCTTCCCAAACCCTTTAGCCCAAAAGAACTCGAAGCCCGGATCGCCACGATCCTGCGCCGGGTGGGCCGCGGCTCCGCTTCCGCCGAACCTCGGGAGGTGCCCACGGGCAGCGGGGTGCTCCGCGTGGGCGATCTGGTGGTTGACACCAACCGCCGCCAGGTGACCCGCGATAGCGAGCGCATCGGCCTTACCTACACCGAATTCAGCCTGCTGGAACTGTTGTTCCGCGAGCCGGGCCGGGTGGTGCCCCGGGCTGAGATCCTCGAGCAGCTGTGGGGCTACCCGCCGCGCCGCGCCGCCGACCTGCGGGTTGTCGACGTCTACGTAGCTCGCCTGCGCGGCAAGCTCGAGCCCGATCCCCGCAACCCCGAGTTGATCCTCACGGTGCGCGGCACCGGCTATGCCTCCCAGCGGATGGGAGATGGGGTTCTTTCGGCGGCGGTGTCCTAGCCGCCAGAGCGGCGCTCCTGCAGGATGGGCCGATCTGAGTAGCCCACGGCCTTGTCGGATCTGCGCGAGACCCGTCTCGAGAAAGCTCAAGCCCTAGCGGCCATCGGCCAGGGGCCCTATGGCCTGCGCTTTGAGCCCAGCCATCGCCATGGCCAGCTCCAGGAGGCCCACGCCGATCTGCCCAATGGCGAGGAGCGGGATGTGGCCGTGGCCGTGGCCGGCCGGGTGATGACCCGCCGGGTGATGGGCAAATTGGCCTTCTTCACCCTGGCCGATGAGACCGGCCCGATCCAGCTGTTTATAGAAAAGGCCACCCTGGAAGCGGAGATTCCGGAGGATCCCGAAGCCTTTGCCCACCTCACCAGCCTGGTGGATGCAGGTGATCTGATCGGTGTGAAAGGCACCCTGCGCCGCACCGACCGCGGCGAGCTTTCGGTGAAGGTGAAGGGCTGGACCATGCTCACCAAGAGCCTCCAGCCCCTGCCCGATAAGTGGCATGGCCTGGCCGATGTGGAGAAGCGCTACCGCCAGCGCTACCTCGATCTGATCGTGTCGCCCGACACCCGCGAAACCTTCCGCCGCCGGGCCCTGATGGTGAGTGCCATGCGCCGCTGGCTCGATGCCCGGGATTTCCTGGAGATCGAAACGCCCGTGCTGCAGAGCGTGCCCGGCGGAGCCGATGCCCGGCCGTTTGAAACCCACCACAACGCCCTGGATCTACCCCTCACCCTGCGCATCGCCACCGAGCTGCACCTCAAGCGCCTGGTGGTGGGCGGCTTTGAGCGGGTGTATGAGCTGGGCCGGATCTTCCGCAACGAGGGGATCAGCACCCGCCACAACCCCGAATTCACCTCGGTGGAGATCTACCAGGCCTACGCCGACTACACCGACATGATGCAGCTCACCGAGCAGCTGATTGCTTCGGTGTGCCAAGAGGTGTGCGGCAGTACCACCATCACCTACCAAGGCACTGAGATCGATCTGGCGCCCCCCTGGCGCCGGGCCACCATGCATGAGCTGGTGGAGCAGGCTTGTGGCTTGGATTTCACCACGTTTGCCACCCGCGACGAAGCTGCTGCTGCCATGGCGGCGGTGGGGCTGGAGGTGCCGGCCCTGGCCGATTCGGTGGGCCGTTTGTTGGTGGAGGCCTTCGATCAGCGGGTTGAGGCCAACCTGATCCAGCCCACCTTTGTGATGGATTATCCGGTGGAAAATTCGCCCTTGGCCAGGGCCCACCGCAGCAAGCCAGGCCTGGTGGAGCGCTTCGAGCTGTTCATCGTGGGCCGCGAGACGGCCAATGCCTTCAGTGAGCTGATTGACCCTGTCGATCAGCGCCAGCGCCTCGAAAACCAGCAGGCCCGCCGGGCTGCCGGCGACTTGGAAGCCCAGGGGGTGGACGAAGACTTCATCCATGCCCTTGAGGTGGGCATGCCACCCACCGGGGGACTGGGGATCGGTATTGATCGGCTGGTGATGTTGCTCACCGATAGCCCCTCGATTCGGGATGTGATCGCCTTTCCACTGTTGCGGCCGGGTGCAGTGGGATAATTGGGCTTAACAGCCTATGTCCCTCATCGGGGCTCTCCAAGCAATGAGCGGTGAGCGCGTCGGTTTTCGCTTCAAGCACGCGGATGCGGTGGTGAAGCGCAACCCCCAGGGCCGCTCGCGCCGGGGTTGGGTGATGGAGCCTGTCGAACAAACCACCAGCCGTGGCACCAAGATGCCGGCCTATCGGATTCGCTGGCGCGACAGCGAGCGTCCCGAGATCGTGTTGCAGCACATGTTGATTGCCGATCCCGATCCCACCCCGCCCCCCGAGGGGGTGAGCCTGGTGCCGCCCGCTCCCAAGAAGTAGGGACGAGCCCCAAGACATAGGTCCTAGCTCCAGCCCTTGAACCGATAGGCCACCAGCCCCACGTGTTCCTTGAGCGCCACGGTGCTCAGGTACAGAAACTCGGCATCGGGAAGCAGGTCTTTGACGAAGCTGCCCGGGGTGACCCTGCCGGAATGGGCCAGATCGACCAATTGGTAGTCGCAGGCCACGGGGATCACCGTGAGTCCGCTGCGCCTTTGGAAGGTGGCCAGCGACCTGGGCATGTGAAAGGCGCTGGTTACCAGCAGCACCCGCTTCCAGCCCCTCTGCCGGCCGAGTTCGCCAATGGCTTGGGCTTCTTCCGCGGTGGTGCGGGAGCCAGGGTTGAGCAGGATTTGGCTGGGTTTAAGCCCTAGTTCGATCGCCAGATCCCGGGCCCATAGGGCCTCCGGTGGGGCCGGATCGGCGGCTGTGAAGCTCACCCGGGCGCCGCTGGTGACCAGCAGGGGTGCTTTGCCCTGGCGCATGAGCCGCAGGCCGGTGAGCAGGCGATCGCCGCCTTCGGCCACTTCCACCGCCTGGCGGGGCGGCAGTTTGGGCCGCAGCCCTCCCCCCAGCACCACCACCGCATCGGCCTGGGGAATGGCCTTCGGGGTGAGGGCGGCGCTGCGTTCCTCCAGGCCCCAGATCAACTGGCGGCTGGTGAGGGGCATGGCAAACACCCAGATCAGGGCCATGCCGCCCCCCGATAGCCAGCCCGAAAGCCTTCGGGTCCAGGGGCGCCCAGCCCGACCGACCTGACCGGCCAGCTGCAGCAACAGGCCCAGCCCTAGGGGATAGATGGCCAGAGGAAGCAGCTTGCTGAGCAGGAAACCCATCGGCGTTAGGTCTTGGGTTCTGGTGGGCTGGGTTCCGGGGCTCTCGTGATCAGGGGCGCTTCGATTTCTGTTTGCAGGGGCGTGATGGCGGCTTCGCGGGAGCGCAGCAGCAATTGGGTGAGCCGGGCAATGGCGCCTTCGCCCAGGTCCTGTTCGCTGATGCGATCGAAGGCCTGGCGGTAGAGCTCCTCGAGCTCCCCAATCAGACCCTCGCGCACCTGGCGCATGGCCGCCCGCTGTTCGTCTCTGCCCATGGATCAGCTGGCCGTTGCCGTTGAGTCTGCCCGCACCAGCAGGTGCAGGGCCAGATCGTTATTTGGGTCGCTCCAGCGCTGGGCGCAGGACCAACCGGCGGCCTCGGCCAGGGCCGTGAAGGCTGCGGCGGAATATTTGACGCTGTATTCGCTGATCAGCGCTTCACCAGCGGCAAAACTCCACGACCGGCCGGCCAACTCCACGCTGTGGGGGTGCTCGCTGACCAGGCCCATGGCGATGCGGCTTTGGCTTGCCTCCCAACGGGCCTGGTAGTGGAAGGCGGCGGGGTCAAAGGTGCCGCCTAAATCGCGGTTGAGCCGCACTAGCAAGTTTTTCGCAAACGCGGCCGAAACGCCGGCGGCATCGTTGTAGGCCGCTTCCATGCGTGCCACGGCCTTGGGTTGATCGATGCCGATCAGGAGCTTTCCGCCTGGGCCCATGAGCTGGGCGAATTGGACCAGGAGGGCTTGGGCTTCTTGGGGGGTGAAGTTGCCCAGGGAGCTGCCGGGGTAGAAGCCCAACAGGGTTTGGCCCTCCAGCAGGGGATGGCAGGGAAGCTGGTCGAGGCCGCTGTAGTCGCAGCAGATGCCGAGCACGGGCACCTGGGGGTGTTGGCCTTGGAGCTGGTGGCAGGCGGCGGCGAGGTGCTCGGCGCTGATGTCGAGGGGCACGTAGGCCGGCGGCTGGAGGGCCTCCAGCAGGGGACCCACCTTGCGGGCATTGCCGGCACCGAACTCCACCAGCACCCCAGGTCCCAGGGCGGCAGCCATGCCTCCTGCCTGGGCCTTGAGCAGGCTGGTTTCGGTGCGGGTCAGGCCGTATTCGGGCTGCTCACAGATGGCATCAAACAGCCTGGAACCCTCCGCGTCGTAGAGCAACCAGGCCGGGAGCTGCTTGGGTTGGCGGGCCATGCCCTCGCTCACCAACCGCGCCATGTCGGCCGGTTGGGGATGGAGATCGATCAGCATGGGGTCGGGCCTGAGTCCTGATGGCCAGGGCATCCATCCATCGCCAGCCTGAGCCCCGATGCCATCCAGCGACTCGCCGGTGGATAGAAATTCCGGTAGCTGGGTCGTCCGTGGCCCTCGGGGGTGAGGAAGCAACTGCCCTTGAGCACCATCTGGGAGCTCATGAATTTGCCGTTGTACTCCCCCACGGCGCCCGGGGCGGTTTGAAATCCGGGGTAGGGCCGGTAGGGGCTGGAGGTCCACTGCCACAGCACCCCGAAGGCCTGGGGTAGGGCCTGGCCTGCGCCAGTGGCCATCACTTCCCACTCGGCTTCGCTGGGCAACCGGCCCCCGGCCCAGCGGGCGTAGGCATCGGCTTCAAACCAGCTCAGATGCCGCACGGGAGCTTGGCTATGGCGGGGTTGGCGCCCCGCCAGGCTGAATTCCCAATCACAGGGGCTATCACCGGGCCCAGCCCTACGCCAATAGCGGGGCGATTGCCACTGGCGCTGCTGCACCAGGGCCCAGCCTTCGCTCATCCACAGGTCTGGCCGCCGGTAGCCGCCGTCGGCGATGAAGGCCCCGTACTCCCCATTGGTCACCAGGTGGCTGGCGATGGCAAAGGGCTCCAGCCATTGGCGGTGCCGCGGCGCTTCGTTGTCGAAGTGGAAGCTGCCACTAGGGCCGCCGTGGCCGATCTCCACCAGGCCGCCGGGGTGGCTCAGCCATTCCGATTCGCCTTCAAGCCAGCCGCTTTCGTAGTGGGTCTCGGGTTCGGGGCCGTAGCCGGGCTCGAGGGGATTGCGGCTGAAGCCATCCAGCAGATCCATGAGCAGCAGTTCCTGGTGCTGCTGCTCGTGCTGCAGGCCCAACTCCACCAGCTCAAGCCACGCCGCAGCCCCAGGCTGGCCTGGATCCAGCTGGGCCTGGGCGATCCCTTGGCTGATGGCCCGGTCCACCTGGCCGCGCCAGGCAAGCACCTCGGCCATCGGCGGGCGGCTCAGCAGCCCCCGCTCGGGCCTGGGATGGCGCTCGCCGATGGCGTCGTAGTAGCTGTTGAACAGGAAGCCCCAGCGGGGATTGGCGGGCTCATAGCCAGGGATGAAGGGCGTCAGCTCCGGTGCCTTGAGCAGGAATTCCTCAAAGAACCAGGTGGTGTGGCCCAGGTGCCACTTCGGGGGGCTGGCATCGGCCATGCCCTGGAGGCAGAGGTCTTCGGGGTTGAGAGGGGCGATCAGCTCAACGCTGCGGCTGCGCACGGCCTGGAAGCGCTCCAGCAACCCTTTGCTGGCGGTGGAAGAGCCCATGGCTGCGGACATCAACCGCCCAAGTCAGGCCCGACCATAGGGAGCTTGCCTACGATCCCGCCACAGCCAATTGTTTGAACAGGCCAGCGCCATGGGCGGCAGCGCTTTGGGAATCACCGATGGATTTGTGGGGGCCGTTGGCGAGACGCCCCTGATCCGGCTGCATGGGCTTAGTGAGCTCACGGGTTGCGAAATCCTGGGCAAGGCGGAATTCATGAACCCCGGCGGCTCGGTCAAGGACCGGGCGGCCTTGGGAATTCTTCTCGAAGCCGAGCAGGAGGGCCTGCTGAAGCCCGGCGGCACCGTGGTGGAGGGCACCGCGGGCAACACGGGAATTGGCCTGGCCCATCTCTGCAATGCCCGGGGCTACAAGGCCTTGATCGTGATTCCCGATACCCAGTCCGCGGAGAAGATTGGCCTGCTACGCAGCCTCGGGGCTGAGGTGCGCACGGTGCCCGCCGTTCCCTACCGCGACCCCAACAACTACGTGCGGCTGTCGGGCCGCATCGCCGCCGAAATCCCTGGGGCCGTGTGGGCCAACCAATTCGACAACCTGGCCAATCGCCGGGCCCACTTCAACAGCACCGGTCCTGAGATCTGGCGGCAGACCGCCGGCAAGGTGGATGCCTGGGTGGCGGCCACGGGCACCGGCGGCACCTATGCGGGGGTGGCGCTCTACCTCAAGCAGCAGAACCCCCAGGTCCAGTGCGTGTTGGCCGACCCCCATGGCAGCGCCCTCTACAGCTGGGCCAAAGGGGGCGAGCTGGCCACCGATGGCAGTTCCATCACCGAAGGGATTGGCAACAGCCGGGTGACGGCCAATCTGGAGGGCGCCCCCATCGACGACGCCGTGCGCATCGACGACCAGTCGGCCATTGACACCATCTACCAACTGCTGTGGCGGGAGGGCCTCTTCCTGGGGGGCTCCGTGGGCATCAACGTGGCAGGGGCTGTGGAAACCGCCCGGCGGTTGGGACCTGGCCACACGATCGTGACGGTGCTGTGTGACAGCGGTGATCGCTACCGATCGCGCCTCTATGACGGCGACTGGCTGGCTACGAAGGGGATCCAGCAGCCCCAGCGGGCCCGGTTGGAGGCGATCTGATGGACGCCGTGATTGGGCAGGTGGTCGGCGAGCGCTATCGCCTGGAGCAGGGCCTGAGTGAGGGGCCCCAGGGCAAGCTCTGGCGGGCCAGCGACCAGTTGGCCAGCAACGCTCCGGTGGCATTGAGGCAATTGGGCCCCGACCAGGACCAGGCCACAGCCCGCCAGCTCTGGAGCCGCCTGCAGGGGGTGCTCCATCCCCAGGTGCCCCGCTTAGGCGGGGCGATCGCGGCCGGCGATCAGCTGTGGTTGGTGCGCGAGTGGCAGGCGGGCCGCACCTACCAGCGGTTGCTCGAAGCCCGGGCAGAACGCCAATTGGTTTTTGGGGCAGGAGAAGTGTTGCTGCTGTTGCGCCAGTTGCTACCTGTGGTGGCGGTGCTGCACAGCCAGGAGCTGGTGCACGGTGATCTCTGCCCCGCCAACGTGCTGCGCCGGGAGAGCGATGGCCTGCCGGTGCTGCTCGATTACGGCCTGGTGTGCGGCAAGGCCTGCGTGACCCCTGGCTATGGCCCGCCGGAATTGGCCAGTGCCGCCGCCCCAGAGCGCTGGATGGACCTGTATGCCCTCGGCGCCTTTGCCCTGGTGCTGCTCAGTGGCGATGCACCGGCCCAGCTGCTCGATCCGGTGAGCCTGGATTGGCGCTGGCCGGCAGCCCTAGGCGAGCATCCTGCGTTCCAGGCCCAGTTGGAGCGCTTGCTGCAGCGGGATCCGGCATCCCGTTTCGCTTCCGCGGCCCAGGCCTTGGCGGCCTTTCAGGCCTTGGTGATGCCAGAAAGCACCGGCCCCGTACCCCGGGCCGATCGCACCGTGGCCCTGGTCCCGCCTGCCCCCGAGCCTCCTGCTGCCGAGCCCCAGCTGCCGCCGGTGACCCCAAATCCGGCCGCCCCCGTCCCCACTGAGGTTTTGGCTTCTCCCTTGCGCACCCGCGCCGACGAGCGGGAGGAAGCGGCCGAGGGGGGCGTGTGGCCGGTGGTGATTGCCCTGGTGATTTCGGCGCTGGTGGGTACCGCCCTGGGTTGGCTGTGGCTGAGCCGGGGCAAGTTCGTGTTGCCCAAGCCCCCAACCTCCCTGGAGTTGCCCAGGAGCCTGCCGCCGGCCGAGGTGGACCAGCGCCAGCAGCTGCTCAATCGCCTGCGGGCCCTCCAGGTGGATCGGGCTTGGTTCTTGAAATTGGTGGACGCGGGGTTGCTCGCCCAGTTCCCGGAGCGGGGGGGCCGCCTGCCCAGCGATTCCCTCGACGACGCCCCCCTGCGCAAGGTTTGGAACGAATTGGCCGAGGAGTGGCTGGCCCGGGTTGAGCAATTGCCGCTCGACATTCGCCGGCGCCTGGGCGGCTTCAGCGAGGGGGATTGGCAGCGCCGTCAAAGTGCTCTGGTGAGCCAGGGGTTGAGCCCCTCGGTCCTGCGCCAGTTGGTGTCGGGCAGTGCCCAAAATCTGTTGCCGGGCAGGCCCGGTGCCGACATTCCGCCGGAGCCCTTTCGCCAGCTCTGGTTTGCCGCAGCGGAGCAGAGCCTCAGCAATGTGCAGATTGAGGCGATCCAGGCCCAGCCCATGGAAACCCGGGTGCTTTCGGCCCAGGTGGATGCCGGCGGTGCCCGCCTCTTCCCCGTGCGCCTGCCGGCCGGCTATCGCCTGGTGCTGGGGGTGAATGGTTCACCGCTGATGCAGATGAGCGTGTTCAGCGCCGAGGGCAGCCTGCTTGAAGCCAAGGGGCCGCTGCGGGTGGTGAGCCTGGGGGCCCAGCCCCGCTCACCGGTGCAACTGCTGGTCACCAACGAGGGGGTCGCCCCTGGCTTGATCACCCTGTCGCTGCGGGCCGACCCGCCGGCTCCGCGACCCCAGCCCACGGCGCCCACCTCCCCACCTACCCCAACGGGTACGACCCCGGCCTCTCCCCAGGGATCGGAGCCGCTGCCACCCCCGGAGCCGCCACCTCCTACCCAGTAGGCGCCACCTAGCAGGGCGGGCTCTTTAGATCCTGGCGATGGCCTGCTTGGCGTCTTTGATGTCCTGTTTGCGGCGTTCCTCATGGCGCTTGTCGTGCAGCTTGCGGCCCTTGCCCAGGCCAATGGTGAACTTGATCCAGGACCCCTTGAGGTGGAGGTTGAGCGGGATCAGGGTGAGTCCCTTTTGGTCGAGGGCGATCCGCAGTTTTTCGATTTCGCGGCGGTGGGCCAGCAGCTTGCGGGTGCGCAGGGGCTCGTGGTTGAAGTAGGCCCCGGCATGGCTGTGGGGCGAGATGTGCACGTTGTGCAACTGCAGTTCGCCTTTGCGGATCAGGCAAAAACCATCGCGCAGGTTCACCTGGCCGGCCCGGATTGATTTCACCTCGGTGCCAAGCAATTCGGCGCCGCACTCCAGGGTTTCAAGAATCTCGTATTGGTGCCGGGCGAAGCGGTTGTCGGCCAACAGCTTGTTGGCGGCATCGCGCAGGGCCTTGGCGCTCTTCTTGCCTCCCCCCTTTGCCATTGCTGCTGCGCGTTCGTCGCCTACATCTTCCCGACCCTAGATAGCCCCCGGTACCCTCGCTGTATGGCGATTGTTTCCTCGGGATCTCCTGCCTCCGGTGGCCGCCCCCGGGCGACCAAGCCCATGGCGTCCCAGGCGATGGAGGGCCCGCGGCTGGTGGATCCAGCGCCGATCGAGGAACAGGCCCCTGCCCGGGAAGACAGCCTCAGGCCCAAGCGCCTGGCCGACTACATCGGCCAAAGCGAACTCAAGCAGGTGTTGGGCATTGCCATTGAGGCCACCCGCTGCCGTCAGGAAGCCCTCGACCACGTGCTGCTCTACGGCCCCCCGGGCCTGGGCAAAACCACCATGGCCCTGGTGCTGGCCGAAGAACTTGGCGTGCGTTGCCGCATCACCAGTGCCCCTGCCCTGGAGCGCCCCCGCGACATCGTGGGCCTGCTGGTGAACCTCCAGCCCCAGGAGCTGCTGTTCATTGATGAGATCCACCGGCTCAACCGGGTCGCCGAAGAAATCCTCTACCCAGCCATGGAGGACTTTCGCCTCGATCTCACCGTGGGCAAGGGCACCACGGCCCGCACCCGCACCCTGCCCCTGGCCCCATTCACCCTGGTGGGGGCCACCACCAAGGCCGGCTCGCTCAGTTCGCCCCTGCGGGATCGCTTCGGCCTGATCCAACGGCTGGAGTTTTACGGCCTCGAGGATCTCCAGGCGATTGTGCAGCGGGCGGCGGGGCTCTTGCAGCTGGAGTTGGATTCGGATGCGGCCTTGGAGGTGGCCAGGCGCTGCCGGGGCACGCCCCGGATTGCCAACCGATTGCTGCGGCGGGTGCGGGATGTGGCCTCCGTGCAGGGCCATGGCCGTATTAGCGCCGACCTCGTGGATCGGGCCCTGAGCCTGCACCGGGTCGATGGCCGGGGCCTCGACGCCAGTGATCGGCGCCTGCTCACCCTGGTGCTGGAGGGCTATGGCGGGGGGCCGGTGGGCTTGGACACCCTGGCCGCAGGCCTGGGAGAAGACGCAATCACTCTGGAATCGGTGGTGGAGCCCTATCTGCTGCAACTCGGCTTTTTGCAACGCACCCCCCGGGGCCGGATGGTGACCCCCGCCGGGCGGTTGCATTTGGGTTGGCCCCCTGAAGGCAACCCGATGGATGCGGCGGCATGAGCGGCTTTTTCGCCCTCCTCCTCAGCGTGCAATTGGCTGTTCAATTGGCGCTGGCGCCAGTGGGAGTGGCCCAATTGACAGTGCCCCAGCTGTTTGACCAGGCGCTCAGCGCTAGCCGCAGCGGCGATTTTGCCCAGGCCCTGCCCCTGTGGAACCAGGTGCTGGAGCGGGCCCCAAGCGATGCGGCGGCCTGGAGCAACCGCGGCATTGTGCAGCTGGCCTTGGGCGATCCCCAGGGGGCAATTGCCGATCAAGTTCGCTCGATGGAGCTGGCCCCGGACAACCCCGATCCCCACCTCAACCGCGGCACCGCCGAAGAGGCCCTGGGCCAATGGGTGGCGGCCGAGGCCGACTACCGCTGGATCCTGGAGCACTTCCCTGCCCCACCGGACCAAACGGCCGCTGGTGAACCCCGGGCTTCAGCCCTCTATAACCTGGGCAATGTGCAGGGTTCGCTTGGGGATTGGCCGGCGGCCCGGGCCTCCTTTGAGGCGGCTGCCGACGCCCGCCCCGGCTTTGCCATGGCCCGCTCCAGCACGGCGCTGGCCGCATATCAGCTCGATGATCTGGCCGAGGCCGAAAGGGAATTGCGCAACCTGATCCGCCGCTACCCCCTGTTTGCCGATGCCAGGGCGGCCCTGACGGCCTTGCTCTGGCAGAAGGGGGCCAAGGGCGAGGCTGAGAGCAATTGGGCCGCGGCGTCGGGTCTGGATCCGCGCTACCGCCAGGGAGAATGGTTGCTGGAAACGCGCCGCTGGCCTCCTAAGCCGGTGGCAGCCCTCGAGCAATTTTTGGCCTTGGAGTCGTGATGCGCTGGCAGAGCCTGGGGCTGGATCAAACCCTTGAAGAGGCTTTACCCGAGCTGATTCAGCTGCGGCGCCACATCCACCGCCACCCCGAGCTCAGTGGCCACGAGCAGCAAACGGCCGCCTTGGTGGCGGGTGAATTGCGCCGCTGGGGTTGGCTTGTGCGCGAAGGGGTGGGCCGCACCGGGGTGTTGGCGGAGTTGGGCCCTACCGGGCCCGGGGTGCCCCTGGTGGCCCTGCGGGTGGACATGGATGCCCTGCCGGTTGAAGAGCGCTCCGGCCTCGATTACGCCTCGGTGCACCAGGGTTTGATGCACGCCTGTGGCCACGACATGCACACGGTGGTGGGTCTGGGGGTGGCCCAGCTCTTGGGGACGCTCTGGCAGAGCGATCCCTCGGAGATCCGTGCACGGGTGCGGCTGCTGTTTCAACCCGCCGAGGAAACGGCGGAGGGCGCCACCTGGATGCGGGCCGATGGCGCCATGGACGGGGTGGAAGCCCTGTTTGGGGTCCATGTCTTCCCAAGCCTGGCGGCCGGCACGATCGGCGTGCGCAGCGGCAGCTTGACGGCCGCGGCGGGTGAGCTGGAGGTGGAAGTGCTGGGGGAGGGCGGCCATGGCGCCAGGCCCCACCAATCCACCGATGCCATCTGGATTGCGGCCCGGGTGGTGAGTGGCCTGCAGGAGGCGATCAGCCGCCAGCTCGATGCCCTCCATCCCGTGGTGGTCAGCTTTGGCAAAATTGAAGGAGGCAAGGCGTTCAACGTGATTGCCGACCACGTGCGCCTGCTGGGCACGGTGCGCTGCCTGGATACGGAACTCCATGCCCAACTGCCGGCCTGGATTGAAGACACCGTGCAGGCCCTGTGCAAAGGCCATGGCGGTGAGGCCCGGGTCCATTACCGCTGCATTTCCCCCCCCGTGCACAACGACCCCGAGCTCACGGCCCTGGTTGCTGCGGTGGGGGAGGAGCTGTTGGGGCGCGAGCAGTTGCAGTGGCTGGATCAGCCCTCGCTCGGGGCGGAAGACTTTGCCCACCTGCTCGATGGCACCCGCGGCACGATGTTTCGGTTGGGGGTGGCCGGCAAGGGGGGCTGCGCGCCGTTGCACAACAGCACCTTTGCCCCGGACGAAGGGGCGCTGGCGGTGGGGATCAAGGTGCTCACCGGCAGCATGCTGCGCTGGATGGAGCAACGGCTATGAGGGCCCAGCCATGAGGAGTCAGCCATGAAGCAGCGCCAGGTTTTGCAGGGGGTTCTGGCCCTCTCTTCACCGCTCTTGATTGGTTTGGCCTTGGTGGTGCTGTTGCAGCGCCAGGGCAGTGACCGGGTCCAGGCAATTCCGGCGCTGCTGATTGGTTCGGGCTTGCTGGTTACGAGCACCCTCAGTTGGCGCCGGCGCCGGAGCAAGTTGTTGGCCGCCCTGCGTCACGATGAGGTTCATGAGCAACCCTGAGCCCGATCTCAACCGCCTGCGGGAGGCCATCGCCTCTGGGGATCCGAGCCGTTCGATGCCGGCCTTGGCGGGCTTGCGGCAGGTGCCGGCGGACCAGGCGATCCCTTTGCTGCTCTTGGGTTTGGAGCAGGAGGAATTCATGGTGCGCTCCCTCAGCTGCGCCGGGCTGGGGGTGAAGCAGAGCGAGCAGGGCTGGCAGGCCTTGGTGGGAGCCTTGCAAAGCGACGACGACGCCAATGTGCGGGCCGAGGCGGCCAATTCCTTGGTGAGCCATTCGGTTGAGCGGGCCTGGCCCCTGGTGCGCGATGCCTTTGCCGCCGATGGCCAGTGGCTGGTGCGCTGCAGCATCCTTGCGGCCCTGGCCGAGCAGGGCGAGATCGAAGCTGGCTGGCTCATGGAGCTTGCTGGGATGGCGATCGCCGATGGCGATGGCACGGTGCGGGTGGGCGGCGCCGAAATCCTGGGCCGCCTGGTGGCGGATGGGGTGGATCCGGACTTGACCAACCAGGCCCGCACGGCGCTCCAGCACCTGCAAGACGACAGCGACCACCGGGTGGTGGCGGCGGCCTTGAACGGCCTGCAGGCGTAAGTCCTTGCTAGGTTTTCAAAGTCACTAGGGGTGCCCGGCTGCGTCACTGCTGCCCAGGGCTGAGATCACACCCTCCGAACCTGATCCGGGTCATGCCGGCGCAGGGAAGTGAGCTGGACCGTGAAACCAATCTCAGGCTGCGCCCCGCCGGTTGCCTTTGCAGGCATCCCCTATTCGCCGTAGCCCGATCATGCGTAGCGCCTGGATTGAGAAGCGCCGTGGAGCCCCTGGCTTCTCGGGTAACTATTCCCAAATGCACTACGCCCGCCAGGGGGTGGTGACGGAAGAAATGGCCTTTGTGGCCAAGCGCGAAAACCTGCCCGAATCGCTGGTGATGGAGGAGGTGGCCCGGGGCCGCATGATCATCCCGGCCAACATCAACCACACGGGCCTGGAGCCCATGGCGATCGGCATCGCCAGCCGCTGCAAGGTGAACGCCAACATTGGCGCCTCCCCCAATGCCTCCGATCTTGATGAGGAGGTGGCCAAGCTGCGCCTGGCGGTGAAATACGGCGCCGACACGGTGATGGACCTCTCCACCGGCGGCGTCAACCTCGATGAGGTGCGCACGGCGATCATCAACGCTTCGCCGGTGCCGATCGGCACGGTGCCCGTCTATCAGGCCCTCGAGAGCGTGCACGGCTCGATCGAGAAGCTCGACGCCGACGACTTCCTGCACATCATTGAGAAGCACTGCCAGCAGGGCGTTGATTACCAAACGATCCACGCCGGCTTGCTGATTGAACACCTGCCCCTGGTGAAGGGCCGCCTCACTGGCATCGTGAGCCGCGGCGGCGGCATCCTGGCCCAGTGGATGCTGTATCACCACAAGCAGAACCCCCTGTTCACCCATTTCGACGACATCTGCGAGATCTTCAAGCGCTACGACTGCACCTTCTCCCTGGGCGATTCGCTGCGGCCCGGCTGCCAGCACGACGCCTCCGACGCCGCCCAGCTGGCGGAGCTCAAAACCCTCGGCCAGCTCACCCGCCGCGCCTGGAAGCACGACATCCAGGTGATGGTGGAGGGTCCAGGCCACGTGCCGTTGGATCAGATCGAGTTCAACGTCAAAAAGCAGATGGAGGAGTGCAGTGAGGCGCCCTTCTATGTACTGGGCCCCTTGGTCACCGACATCGCCCCCGGCTACGACCACATCACCAGCGCCATTGGTGCGGCGATGGCCGGTTGGCATGGCACGGCGATGCTTTGCTACGTGACCCCGAAGGAGCACCTGGGCCTGCCCAACGCTGAGGATGTGCGAGAGGGCCTGATCGCTTACAAGATCGCCGCCCACGCCGCCGACATTGCCCGCCACCGCCCGGGGGCCCGCGATCGCGACGACGAACTCAGCCGCGCCCGCTACGCCTTCGACTGGAACAGGCAGTTCGAGCTGTCTCTAGATCCTGAGCGGGCGAAGGAGTATCACGACGAAACCTTGCCGGCTGATATCTACAAGCAGGCCGAGTTCTGCTCGATGTGTGGACCCAAGCACTGCCCGATGCAAACCAAAATCACCGATGAGGATTTGGCAGGGCTGGAGAAGGTGCTGGAAGAGCAGAACGCCGCAAAGTCTGCTGCTATTTGAGCGCTCTTCTGCGAATGTCGCAGAGTCAAAGGCCCCGATAGGGGCCTTTTTTTATGGCCCGACTCCCTGGCTGATCCCTTGGGTGATTGGCGCCGGACCAGTTGAACGGTGCGAGGCCATGAAAAAGCCCCACCGCGAGGTGGGGCTAGATCGTGCTGAGATGCTGGGATCATCAGCCCAAAATCATCAGCCCAGGGCTTTGGCCTTGGCTACTACGTTCTCAACGGTGAAGCCGAACTTCTCCATGAGAAGGGGGCCAGGGGCAGAGGCGCCGTACCGGTCGATGGAGATGGTGTCGCCGTCGAAGCCGGTGTACTTGTGCCAGCCGAAGGAGCTGGAGGCTTCCACCACCAGGCGCTTGCGCACCGAGGCGGGCAGCACGCTTTCGCGGTAAGCCGCATCCTGCTCTTCGAACAGCTCCACGCAGGGCATCGACACCACCCGCACGTTCTTGCCGTCGGCGCGCAGTTGGGCTGCAGCCTTGGTGGCGAGTTCCAGTTCGGTGCCGCTGGCGATCAGGATCAGGTCAGGGCTGCCGTTGCAGTCTTCCAGGATGTAACCACCTTTGGCCACCTGGGCAGCGCTGGAGTTGGCCTGGTTGGCCATGGCCTGGCGGCTGAGGAACAGCACCGTGGGGCGCTTGCGGTTGGTGATTGCCACTTGGTAGGCGCCGCTGGTTTCGTTGCCGTCGCCGGGGCGGATCACCAGCAGGTTGGGCAGGGCCCGCAGGCTGGCCAGGGTTTCGATCGGCTGGTGGGTGGGGCCGTCTTCGCCCAGGCCGATGGAATCGTGGGTGAGCACGTAGATCACACCCAGCTCGCTTAGGGCCGAGAGGCGCATGGCGCCCACCATGTAGCCGGCAAACACGGCGAAGGTGCCGCCGTAGGGGATCAGGCCGCTGCCGTGATAAGCGATGCCATTCATGATCGCCGCCATGGCGTGCTCGCGCACTCCGAAGTGCAGGTAGCGGTTGGCTTCAGCGCCCTTTTGGAAACCCTTCTCGCCCTTGATGTCGGTGAGGTTGGAGTGGGTGAGGTCGGCGGAGCCGCCGATCAATTCCGGCAGGTTGGGGCCAAAGGCGTTGAGGCAGTTGTAGGAGTGCATGCGGGTGGCCAAGCCCTTGTCGTCTGCCGTGTAGCTGGGCAGGTTGGCATCCCAGTTGGCAGGCAATTCGCCGCGCAGTTGGCGCTCGAATTCAGCGGCTTCAGCGGGGTACTGGCTGCGGTAGGCGGCCAGGGTGCCATTCCATTCGGCTTCCGCAGCAGCGCCGCGGCTGATGGCTTCGCGCCAGTGGTCGTAGGACTCCTGGGGAACTTCGAAGGCGCCGTAGCTCCAATCGAGGTTTTTGCGGGTGAGCTCGGCTTCTTCAGCGCCGAGGGCGGCACCGTGCACGCCGGCGGTGTCGGCCTTGTTGGGGGAGCCGTAGCCAATGGTGGTGGTCACCTTGATCATCGAGGGACGATCGGTGACGGCCTTGGCTTCCTCAATCGCCTTGGCGATGGCTGCCACATCGGTGTTGCCATCCTTGACGTGGATGGTGTGCCAGCCGTAGGCGTCGTAGCGCTTGAGCACATCCTCGGTAAAGGAAACGTTGGTGTTTCCGTCGATGGTGATGTGGTTGTCGTCGTAAAGGGCAATCAGTTTGCCCAGGCCCAGGTGACCGGCCAAGGAGGCGGCTTCGCTCGAGACCCCCTCCTGGTGGCAGCCGTCGCCCATGATCACGTAGGTGTAGTGATCAACGAGGTCCACGCCGGGCTTGTTGAATTTGGCGGCCAGGTGGGCTTCGGCTAGGGCCAGGCCCACGGCGTTGGAAATGCCCTGGCCCAGGGGGCCGGTGGTGACTTCGATACCTGGGGTTTCAAAGGTTTCCGGGTGACCGGGGGTCTTGGATCCCCATTGGCGGAACTGCTTGAGGTCCTCGATGGTCACCGAGTCGTAGCCGGTGAGGTGCAGCAGCGCATAGAGCAGCATGCAGCCGTGGCCGGCCGACAGCACGAAGCGGTCGCGGTTGAACCACTTGGGATTCTTGGGGTTGTGCTGAAGAAACTTGTCCCACAGGGTGAAGGCCATGGGAGCGCAACCCATCGGCAGGCCGGGGTGGCCGGAGTTGCTCTTGTTGATGGCGTCGACCGCCAGGAAGCGAATGCTGTTGATGCACAGCGATTCAACCGAGGTGCTGGGGGCGACGACCATGGCGGGATGGGGAGTGGGGGAAAAGGATTGGGCGTGGACAGGGAACGAAATGTTCCCAGGAGGCTTGGTTATCCGCCCATGCGGCGGAAGGCCAGGCAGACGTTGTGGCCGCCAAATCCAAAGGAGTTGGAGAGCACCACGTTCAGTTTGTGTTCCCGGGCCTGATTGGGAACGACATCCAGATCACACGCCGGATCGGGATTCTGATAATTGATCGTAGGCGGCACCAGGCTGTGCTCCATGGCGAGAACGGCTGCCACCGCTTCGATGCCACCGCTGCCCCCCAAGAGGTGGCCGGTCATCGATTTGGTGGAGCTCACCGGGATTTGGTAGGCCCGCTCCCCGAGGGAACTCTTGATGGCGGAGGTCTCGTTGCTGTCGTTGGCCTGGGTGCTGGTGCCGTGGGCGTTGACGTAGTCGACGTCACTGGCATTGAGCTCGGCGTCTTTGAGGGCCAGGCGCATGGCTTCGGCGCCGCCCACTCCCCCGGGGGACGGGGAGGTGATGTGGTGGGCATCACAGGTCATGCCGTAGCCCACTACCTCCGCCAGGATCTGGGCTCCGCGGGCTTGGGCGTGCTCCAGGCTTTCGAGCACCAGCACCCCTGCGCCTTCGCCAATCACGAAGCCGTTGCGCTCGAGATCGAAGGGCCGGCTGGCGGTGGTGGGATCGTCGTTGCGGAAGGAGAGGGCCTTGGCACTGGCAAAGCCGGCCACCCCGAGGGGGGTGATCGCCGATTCGGCGCCGCCGCAGACCATGGCGTCGGCCAAGCCCATCTGGATGAGGCGGTAGGCATCGCCAATGGCGTTGGAGCCGGCGGCGCAGGCGGTGGCCACGGCGCTGCTGGGGCCCTTGGCCCCGAGGGCGATCGCCGCTAGGCCCGTGGCCATGTTGGGGATCATCATCGGCACGCAGAACGGGCTGACGCGGTCGGGTCCGCGCTCACTCATCACCTGGGCCTGGGTCTCCATCATCAGCAGCCCACCCACGCCGGAGCCAATGGCGGTACCAACCCGTTGTTGGTTGCTTTCGTCGATGGTGAGGCCCGCATGGGCCACGGCTTGTTTGGCCGCCACCACGCCGAATTGGCAGAAGCGATCCCAGCGCTTGGATTCCTTGGGTTCGAGGTAGCCAGCTGGGTTGAAGTTCTTGACTTCAGCGGCAAACCTGCAGGCGTGGCGCGAGGGGTCAAACAGGGTGATCCCAGCCACGCCATTACGGCCCGTACTCAACCCTTCCCAATAACTGGAAACGTCGTTGCCGATCGGTGTGACGGCGCCGAGGCCAGTGACCACAACGCGTTGGAGACCCTGCACCATGGAAAGGCTCAGGCCTGTTTGTCCTGGATGAACTTGACCGCGTCACCAACGGTGGTGATGCCTTCGGCGGCTTCGTCGGGAATCTCGATATCAAAGGCCTCTTCCAGGGCCATCACAAGTTCCACGGTGTCGAGGGAGTCGGCGCCGAGGTCGTTTTGGAAGTTCGATTCCGACTTCACTTCGCCCGCGTCAACACTGAGTTGCTCGGCCACGATCGAGCGCACTTTCTCGAAAATCGCTTCCTGGGACATGGTCGCTTTGAAAGTCGCCGCACTCTACGGGTCACCCTGCTTCGATCCTCCGCGCGTATGAACAAGGGTGAAGGCCTGGCCCCCGTGGCGGATCTCTTGCGGAGGCCATCGGTACGTTGGGCTCCACGCCGTTTGTGCCCGGCCTTTTCCATGTCCCACGCCGTCAAGATCTACGACACCTGCATCGGCTGCACCCAGTGCGTGCGGGCTTGCCCCCTCGATGTGCTCGAGATGGTGCCCTGGGACGGCTGTAAGGCTGGCCAGATCGCTTCCTCCCCCCGCACGGAAGATTGCGTGGGCTGCAAGCGCTGCGAAACCGCCTGCCCCACCGACTTCCTCAGCATTCGCGTCTACCTGGGCGACGAGACCAGCCGCTCGATGGGTCTCTCCTATTGATGCCTGGGCTCCTTTTGGGCCGCAAGCTCGTCAGGATCTCGTCCAAGTTCCCATAGGCTCAAGCCCGGCCCTGTGCCGGGCTTTTTGTTTTGTTTCGCTCCTCGTTTCGCCCCTATGTGCGGCATCGTTGCCCTGATTGGTTCGCGGGAAGCGGCTCCCCAGTTGTTGGAAGGGTTGCGGCAGCTCGAATACCGCGGCTACGACTCGGCGGGCATTGCCACCATTGGTGAGGACGGCCAGCTCCACTGCCTCAAGGCCCAGGGCAAACTTGTGAATCTCACGGCCCGCTACGAGGCCCAGGGGGCCCAGGGCCACTGCGGCATTGGTCACACCCGTTGGGCCACCCATGGCAAGCCGGAAGAGCGCAACGCCCACCCCCACCTCGATGGCAGCGGTGAGTTGGCGGTGGTGCAGAACGGAATCATCGAGAACTACCGCAGCCTCAAAGAAGAGCTCCAGGCCGAAGGCGTGGTCTTCCTTTCGGAAACGGATACGGAGGTGATTCCCCACCTGCTGGCTCGCCAGTTGGCGAGGCTGCAGGGGGGTGGCGGCGCTGGGGGTGGTAGCAAGATTGCCAGTGGCAGCCTGTTGCTGCAGGCGGTGCAGGAGGTGTTGCCGCTGTTGCATGGGGCCTATGCCCTGGCGGTGGTGTGGGCCCAGGCCCCCGGTGCTTTGGTGGTGGCGCGCAAGGCTGCGCCTTTGTTGATTGGCTTGGGCGAGGGGGAATTCCTTTGTGCCAGCGATACCCCGGCCCTGGCGGGCTTTACCCGCACGATCCTGCCGATGGAAGACGGCGAGGTGGCCCTGCTCACCCCCCTGGGCATCGAGCTCTACGACGCTGCAGGCAGCCGGGTGCAGCGCAGCCCCAGCCTGCTGACAGGCACCGAGCACGTCGCGGACAAGCGCAGCTTCCGCCACTTCATGCTCAAGGAGATCCATGAGCAGCCCGAAACGGCGGCCCTGTGGGTGGCGCGTCACCTGCCCGACAACGGCCTGGTGGCCCTGCCTTTGGATAACTCGGTGTACGAGGGGGTGGAGAGGGTCCAGATCTTGGCTTGCGGCACCAGTCGCCATGCGGCCCAGGTGGGGGCTTATCTGCTCGAGCAGCTCGCTGGCATTCCGACGAGTGTCTTTTATGCGAGCGAGTTTCGCTATGCACCGCCGCCGCTCTCGCCCCATACCCTCACGATTGGGGTGACCCAATCGGGCGAAACGGCTGATACGTTGGCGGCCCTGGCGATGGAACAGGACCGGCGCCAGCGGGTGGCCGACCCCGCTTTTGCCCCCAGGCTTTTGGGCATCACCAACCGCCCCGAAAGCTCCCTGGGCCGGATGGTGGATCAGGTGCTGGATATCGGTGCCGGCATTGAGGTGGGGGTGGCCGCCACCAAAACCTTCCTGGGCCAACTGTTGAGCTTCTACGGCCTGGCCTTGGCCTTTGCCGAACGCTCCGGCCGAAACCCTGACCAGCTCCAGGCCCTAGCGACCCAACTGCGGGCGATTCCCGGGCAGTTGGAGCAGCTGGTGGCCGATTGCGATCGCCGCTGCGCCGAGCTGGCCCACCAATTTGAGGGCACCCAGGATGTGATCTTCCTGGGCCGGGGCATCAACTACCCGATTGCCCTGGAAGGGGCCCTCAAGCTTAAAGAGATCAGCTACATCCACGCCGAGGGCTACCCGGCTGGCGAGATGAAGCACGGGCCCATTGCCCTGCTCGATGCCAAGGTGCCGGTGGTGTCGATTGCGGTGCCAGGCGCCGTGTTCGACAAGGTGCTCTCCAATGCCCAGGAGGCCAAGGCCCGCGATGCCCGCCTGATCGGTGTGGCCCCCCATGGCCCCGATACCGAGCTCTTTGATGTGCTGCTGCCCGTACCGGAGGTGGATGAGCTACTCAGCCCCCTGCTCACGGTGATTCCGATGCAGCTGCTCAGCTATTACATCGCTGCCCACCGGGGCCTTGATGTGGATCAACCCCGCAACTTGGCCAAGAGCGTCACCGTCGAATAACTGCTGGACTCGGCTGGCTTCCGGCGATCACGCCAGCTCCGCTGGCAACATCGCCTCCAGCGAAGCCGTGGCCAGCTAGGGCTTGCGACGGCCCCCATGCAATGGCCATTTGCCTTGGGTGGGTCTTGCTGTTGAGGGGGTATTGATCGCGAAGCGAGCATTGACCCCCGAAACGAAAGGCTCGCCTGAGGCTCGGCGCAACCACCGAAGGGACAATCCGGATTCATGGGCTTATTGGAGTTGCCCCACTGCGCCCATAGATGTCTTCGAAGCGCACGATGTCGTCTTCGCCCAGGTAGGGGCCACTTTGTACCTCGATCAGCTGGACAGGGATTTGGCCAGGGTTTGAGAGGCGGTGCTTGCAGCCCAGGGGGATGTAGGTGCTCTGGTTTTCACCCACGAGCTCCTGGCTGCCGTCTTTTTCGACCACGGCCGTGCCCTTCACCACGATCCAGTGCTCGGCGCGGTGGTGGTGCATCTGTAGGGAAAGGCTGGCGCCGGGCTTAACTTCGATTTTTTTCACCTGCCAGCGCTCGCCTTCGGTGACGCCGTCGTAATGGCCCCAGGGCCGGTAGATGCGGCGATGGGCCTTGCTCTCCCGGGCGCCTTCCCGCTCGAGCTGGCCCACAACGCCCTTGATGTCCTGGGCCCGGTCGCGGTGGGCGACCAGCACCACGTCATCGGTTTCGACCACCACCAGATCTTCCACTCCGAGCCCCACCACCAGCCGGTGTTCGCTGCGCAGGTAGCAGTTACGGGTGTTCTCGCTGATCACCCTGCCGCGCAGCACGTTGCCGTTGGGATCGTGGTCGGCGGTTTCCCAGAGGGCGCTCCAGCTGCCCACATCGCTCCAGCCGGCCTCCAGCGGCAATACGGCCCCGAGCTGGGTGCGCTCCATCACGGCCACGTCGAAGGCCACGTTGGGGCAGTTGGCAAAGGCTTCCTTGCCCAGGCGCAGGAATTCCAGATCAGCGGCTTCCTGTTCGAGGGCGGAGCGGCAGGCACTCACCACCTCGGGGGCAAGCCGCTCGAGCTCGGCTAGCACCGCGCTGGCCTTGAACAAAAACATGCCGCTGTTCCAGGTGAAACGGCCGCTGGCGAGGAAGGCTTCGGCGGTGGCGCGGTCGGGTTTTTCGACAAAGCGGGCAATCGGCACCGGGCCAGGGGCCCTCACCAGGGGCTCGGCCGCCTCGATGTAGCCATAACCTGTTTCCGGGGCATTGGGCACGATGCCAAAGGTCACCAGCTGGCCGGCTTCAGCGGCAGGGATGCCAGCGGCAATGGTGGCGCGAAAGGTGGCGGCATCACGAATCACGTGGTCGGCGGCGAGCACCAGCAGCAGGGGATCGTCGCCCCGGGCGGTGGCTTGCAGGGCGGCCACGGCCACGGCGGGTGCGGTGTTGCGGCCCATGGGCTCCAGCAGGATGGCGGCGGGGTCAGCGCCGATCTGTCGCATCTGCT
>CAMDEM010000023.1 GCA_945896675.1 Cyanobium sp. NIES-981
GACAGCCTGCCGATTGATCAGGCCATGGCCGATCGCATCGTGGAGGAGGCCAACCAGGCCTTCCACCTCAACATGACCATGTTCCAGGAGCTGGAAGGCAACCTGGTGGCCGCCATCGGCAAGGTGCTCTTTGGCTTCCTCACCCGCCGCCAGCGCGCCGGTAGTACTGAAGCGGTGGCTGCCTGAGTTTGCGCCCGCTGCGTTTTTTGGTGCCAGGCACCAGCGGCAAGTTCCGCTGCGGTGGCTTGCTGGTGGAATTGCAAACCGCCCGCCTGGTGGCCCAGCTGGGTTCCGCGGAGGTGGTCACCTACCGCCAACGGGAGCCCGGCACCCCGTTCCTGGCCGATCTGCTGCGCATTGAGCGCTCCCCGGGGGATGCCCTTTGGATCGTGAGCTGGGGCTTTGATGTGCCCGCCCTACTGCGCCAGCTCAAGGGCCGGCCCGTGGCCTACCACGCCCACAGCAGTGGCTATGGCTTCAAGTTGTCGGCTGGGGTGCCGGTGTTGGCGGTCAGCCGCAACACCCTGGGCTACTGGGGCGATCGGGCCCCCCGCAATCCATTGTTCTTGGTGCCGAATGCCCTCGAAGCCCAGTGGCTCGTGCGAGGTAATCGCAACAGGACTGGCGGCCCCAATGCCATCGCCAATCCCCAGCGGCGCCCGATTGATGTTCTGGTGCAGCAGCGCAAAAACAGCCGCTACGTGCTCGAGCGGCTGGTGCCCGCGCTCAGGGCCCAAGGCTTGACGGTGAAAGTGCAAGCCGGCTGGGTCGACGATCTGGTCGAGCTGTTCAACAGCGCCAGCGTGGTGCTCTACGACTCCGCCGACTACTGGCGGGGCCGCGGCGTGAGTGAGGGGTTTGGCCTCCCGCCGATCGAAGCTTTGGCCTGCGGCTGTGTGGTGTTCAGCAGCCTCAACCACGCCCTCGCCGACAGCCTTGACCCCGGCCTGGTCGGCCATCAGCTCGGTGCGGGAACCCTGGGGGCTGATGTGGAGCGAATCATGGCGGCAATCGCCAATCCCCAGCCCTGGCACCCGGCCCCTGAAGCCCTCGATGGCTTGCTGGATGGCTGCTCTGAGCCGGTGCTGCTGGCGCGCTGGCAGCGGGCTTTGCTGGAGATCAATGGCCACTGGGATCGGCTCTGTGCAGGGGAGTCCGCCCTGCGCGCCCCGGCCCGCTGGCGGATCCAGGCCCAACAGTGGGCGGCCCGGTTGGCCAAGCTGGCCCGATGAGCGCCTTTCTTGCCGGCCTGAATGACGCCCAACGCCAGGCGGTGGACCACCACACAGGCCCTTTGCTGGTGGTGGCCGGGGCGGGCAGCGGCAAAACCCGGGCCCTCACCCACCGGATTGCCCACCTGATCGGCCACCACGGCGTCGATCCGGCCCATCTGCTCGCGGTCACCTTCACCAACAAGGCCGCCCGGGAAATGAAGGAGCGGCTCGAGGTGCTGCTCGCCCAGAAATTGGCCCAGAGCCAGTTCGGCCAGCCCTGGAGCACCCTGCCGCCGGTGCAGCAGCGTCAGTTGCGCAGCCGCATCTACCGCGAGGTGATCAAGGACCTCTGGATCGGCACCTTCCACGCCCTGTTCGCGCGGTTGCTGCGCTTCGACATCGACAAGTTCAAGGATCCTGAAGGCCTCAGCTGGACCCGCCAGTTCTCGATCTACGACGAGAACGATGCCCAGAGCCTGGTCAAGGAGATCGTCACCAAGGAGCTGCAGCTCGATCCCAAGCGCTTTGAGCCCAAGAAAATGCGCTGGGCGATCAGCAACGCCAAAAACCAGGGCTGGTTGCCCGAGCAATTGGAGGCCGATGCGGGGGGTGGGCAACGGGGCCGCCTGATGGCCGACACCTATCGGCGCTACCGGCGGGCCCTCGCCGCCAACAACGCCCTCGATTTCGACGATCTGTTGCTGTTGCCGGTGCAGCTGCTGCGCCAAAACGAGGAGGTGCGCAACTACTGGCACCGCCGCTTTCGCCATGTGCTGGTGGATGAATACCAGGACACCAACCGCACCCAGTACGACCTGATCAAGCTGCTGGTCACCAACGGCCGCGACCCCGACAGCTACGACGACTGGGATGGGCGCTCGGTGTTTGTGGTGGGCGATGCCGACCAGAGCATCTACAGCTTCCGGGCCGCCGATTTCACGATCCTGATGGGCTTCCAGGACGACTTCGGCGATGGGGCCCCCGATCTGGCCACCAAAACCATGGTGAAGCTGGAGGAGAACTACCGCTCCACCGCCACGATCCTGGAGGCGGCCAATGCCCTGATCGCCCACAATTCCGAGCGCATCGACAAGGTGTTGCGGCCCACCCGCGGCGAAGGGGAGCTGATCTCCCTCACCCGCTGCGACGACGAAATCGCCGAAGCCGAGGCCGTGGTGCACCGCATGCGCATGCTCGAAGCGGCCCACCCGGATTTGGGTTGGGGGGATATGGCCGTGCTCTATCGCACCAACGCCCAGTCCCGGGCGATGGAGGAGTCGCTGGTGCGGTGGGGCATCCCCTACATCGTGGTGGGCGGCCTGCGCTTCTACGACCGGCGCGAAATCAAGGACGTGCTCGCCTACCTGAAGTTGTTGGTGAACCCCGCCGATACCGTCAGCCTGCTGCGGGTGCTGAACACGCCCAAGCGGGGCATTGGCAAAACCACCATTGAGCGGCTCACCGACGCCTCGAACCAACTCGGCATTCCCCTTTGGGAGGTGGTGAGCGATGCGGAGGCGGTGCGCTCCTTGGGGGGGCGTTCAGCGAAGGGGCTGTCGCAATTCCATGAATTAATCAGCGACCTCCAGCGCCGCTCCCAAGACACAGCGCCCTCGGAGCTGGTGCAGCGGGTGATGGAGCAGAGCGGCTATGTGGCCGAGCTGATCGCCGATGGCACCGATGAGGCGGAGGACCGCCGCCGCAACCTCAACGAACTGGTGAATGCGGCCCTCCAATACCAGGAGGAAAACGAGGAGGGATCCCTCGAGGATTTCCTGGCCTCTGCCGCTTTGGCCAGCGATGCCGATTCCAAGGACACCGAGCAAAATCGGGTCACCTTGATGACGCTCCATGCCAGCAAGGGCCTGGAGTTTCCGGTGGTGTTTTTGGTGGGTCTTGAGCAGGGCCTCTTCCCCAGCTACCGCTCCTTGGAGGATCCGTCAGCCCTCGAGGAGGAGCGCCGCCTTTGCTACGTGGGGGTTACCCGGGCGAAGGAGCGGCTGTTCCTCTCCCATGCCAGCGAGCGGCGCCTCTGGGGCGGCATGCGCGAGCCGGCGGTGCCTTCGGTGTTTCTCTCCGAGCTACCCACTGAATTGATCCAGGGCGACATCCCCCGCAGTGGTGGGGCGGCCCTGCGGCGGGATCAACGCATGGAGCGCCTCACCCGGGTGGACCGTGAGGAGAGCCGCCAGGTGGCCGAGGGTGGTGAAGCCGGAGCGGCGGCTAATGCGGTGCGGCGCCGCTCCCCGGGCAAAACCTGGGTGGTGGGCGATCGCCTGCGCCACAGCTCCTTTGGCGAGGGCCACGTGACCCACCTGTTCGGCAGCGGCGAGAAGGTGTCGATCGCGGTCAAATTTGAGGGGATGGGGCCAAAAATCCTCGATCCCCGCCTGGCACCGATTGAGCCGCTGAGCTGAATTACGCTGAACTCAAATAGGTAATTCGCGCGATGCGCAGCACGATCACGGCCCGGGGGCAAACGGTGATTCCAGCAGCGATTCGCGCCCGTTTTTCGCTCGGTCCCCAGCAGCGGCTTGAGTGGTTTGTCGAGGCCGATGGGGCCATCCGGGTGGTGCCGGTGGATGCCGATGCCATCCAGGCTTTTCGCGGATCGGGCCAGGGGGGATCGGTGGCCCGGCTGCTGGCTGAGCGCGAGCGGGAACGGGCCGTTGAGCCATGAGGGAGCTGGTTCTGCTGGACACCTCGGCCCTGCTGGCCCTGCGGGACGATGAACCCGGGGCTCAGCGGGTGGCGGCCCTGCTGGTGGATTCGGCCAAGGGCCCCGCACCCAGTTGTTTGGCTTGCTTTATGAGCCGGATGGAGGTGCTCTATCGGGTTTGGAAGGACGAGGGCGAACGCAGCGGTCGCCTTGCCCATGAGCAACTGCTGGCGTTGCCGATTCGCTGGGTTGAAGCCTCCGATGCCTTGCTGATGCGGGCGGCGGAACTCAAGGCCGGCTTTGCCCTGTCGGTGGCCGATGCCTGGATTGCGGCTGCGGCCGATCTGGAGGGGGCCCGGTTGCTGCACAAGGATCCCGAGTTCAGGGCGATTCCCCAACTCGCCCAGGAGTGGTTGAACTAGGTGCAGATCCCCGGCGTGCCAGCGGTGGTGCTCGAGGCGATTGCCGCTGCCCAAGAGGCTGTTGCGCCTGGGGCGCCGGTGGCCTTGGTGGGGGGTGCGGTGCGGGATGTGCTGCTGCACCGCATGCACAACGATCCCTGGCGCGGGCTGCTGGATCTGGATCTGGTGGTGGAGGGCAGTGGGGCGGCCCTGGTGGAGCAGTTGGCGCAGGAGTTGGACCAGCGGGGCTTTGGGAGTGCGATCACCAGCAGCCAGGTCCATGGCGCCTACGGCACGGTGGAGCTGGAGCTTGTGGTGGCGGGCCAATCCCTGCTGCTGGATGTGGCCACGGCCCGGCAGGAAACCTACGCCGTGCCCGCCGAAAACCCCCAGGTGCGCTTTGGCGCCCTGGCAGACGATCTAGCCCGGCGCGACTTCACGATCAACGCCATGGCCCTGGTGTTGGCAGGCGCCGGTTCGCTCTCTCCTGTCCTGCTCGATCCCCATGGCGGCCAGGCGGATCTGGAGCGGCGCCAACTGCGCCTGCTCCACCCACAAAGCCTGCGCGACGACCCCACCCGCTTGCTGCGGGGCGCCCGCTATGGGGCCCGGTTGGGTTTTGATTTGGCCCCCCAGAGCCTGGCCGATGCGGCCAGCACCTTGGCTGAATGGCCCTGGCTGTGGCGCCATGGGGATGCCCCCGATCAGGCGCCTGCAGCCCTGGGCACCCGCATGCGGATGGAGTTGGAGCTGCTGCTGGAGCGGGAGCCCTGGCCCCAGGCCCTGGCGGCCTTGCAGCGCTGGGGTGCTCTGGTGCTGCTCGATTCCCAGCTCCAAGCAGATACCACCTGGCCGCGGCGGCTGCGCAGGGCCCAGCGCCTGGGGCTGCCCTTGATGGTGGCTTTGGTGGCAGGTGCGGCCGATCCTCTGGCCTTGGCCGAACGGTTGCAGTTGCCCCACGCCCAGCACAAGCTTTTGGCGAGCTGGCTGGCGCTTGGGGAACGCTTGGGCCAAGAGGTGCTCCATAGCCGCGCGGCTGGGGACGTCGTGAGCTGGTGCGCCCTGCTCGAGGCTCCAGGCTATTCTGCAGATGCTGTCGCTTTGGGCCTGGCCTGCGGCGCTGGTGGCGTGCAGCCCTGGCGGCAGTGGCGCAGGCCCTTGCTGCGCTGGTGGTGGCGTTGGCGCCACATCCAGGCCCCCTTGCAAGCCTCCGATCTGATCGCCCAGGGCTTCAGGCCCGGCCCGGCCCTTGGCGCCCGGCTGCGGCAGCTGCGGGCGGAGGTGCTGGCGGCAGAGCGGGTTTGAGCCGAAGCTCAGCTGACCCCTTCCACGCTCCCCACCACGGCCGCTTGAGCAAAGCCAGCTGCGTGGAGCGCGGCTAGCGCCGCAGGAGCTTGGTGTGCGGGAAGGGCGGCCAGCAGGGGGCCGCAGGTTTGGGGATCGATTAGCAGGCCGTGCAGGCCGGCTGAGCTGGGGCCCTGGAGCTGGATTGGTCCATCAAGGAGGGCTAGGGCCCGGGCGTTGGAGGGGGCAAGACTGCTGGCGTAACCCCGTTCCAGCAGTTCAAGCGACCCATCCATGGCCAGGCCCTGGAGCGCTTGGGCATCGAGGCTCACCTGGGTCGAAGCGGCGCTGGCCTCAAGCATTTCGCCCAGATGGCCGATGAGCCCAAAGCCGGTGATGTCGGTGCAGGCCCGGCAGCCGTGGGCGCTCAGCAGTTCCACCAGGGGCGCTTGGCTTTGCTGCATCTGGGCCAAGGCTTGATCAATCCAGGCGGGCTTGCAGTGCTCGCTTGGAGCGGCGGCCATGGCGGCGGCAAACAAGACGCCTGTGCCGATGGGTTTGACCAGCACCAAGGCATCGCCGCCCTGGAGTGGTCCCTTGGGCCAGGGGCTACCAGGACAGTTGCCATTCATGGTGAGGGCCAGGGTGAGGGGGCCAGGTCCAGGGGCCATGCCCCCACCTGCGCGTTCTTCCAAGGTGTGGCCGCCGATCAACTTGCCGCCGATTGGTTCGAGCACCGAGCGCACGCCGGCCAAGGTTTGGGCCAGAAGCTCTTGCTGCATTGACGCTGGACCCTGGGGCACGGTGACCAGGGCTTGGGCGCTGTCCACCTGGGCACCTGACGCCCAAAGGTCGCTGCAGGCATGGAGGGTGGTGAGACGGGCGTTGAGCCAGGCATCGCCCACCAGGGCCGGAAAGCCATCCACGCTTTGCAGCAGGGTCTTGTCGTTGGCGCCTAGGCCCACCACGGCCGCATCCTCTGCCGGTCCGCCCACGCCTGCCTGGTCCAGGGCTGCTGCCAGGGGTGCGGCGGCAAGTTTGGCCCCGCAGCCGTGGCAGGCCATGGCATTGCCGTTGTTCGTGGCATTGCCCTTGCCCAGTACCTTCCCGCTATCCATGGCCTGGAGCCCGGTAAAGCGCTCCATGAAGCGCTGATCAATGGCCTGTTTCCAGCGCCACAGCAGTTCGCTGGGCCCCCATGCAAAGGGCCCCCAAAAGGCGATAGCCCGCTGCCGGCCGCTGATCGCACCACCATCACCGAGAAGCTGCAGGGCCCGGGCCTGGGGGTTCCAGGTTTTCAGCCGGGGTGATGGGGCCGCGGCGCCTTGCCGCGCGCCGTGATCCAGCCAGCGCTCGAGATTGGCCGCCAGCACAGGCGCTGCCCGCACTGCCCAGACGCCAGAGGCCGCTCGGGGGTTTCCGTCGATCACACCGCAATCGCCGCTGGCAAACACGGCTGGCAAGCCCTTCACCTGCAGGCTGGCTTCGGTGAGCACCCGCCCTGCAGCATTGGTGGGCAGCCCTGAGGCTTCCAGCCAGCTGGGGCCGTGGCTGCCGGTGCATGCCAGAGCTGGGTTGGATTCTTGGTTTGAGTCGGTCGCAGATGCGTTTGCCAGGGCTTGTTCTTTGCGCGAGTTCCGCACAAGCGGCACACCCGCCGCTTTGAGCAGGGTTTCGCCCAGCCGGTTGGCAGCCCTCGAGCCCAAATGCAGCTGCTCGCCGCGCAGCTGCAAGCTCGGCTTGAGCCCCCGATGGCCCAGGGTCAAAGCCACCTCCACGGCCGCCGCCCCCCCGCCAAGGATGGAGATCGCTTGGGGTGCTTCCACGCCGTGGCACCAGGCTAAAAAGGGTTCCAGGGGCTTTACCGGCAAGGGCCCTGAGCTGCCCTCGCCGCATTCCCCACCTTCTGCAGCACCAACTTCCGCACCCACATCGAGGCTGAGCAGATCCCAGGCCAAAGGCGGCCGGCCCGCCAGCACCAGCTCTTGGCGGGCCAGATCCACAGCCGTGATCTCCGCCTGCACGAAGCTGACGCCGGTCAGGGCGCACAGCCGCCTGAGATCGATGGCGCATTCCTCTGGGCTGTAGAGCCCTGCCACCAGGCCCGGCACCATGCCCGAATACAGGGCGGTGCTGTGGCGGTTCACCAGGGTGATCAGGCCAGGGCGCCGCCGCTTGGGGTGCATCGCCCAGAGCCGCAGCACCAGGGCATGGCTATGGCCGCCGCCAGCGAGCACGAGTTGCTTGGTGGTCACGGGCTTGGGGCCGGGCTCTACAAAGGTCAAAATGACACCGACCGCACCAGCTCGCCATGACCAGTCCTCCTGTCGTGGTGGCCGTTCCCGCTCGCTTGGAATCGGCCCGGCTGCCCGGCAAGGTGATGGCCGACATCGGCGGTCAGCCGATGCTGCGCCGGGTGCTGGAGCGTTGCGCCCAGGCCAAGGGCGTGGCGGCGGTGGTGGCTTGCACCGATAGCGAGATCGTTCAAGAGGCCGTCGAGGGCTGGGGGTATCGCGCCCTGCTCACCCCCCAATCCTGCAGCTCCGGCAGTGAGCGCTTGGCTTGCGTGGTGGACGATCTGGTGGCGGCGGCAGGCGGGCAGGCTTTCGATCAGACGTTGGGTTTCGATCAAAACTTGGCTTTCGATCAGACCCTGGTGATCAATGTGCAGGGGGATCAGCCGTTGTTGGATCCTGCCATCATCGAAGCCATGGTGGAGCGTTTTACGGCCCTGGATAGGCCCGCTGTTCTCACGCCTGTGTATCCCCTGGCAGCCGCCAAGCTCCACGATCCCAATGTGGTGAAGGTGCTCCGCGCCCATGACGGCCGCGCCATCACCTTCTCCCGCAGCGCCCTGCCCCATGTGCGTGACCTGGATCCCGACCAGTGGACCAGCCGCACCACCTTTTGGGGCCATGTGGGTCTGTATGGCTACCGCGCGGATGTGTTGGCCGGCTGGTATGACCTGCCCGTTTCGCCGCTCGAGGCCCTGGAAAAACTGGAGCAGTTGCGCCTGATCGAAGCCGGAATTCCCCTGCTCACCTATGAGGTGGCGGCGGATTGCTTTTCGGTGGATACCCCAGAGCAGTTGGAGCAGGCCCGGGCGCTGGTGGCGTCAAACCCCGATTAACTATTGGTGTCGCGCCAACCCTCACGGTTCAGGGTTTGCCAGTGGCCCCGCTGGTGCAGCAGCAGTTCGGCCAGTTCCCGCACGGCCCCATCGCCGCCGTTTTGGTGCAGCACCAGGTCGGCTTGGCGGCGCAGGCCCCGGGCCCCATTGGCGGGGCTCACCAGGAGGCCTACGGCCGGTCGCACCGTCAGGTCGTTGAGGTCGTCGCCGATAAAGGCAGTCTGCTCAGGGCCCAGATCCAACTGATCTAGCAAGTTTTGGAGGGCAGCCAGCTTGTCGCCCACGCCCACCAGGCAATGCTGAATATCAAGGTGGCGGGCCCGTTGCTCGATGGCGCCGCTGCGGCCGCCGCTGAGGAAGGCCACCTCGATGCCAGAGCGCTGCAGCATCCGGATCGCCAGGCCATCGCGCACATTGAAGCGCTTCACCACACCTCCGCTCTCGTCGTAGTGGAGGCCGCCATCGGTGAGCACCCCATCCACATCACACACCAGTAGGCGCACCTGCTTGAGGCGTTTGGAGACCAACAGGCGGCGAATCACAGGAGCCTCACAGCACGCTCACCGCAGTTCCTTCAGCCACCACGCTGCGCAGGGCAACCAATTGGCTGAGCAGGGCCTTGAGGCGGTGCAAGGGCACCATGTTGGGGCCATCGCTGAGGGCAACCGTGGGATCGGGATGCACCTCCAGGAACAGCCCATCCACGCCCACCGCGACCGCCGCCCGGGCCAGGGGCGCTACAAATTCCCGTTGGCCGCCTGAGGTGGTGCCCTGGCCGCCGGGCCGTTGCACGGCGTGGGTGGCATCAAAGATCACCGGGCAGCCCAGGGCCTGGAGCTGGGGCAGGCTGCGGAAGTCCACCACCAGGGTGTTGTAGCCAAAGCTGCTGCCCCGTTCGGTCAGCCAGAGGCGGCCGCTGGCGGGATCCAGGCCCGATTCCGCCATCTTGTTCACCACCTGGGCCATGTCCCAGGGGGCCAGAAACTGGCCCTTTTTCACATTCACCACCTTCTCAGTGCCAGCTACGGCCTGGGCTGCGGCTTCCAACAGATCGGTTTGGCGGCAGAGGAAGGCGGGAATCTGGAGCACATCCACGGCCTGGGCAGCGGCAGCGGCCTGGTGGCTTTCGTGGATGTCGGTGAGCACTTGTACCCCAAAGCTCTCGCCCACCTCTTGGAGGATCTTCAGACCCTCATCAGGCCCCGGGCCCCGATACGACTTGCCCGAGCTGCGGTTGGCCTTGTCGAAGCTGGCCTTAAACACGTAATCGATGCCCAGCTCCTGGCAGATGCCGCTCACCTGCTCGGCCACCTGCAGAACCAGATCGCGGCTCTCGATCACACAGGGCCCGGCGATCAGGGTGAGGGGCTTGGCGCTCATGGGTTAGGGGCGGCGGCCGCAGAGGCTGCCTGATTCGAGGTGAACCCAGCCTGCACCAGATCGTGCAAGCGCAGTAGGCCCACCAGCTCACCGCCATCGATCACGGGCAGCACCGAGAGGGCCTGGGCCGGGTTGCGCTCCATCACGCTCAACGCCTCGGCGGCCAGGGTGACTGGCGTCACGCTGATCGGATTGGTGGTTGCCATGGCCGAGGCCTGCACGCTCGCCCAGGCCTCCGGCGGATGGCGTTGCAGGGTGCGGCGCAGGTCGCCATCGGTGATCAGGCCGCCGCTGCCGTTTCCCGCCCCCTGCACCCAGGCGGCGCCCAGGCTGCCCTTGCCGTTGGTAGGCCGGGTGAGCTGGCCGATCACGGCGCTCAATGGTGCTTCTGGAGCTAGGGGCTCAAGTTCGCTGGCCGGCACCATCAGCTCGGCCACGGTGAGGGTGAGCTGACGGCCGAGGGATCCGGCCGGGTGGTTGATGGCGAAATCTTCCGGGGAAATTCCGGCCCGCTCCATCCATACAGCCGCTAGGGCATCGCCGATGGCCATGGCCACGGCCGTGCTGGCGGTGGGGGCCAGGTTGAGGGGGCACACCTCCCGGTCCACCGAGCCATCCAGCACCACGTCGCAGCCCCGGGCTAGGGCCGAATCAATCCGGCCCACCAGGGCAATGCGGCCGGTGCCGCGGCGCTTGAGGTGGGGAAGGATCGCCAAGAGCTCTTCCGTTTCGCCGCTGTTGGAGAGCAGCAGGGCCACATCGTCGGCCGCCACGATCCCCAGGTCGCCGTGCAGGGCATCGGTGGGGTTGAGGAACACGGCCGTCAGGCCGATCGAGGAAAAGGTGGCGGCAATTTTGCGGGCCACGATGCCGCTTTTGCCCACGCCCGTCACCACAAGCTTTGCCCGGCGTGTGCGGCAGCCCAACAGCAATTCCAGGGCCGCTTCCACCTGCTCGCTGCTTAGCCGTCCAGCGGCAGCGGCGATGGCCGCGGCTTCTTCCTGCAGGCAGCGGCTCAGGGCAGAAGCTGGGCCTGGTGAAGAGGCTGGCAACACGGAGGGCCCTTGGGTGAGGCCATTGTTTCAGGCTTCATAGCCATCGGGGTTGGCGCTCTGCCAGGCCCAGCCGTCGCGGCACATATCTGCAAGGCCGCGGCTGGTGCGCCAGCCCAGGCGCTGGGCAGCCTGGGAAGGATCGGCCACGGTGATCGCAGCATCGCCCGGCCGCCGCTCCACGATTTTCAAGGGCACCGGGCGGCCGCTGGCGGCCTCAAAGGCTGCTGCCACCTCCAGCACTGAATGGCCTTGGCCGCTGCCCAGATTGAGGGTGAGCAGCTGGGGGCCTTCCGCCAGCAGCACATCGAGGGCGGCGCGGTGGCCTTCGGCCAGGTCCATCACGTGGATGTAATCGCGCACGCCGCTGCCATCGGGGGTCGGCCAGTCGCCGCCAAAAATTTGCAGCTGCTCCCTCCGCCCCACGGCCACCTGGCTCACGAATGGGAAGAGGTTGTTGGGGATGCCGCAGGGATCTTCGCCGATGCGGCCACTGGGGTGGGCGCCCACGGGGTTGAAGTAGCGCAGCCGGGCGATGCGCCAGCCGGGCTCGCTCGCCGCCATATCGGCCAGCAGTTGCTCCACCGCCGCCTTGCTGTGGCCGTAGGGGTTGATTGGAGCGATGGTGGCGGTTTCTGGGATCGGCACCGTTTCCGGGTAGCCGTAGAGGGTGGCGCTGCTGCTGAACACCAGGGTGCGGCAGCCATGGGCTTGCATGGCGCCCACCAACTGGCGGGAGCCAGACAGGTTCACATCCCAGTAGCGCAGGGGCTCGGCCACCGATTCGCCCACGGCCTTGAGGCCCGCGAAGTGGATCACCGCATCGGCTGGCTTGCCGCCTAACGCTGAGCAGGCAGCAAAGGCCCGCTCCAGATCGTGCTCTGAACGGATGTCGCCCTCAATCAACTGGAGCCGGGCTGCTGCCCCAGGGCCCGCCAGTTCCGCCACCCGCCGCAGGGCCTCCGGCGAGCTGTTGGCATAGCTATCGAGCACCACCAGCCGGTGACCTGCTTCCAGCAGCACCAGGGCCGTATGGCTGCCGATAAAGCCGGCGCCGCCGGTGATCAGGAGGTTGGTCAATCAAGCCCAGTTTGCTGGGATCCAAACTATGCCAACCTCTAATCAGGATTAGCCCTGTCCCCCTATGCCTATTTCGGGCACCGCAAAAACAGCCCTGATTACTGGAATTACGGGCCAAGACGGCAGCTACCTGGCTGAGCTGCTCTTGGAGAAGGGCTATGTGGTGCACGGGATCAAGCGCCGGGCCAGCAGCTTCAACACCAGCCGGATTGACCATCTTTATCAAGATCCCCACGAACAGGATCCTCGGCTCGTTCTCCACTACGGCGATCTTACCGATTCCACCAATTTGATTCGGATCATTCAGCAGGTGCAGCCCGATGAAATTTATAATTTAGGAGCCCAAAGCCATGTGGCAGTGAGCTTCGAGGCGCCGGAATACACGGCCAATAGTGATGCGCTAGGCACGCTGCGGATCCTCGAGGCCGTGCGGATGCTGGGCCTCACGGAGAAAACCCGGATTTATCAGGCGAGCACCTCAGAGCTGTATGGCCTGGTACAAGAGATTCCCCAAAAAGAAACCACACCGTTTTATCCCCGTAGCCCCTATGGGGTGGCCAAGCTCTATGCCTACTGGATCACGGTGAACTACCGCGAGGCCTACGGGATGTATGCCTGCAATGGCATCTTGTTCAACCATGAATCTCCGCGACGGGGTGAAACCTTTGTGACCCGTAAGATCACGCGGGGTTTGGCGCGCATTGATGCAGATCTGGATCAATGTTTGTTCATGGGCAACCTCGATTCGTTGCGTGATTGGGGTCATGCCCGTGATTACGTGGAGATGCAGTGGCGGATGCTCCAGCAAGAAACGCCCGAGGATTTCGTGATTGCCACCGGCCGCCAGGAAACGGTGCGCCGCTTCATTGAGCTGGCTGCTGAGCAGCTCGGTTGGGGTGGTGGCACTGGGCCCGCCATCCAATGGGATGGGGAAGGCCTTGAGGAAGTGGGCCGCCGCGTCGACACCGGTGCTGTGGTGGTGCGGATTGATCCGCGCTACTTCCGCCCTGCCGAGGTGGAAACCCTGCTGGGTGATCCCACCAAGGCCAAAGACAAACTGGGCTGGACCACCACCACCACCCTCGAGGAGCTGGTGGGTGAAATGGTGGCAGCTGATAAGGAAGAAGCGGCCAAGGAAGCCCTGCTGCGCCGCAAGGGTTTTGCGGTGGTGGGCTCCATGGAGAATCCACCCACCAATGCTGGGGCGGCGATTGCAAATTCAGCCAGCAAAGGAGACGAGGCGTGATGCCTTCCCCAGCGGTTGGCGATTCTGAAAAGCTGATCTCACCAGCCGATCGGATCTATGTGGCCGGTCACCGGGGTATGGCGGGGTCGGCCATTTGCCGGTCGCTCGTGGCCAAGGGCTATGGAGAAGCAGGTGGTGGGGCATTGCTCACCGCTGCCCGCAGCGAACTGGATCTTCTTGATCCTGGGGCTGTTGCGAATTGGTTTGCTGTTAACAAGCCTGATGTGGCGATTTTGGCGGCGGCCAAGGTGGGCGGCATCCATGCCAATGCCACCTATCCGGCGGATTTTCTGCTGGACAATCTCAAGATCCAAAACCATGTGATCGAAACGGCCTGGCGCAGTGGCGTGAGGCGCTTGCTGTTCCTGGGTAGCAGTTGCATTTATCCCAAATTCGCTGAGCAGCCGATCCAAGAGGAGGCTCTGCTCACCGGGCCCTTGGAGCCCACCAATGAATGGTATGCGATTGCCAAGATTGCCGGGATCAAGCTGTGTGAGGCCCTGCGCGAGCAGCACGGCTTTGATGCGATCAGCCTGATGCCCACCAATCTCTATGGGCCCGGTGACAACTACCACCCCACCAATAGCCATGTGATGGCTGCCTTGATTCGTCGGTTCCATGAAGCTGTTGCATCCAATGCTCCCTCAGTGACCTGTTGGGGTACAGGAACTCCTTTGAGGGAGTTTTTGCATGTGGATGATCTTGGGGCGGCCTGTGTATCTGCCCTAGAGAGCTGGAATCCTGGCCTTGATCAGTTGTCCTATCTCAATGTGGGTACAGGGATTGATCTTTCAATCAAAGAGTTGGCTGATCTTGTGGCAACAACTGTTGGCTATGGAGGAGATATCCAATGGGATTCCAGCAAGCCTGATGGTACGCCGAGGAAGCAGTTGGATGTATCAAAGCTTGGGGCCATGGGCTGGCGCGCAGCAATTCCGCTTGCCGAAGGTTTGAGCAACACCTACGCGGATTTCAAAGAAACCTTGGCGTCTGCTCCATTAGCCTCCTCCACTAAAATCGCTTGAATATTGTGGGGCCTGCGATCCGTACCATCTGTTGCATCGGTGCGGGCTACGTGGGCGGCCCCACGATGGCGGTGATTGCGGACCGTTGCCCAGGGATTCAGGTGACGGTGGTGGATCTCAACGCTGAGCGCATCGCCGCCTGGAACGATCCCGACCTAGCCAAACTGCCGGTGTACGAGCCGGGGCTGGATGCGGTGGTGGTCCGCTGCCGGGGCCGCAATTTGCACTTTTCCACCGCCGTGGAAGCTGCCATTGCCGATGCCGACATGGTGTTTCTCTCGGTGAACACCCCTACCAAAACAAAGGGGTTGGGGGCCGGGCAGGCCAGCGACCTGCGCTGGATTGAGGCCTCTGCTCGCACAGTCGCGGCCAATGCCCAGGGCCACACGATCGTGGTCGAGAAAAGCACCCTGCCGGTGCGCACCGCGGAAGCCGTGCAGGCGATTCTTGGGGCTTCTTCCCCGCAAGCCGGTTCGAATGGGGCTGTGCCCACCTTTTCGGTGCTCTCCAATCCCGAGTTTTTGGCAGAAGGCACAGCCATCACCGATCTTGAGAACCCTGACCGGGTGTTGATTGGTGGTGAGGATCAAGAGGCGATTGATGCCCTGGCTGGGATCTACGGCCACTGGGTGGCCCCCGAGAGAATCCTGCGCACGAACCTCTGGAGTAGTGAGCTCTCTAAGCTGACTGCCAACGCTTTTTTGGCCCAGCGCATCAGCTCCATCAACAGCATTGCCGCCTTCTGTGAGGCCACGGGCGCCGATGTGCGGGAGGTGGCCAAAGCGATCGGCACTGACAGCCGCATTGGCTCCAAATTTCTGCAGGCCGGACCTGGCTTTGGCGGCAGCTGCTTTCAAAAAGACATCCTCAATTTGGTGTATCTCTGCCGCCACTACGGCCTCGAGGAGGTGGCGGCCTACTGGGAGCAGGTGGTGGCGCTCAACACCTGGCAGCAGCACCGCATTGCCCGCCTGGTGGTGACCAAGCTGTTTGGCACAGTCACCGGTAAGCGCCTGGCGGTGCTGGGCTTTGCTTTCAAAGCCGACACCAACGACACCCGTGAATCCCCGGCGATCCGCATCTGCCGCGATCTGCTGGAGGAAGGGGCCCAGCTGGTGATCGTGGATCCCAAGGTAGGGGCTGTCCAAATCGCCAAAGACCTGGCCCAGCCGTCGATTGACCAGGATCCGCTTGTTCAAGGCTCGGATGACTGTGGCGGTTGGAAGATGGCAGGTTCCGCTGTGGAGGCAGCAACTGGCGCCGATGCGGTTTTGCTGCTCACCGAGTGGGCGGAGTTTGCCTCATTGGATTGGGAAGGGATCGCGGCTGTGATGCGTCAACCAGCCTGGTTATTTGATGCCCGTGCCAGGGCCGATGCAAGCGCTGCTCGCTCTGCAGGGCTCAGGGTGTGGCGGGTGGGGGAGGGGTGAGCTGATGACCGCTTCTTTGACGCGCAACCTGATTACTGGCGGAGCCGGTTTTTTGGGCTCCCATCTGGTGGACCGGTTGATGCAGGCCGGTGAGGAGGTGATCTGCCTCGACAACTACTTCACCGGCCGCAAGGCCAATATCGCCCAGTGGATCGGCCATCCCCGCTTTGAGCTGATCCGCCACGATGTGACCGAGCCGATCAAGCTCGAGGTGGATCGGATCTGGCATTTGGCCTGCCCGGCCTCCCCGGTGCACTACCAGTTCAACCCGATCAAAACGGCTAAAACCAGCTTCCTCGGCACCTACAACATGTTGGGCTTAGCCCGGCGGGTGGGCGCGCGCCTTCTGTTGGCCAGCACGAGTGAGGTGTACGGCGATCCTGAGGTGCACCCCCAGCCCGAGAGCTACCGGGGCTGCGTGAACACCATCGGCATCCGCAGTTGCTACGACGAGGGCAAGCGCATCGCTGAAACCCTTTGTTTTGATTACTGGCGCATGCATGGCACCGAGATCCGGGTAGCGCGGATCTTCAACACCTATGGGCCGCGGATGCTGCCCGACGACGGCCGGGTGGTGAGCAATTTCATCGTGCAGGCCCTGGGCGGCGATCCCCTCACCCTCTATGGCGGCGGCAGCCAAACCCGCAGTTTTTGCTTTGTGGATGATCTGGTGGAGGGGCTGATCCGCTTGATGAATGGTGCCCACACCGGCCCCATCAACATCGGCAATCCAGCCGAGTTCACGATCAAGCAGCTGGCCGAGCTGGTGCGCGATCGGATTAATCCCGGGCTGGCATTTGTGGATCAACCGTTGCCCCAGGACGACCCGCTGCAGCGCCAACCGGTGATCGATTTGGCCCGAGCAGAACTTTGCTGGGAACCCACGGTGCCGCTAGAGCAGGGTCTGGAGCCCACGATTGCCTACTTCCGGGAGTTGCTCGGTTCATGAACCAACCGCTGCTCATCACTGGTGCCGCCGGCTTCATCGGAGCTGCCGTGTGTGAGCGCTTGCTGGCGCGCGGTGAGCAGGTGGTGGGGCTCGACAACCTCAACAGCTACTACGACCCGGCCTTAAAGCAGGCGCGCCTGGATCGGCTCGATGGCATTGCCTCTTCGGCACCGCTCCCAAGCGCAGCTGGCCAGGGGATTTGGAGTTTCCATCGCCTGGATCTCGCCGATGGCGAGGCGATGGCGGATTTGTTTGCGGCCACCAAGCCCCGGGCTGCGGTGCACCTCGCCGCCCAGGCTGGGGTGCGTTACTCCTTGGAGAATCCAGCCACCTACATCCAGGCCAACCTGGTGGGATTTGGCCACGTCTTGGAGGGCTGCCGCCACCACGGCGTAGAGCATCTGGTGTATGCCTCCAGCAGCTCGGTGTACGGGGGCAACAAGGCCATGCCCTTTGCCGAAGGCCAGCCGGTGAACCATCCGGTGAGTCTCTATGCGGCCACCAAAAAAGCCAATGAGCTGATGGCACACACCTACAGCCACCTCTATGGCCTGCCGGCCACGGGCTTGCGTTTTTTCACCGTCTATGGCCCCTGGGGCCGGCCCGATATGGCGCCGATGCTGTTTGCCAAGGCGATCCTGGCTGGCGAACCGATCAAGGTGTTTAACAACGGCCAGATGCGGCGTGATTTCACCTACATCGACGACATCGTGACCGGCGTGATCGCCTGCCTCGATAAGCCCGCCACGGCAGATCCTGCGTTTGATGCGGCCAACCCCGATCCCGCCACCAGCTGGGCGCCCCACCGGGTGTTCAACATCGGCAATGCCCAGCCCACCGAGCTGCTGCACTTCATTGGCGTGCTGGAGCAGGCCCTGGGCCGAAAGGCCGTCCAAGACTTCCAGCCCATGCAACCCGGTGATGTGGTGGCGACCGCCGCCGATACGTCCCTGCTTGAAGCCTGGGTGGGCTTTAAGCCCTCCACCCCGATTGAGGTTGGCGTGGAGCGCTTTGCCCGCTGGTATCGGCAGTTCTACGGCTAGGGGCTGGTCTACTGCTAAGAGCTGGTCTACTGCTGAGAGCTATGCGAGCTAGGCGGCAAACTGGGCCGATTGGCTAAGCGTTTCCGTGCCCAGCCCGGCTTCAACCCTTCAAAGCCTGCGGGGCATGGTGGATTTGCTGCCCGAGCAGACCGCCCTCTGGCAGCAGATTGAGGCCACCGCCCGCGAGCACTTCCGCCGCGCCGCCATCGCCGAAATCCGCACGCCCCTGCTGGAGGCCACCGAGCTCTTCGCCCGCGGCATTGGCGAAGCCACCGACGTGGTGGGGAAGGAGATGTACACCTTCATCGATCGGGGCGATCGCAGTTGCACCCTCAGGCCCGAGGGCACGGCTTCGGTGGTGCGGGCCGCGATTCAGCACGGCCTCTTGAGCCAGGGCCCCCAGCGGCTTTGGTATGGCGGGCCAATGTTTCGCTACGAGCGGCCCCAGGCCGGCCGCCAGCGCCAGTTCCACCAGATCGGCGTGGAGCTGCTGGGTTTTGCCGATTCCCGCTCCGACGTGGAAGCAATTGCGGTGGCCTGGGATCTCTTGGCCGATCTCGGGGTGGGCGGTTTGGCTTTGGAGCTCAATTCCCTCGGCAGCGCCGAAGACCGGGCCTCCTACCGCCAGCAGTTGGTGGCTTGGCTGGAGGCGCGCAACGACCAGCTCGATGCAGATTCCCAAGGCCGGATCCACACCAACCCGTTGCGGGTGCTCGATTCCAAGAACCCCCAAACCCAGGCCCTGCTGGCCGATGCCCCTTCCCTCGCTGACGCCCTCTGCCCCGAGAGCCGCCAGCGCTTTGCCCAGGTGCAGCAAGGGCTCGAGGCGCTGGAGATTCCCTTTGTGCTCAACCCCCGGCTGGTGCGCGGCCTGGATTACTACAGCCACACCGCCTTTGAAATCACCAGCAGCCAGCTCGGCGCCCAGGCCACGGTCTGCGGTGGCGGCCGATACGACGGCCTGGTGCAGCAATTGGGCGGGCCCGAGGCCCCGGCGATTGGCTGGGCCTTAGGGATGGAGCGGTTGGCCTTACTGCTGGCCCAAAGCCTGGGTTCTGGGGCCCCTGCCGCTTCCCCTGCGGTGCCCGATCTGTATCTGGTGAGCCGCGGCGAGGCTGCCGAGGCGATGGCTCTGCCGGTGGCCCGCCTGTGCCGTTCAGCGGGCTTGGCGGTGGAGATCGATGCCAGTGGTTCGGCCTTTGGTAAGCAGTTCAAGCGGGCTGATCGTTCAGGGGCCCGGTGGGCCGTGGTGATTGGCGACCAGGAGGCCGCCGAGGGGGTGGTGGTGCTCAAGGATTTGCGCGCTGGCCCCCCCGATCCCCTGGCGGGGAGCAGTGGATCAGGCGCCAGTGATCTGCGTTTGACGCCCCAGGAACTGGTGGGCCGCCTCGGGCCAGCCTGAACTGTTTCGCCCTGCCTAACCAGCCAGGCCGCCCGACTACCTGTCCACCAGCCCCCGCACAGTCAGGGGCTGCGGCTGTTGACTGCCGTGGTTGATGTGTTTGGAGCTCCACGCCGCCCCAATGGGTGATCCGACCCTCGCGATCATTGCTGGTGCCGGAGTGCTGCCTCGGATGCTCTCGGAAGCCCTCACCCGCGACGGCAGGGACTACATCGCCTGTCATCCCCATGGCATCGACGTGGAGATTGAAGGGGCTGAGCCCTTTTATTTCGAGCGCTCGATTTCGTTTTTTAAGTCGCTGGAGAAGCGGGGCATCCAGCAGGTGGTGATGGTGGGCAAGTTTGATCGACCCAAATCCCTCAACGTCCTGCGCTTTGAGGCCTCCACCTTGATGGCCGCCCCTCGCATCCTGGCTTCCCTGCGCAGCGGCGATGACACCGCGCTCAGGTCGCTGGCCCAGATCATCGAGGAGCTGGGGCTCCAGGTGGTGGGCGTCGAAGAGGTGGCGCCGAATCTGCTCACCGAACCTGGCCTCTATGCCAGCCGGGTGCCCACCGAGGCCGAGCGGGCCGATGTGGAGCGGGCCGCCTACATCGTGGAAGCGATTTCCGGGGTGGATGTGGGCCAGGGGGCGATTGTGGCCGGCGGGCTGTGCCTGGCCACCGAAGCCTTGCCCGGCACCGACGCCATGCTCGACTGGGTCGCCGCAATTCGGCCCAATCTCCCCGCAGCGACCCAGGCCGGGGTGCTCTACAAGGGCCCTAAGGTCCACCAGGACCGGCGCATGGATCTCCCCGGCATTGGTCCAATCACCGTGGCCAAGGCTGCGGCGGCTGGCCTGGCGGGCATTGCCTGGGAAGCCCGCGGCGCCCTGCTGCTTGATGCCAAGCAAACCATGGCCGATGCCGAGCGATTGGGGATCTTTTTGTGGTCCCGCGAGCCCCTCAGGCGTTAGGCCCCAGCCCTCTCCAGCACCCCCTTGCTGCTGGGTACGGCCCCGGCCCGGCGGGGATCCACCTCCACGGCGAGGCGTAGGGCCCGGGCGAAGGCCTTGAAGCAGGCCTCCACGATGTGGTGGGAGTTGACCCCATCAAGCTGGCGGATGTGCAGGGTGAGGCCGGCGTTGTTGGCTACTGCGGCGAAGAACTCCTTCACCAGTTCGGTGTCGTAGCTGCCGATTCTCTGGGCCGGAATCTTGAGGCCAAAGCTCAGGTGGGGCCGGCCGGAGCAATCGAGGGCCACCTGCACCAGGGCCTCATCCAAGGGCGCCACAAAGTGGCCAAAGCGGTGGATGCCGCGCCGGTCGGCGAGGGCTTGGGCGAGGGCTTGGCCAACGGCGATGCCGACGTCTTCGTTGGTGTGGTGGTCGTCGATGTGGGTGTCGCCCTTGGCGCTGATCTCCAGATCCAAGAGCCCGTGGCTGGCGATCTGGTGGAGCATGTGGTCGAGGAAGGGCACGCCGGTGCCCACCTGGCAGCTGCCCGTGCCATCGAGGTTGAGCTTGACCCGCACATCGGTTTCTCCCGTGACGCGGTGAATCTCGCCGGTGCGCATGGCTATCAACCCTTTGGCCCCATGGTGCCAGGCAGGTCCAGCCCCGCACGCTCTTAGGGGGGCTTTGGGGTGCGATTCAGTCGCGCCAGCGCTTGAGTAGATCGCCGTAGGCATCGATGCGGCGATCGCGCAGGAAGGGCCACCAGCGGCGCACGGCCTCACTGCGCCCCAGATCCAGATCCACCAGGAGCACCTCCTCTTGATCGTTGCTGGCCATCGCCAGCAGTTCCCCCTGGGGACCACAGCCAAAGCTGCTGCCCCAGAAGCGGATACCGCTCTGGGCCCCAGGCTCGGTTTCGATCCCGCAGCGGTTCACCGCCAGCAGTGGCAGGCCATTGGCGATGGCGTGGCCCCGCTGCACGGTGATCCAGGCGTCCCGTTGGCAGGCCTGCTCGTCGCCATCGTCTTCCGGGCTCCAGCCAATGGCGGTGGGATAGATCAGCAGTTCGGCGCCGGCCAGGGCCATCAGCCGCGCCGCTTCTGGGTACCACTGGTCCCAGCACACCAGCACCCCCAGGCGCCCCAGGCTGGTTTGGATCGGCTCAAAGCCCTGATCTCCGGGGGCGAAATAGAACTTTTCCGTGAAGCCCGGATCGTCCGGGATGTGCATCTTGCGGTAGGTGCCTGCGACTTGGCCATCGCTCTCCAGCACCACGGCGGTGTTGTGGGAGAGGCCCGCCGCCCGCCGCTCAAACAGGCTGATCACCAGCACCACCCCCAGCTCCTTGGCCAGGGCCCCGAAGTGGTCGGTGGAGGGTCCTGGGATGGGTTCGGCCAGGTCGTGGCGCGTCACATCTTCGATTTGGCAGAAGTAGGCGCTGGTGTGCAGCTCTTGGCACACCACCAACTGGGCCCCTTGCTGGGCCGCTTGGCGGATCGCGGCGCCAGTGGCAGCAACCATGGCCTCCCGGTTTCCGGCCCAGCGCTGCTGGATCAGGGCGGTGCGCAGGGGGCTCATCGGAACACGGCCTCGGGAATCTGCATGGTGGCGCAATGCAAGGAGCCGTGCTGCAGCAGCAAGGCCGAGCAGTCGACCGCTTCAATCTCGTGGCTCGGGAAAGCTTCTTTCAGGGCTTGCCGGGCCGCCTGATCGCGCTCGGGGTCGTTGTAACTGGGCACCAGCACGGCCCCATTAAGGATCAGGAAATTGGCATAGGTGGCCGGCAGCCGGCGGCCGTCATCCGGGGCGAAACAGGGCCGGGCCCAGGGCAGGGGAATCAGCCGGTAGGGCTCACCGGCCAGGGTGCGCAGCTGGCCCAGCTCTTGTTCCAGCGCCTGCAGGGGCTGGGCGTGGGGATCGCTGGGGTCATCGCAGCGCACGTAGGCCAGGGTTTGGGGGTCGCAGAAGCGCACCAGGGTGTCGATGTGGGCGTCGGTGTCGTCGCCGGCCAGTTGGCCATGCTCCAGCCACAACACCCGCTGGGCGCCCAGGTGCTGGACCAGGGCGGCTTCGATGGCGCTTCGATCCAGGTCGGGATTGCGCTCGGGAGAGAGCAGGCAGGTGCTGGTGGTGAGCAGGGTGCCGGCCCCGTCGGATTCGATGCTGCCTCCCTCCAGCACCATCGCCACCTCTTGCCGCTGGGTGGGGCCAAAGACCCCCGCTGCGCAGGCCGCTGCGGTGGCCCGGTCATCGCCGCTGGCCTGGTATTTGCCGCCCCAGCCGTTGAAGCGGAAGTCGAGCAGCACAGGCCTCTGGCCGCCTGGCGCGTCCTCCGAATCGGCGGCTGTCTCAACCACCGTGATCGGGCCGTAGTCGCGGGTCCAGGTGTCCTGGGCGGGGCTCTCGATCAGCCGCAGCCGATGGGTGAGCCCCTCGCCTGCGAGCTTTTGCTGCAGGGGGGCCAGGGCGGCGCCGGTTTCAGCGGGGTTGTCGGTGAGCAGCAGCACCGGGGCGTGGCGGGCAACCGCCGCACAGAGGCCCTGATAGCAGGCGCGCACCGCATCCAGGTAGGGCGCCCAATCACCTTCGGCCCGCGGCCAGGCCATCAGCACGGCCCCCTGGGCTTCCCATTCCGCGGGCAAACGTCTTGCAGGATTTATTGAAAGAGTGCCCACGGGCTGCGCATTCACATTCCCGTGATGCAGTAGCCGGCGTCCACGTAGAGGACCTGGCCGGTGATGCCCGAGCTCAGCGGGCTGGCCAGGAAGGCGGCGGTGGAGCCCACTTCGTCTTGGGTCACCGTGCGGCGCAGGGGGGCCTTCTCTTCCACGTTGTGGATCATGTCGAGGATGCCGCCGATGGCCGAGCTGGCCAGGGTGCGGATCGGGCCGGCGCTGATCGCATTGACCCGCACCTGCTTCTCGGGGCCGAGTTCGGCGGCCAGATAACGCACGGAGGCCTCCAGGGCCGCCTTGGCCACACCCATCACGTTGTAGTTGGGGATGGCCCGCTCAGCCCCCAGGTAGCTCAGGGTGATCACGCTGGCCCCTGGGTTGAACAGGGGCTTGGCGTAACGGCACAAGGGGGCCAGGGAATAGGCACTCACCTCCAGGGCCCGGGCGAAGCCCTCAGGGCTAATGGCCGAGTAGTCGCCGATCAGTTCCTCTTTGCCGGCAAAGGCCAGGCAGTGCACCAGCACATCGATGGAGCCCCACTGCTGTTTGACCTGCTCAAACACCGCTTCGATCTGGGCGGGCTCCTGCACGTTCAGGGGCTCAAACAGGGTGGGGTTGAGCGGGGCGGTGAGTTCGCGCACCTTGCCCTCAAAGCGGCCTTTGTCGTCGGGGAGGTAGGTGATGCCCAGCTCGCAGCCGGCGGCAGCGAGTTGCTGGGCAATGCCCCAGGCGATCGAGCGGTTGTTGGCGATCCCCGTAACCAGGGCCTTTTTGCCGCGTAGATCCAGGAGCATGGGGATGGGGCCGCCGGGGGCGAAAAGTTGCTATGGGGTGATTCTCTCCCACCTAGGTAGATCCATTAGCTGGTTGGCCCAGCGCTGTGGCCGTTTGGTTCAGCGCTGCTCTGGAGCTGCGGGGTTTGGGGAGGGTTTCAGGAGCTGATCTTCCTGCTCTTGCACGGCCGCTGGATCGCTGAGCAGATCTGATTCTTCGAGGAGCGGGAAGCTTTCGGTCTTGACCTCCTGGGGGCTACGCGGGGGCTCTTGCCAGCGGAAGCTGCGGCGGGGTGCGCGCTCCAGGCAAAGGGCTTGGCTTTGTTGGCGGAGGGCCCGGCGCACATCGGCCCGGGCAACGGCTGTGAAAAATTCCTGGCGGGGGGCTAGTCCGGAGCTGAAGGGGGCGGTGCCATTGCCGTTGAACAGCCTGGCAGCATCCACAATCCAGCGGGGCTGGCAGAGCCCCGGGGTGGTGGTGTCGGTTTCGATCCAGATGTGCAGGCCGTAGCCATCCGGCTGACTCACCACGGCCAGGCCGTCGTGGCGCTGGTGGCGCTCCAGGGGATAGATCGCCCAGCTGGGGCGCAGGTGGGCGGGCATGCAGCCCGTGAGCCCCAGGCCCAGGCCAATCGCGAGGGTGGCTAGCGCGGTGCCTCCAAGCAGCCCTGGACGCAAGTTGGGAATTCCTGCGGGCACGGTTTGGCATGCAACGGCCACCGAATCCTTGCCGATCAGGCTCCCTTGGTTCACCCCAGCAGGGCCGAGGGATGCACCAGCAACTGGCCTCCCCCAGCGATGGCGGGCATCGCCACCGGCTTAAGTTGACGGCCATGCAGGTGCCCCCCTTCAGCCTCAGCGACCAGATCCATGAGCTCGGAGAGGCTCTTGATCAATCCGTGTTGCAGGTGCTGCGCAGTGGCCAGTACATCGGTGGCGCCACGATTGCCGGGTTTGAGCGCGACTTCGCAACCTCCTGCGGCGTGCCGTTTGCGATTGGCTGCAACAGCGGCACCGATGCCCTGATTCTGGCGTTGCGGGCCTTGGGGATTGGTCCGGGCGATGAGGTGATCACGGCTTCGTTCAGCTTTTTTGCTACGGCCGAAGCGATCAGCGCCGTGGGCGCGACGCCCGTGTTTGTGGATGTGGAGGAGAGCAACTACCTGATCGATCTCGATCAGGCGGAAGCGGCGATTACCCCAGCCACCAAGGCCCTGATCCCGGTGCATTTGTTTGGTCGCCCCGTCGACATGGAGCGGGTCTGTGCCATCGCTGAGCGCCATGGCCTCAAGGTGGTGGAAGACTGCGCCCAGGCCTCTGGAGCTAGCTGGGCGGGTCAGCCCGTGGGAAGATGGGGCGATGCGGGCTGCTTCAGCTTCTTCCCCACCAAAAACCTCGGTGGAGCCGGCGATGGCGGTGCAATCACCTGCCGCGATGCGGACTTAGCCCAATCCATCCGGGAGCTGGCGGTGCATGGCATGCCGCGTCGCTACCTGCACACCGCCCTTGGCTACAACAGCCGCCTCGATGCCATCCAGGCTGCCGTGCTCACCGTGAAGCTGCCCCATCTGGGCCGCTGGGTGGATCGTCGCAGGGCCATCTCGGCCCTGTATCGCCAGCAATTGGCTGACCTCGGAGGCGTGCACCTCCCCGAAGCGGGCCCCCCTGGCCACAGCTGGAACCAATTTGTGGTGCGTGTGCCTGGCACCCCATCAGGGGTGAAAGCTTGCGCTGCGGCCTGTAACGGCTCCCATCAGGCGGCTGCATGTGTGCCCTCGTCCGATAGCGCCGACTTTGGCCTGCCAGAAGCCTGCTGCCGAGATTGGCTCAAGCAGCAGCTTCAGAACGCCGGCGTCAGCACGATCATTTACTACCCGATCCCCATCCACCGCCAGCCGGCCTACGCCGCGTTGGGCTACGGGCCGGGTTCCCTGCCGATCACCGAGCGTCTCTGCTCCGAGGTGCTCAGCCTGCCGATCTTCCCCGAGCTCTCGGCTGACCAGCAGCAGCAGGTGATTTCCGTGCTCAAAACCCTGGTGCCCCAAGCCGCTCAAATCCCAGCTGAACAGGTGGCGGCTTAACCAGATAGGGCTTAATCAGCTAGCTCTTAATCACCCCTTGATGGTGGCGTAAAGCGCCTTGAAGCGGGCCTGCTGGTGCTTGTGGTCCACGATCAATTCGGGGTAGCCCCGCCGCTCCAGGGGGGAGATCTCGCCGGAGATCAGCTCCTTGGTGCCCACGTGGGCCAGCTCGGGCAGCCAGGTGCGGATGTAGGTGGCGTCGGGGTCGAATTTGGCGGCCTGGGTGGCCGGGTTGAAGATGCGGAGGGGCTTGGGATCCATGCCACTGCTGGCGCTCCATTGCCACCCGCCGTTGTTGGCGGCCAGATCCCCATCCACCAGGTGTTCCATGAAGGCTGTTTCACCCAGCTGCCAGTTGCAGATCAGGTCTTTCACCAGGTAGGAGGCCACGATCATGCGGCAGCGGTTGTGCATCCAGCCGCTGGCCGTGAGCTGGCGCATGGCGGCATCGATGATCGGCATGCCGGTGAGGCCATCGCGCCAGGCGGCGAGGCGCTCGGGGTCGTTTTCCCAGGGAAAGTGGCGCCATTGGCTCCGGTAAGGGCCCTCGGCCAGCTCGGGGAAATGGAAGAGGGCCTGTTGGTAGAACTCGCGCCAGGCCAGTTCCTGTTCCCACACGGTGATGGATTGGCGGGCCTCGTCGCTGCGGGCCAGTTCTTTGGCGGCCTGGGCCGCTCCCCAGGCCTGGCGCGGGCTGAGGGTGCCGAAGGCCAAGGCGGCGCTCAGGCTAGAGGTGCCGGCTTCGCTTGGGATGTTGCGCCCCTCGCCATAGGCCAGGAGGGCTCCTGCGCGGCCCTTGCCTTCGCAAAAGAGCTGCAGCTGCACCTGGGCGGCCGCTTCCCCAGGCCGGCAGGGGCATAGGGCCGTGCCCTCAAAACCATGGTCAAGGCTGGCGCTCGCCTGGTGCTGCTGGAGCAGGCCAGCTAGGGCTGGTGATTCCAGGGTGGCTCCATCGAGATCCAGCAGGCCTGCGGGCGCCGGGCTCGAGCTGAGGGCTCCGGCCACCCAGCGCTGTTCCACCTGGCCGCGCCAATTGCGCCAGAAGGGGCCGTACACCCGGTAGGGATCGCCGCTGCCGGTTTTGAGTTGGTCCGGTGGGATCAGCAGTTGGTCCCAATCCACCAACACCTTGGTGCCCTGGGCTTGTAGGGCTGCCGCCACGGCCCGATCCCTGTCCCGGGCATAGGGCTCCCCATCCCGGTTCCAGGCCACCACCTCGGCGCCGATGGCCGCCGCCAGCTGGGGGAGCAGCTCGCTGGGCTTGCCCCGCAGGATCACCAGACGGCTGCCGGCTTGCTCCCAGCTGCGCTCCAATTCCTTGAGGCTTTCGCTCCAAAACCACAGCCGCGCGGGCGCCACCTTGGGCAGACCAGGGGCGGGTTCCAGGATCGCCGGATCCCACACGAACACGCCAGTCACGGCGGCGGTGTTTGCCGCTGCCGCCGCAAGGGCCAGGTTGTCGGCGAGGCGCAGGTCGCGGCGGTGCCAGATCAGCCAGCGGGGAGGGGCCATGGCGGTGGGGGGCGTTGGGCTTTAGAGACCGAGGTGTTGCTTGGCCCTTAGCCAGGCCGTGACGCTCTTGCCATCGAGGTATTCATCGCCGCTGGCCAGGGCCTTGTCCAGGTCGCCTGGCTCCATCAAGAGCACCTCCAGGTCTTCGTCGTCGTCGCCGGCGGGCTGCTCGCTGAGTTTGGTGAGGTCGCGGGCCAAAAACAGGTGGATCACCTCATCGGAATAGCCCGGGCAGGGGAGCATGGCCCCCAGGGGATCCCAGCGCTTAGCGCTATAGCCCGCCTCTTCCTGCAGCTCCCGTTCCATGGTGCTCAAGGGGGTTTCGCCTGGATCCAGGGTGCCGGCGGGGAATTCCAGCAGCCGGGTGGCCACGGCAAAGCGGTATTGGCGCAGGATCACCACCCGGCCATCGGCGAGCACAGGCACCGCCAGGGAGGCGCCGGGGTGCTTGATCAGCCCAAAGCTGCCTTCCACCCCCATCGGCAGCTCCACCCGGTTGATTTCGAAGCGCAGCTTGCGGGCATCAAGCGCTGCCGTGGTTTCGATGAGGCGCGCGGGCTCGGGGGCGGGCAGGGGCGCCATGGAGTGGGGCGGTTGGTGTTTGCCGCCAGCATGGCCTATTCCGGCCAGCCCTGCTGGGGGAGCAGGCGCTCGGGTGGGGCTTCCTGCAGCTGGGGCAGCAACTGGCCCAGTAGTGCACCGCAGCTTTGGTGGGCCATCCCGGGGGGCTTGCCTGGCAGCATCAGGTTCGGATCAATGGCGGCCAGGGGGGCCAGCACGAAACTGCGCTCCACAAGGCGTGGGTGGGGAAGGTCCAGCACGCCGGAGTTGCAGCAGAGATCACCGCACCAGAGCAGGTCGAGATCCAGGCTGCGGGGCCCCCAATGCTCGAGCCGCTGGCGGCCGAACTGGGCCTCCAGAGCTTGCAGGGCTTCGAGCAGGGCCAGGGGCGGGGCCAGGGAGCTTCCAATCCCAGCGGGGGCTTCCATCACCACGGCTCCGTTGAGGTACGGCGGCTGGCCGGCAGGTCCGCCCACCGGTGCGGTGCGAAACAGGGGCGACCAGTGCAGCGTTGGCGCCGGCTGGGTTGGGGGGCCGTTGCCGCTGAACCATTGAGCCAGGGCTTGCGCGAGTAGGGGCCGCACGGCGATCAAGGTGGCGGCTGGATTGCCCAGGTTGGCGCCGAGGGCAATCGCGATGCTGCCTGCCCCTGGCGGCACTCCCCCAGGCTGATCAGCGAGACTGACGTCCACAGTTCAGGGGTTGGGCTCTTCCATGGTTGCAAGCGGAGTGGCAGCGCGCTCGTTTCCGCTGGCGGCCATTACTGGCCACGGCACCCTCAAGTTGGCGCTTCTCTTGGCCGCGGTGGATCCGGGCCTGGGTGGGGTGGTGATCGCTGGCGGCCGCGGCACCGGTAAATCGGTGTTGGCGCGGGGGCTGCATGCCCTGCTGCCGCCCATTGATGTGTTGGATTTGGCGGCCCCTGATGGGGCGCCGCCCGGCCCCTACCTCAACCTCAACACCGATCCCCAGCGCCCGGATGATTGGGATGGGGCCATCCGCTCACGCATCAAAGATCTGGGTGGCGATCCCACCGGCGCCGACCCCGCAGCCCTGCTGCCCACCAAGGTGATTCCGGCCCCCTTTGTGCAGGTGCCCTTGGGCATCACCGAAGACCGGCTCGTGGGCTCGGTTGATGTCACGGCTTCGTTGGCCTCAGGGCAAGCGGTGTTTCAGCCGGGCTTGGTCGCCGAAGCCCATCGGGGCGTGCTCTACGTCGACGAGCTCAACCTGCTCGACGACAACATCACCAACCTGCTGCTGGCGGCGGTGGGTTCCGGTGAAAATCGGATTGAACGGGAGGGGCTCAGCCTGAGCCACCCCTGCCGTTGCCTGTTGATCGCTACCTACAACCCCGAAGAGGGGGCCGTGCGCGACCACCTGCTGGATCGCTTTGCTATTTGCCTGTCGGCTAACCAGATTCTGGAGCTCCAGCAGCGGGTCGAGATCACCCAAAGCGCCCTGGCCCAGGCGGAATCCAGTGATGCGTTTCGGGCGAAGTGGCAGGAGGACACCGATGCCCTGGCCACCCAGTTGCTGTTGGCGCGCCAATGGCTTCCCGATGTGCAGATCAACCGTGAGCAGATTGGTTACCTGGTGCAAGAAGCCCTGCGGGGCGGGGTGGAAGGCCATCGCTCCGAGTTGTATGCGGTGCGGGTGGCCCGGGCCCATGCGGCCCTCAGCGGCCGCGACCAGGTCGAAGCCGACGACCTCCAAGTTGCCGTGCGCCTGGTGATTGCGCCGCGGGCCCTGCAGATGCCGCCCCAGGATCCCAACCAACAGATGGAGCCCCCGCCGCCTCCGCCGCCCCAGGGGGAGCAGCCCCCGGAGGAGCCGCCCGAGGATCAAAACCAAGACGACGAGTCCGACAACGACGACCCGGAGGATGACTCCGACGACGACCAGGAGGACGACACCCCAGAGGATCAGGCGCCGCCTTCGATTCCGGAAGAGTTTCTGTTGGATCCGGAAGCCACGGCCATCGATCCGGATCTGTTGCTGTTCTCTGCTGCCAAGTCCAAATCTGGGGGCAGCGGTAGCCGCTCTGTGGTGTTTAGCGATTCCCGCGGCCGCTATGTGAAACCGATGTTGCCCAGGGGCCCGATAAAGCGTATCGCCGTGGATGCCACCCTGCGGGCTGCGGCGCCTTATCAGAAAACCCGCCGTGAGCGGCAGCCCCATCGCAAGGTCATCGTCGAAGACGGTGATTTGCGCGCCAAGCAACTGCAACGCAAGGCTGGTGCGTTGGTGATTTTTCTGGTGGATGCCAGTGGCTCCATGGCCCTCAACCGCATGCAAAGTGCCAAGGGGGCGGTGATTCGCCTTCTCACGGAGGCCTATGAAAATCGCGATGAGGTGGCCCTGATCCCCTTCCGCGGCGAGCAGGCCGACGTGCTCTTGCCCCCCACCCGCTCGATCACGGCAGCTCGCCGGCGTTTGGAATCGATGCCCTGTGGCGGTGGGTCTCCCTTGGCCCACGGCCTCACCCAGGCCGCTCGGGTGGGCGCCAATGCCTTGGCCACCGGAGACCTGGGCCAGGTGGTGGTGGTGGCGATTACCGATGGCCGGGGCAACGTGCCCCTCTCCCGTTCCCTAGGTCAGCCGGAATTGGAAGGGGAGGAGCCGGTGGATCTCAAGGAAGAGGTGAAGCAGGTGGCCAGCCGCTACCGAGCCCTCGGCATCAAGCTCCTGGTGATTGATACCGAGCGGAAGTTCATCGGCAGCGGCATGGGCAAAGACCTGGCCGACGCCGCCGGGGGAAAATATGTGCAACTCCCCAAGGCGAGCGATCAGGCCATTGCCGCCATCGCCATGGAGGCGATTAACGGGGTTTAGGTCGCCTAAAGGTTTCCCAGTAGAGGGCTTCTAGCGAATCGGCACGGCCTTGGCCGTCGGGACTTTGCGTTCGGGATAGAGCTCATCAAAGAATTTGCCCAGTCCCACGGCGACGCTGCGCACCCCGTCCATGAATTGGGGGTCATCGGTGAGCTTCTTGACGTCGCCACCGACCGCTTTCCACTTGGCCGTCAAAACTTCCGCATTGTTCACGGTGCTCTGCAGCTCCTTGACGGTTTTGGGATTGTCGAGGGCTGCCATGAGGTTCTTCAAAGAGGCGCTGCCCGCATTGAGATTGGCGATCGTGGGCTGAAGCTTGTCGACGCTCCCATCCACTTTTTTCACCAGCACCTTGCCATCCTTGAGGAAGCTGGAGGCTTCCACGGCAGCCTTGTCGAAACTGCCGGTGAGCACTGTGAATTTGTCGATCAACTTCTGCTGATCCACCTGGGTCAGCATCTTGCTCATCAGGGCGGTCACACTGCTCAGGCTGGGGCTTTGGAGTCCGGCAATGGTGCTGCCGTTGCAGAGCATCACGGCTTGATTGCAGGTCTTGGCATAGGGGGCTGGGGTCTTGGCTGGCAGCAAGGGACCCGTGCTGACCAAGGACACCTGGGCTTCGCCGCCTAGGAGGGAGGCTTCGCCGATTGCGGCGTAGGCCGGCTTGGCCAGCTGCAAATCGGGATTGGTGATTTCCAATTCGGCAACCACCGCCTGGGGGGTCACCCGTACTTTGCGGACGTTCCCCACCTGGACCCCGCGATAGACCACGGCGGAACGTTCAGCCAGGCCAGCGGCTTGCTGGAAATTGGCTTGCACGGTCCAGTTTGTGCGGCTGATGGAGATGCCCCGCAGCCAAAAGGACAATCCGACTGCACTGGAGATGGCGGCCAGTAACGAGAACCCAACAATCGCCTCCCGGACACTGCGGCGCATGGGTTAAAGCTCAGCTGGCTGCATCGGTCCGCTCAGGCTACCGCTCCTGAACTGAACGACGTAGGGATTCGTTGTGGTTCGGTAGTCATCAATGCTTCCATGCCAACGGAAGGCTCCGTCGTAGAGGAGCACCACTTGCTCTGCTGTGCGCTCGATCGTGCTGTGCACATGGCTCACCACCACCGAGCCGGCCTGGGCCACTTCCGTGGTGCGCACGATCAGATCTTCGATGCGGGTGCAGGCCACCGGATCCAGCCCCGCCGTGGGTTCGTCAAAGAGCAGTAGGGGGGTCTGGTCATTGGTTTTGCGCGGGTCCTGGATCAGGACCCGCGCA
>CAMDEM010000024.1 GCA_945896675.1 Cyanobium sp. NIES-981
GTGGGGCCCGTGATGGGGGCGGCCGGGAAGGCGGACGGGATGGGGCCCCTAGGGATGCCAGCCGTTTCAAGGTTCGCCGTGAGGCAGGCGGAGCTAGGGACGCGTTTCGCCCAGGCAGTCGGGGCGAACGCCGTCCCTTTGAGCGTCGCAGCGGTGATGGCGAGCGCCCCTACGGAGATCGCCCCTCCGGCGGTAATGCATCCGGTGATCGGGTGTATGGAGCCCGCCGCAGCCCAGATCGGCCCCAGTTCGGCGATCGGACCCGATTTGAGCGTCGCTCTTCAGACGCTGGCCCGTCGGAGCGCGGCTCCTTTGATCGCGGTCCCTCTGAGCGCGGTCCCTCTGACCGGGGATCCTTCGATCGCCGTCCTGGCGGCCGTCCCGCTGGGCGCTTTGGTACCCCCCGTTTTGGGGCCGGCCGGTCGGATGGGCCCAGGCCCGATCGTCGCAATTTTGTTCCCCCCCGCCCTGACGGCGGCCGAGATCGGACAGGCTCCCGGCCGCTGATCGTGGCCGTGGAAGCCCAGGGTTCGGCGGGTGAGGCCGAACGCCATAGCAATGAGCCGGCGGCCGATTTGATTTGGGGGCGCCACAGCGCCCAGGCCGTGCTGGAAAGCGGCCGGCCCATCCACCGCATCTGGTGCACGACAGAGATGCGCTTCAGCCCCAAGTTCCTGCAATTACTCAGGGAGGCCAAAGCCTCTGGTGTTCTGGTTGAAGAGGTGACCTGGGCCCGCCTGGGCCAACTCACCGGGGGAGCCGTGCACCAGGGCATCGCCCTGCAAACGGCCGCAGCCGAAACCCTCGACCTGCCCACCCTGATTGAGGGCTGTGCCGCCATCGGAGAGCCCGCCCTGCTCATGGCGGTTGATGGCCTCACCGACCCCCACAACCTGGGGGCCATCGTGCGTAGTGCCGAAGCCCTTGGCGCCCACGGGCTTGTGCTGCCCCAGCGCCGGAGTGCAGGCCTAACCGGATCGGTTGCCAAAGTGGCGGCTGGAGCCTTGGAACACCTCCCGGTGGCCAGGGTGGTCAACTTGAACCGGGCCCTCGACACCCTCAAGCGGGAGGGCTACCGGGTTGTGGGTCTTGCCGGCGAAGGAACCGTGAGCCTGGAGGAGGCTGATCTCGATGGTCCGTTGGTGATCGTCACGGGTTCCGAGTCCGATGGCCTTTCGATGCTGACCCGCCGCAATTGCGACCAACTGGTCCGCATCCCCCTGCGCGGGGCTACCCCGAGCCTGAATGCCTCCGTGGCAACGGCTCTGCTGCTCTATGAGGTGGCCCGCCGTGGCTGGATGAATGGCCTGAAGGGGTCCCAGCCAGCCCCCCGCATTGTTCGGCCCCAGTTACCGGCCCCTGCCCTTAGGGCGGTTGGTGGGGAAGCCACGACCGAGGAATTCACGATCGAGGAAGCCACGACCGACTCGGCAGCTGAGCTTGATCAAGATGATTTTGATGCAGCTGAGCCTGACGCAGTTGCGTTTGATGCGCCCAGCACCCCCGAGGCCAGCACCCCCGAGGTCAACGCCACATCACCCCAGGAGCCTGGCGCAACCCCTGAGGAGCCGGTCAGTCAAGTTGCAGTCCAAGTCGTAGATCAAGGGTCTGACCAACCCGTTTTGGACCTGGATATGGCGCCCCCAACTCCGGCTGGGTTTAACGGAGACATCCAGTTGTGAACACCTGCGCACCCGAAGGACACCAAGCCGGGCACAATGGATCGATTGCTGTTTCTGCTCCATGAACGCCTTGCTTGGCCCTGCGCGTAGCTGCGCCAATGGTTTGGGCCTGGCGTGGTGGGCCCGGGTTGAGACCCGTTCGCCCGATGTGACCTATTGGTTTGGTCCCTACCTGCGGCGGCGGACCCTCGAAACCCAACTCCCCCCCTTCCTTAATGACCTCAAGGCCGAAGGGGTGGCGTCGCTGGACTACAGCGTCGTACGGAGCCGCCGCCAGGAACCGCTGACTGAGCCAGGCTGATAGCGTCCAGTTCAACTGGTCATTGGTTGGATGGGGATCGCTGAATGGCGGCAGCAACTCAGCAAGGGCGAGGTTTCGGCCCGGGAGCTCACCGACCATCACCTCCAGCGGATCAGTGACGTTGATCCCAGCGTCCATGCCTTCTTGGAGGTCACCCAGGATCGGGCCCGCTGCGATGCCGATCGCATTGATGCGGCGCGAGCCGCCGGTGAGACCCTCCCGCCGCTGGCAGGGATCCCCTTAGCGATCAAAGACAACCTCTGCACCCAGGGGATTCGCACCACCTGCTCCAGCCGGATGCTGGAGAATTTTGTGCCTCCCTATGAGTCGACGGTGACGGACCGGCTCTGGAAGGCCGGAGCCGTGATGCTCGGCAAAACCAATCTCGATGAGTTCGCCATGGGCAGCTCCACCGAGACATCGGCCTTTGGTGCCAGTCGTAATCCCTGGAACCTGGAGAAGGTGCCTGGGGGCAGCTCGGGCGGCAGTGCGGCCGCTGTGGCTGCCGGCGAGTGCATGGCCTCGCTGGGCTCCGACACGGGCGGCTCGATCCGTCAGCCTGCTGCCTTCTGTGGTGTGGTGGGCCTGAAGCCCACCTACGGACGGGTCAGCCGCTGGGGCTTGATTGCCTTTGCCAGTTCCCTCGATCAGGTGGGTCCCTTCACCCATTCGGTGGCCGATGCCGCCGAGCTGCTGCAGGTCATGGCCGGTGAGGATCCCCGCGATGCCACCTGCCTGAAGGCCCCCGTTCCCAACTATGCCGCCGCCCTCCTGCAGCCGATCGCCGGATTGCGGGTGGGCCTGGTGCGTGAGTGTTTTGAAGCCGAGGGCCTGGATCCCCAGGTGAAGGCCTCGGTGATGGCTGCTGCCGAGCAACTCCAGGCCCTGGGGTGTGAGTTGGTGGATGTGAGTTGCCCCCGCTTTAACGACGGCATCGCCACCTACTACGTGATCGCCCCTTCGGAGGCCTCCGCGAACCTGGCGCGCTACGACGGGGTCAAATATGGGTACCGCACCCCAGGCGCCCAGGGATTGGCGGAGATGACCGCCCGCAGCCGCGCCGAAGGCTTTGGCGATGAGGTGCAGCGCCGGATCCTCATCGGTACCTATGCCCTCTCGGCCGGCTATGTGGATGCCTACTACAAAAAAGCCCAGCAGGTGCGCACCCTGATTCGCCGCGATTTCGATCGGGCCTTTACCGCTGTCGACGTGCTGCTCACCCCCACCTCCCCCACCACCGCCTTTGGCTTTGGGGCCCACAGCGAGGATCCCCTGGCGATGTATCTGGCGGACCTCCTGACGATCCCGGCCAACATGGCCGGCTTGCCAGCCATCAGCCTGCCCTGTGGCTTTGATTCCCAGGGCCTGCCCATTGGGCTGCAGTTGATCACCAATGTGCTCGAGGAGCCCCGTTTGCTTCAGGTGGCCCACCACTACGAAGGCGCGGCCCGGGTAATGGAGAAACGGCCTGCGGCTGCCCTGGTGCCCTAGGTCTGGCACCACATCTGGTGTGGGCTGTCCGTCGCTGGCAGTTTTCCCACTGGATCTTGCGTTCCTCCCCTAGCCTGGTGGCCCCCCTCGGCGCACCGCTTGGCCTTCGTCCCGCTCCACAACCACAGCGATTACAGCCTGCTGGATGGGGCGACCCAGTTGCCAGCGATGGTGGATCGGGCCGTGGAGCTTGGGATGCCCGCCCTGGCCCTCACGGACCACGGTGTGATGTATGGGGCCATTGAGCTTCTCAAGCTCTGCACGGCTGCCGGGATCAAGCCGATCATCGGCAATGAGATGTATGTCATCAATGGATCCATTGATGACCCCCAACCCAAGAAGGAACGGCGCTATCACCTCGTGGTGCTGGCAAAAAATGCCACCGGTTACCGCAATTTGGTGAAGCTCACCAGCATCAGCCATTTGCGCGGGATGCGGGGACGGGGCATTTTTTCGCGGGCCTGCGTCGATAAGTCGCTCCTCAAGCAATACAGCGAAGGCCTGATGGTGGCGACGGCCTGCCTGGGAGGGGAAATCCCCCAAGCGATCCTGCGGGGCCGGCCCGATGCGGCAAGGGATGTGGCCCGCTGGTACCAGGAGGTCTTCGGCGACGACTTCTACCTCGAGATCCAGGACCACGGGGGCATGGAAGACCGGATCGTCAATGTGGAGATGGCGCGTATCGGGGCTGAGCTGGGTATCCCGTTGATTGCCACCAACGATGCCCACTACCTCAGTGCCAACGATGTGGAGGCCCACGACGCCTTGCTGTGTGTGCTTACCGGCAAGCTGATCAGTGACGAAAAACGGCTTCGCTACACAGGTACCGAATACATCAAGGGTGAGGCCGAGATGCTCGCCCTCTTTGGTGACCACCTGGAACCCGAGGTGATAGTTGAAGCCGTGGCCAACACGGCCAGGGTGGCCGAGAAGGTGGAGGCCTACGACATTCTGGGTCGCTATCAGATGCCCCGCTTCCCGATCCCCGAGGGGCATACGTCGGTGAGCTATCTCACTGAAGTTGCGGAACAGGGACTGCGGGATCGCCTCAAGATTGGGCCCGAGCAAGCCTTCGATGCGGTCTACGGAGAAAGGCTGACCTTTGAGCTCGAGGTGATGGAGCAGATGGGCTTCCCCACCTACTTCCTCGTGGTTTGGGATTACATCCGCTTTGCCCGGGAGAGTGGGATTCCGGTGGGACCGGGCCGGGGATCGGCGGCGGGCTCGCTTGTGGCCTATGCCCTTGGCATTACCAACATTGATCCGGTCCAAAACGGTTTGTTGTTTGAGCGGTTCTTGAACCCCGAACGCAAGTCGATGCCGGATATTGACACCGACTTCTGCATCGAGCGCCGCGCCGAGGTGATCGACTACGTCACCCAGCGCTATGGCGAAGCCAAGGTGGCCCAAATCATCACCTTCAACCGGATGACATCCAAGGCCGTGCTGAAAGATGTGGCACGGGTGTTGGATATTCCCTACGGCGATGCTGATCGCCTGGCCAAACTCATTCCTGTGGTTCGTGGTAAACCGGCCAAGCTTAAGGAGATGATTGGCTCCGAATCACCTGCTCCAGAATTCCGCGAGAAGTATGAGGGTGACCCGCAGATTAAGCGCTGGGTCGATATGGCCATGCGCATCGAAGGCACCAACAAAACCTTTGGAGTCCACGCCGCTGGCGTGGTGATTGCGGCTGAACCCCTCGATGAGTTGGTGCCCCTGCAGCGCAACAACGACGGCCAGGTGATCACCCAGTACTTCATGGAAGACGTGGAGGCGATGGGCCTGTTGAAAATGGACTTTTTGGGCCTTAAAAACCTCACCATGATCGAGAAGACCGTCGATCTGGTAGCCCAGAGCAGTGGGATTCGGGTCGACCCCGATGATCTGCCCCTCAATGATGAGGGTACCTATGCGTTGTTGGCACGGGGGGATCTGGAGGGCATTTTCCAGCTCGAATCGAGTGGCATGCGCCAGATCGTGCGAGACCTCAAGCCATCATCGCTGGAAGATATTTCTTCAATCCTTGCCCTCTACCGGCCGGGTCCTTTGGATGCGGGCCTAATACCAAAGTTCATCAACCGCAAGCATGGGCGGGAAGCGATTGATTTCGCCCACGTCAAATTGCAGCCGATTCTGCAGGAAACCTACGGAATCATGGTCTACCAGGAGCAGATCATGAAGATAGCCCAAGACCTGGCTGGTTATTCCTTGGGTGAAGCGGACTTGCTCCGCCGTGCCATGGGTAAGAAGAAGAAAAGTGAGATGGAGAAGCACCAGAGTCAGTTTGTTGATGGTGCCACCCAGCGGGGCGTCGATCCCCGGGTTGCCGAATCCCTGTTTGAGCAAATGGTGTTGTTTGCTGAGTACTGCTTTAACAAAAGCCATTCCACGGCCTATGGCGCTGTGACCTACCAAACCGCCTATCTCAAGGCCCACTATCCAGTGGCCTATATGGCGGCGCTGCTCACGGTGAACGCCGGAGCGAGCGACAAGGTGCAGCGCTACATCGCCAACTGCAACGCCATGGGCATCGAAGTGATGCCGCCTGATGTGAATGCATCGGGGGTCGACTTCACCCCCGTGGGCGATCGCATCCTGTTTGGCCTTTCAGCGGTCCGTAATTTGGGGGATGGGGCGATCCGCCAATTGATTGAGGCCCGCCAGGGCGATGGGCCCTTTGGCTCGTTGGCCGAGCTGTGCGATCGCATCCCCGGCCAGCAGCTCAACCGTCGGGCCCTGGAGGCGCTCATTCACTCCGGCGCCCTCGACAACCTCGAGCCCCATGGCAACCGGGCCCAGTTGATGGCCGACCTCGATCTGGTGGTGGACTGGGCCAGTTCCCGGGCCAAGGATCGGGCCAGTGGCCAGGGCAATTTGTTCGATTTATTCGCAGCTGCTGACGCTGGTTCCCCAGACGGCAGCGGTCCGGGTGATCTCAGCACGGCCCCGAAGGCAGCACCGGTGCGTGACTACCCCCCCACTGAAAAGTTGCGGCTGGAAAAGGAGCTGGTGGGCTTTTACCTCTCGGACCACCCCCTCAAGCAGCTGCACAAGCAAGTCAAGCTGCTCTCACCCATTGCCTTGGGCCAACTGGAGGAGCAGCCAGACAAGGCCAAGGTGAGTGCTGTGGTGATGGTGTCTGAGCTGCGCCAGGTGAACACCCGCAAGGGGGATCGGATGGCGGTGTTGCAATTGGAAGACCTCACGGGCTCCTGTGAGTCGGTGGTTTTCCCTAAGAGCTATGCGCGCTTGGCCGATCACCTGATGGTGGATGCACGCCTGCTGGTTTGGGCGTCCGTGGACAGGCGCGATGAACGGGTGCAATTGATCGTCGATGACTGCCGCAGCATCGATGACCTCCAATTGTTGATGGTGGAATTGCAGGCCGAGCAGGCCGCCGATATTGCCATCCAGCACCGGCTGCGGGAGTGTTTGCACCGCCACCGGCCGCCCCAGGATGAGGTGGGTTCCAGGGTCCCAGTCGTTGCCCTGGTTCGCCACCTCGATGAAATCCGCTTTGTGCGGCTTGGTCCCCAGTTCTGCGTGGCCGATGTCGCAGCGGCGCTGGATACCCTTACTTCCGCAGACTTCCAGGCCAGGATCAGTTCCCCCCTGGTGGCTGCCTAAAGCTTTTGCACGCATTGAAGCTAGGTTCCGGTTGATTCTCGAGCTTTGTCTGAAACTTTTACGTTGCCTGAAACTTCAACTCCGTTCGAAAATTGAGCTTTTTCGATTACTTGAACTGCGTATTTAACCGGGCCTCTTTCCGTGACTGGTTTCCATTCTGGTCTTTTTTTGTAATCCAGTGACGGCTCAGAGTTGAGGATTGATGCCCCATCGCGTCGCGATATCTGGTTTAAGTGTCGGTAGATTTTGAGACACAAAACGCTAGAAATGACCCCAACCAGTGCCCCACCGATTCCATCGCTGAAATAGTGTGCACCACTCAACACTCTTGTGGCCATGCAGCCAACTGCCATGACGATCGCTGGAGTTTGTAACTTCGGAAACTGGAGAAGTAGGATTGTGCTGCCTCCAAAGGCAACCGCTGTATGGGAGCTTGGAAAGCCAAGTCCAGAGCTTCTGAATGGATCGGTCAGCCAGCTTCTGTAGATATAGGAGAATTCGCCATGGGGGCGCAGCCTCCGAACGAGCAGTTTCCCGATTTCAGCAACTGCTCCGGACAGTAAGGGAGAGGCAAGCAAAAGCCATTCCTTTCGGTAGAGATGTCGTCTCCATCCCGTCATTGTCCCTGGCTTGTCAGGGTTGGCCAGGAGCCGAGCTGTGATCGCAATGAGAACCCAGGTGCCGAGGAATCCCCAGCCCCTAAATAGTTGTATGAGGTCGGATTTTTTTGTATTGCCTAGCTTGGGAATGCTTTCGATTTGAAAATCAAAAAGATGGGCAAGTCCGAGGGCGATTGCCCCCATGAAAAGCATGCGAAACAATAACTTGCTTTGCATCTTTCTTTAAAATTATATTCTACCAAATCATTCTTTCTTCGCATTGTGCTGAGGATCACCTTTCTTGGCGAATCCTGCGATAATGGTTAAGGAAATTTAGTTCAGCGATCGGCCGAATTCTGTCGCATTGCTTTCAACGAACTGCGCAATCGGCTGATGTTGACGCCGATTTGTTCGTTGCCAAGCAGGCTGCCTGGGGTGTCCTCCCAGCTGGCCGAGAGCACGCCGTAGCTCAGGCCGACCACACCCAAAAGAAAACATCCACCAGAGGCTGCCAGGGTGACTCCCGTTGGAACTTCGGCAATGTGGCGAGTGACGAGCAGGTAGCTGCCAATAAACACGCCCATACCCATCACCGTAGGCACCCCGGTTGCGATGGCAATCCGCCTGGCCATCCGATTAGAGACCGCCTCGGGGATCACCTTTTGGCGGTTTGGGGATGGTTGGCGGCTTGGGCTTTTGACAGCTTTCGCCGGCTTCATCGGGCCCATACCTTTAGGGCCTGTGGCGTTAGGGCCCGTGCTTTTAGGGCCTGGACCTGTGCCGGCCATCGCGTTAGGGGTCAGCGTGCGTTTGGATTGAGCGAGGCCTTGATCAGCCGCGGATGCCGAGCTTGGCGATCAGGGTGCTGTAGCGCTCTTGGCTGATGCCCCGCAGGTAACCGAGCAGGCGCTTGCGGCGGCCGATCATTTTCAGCAGGCCCTGGCGGGATGAGAAGTCGTGCTTGTTCTTCTGCAGGTGCACCGTCAGCTGGCTGACCCTCTCGCTGAGCATGGCCACCTGGACTTCTACCGATCCGGTGTCGGTGCCATGGGTCTGGTGACCGTTGATCAGTTCCTGCTTTTGGGTAATGGTGAGCGGCATGGGCTGGGTAGTAAAACGCAGGCTGCACCCGCGGCGGGCACCTACGAAGCAAAAAAGAGCTTACCGCCCTGGGGGTCAGGCCACGTCGCGCGATAACCAACGCAGGCATTCGCGGATCCAGTCCTCTGCGCTAGCACCGGCGCCTCCAGCCAGGCCCAGGCCAGCGACCCCGCGCATGGCCCGCTGGATTTCCAAGGCCTCATAGCCCAGGGCCCCCAAGGTGAGATGCACCTCGTCGCGGCTGGCTCCCTCCAAGTTGATGGCAGGGCCGCCATCCCCATCGCCGTCGCCTGCGCCAACGTCTTCGAACGAGCTGGCATCCAGTTGGTTTGAAAAGCGTTTCTGCAAGCGGCTGCGTAGTTCCACGGCCAGGCGTTCGGCCGTGCGTTTCCCCACCCCAGGGGCCTGGCTGAGGCGGCGTAGGTCGGCGTGCACGATCGCTTGGATGAGCTCGCTGGGAGCCATCGCCCCAAGCAGGCCCAGGGCCATTTGGGGCCCCACGCCGCTCACGGCCACCAATTCGCGAAACAGGTCGCGCTCATGCCTGTCGCTGAAGCCATACAAGGTGGAGGCGTCTTCGCGGATCGAGGCATGGATATGCAGGGCCGTGGGCGTGCCTACGGCAGGCAGTTGCAGCCACTGCCTGTGGCTTACCTGCACGTCGTAACCGACGCCATGGCAGCGCAATTGCAGCCCGTAGCGCTTGTCGAGTTGCCATGGATCGGCGAGTTCCCCTTGCAGCCAGCCGATCATGGGAACAGTGAATGGCTCCCCATGCTGCCCGCCTCCCCCCCCCGCGGCCCAGGCTCAGCCGGGCTCCTTGGCCTGGTCCCACCGGCGGTGACGGTCCCAATCGTGGCGTTGGTGCTGTTGATCTCCCTGGTGCTGGGCGGCTGCAGCGGTCGGGGCCAACCGGCCGCGTCCGTGGTTCAGAGCGCCTTGGCTTTGCAAATCCAACTCACCCAGTCGGCGATTGCCGAGGCGCTCAAGCTCAAAACCCCAGGGGCTCCTGAGGTGAGCCATGTGCGGGTAGCAAGCACTGATTCCGTGCGGATCGGGGACGGCCGGGGCGTGCACCTCAAAGGAGACTTCGACTGGCGCCTGGCCGGCGACCCGGTGCGGGTGGATAGCCCGTTCGATATTTATTTGCAGCGGGGTGAGCGGGGCCAGAGCTGGCGGTTGGCCCGCCCCCAGGGTTCTGAACCTGGCACCGGGCAGGTGTGGATCACCGATCCCCTGCCGGTTTAGGGCTGCTGAGGCTGATCCAGGTGGCGGCCAGCACGAGTCCTGCTCCCGCCAAGGTCCAGGAATTGATTGATTCGCCAAAAACGAACCAGCCCCAAAGGCCCGCAAACAGCACTTGGGAATAGCTGATCGCTGTGGCCCGGGCCGCCGGCAGGGCCATGAGGCCCCGGGTGAGGTACACCTGGCCAATTTGGGTGAACAGGCCCACCCCCCCAAGCCATAGCCAGTCCTGGCCGGTGGGCAGCACCGGATGGAGCCACACCAGGGGCAGGCTTAGGGGGAGGGCCACCAGGGGGAAATAGAAGATCACCACCAGCGGGTGTTCGCTATGGGCCAAGGAGCGCACACTCACATAGGCCAGGGAGGTGAGCACGGCTCCAGCGATGGCAATCGCCACGGCCCCACTGGGCAGGGTTAGGGCGCCCCCAAAGAGGGCGGCAGGCTGGGCCACCAGCAGCACCCCGAGCCATCCCACGGCCATGGCGACCAGCACCCGCTTGCCGAGTTTTTCGCCCAGGCCGAGCCAGGCCAACAGGGCTGTGAAGGTGGGATAGAGGTATTGGAACACCGTGGCCGAGGCGAGCGGCAGGCTGGCCAGGGCGCTGTACACGCAGAGCAGGGCTCCGCTGCCCAGCACGCCCCTGCCGATCAAGAGCCCCTTGCGGGTCCCCCAGGGGGTCACGCCGGCGCGCTTGAGCAGCCACCAGCTCAAGGCCACGCTCACCACACTGCGGGCCAGAACCACCTCCGCCGCCGGGATGTGGGCCCCCACCTTTTTCACGCACAGGCTCATCAGGCTGAAGCTCAGCGCGCTGGCCACCATGGACAGCGCTGGCCGATGCCGCCGGTCAGAATCAAGACTTGGAGCGATTGATACCCCCGCGTTGAGCCTGCCCCGCCTCCACCCCCGCACGATTGAGGCCGTTAAGGAACGTGCTGACATCGTTGATGTGGTGGGTGAGCACGTTGTGCTCAAAAAGAAGGGGCGTGAATACGTCGGGGTTTGTCCCTTCCACGACGACAAATCGCCGTCGATGACGGTGTCACCAGCCAAGCAGTTCTACTACTGCTTTTCCTGTGGTGCCGGCGGCAACGCCATCAAGTTTTTGATGGAGCTCCAGCGCAACAGCTTCAGCGATGTGGTGCTGGAGCTGGCGCGCAAGTACCAACTGCCGATCGAAACCCTCGATGGCCCCCAACAGGAGCGCCTGCGCAAGCAGCTCTCCCGGCGGGAGCAGCTTTACAAGGTGCTGGCCCTGGCCGGAGGCTGGTTTCGCAGCCAGCTGCGCAGTCCTGAAGGCCAGGGGGCCCTCACCTACCTCACAGGTGAGCGCGGGCTGAGCGAGGCCACCCTCGATGGTTTTGAGCTGGGATACGCCCCGGAGCAGTGGGATGGCTTGCTCAAGCATCTCCAGCAGGTGGAAGGGCTGGGGCCTGAGTTGCTTGAGGCCGCCGGGTTGGTGGTTCCCCGCAAGGGTGGCGATGGCTTCTACGACCGGTTCCGCCATCGGGTGATGGTGCCCATCAAGGACCGCCAGGGACGGGTGATTGGGTTTGGTGGGCGCAGCCTCGATGGGGGCGAACCCAAATACCTCAATTCCCCGGAAACCGAGGTGTTCGAGAAGGGCAAGAACCTCTTCGGTTTGGATCGGGCCGCCAGTGCCATCCGTAAGGACGACCGGGCGGTTGTTGTAGAGGGCTATTTCGATGTGATCGCCCTGCATGCGGCGGGCATCACCAATGCGGTGGCCTCCCTGGGTACGGCCCTCAGCAGCCAACAGATCACCCAGCTCTGCCGCTGCTGCGATGGTCGCCGGCTGATCCTCAACTTCGACAGTGATGGGGCTGGGGTCCGGGCGGCCCAGCGGGCGATCGGGGAGGTGGAGCAATTGGCGCTGCAGGGCCAGCTGGAATTGCGGGTGCTGCATTTGCCCTCAGGCAAGGACCCCGACGAATTCCTCAAGGTCCACGGCGCTGGCGACTACCGCGCCCTCCTGGATCAAGCCCCCCTTTGGCTGGATTGGCAGATCGACCAGGTGTTGGCGGATCGGGATTTGGGTAAGGCCGACCAGTTCCAGCAGGCCGTTTCCAGCCTGGTGGCCCTGCTGGGCAAACTCCCCCAGAGCGCCGTTCGCAGCCACTACCTGCAGCGGGTGGCCGAGCGCCTGTCGGGGGGACAGGCCCGCATGGCGATCCAGCTGGAGGACGACCTCCGCCAGCAGGTCAAGGGTCAGCGCTGGCACGGCCGTTCCCAGAAATGGGAGCAGCCTGGGGAGGCGGGGCTGCGGGAGCGGGCCGAGGCCGAGTTGTTGCGGTTGTATCTCCACTGCCCCTCCTACCGATCCTCGATTCGGCGGGAGCTGCGCCAGCGCGATCTCGAAGACTTCGCGCTGCAGCATCACCGGCTGCTCTGGGCTGCCATTAGCGGCTTGGAAGAGGACAACCTCGGCGTGGGCCGGATGGAGGCCATCAACCGCGGCAACGACCCCGGTGATGACTTGGGCGATCTGGACCTACCGCGGCTGCTGAGCGACCAATTGCTGGTGGAACAAAGTGCCCTTCTCACGCGCCTGACGCCCCTGCTGGAACCCAACGAGCTGCAGCTGATGGGTTTGGCCCAGCCCTTGCTGCAGCTCCGGGGTGCCACTGCGGCCCTGGAGCGTCAGCGCAGTCTCAAGCGCTGCCGCCATCTGCTTGATGCCTGGAGCAGCCAGCGGCTGGAAACCCTCGAGCATTGCATTGCGCTGCTGCTGGAAGAGGAGCGCCGCGAGGCCGATGCCTCTGCCTCAGGCTTGGCACCGGTGAGCGATATGGAAAGCCGGATTGACAGCCTGTTTGCGGACCTTAACGGCGATGCCCTGCGTTTTCAGGATCTCTATTACAACGAGCGCCGCTATCTCACCGAACTCGACAGCCGCCGCTGCGCTGGCTACGAAGAAGTGGTGCAGCAACCCAGTCCTGACGCAGTCTCGGCCTGAGCATTTGATCTGCTGGTTGTTGTCATTGACTTGGTAGCTCCTTCGTGCTCGATCGCCCTGTTGAATTGCTGGGCGTAACCCCAACAAGCCGTTTGCTCGAGAAACCGGCTGGCACTCTTTGACCATCCTCGCTGCACTTCTGTGCCTGTGCTTGTGCATTTCGCGTCCATTGTTCGATTTGCGTCAAGAGTGGTTGGGGGAATCCTTCGCCTGTGACGTCGCTGTCCGGCCTGTCTTTATCCAGCTACCCAGTCCACGTCTTGCTTTTAGGTGCTTCTTCTTTTTAGCTTTTCTCCGCTTGAAACGCCTAGGGCTTCCCATAGGCCCCCTCTATGGCATTTCTAGTTTAACTAGTAAGCCGCCCAGTTGACCTCGTATCCTTTACGTTATGCACAACCTGCAAATTCTGGCCTAGGAGTTCTGGATCTGTAGTTTTTGGTGCACTTTTGCCCCGTACCCATTTCTTTCTCTGCCATGTCCGCTGGCAAGCGTTCTCAAATCAACCTCACCTGTCCCCCAGAGCTTCTTGATGGGCTTAAGCGAGAAGCTCGCAAGAGGGGCTTGACAATCACTGCCTTTGTTCATGAGGCCATACGCCATGAAATGTTGGCGAGCTCCCTGGAGTCGGCTGAGGCCCCTGTGATTCATCAAGAGCTTGATTTGCTCGCTAAGCGACTGGAGGCCCTTGAGGGTCTATTTAGTAAAGACGTGCTTTAGGGGCCGTGATCATGGGCTCCCGCTCCGGGCCCTTGGTGGTCGCTGTCAGCTTTGGGTTTAATCGTTGAGCCGTTGATCGTTTGGGTCGAGCCAGCAGCGCGGCAGCTCTTCTCCGGCATGGAAGCGACCCACCACCGTGGGCTTCGTCAGAAGCCAGCCAGCGCAGAGACAGTTTTGGTTTAAGGACGTCCGCGGATCGCTTCTTTGTTGTGCCTTGGATGTGAGGTAGGGGGCGCCATGGTGCTTCGGCTTAACTTGGGTTGGCGATACGGGAGTGGCCATGACCTTTTTTGAGGCGCTCTGGCATGGCGAAGGCATTGGCGATGGGGCCGACTTCGAAGAAGCCCTCGCCAGCTATGTGGCGGTGAAGCCTGAGGAGGGAACCTGGCAGGAGGCCTGCGCCGAGCCCGGGGCTTCCCCTTGCATCAAGCGCTATGGCTCTTTTGACGCCTACCTCGACAATGCCGATGAGCTGGAAACCATTCCGGTCACAGCGGCCATGATTGGGGCTGCCCTGGAACAGCTGGTGTGAGCTTCCCAGCCCCTGGTGGAGCTGGCCTCGATTTGGCGCGGTTTACCCCGGTCAACGACCTTTGGCCCCAGCTAGTGGAGTGCCTGGGCTTCGAGAGGAGTAGCCGTGCCGTGCGTCAGGCGCTGGATCTTCAGGCCATGCGCGGTGATGCCACCACCCTGCCCGTGCTGCTTTTGGAAACCTGTGGCATGGCTTTGATCCAAGCCGAAGCCCTACGGGGCCAACTTGGGTTGGCCGGTGCGGCTGAACGTCAGGTGTTGTTGGTGAGTCAGCCCAGCCTTCGCTTGCAGTTGCTGCAGAGCTCTTAATCAGGCGTCCTTTTGTTTAGGCGTAAACAATCGGGATCTCGCCCAGGCGGGTGGTGGCGGCCCGGGATAGGCGCGAGCGCTGCATTTGCCAGGGGGGCGTGAAGCCACAGGCGGCCCATTGCACCGATCCTTGCCCGTAGCGCTTGTTCAGGCGATCGATGGTGGCCATCAGGCTCCGGCGGCGTTGCTGCTGCTCTTCCGGGAGGGGCACCAGTAGATGGTGCTGGAGGGTGTCCTCTCCCACCAGCTGTTGCATCAACACCCCGGCCTTTTGCAGGGGTTTGTGGGGGTGAAAGAGCTGCTCCGCCAGGGGTAGGGCCGCAGCGAGCAGCACGGCGGTGTCGTTGCTCGCGACCGCCAGGCTCACGGTGGCGGCCCGGCTGTAAAAGCTGGTGCCATTGAACGGACTGCTACGCACAAACACGGTGATGGCTCCGGTGCGTTGCCCTTGGCGCCGCAGCTTTTCTGCCGCCCGGCTCAGGTAGGTGGCGATCGCCTGCTTGAGCTGGGGGAGTTCTCGAATGGGCTGGCTGAAGCTGCGACTCACGCAGGTTTCCCGTTTGGCGGGGGGAACCAGCTCCATGGGGATACAGGCCATCCCCTGCAATTCGTGTTGCAACCGCAGGCCCACCACGCCGCATTTGCGGCGCAGTTCGCCGCTGGACATGTCGCGCAGGGCTTTGGCGTTGGCAATGCCGCGCAGTCGGCACCAGCGCGATAGTTTGCGGCCGATGCCCCAAACATCTTCGATGGGCACCGCTTCTAGGTAGGGGGCGGGATCGATGACCGCGCCTAGATCGAAAACCCCCTGGTGGGTGGGGCTTGATTTGGCCAGTTTGTTGGCAAGCTTGGCCAGCACCTTGCTGGGGGCTATTCCCACGGCCACTGGGAGGCCCAGCTGGCGGAGCACCGTGTGGCGCAACTGTTGCCCCCAGCTGGTGAGATCGCCCCCATCGCGGGGGCGGTGCAACTGGCCGAAGGCTTCATCAATTGAGTAAATCTCCAGCTCTTCCACCCATGGCTCCAGGGTGGTCATCATGCGCTGGCTCATGTCGGCGTAGAGGGCGTAGTTGGAGCTGCGCACGATCACCCCCTGGCGCTCGAGGGCATTGCGCACCTTGAAGTAGGGCGTGCCCATGGGAATGCCGAGGGCCCGGGCTTCGGCACTGCGCGACACGATGCAGCCATCGTTGTTCGAGAGCACCACCAACGCCCGGCCCATCACCGACGGGTCGACCACCGCTTCACAGGAGGCGTAGAAATTGTTGCCATCGATCAGCACGGTGGCCCGGCCGCTGGTTGGGCCGGTCCCCGGGTCCTTAGAGGGCATGGATGGCGTGGCTCGCTACCCCCCAGAGGCAATGGTCCAGGTCGTCGTTGAGGGGGGTGGCTGGATAGGCGGGATGGGCCGCTTCCAGGTGCCATTGGCCCTGGTGCTGCACCAGCCGTTTCAGGGTGAAGGCGCCTTCGATCACGGCCACCACAATCTTGCCGGAGCGAAATTCGAGGCTGCGATCCACGATCAGCAAATCCCCGTGCTGGATGCCGGCGCCGCGCATGGAGTCGCCGCTGACGCGCAGGAAAAAGGTGCTGCTTGGATGGCGAATCAAGGCTTCGTTGAGGTCGATCCCGGTCTCGATGTAGTCATCGGCGGGGCTGGGAAATCCCGCGGCCACGCTGTCACTGGCGAGGGGCCGCAGGCAGCGCCTGGGCTCGCTGCGGAGCGGGCCGAGGGCCTCAAGCTGGATCCAGGCAGGGGCCAAGTCGTCCATCAATACCGCGCTGGAGCAAGGGGACTATCACCCGCAGGCTAGTACAGCTGTATTGCTTTTTGGCGCTTGCTGGCTGGAGGGGGCACCCTGGGGGCGCTGCTTTGCTTTGGGTTCTCCTGTGCTGAAAGAGGTTGGGGGCGCTGCCCTGTTGGGCCTGTTGCCGGTGCTGTCAGTTCTGGTGGCTGTTCCAGCTGGGGCGGCGGAGCCAGAAGCGGCGATTCGGGCCACCTATCTCTGCCAAGGGCGCTTTGATGCGGTGCGGCTGACGGCCTTGTTTTTTAACGGTGAGCCCCGCGAAGTGGTGCTGCTGCAGGGGGAGCAGGTCACCCGCCTGCCCCAGCAGCCCTCGGGTTCAGGCGCGCGTTATGGCGCCGGCAACCAGAGCTTTTGGCTGAAGGGTGACCAAGCCACCTGGCAATTCGCTGCAGGCGCGGCCTATTCCTGTGGGCCTGAATCGGTGGGTGCAGCGGGGGCCGTGAAGCGGCGGTAGAGGGCCACGCCGGCACCGCCCCACGCCCCGGTCCAGAGCAGAAAGGTGATCAGGGTGCCCAGTTGGCCTCCCTCCAGCGAATAGACGCCGGCTTGAATCAGGCCGGCGTCGATCAGGGAGCCACCGATGCCCCAGCCGAGCACCCAGCTGAACAAAAAGCCAATGGCCTGGAGGTTGCCGGTCATGGCTAAGAGATTAGGCGGGATTGCCCCGGAGGGCCCCATAGAATTGGTCCCATTGGAGTGGCGATCGTGGGTTCCGGGCGCCAGCTCTTCTCCTGGATCGCGCCAACGGGGTTGGTCCTGGTGTTGTTTTTGGTGCTGCACCTCGGCGGGGTAGCCCTGGCTGTGACCAATCCCGGCGTCTTTGAGGCCTACGCCATGGCCCTGCACGCCAAGCCCTGGTTGCCCGCCGTGGAGCTAGCCCTGGCTGGGGTGGCGCTCGTGCATCTGATCCGAACGGTGGCGAAGGTGATCGCCAATCGCCAGGCCGGTAATGACGCGGCCCTGGTGAGCCGCCGCGCCGATCCGTTGGCGGCCCTGGCGGCCCGCACGGCGCCCTGGAGCGGTGGCGTGCTGCTGGTGTTTCTGGTGGTGCACCTCAACCAGCTGCGCTGGCCCCGGCCCGGGGCTGGTCTGGAAGTGGCGCGCTTGGCTGAGGCGCTTTCTGCCCCCTGGGTCCTGGCGCTCTATGGGGCCGCTGGATTGGCCGTAGGACTGCATCTGTTCCATGGTGGCGAGGCCGCCCACCGCAGCCTCGGGCTGTTGGAGCCGGCCAATGCCGGCCGGATTCGTAGGGCAACCCGCGCTTTTGCCCTGGTGGTGGGTGGGGGCTTTGCCCTGGTGCCCCTGGTGCTGGCCACCCAGGTGGTGCGATGAGCCCCCGTTCCGCCGGGTTACCCGATCCCCGCATTCCCGCGGGCCCGATCGCCGATGCCTGGCGCCGCACCCGCGATGGCCTGCCGTTGATCAGTCCGCTGCGCAAGCGCCAACTCCAGGTGTTGGTGGTGGGTAGTGGCCTGGCCGGGGCCTCGGCGGCGGCCACCCTGGCGGAGCAGGGCTACCGGGTGAAGCTGGTCACCTTCCACGACAGCCCCCGCCGGGCCCATTCGGTGGCAGCCCAAGGCGGCATCAACGCCGCCAAGAATTACGCCAACGATGGCGACAGCATCGGGCGGCTCTTTGCCGACACGCTCAAGGGCGGCGACTTCCGGGCCCGGGAGGCCGGCTGCCACCGCCTCGCCGAAATCAGTGGTGGCATCATCGACCAGTGCGTGGCCCAGGGCGTGCCCTTCGCCCGGGAGTACGGCGGCACCCTGGCCAACCGCAACTTTGGTGGCTCCCTGGTGAGCCGCACCTTCTACGCCCGCGGTCAAACCGGCCAGCAGCTGCTCTATGGGGCCTACCAGGCCCTGATGCGTCAGGTGGCAGCCGGCCAGGTGGAGCTCCTCACCCGCCGGGACATGCTCGAGCTGGTCACGGTGGATGGGGTGGCCCGGGGCATCGTCTGCCGCCATTTGATCACCGGTGCCCTCGAAACCCATACGGCCCACGCGGTGCTGCTGGCGAGCGGCGGCTATTCGAACGTCTACTACCTCTCCACCAACGCCCTCAAATCCAATGCCAGTGCGATTTGGGCGGCCCATCGCCAGGGGGCGTTGTTTGCGAATCCCTGCTTTACCCAGATCCATCCCACCTGCATCCCCAGTGGCGACACCTTCCAAAGCAAGCTCACCTTGATGAGCGAGAGCCTGCGCAACGACGGCCGGGTGTGGTTGCCGGCTAAGCGGGATGATCTCCGAGCGGCGGCGGCGATTCCAGAGGCGGAGCGCGATTATTTCCTCGAACGCCAATACCCGGCCTACGGAAACATGGTGCCCCGGGATGTGGCTTCCCGCCGGGCCCGGGAGCTCTGCAATGGCGGCCAGGGGGTGGGGCCGGGGGGGCGGTCGGTCTATTTGGATTTCAACGACGCCATTGCGGATCATGGCCGCGCCACGATTGCCGCGCGCTACGGCAACTTGTTTGAGATGTATGAGCGCATCACCGGCGATGACCCAATGGCTGGGCCGATGCGGATCTATCCGGCCCCCCACTACACGATGGGGGGGCTGTGGGTGGACTACCACCTGATGAGCTCGATCCCCGGCCTGTTTGTGCTGGGCGAGGCCAATTTTTCCGAACACGGTGCCAATCGTCTGGGTGCCAGCGCCCTGATGCAGGGGCTAGCCGATGGTTATTTCATTGCACCGGCCACGGTGACCGCCTGGCTGGCGGGCCACCCCACCCCGGAGCTTGGCCCTGACCATCCCGCCTGCCGCGAAGCCGAAGCCCAGGCCCATGGGCGCTTGCATGCCTTGCTTGCCGCGGGCGGTAGCCAGCCCGTGGATGCCTTCCACCGGGAGCTGGGCCATTTGATGATTGAGTACTGCGGCATTAGCCGCTGCGCCGAGGGTTTGCACACGGGTTTGAAGCAGGTGGCCCTCCTGGAGGCACGCTTCCACCAGGAGGTGCGGGTGCCAGGGGAGGCCAAGGGGCCCAATGGCGAACTGGAGAAGGCCCTGCGGGTGGTCGATTTCTTCTCCCTGGCCCAGTTGATGCTGCGCGATGCCCTGGCCCGGGAGGAATCCTGCGGGGCCCATTTCCGCGAAGAGCACCAAACTCCAGAGGGGGAGGCCCTTCGCGACGATGGCACCTTTGCCCATATCGCCGCTTGGCAGTACCAACCGGGCAGCGGCAATCCGGGCCAGCCAGCACCAGCTGGGGAACCCGTGCGCCACAGCGAGCCCCTGGAGTTCACGCTGATGCAGCCCAGCACCCGCAATTACCGATGAGTGGCACCCTCTCGCTCAACCTGCGGATCTGGCGCCAGGCGAGTCCCGATGGCCCAGGTGCCTATGGGAGCTATCGGCTCGAGCAGATCTCCAGGGATCTCTCGTTGCTGGAGGCCCTCGACGTGCTCAATGAGCAGTTGATTGGGGCCGGCGAGAGGCCGGTGACCTTTGAGCACGATTGCCGCGAGGGGATCTGCGGCAGCTGCGGCTTCTTGGTGAATGGCCAGGCCCACGGCCCCCAGAGGGCCACCACGGTGTGCCAGCTCTACCTGCGCCAATTCCAGGATGGCGACACCCTGGTGCTGGATCCCTGGCGGGCCAAGGCCTTCCCCCTGATTCAAGATTTGGCGGTGGATCGCGCCAGCTTGGATTCCCTGATTGGCGCGGGTGGCTATTGCTCGGTGAACACCGGCAATGCCCCCGAGGCCAATGGGACCTTGATCGGCAAGGAGCAGGCGGCCTCAGCGTTTGACACGGCCACCTGCATTGGCTGTGGGGCCTGTGTGGCCAGTTGCCGCAATGCCTCGGCCAGCTTGTTTGTGGCGGCCAAGTTGGCCCATCTGGCCCAATTACCCCAGGGCCAACCTGAGCGGAGCCATCGGGCCCGGGCCATGCAGGCCGAGATGGAGCAGCAGGGCTTTGGCAGCTGCAGCAACAACCTTGAATGCGAAGCCGTGTGCCCGAAGCAAATTTCGGCCGATTGGATCAGCTGGATGCACCGCGAAGGCAGGCGCGATCCCGCTTGAGTGCGGGCCCCCCGGTTGAGAGGGGTGGGGCAGGCACCTCCAGAAAGCGCGCCACAAAGCGCTCGAGGGGCATCGGTCCGCAGCGCCGTTGCCAGCCCAGACCGCCGGCATAGCGCCGCCAGCAGGCCACGCTTAAGCGCTGGCTTTTGGGCGAAACCAGCCGCAGCAGATAGCGGTAGTCCAAATGGATCGCTGGTGCGGCCGCTGCCAGCGAGGTGGGAGAGCCCAGGGGTGAAGTGGGGCTCAGATGATCCAGCAACTTCGCCGGGCGATCGCCACTGGCCATGCAGCGTTGGAGTGCCTGGGCAAAGATCAAGGCCACTGCCGCCGGATAGCCAGCCCGCTCCACAACAAACTGCTCGATTGTGGGGCCGGAAAAGCCCACGCAGTCGATGAGGCCAGGGGCTTGTTGGCCAAGGGCCGGCTGGCCAGGGGATCCGAGATCAAGGGAAGCCAAAGAGAGCGGAAGAAACCATCAACTGGTTCCCCCGCTGTCTCAAGGTTGGCTGGGTTGCTCGAGTTGGTCGGCCAAGGCAAGGCAGCGATCCATCTCTTCCCAAAGCAATTCCCGACGACTTCCATGCACCCCATAGGAGCGGTGATGGAGGTCGCGGGCTTGGTAACGAAGGGCGTCACGGATGCGACGCCAATCATCTGGCGCAAGGGCGCTGGTCATTCAGCCGGGGATCGAAGGCTGGCAGAACAGCACGATCAACCAGATGCCACCAATAAAGGGCACAAGCTGGATGAAAAACCATGGCCATGGCTTGCCCGAATCGCGCAACCGGCGAATGGATAGGGGCAGATGGGGAAGAATCTGAGCAATGGCATAGACGACCGGAAGGGCCGACAGGCCAGGGACGGACTCGGCGGTCGCCGTAGCCAGCGCTGACAAGACCAGAAACACGATGATGTCGGCCAGTTGGAACCACCAGAAATCAGCTCTGGTGGACTTGCCGCGGTAGTCGAAGGAACGGCTCCAAGCGGTGGTGAAGGACTGGATCATGGGCATCGACTGGAGACTCCAATGCCCTTTGATACTTCAGCGTGCTGCACTTGCAACAAACTGTTCAGCAACCGACAAGAAACCGTCAGGCAACCGTGGCCATGTGGCGCATCAAATCGATGCACTTGCAGCTGTAGCCCCACTCGTTGTCATACCAGCTCACCAACTTCACGAAGGTGTCGGTGAGGGCAAGACCAGCTCCGGCATCAAAGACCGAGGTGCAGGATTCACCCAGGAAATCGGTGGAGACGACGTCGTCTTCCGTGTAGCCAAGGACGCCGGCCATGGGACCCTCGGAGGCCGCTTTCATGGCGGCCTTGATGGCTTCGTAGCTGGCCGGTGTGGCCAGGTTCACGGTGAGGTCCACCACCGACACATTCGGGGTGGGCACCCGGAAGGCCATGCCCGTGAGCTTGCCGTTGAGCTCAGGAATCACCCGACCCACGGCCTTGGCGGCGCCGGTGGAGGAGGGAATGATGTTTTGGCCGGCACCACGGCCCCCGCGCCAATCCTTCACCGAAGGTCCATCCACGGTTTTTTGGGTGGCGGTCGTGGCGTGCACCGTGGTCATCAGACCGCTCACGATGCCGAAGTTGTCGTTGACCACCTTGGCGATCGGCGCCAGGCAATTGGTGGTGCAGCTGGCGTTGGACACGATCGCCTGGCCGGCGTAGGTGTGGTTGTTGACACCCATCACGAAGATCGGGGTGTCGTCCTTGGACGGGGCACTCATCACCACCCGCTTGGCGCCGGCCGTGATGTGGGCGCGGGCGGCCTCGTCGGTGAGAAAAAAGCCCGTGCTCTCCAGGACGTAATCCACACCGATGGCGCCCCAGTTGAGGTTGTTGGGATCGCGCTCGGCGCTGATGCGGATGCGGTTGCCGTTCACCACCAACTGGCCGTTCTCAATCCGCACGTCACCGCTGAAGCGGCCATGGGTGGAATCGTGGCGGAGCATGTAGCTGATGTAGTCAACGTCGATGAGATCGTTGATGCCCACCACCTCCACATCGCCGAGGGTGCAGGCGCGGCGGAAGGCAAGCCGGCCGATGCGACCAAAACCGTTGATGCCGATGCGAATGGCCATGGATACTGAATTGTTGGAGGTCAGGATAGGGGTTGCACCTCCGCCGGAAGTCAGGCGGCGTGTTCCTCAGGCACCGTCGTGCTCAAGCACGGGGTCTCAATCACCCTCGTCTTCAAGCAGCAATTGCTGGAAGGCCGTGTAGAGCTCCCCATGCTCCTTGGCGGTGCGGGGATCCGGTTTACCCAGGCTGGTTTGCTTTTGCTGGCCCCGCTGTTGCTGGGCCGGATTCCCTCCAGGCTGTTGACCGGGCGCTTGACCAGGTCTGGGGGGCTGTTGCAAGGGCTTTTGGCGGCTTTCAGCCTCCTTGAGCCGCGCCATCAAATGGGGGGGCACGGTGCCATCCGGGCTGACCAGCATCAACTCCCGAAACAGGGCTTGGGGATCGTCCTCGATCTCCACCCGGTGGCGCCTTTCACTGGGCTTGGGCTGGGATTTGGTGGCGGGGGTGGGGCTTGCCAGGGGTTGGGGCAGGGTCCGACCCAGCTCCTGGAGGCGCTCAAGACTGCGGGTGTCAAAGCTCATGGTGGTGTCCCCTCAGCTGCAACCAAGGGTGGCTCTGGTGGCTCGCCCCGTGACGGGGTTGGTGCCAGTGGCCGTCGCGCAGAGGGTTTTGAGGGCATCGGCCCGCAACGGCACGTTGGTGAAATCGGCGCCCTCGATGGCCACGTTTCTGAATTTGGTGTTGAAGGCGAAGGCGTCTTCCATGACGGCGTTGGTGAGGTTGGTGCCCTCAAACACCGCAGAATCCAGGGTGGCTTCGCGCAGGTTGGTGTTGCTCATGTCGGCGTCCTGCAATTTGGCGCCAAACAGGCTTGCCCCCTGGAGATCGGAGCCGGCAAAGGTGGCGTCGCGCAGGTTGGTGAGATTGAAGGTCGCCCCCCGCAGCTCCTGGCCGCTGAAGTCGGCACCGATCAGCACTTGCTTGGCCACATCCATCGCCGCAGCCGCTGGCTGGGGTGACCACCAGAGGACCAGTACGGCCGCCAAGGCCAGCAGCGGGCGCTGCCACCAATTGGGGACAGCAAACCGTGGGGACCTTGGCTGGTTACGCATGGCTGGGTTCTTGCTGGGGCAAGCCTAGGAATGGAACACCCGGGGCACTGGTGTTGGGTCTGCGCGTTTTGCCATGGGCTCCCCTGGCATGTATTCCAAATCCCAACACCCCGACGCCCAGCGCCGCAGCACGAGCCTGCAGGGAGCCTGGGCGGAGCAGCGGGCCCTGGGTCTCCTGCAGCAGCAGGGTTGGCAATTGGTGGTTCGCAATTGGCGTTGCCGGTGGGGCGAAATCGATGTGCTGGTCGAAAAACCCGGCAGGCTGTTGCTGGTCGAAGTCAAGGGCCGGCGCCGCTGCGGCCCCGATGGCTGGGGGGTGGGCGCCGTGCACCGCCGCAAGCGAAACCGGCTCGAGCAGGCCTGGCGCTGCTGGTTGGCCGATCATCCCCAATGGCAGGGATGCTCACTCCAGGTTGTGGTTGCCCTGGTGCCCCTCGCGCCTGCCCTTCAACCGGTGCGCTGGATCTCTCTGACAGCCGGATTTGGCTAACAACCGAAGTTGGATAACAGCTCGATTGGGCTAACAGGCAATCTGGAGGGATCCCTGGCCTGCCCATGAGCTTTGCTGCCCACCGCGCGCGCAAGCGCTTCGGCCAACACTGGTTGGTGGACCAGGGGGTTCTCCATCGGATCGTTGCAGCGGCCGAAGTCACCGCCGGCGATCGGATCCTGGAGGTGGGGCCCGGCCGGGGGGCCCTGACCGAACGGCTCCTTGACACTCCGGCCGAGTCGGTGGCTGCGGTGGAGCTCGATCGCGATCTGGTGCTGGGACTGCAGGAACGCTTCGGCAATAACCCGAGGTTTCAGCTCACCGCCGGGGATGCCTTGGCGGTGGCGTTGCCGGAGGCCACCAAGGTGGTCGCCAATATTCCTTACAACATCACGGGCCCAGTGCTGGAGCGCTTGGTGGGTCGTTTGGATCGGCCCGTGGCGATTCCCTACCAGCGCCTGGTGTTGTTGGTGCAACAGGAGGTGGGCCAGCGGATCCGCTGCCTACCGGGCACCAGCAGCTACTCAGCCCTGAGCGTGCGCATGCAGCTCTTGGGGCACTGCCAATCGGTGTGTCCGGTGCCGCCGCGTTGCTTTCAGCCGCCGCCCAAGGTGATGTCGGAAGTGATTGCGATTGATCCCTTCCCCGTGGAGCAGCGGCTGGATCCGGCCCTGGCCCGCCGGGTGGAACAGCTGCTGAAGCGTTGTTTTGCGGCCCGTCGCAAGATGCTGCGCAACAGCCTGGCGGGCCTGTTGGGGGCCGATGCCCTTGAGGCCCTGGCCCTGGAGGTGGGCATCACCTTGCAACAACGGCCCCAGGAGGTTGCCCCTTTGCAGTGGGTGGCCCTGGCGGCCGGTTTGAATCAACCAACCCCGGCCCGGCCCTAGCGGCGTTGCGATGGCAGAACTGAAGGTATCAGCACCCGCCAAAATCAACTTGCACCTCGAGGTGCTGGGCCTGCGCCCCGACGGTTTCCATGAACTGGCGATGGTGATGCAAACCATCGACCTGGCCGACACCTTGGTGTTGCAGACCACGGCCGACGCCGCCATTCGCCTCAGCACCAATCGGGCCGACCTGCCCACCGATGGCAGCAATTTGATTGTCCAGGCGGCCGAGATGTTGCGCTCCCGTTCCGGCTTCCCCGAGCTGGGGGCCCAGATCCAACTTCAGAAGCGCATCCCCATCGGGGCGGGCCTTGCAGGGGGGTCCAGCAATGGGGCGGCGGCCCTGGTGGGGCTCAATGCCCTCTGGGGCCTGGGATTTTCAGCCCCTGATCTGCTGCTGATGGCGGCCCAGCTTGGCTCCGACATGCCCTTTTGCCTGGATGGGGGGACCCAGCTTTGCTTTGGCCGCGGAGAGCAGCTTGAGCCCGTTGATCCGCCAGCAAGCCCAGCCTTGGCGGTGCTGTTGATCAAGCATCCCGCTTCCCACGTGAGTACCCCCTGGGCCTATGGGCGCTGCAAGGCGATGCGGGGCGATTTCTACCTGGATCAAGAGGACGAGTTCGAGCAGCGGCGCAAGGCCGTCCGCACGGGCCCGTTGCTCCAGGCGCTCGCCAGCGGCGTTGCAGTTCCGCCCTTGCGCAACGACCTGCAGTTGGTGGTTGAGCCTGAAGTGGAGAGTGTCCAGCAGGGCCTTGCCCTGTTGCGCCAGCTGGATGGCCCCACCACTCCCCTGGCTGTGGCCATGAGTGGCTCGGGTCCCAGTTCCTTTGCCCTCTTTGATTCTTTGCCCAGGGCCCAGGCGGCCCAGCAGCAGCTCGAAACCCAACTGATCGCTGGGGGGTTTGAGGCCTGGAGCTGTGGCTTTGTACCCAAGGGTGTCAGCCTGGATTGATGGATCAGTTGACGCCCCAACCCGCTGCAGAGCCCGATCAGGTGGCCGAGCCAACCCCCAAGCCCCGCAAGGGCCCCTTGAGCTTTCTTTCCGGTTCCCTCACGGCCGTGCTGTTGGGCTGGCTTTGTTTGGGCCTGAGCCAAAAAGTGGTGACCCACTACGCCCTGCACCCCCCCCAATACAGCTCGGCCATCGCCCAAAGCATCGCCACGGCCATGAAGACCCTGGTTGTGGGCATGTCCTTTCTGGCCACGTTCAGTTTTGGCTTCATTGGCTTGGGGCTGTTTTTGGTGTTTATCCGCAGTCTTTTGCCCGGTACGGCCAAGGAAACGGCCTAATTTCGATTCATGACTCCCCACGACTTGGGCTTGCTGGTGACCCTGCTTCTGCCAGGGATGCTGCTCTCGGTGCTGCTGCTCTCGACCTTCGCTGCCGGAGGCTGAGATAGGTTGGCGCCCATACGGTGCACGCCAACACGTGGCAGAGACGCTGCTGTTTAACGCCCTTCGCGAAGCCATCGACGAAGAGATGGATCGGGATCCCCACGTTTGTGTGATGGGGGAGGACGTCGGCCAGTACGGCGGTTCCTACAAGGTGACCAAGGACCTCTACGAGAAATACGGCGAGCTGCGGGTGCTGGACACCCCCATCGCTGAGAACGCTTTTACGGGCATGGCTGTGGGTGCGGCCATGACGGGCTTGAGGCCGATTGTGGAGGGCATGAACATGGGCTTTCTCCTGCTCGCTTTCAACCAGATCTCCAACAACATGGGGATGTTGCGCTACACCAGCGGGGGCAATTACACAATTCCCACCGTTGTGCGTGGCCCGGGTGGGGTTGGCCGCCAGCTTGGCGCAGAACACAGCCAGAGGCTTGAGGCCTATTTCCACGCCGTGCCAGGCATCAAAATCGTGGCGGTCAGTACCCCCACCAATGCCAAAGGCCTGATGAAGGCCGCTATTCGGGATAACAACCCGGTGCTCTTTTTTGAGCACGTCTTGCTTTACAACCTCTCCGAAGACATTCCTGAGGGCGATTACATCTGTGCCCTTGACCAAGCTGAAGTGGTGCGCGAGGGCAAGGATGTGACCATCCTCACCTACTCACGCATGCGTCACCATTGCCTGAAGGCTGTCGAGCAGCTCGAAAGTGATGGAGTGGATGTGGAGTTGATTGATTTGATCAGCCTCAAGCCTTTTGATATGGCCACGATCGCTAAGTCGATCCGTAAAACCCACAAGGTAATTGTGGTGGAGGAATGCATGAAGACCGGAGGAATCGGGGCTGAGTTGATTGCCCTGATTACGGAGCATTGCTTCGACGACCTCGATGCCCGCCCCATCCGCCTTTCTTCCCAGGACATCCCGACCCCCTACAACGGTTCCTTGGAAAATTTGACGATCATTCAGCCCCACCAGATCGTCACGGCAGCCCACCAGCTCAAAGCGGGTCAGATCTGAGATGGCCCGTCAACAGGGGTGGTTAGCCCTGATCCTCGCCCTTGCCATTGCCTCTGCAGCGCTGGTTCTGAATGTTCCCCCGCCTTTGGGGTTGGATCTGCAAGGGGGCAGCCAGCTCACCCTCCAGGTGATGCCCAGTGGGGCCATCAAAAAGGTGGAGAAAGAACAGCTTGAAGCCGTCAAGGAAGTGCTGGATCGGCGCATCAATGGTCTGGGGGTCTCGGAAGCCACCCTGCAAACCGTTGGCAATGACCAACTGGTGTTGCAGTTGCCTGGTGAGCAGGATCCAAGCCGTGCTGCCAAGGTTTTAGGCACTACCGCCCTGCTCGAATTCCGAGCCCAAAAGCCTGGAACCGATAGCGAAATGCAGGGGCTGCTCAAGCTCAAGCGTCAGGCCACGGCTGCCCTTGTCCAAACCGAAATCAAGGAGTCCACCGATCCTGCCGCTGCCGATTCCGCCGCTTCTGACTCAGCCCAGGTCAAGATCAAGGCAGAAGAGCTCGCCAAAGCCCTTGAGGCCCTGGGTATTGCGGTGCCCCCTGGCAGCAGCCAAACCGAATCGCTGGAGCTGCTCCTCAGCACGGTGAATCAAAAAATCGTGGCGCTCTTTGAACCATCTGAGCTCACGGGTAAGGATTTGGTCGGTGCTGGTCGCCAGCAACAACAGGCCGGCAGTGGCTGGGATGTGACCCTGTCGTTTAACCGCGAAGGCGGCGAGAAGTTCGCAGCCCTCACCCAAAACATCGCCGGTACCGGCCGGTTGCTCGGGATTGTTTTGGACGGCCGCTCGATTAGTGAAGCCAGCGTGGGCCCCCAATTCCAGGCGGCTGGGATTACGGGCGGCGCGGCCAGCATCACCGGTAATTTCACGGCCGATGAGTCGCGGGATTTAGAGGTTCAACTCAAGGGCGGCTCCTTGCCCCTGCCGGTCAAGGTGATTGAGCAGCGCACGATTGGCGCCACCTTGGGAACGGAGAATGTCCGCCGCAGCTTGGTGGCGGCCCTTTCGGGCCTTGTCTTGGTGGCCGTGTTCATGGTGGTTGTCTACCGGCTGCCCGGGGTTGTGGCAGTTTTGGCGCTCGCCCTCTATTCCCTGTTCAACCTGGCGATCTATTCGCTGATTCCCGTCACCCTTACCCTGCCGGGAATTGCTGGATTCATCCTCTCGATTGGCATGGCTGTGGATGCCAACGTGCTGATCTTTGAACGGGTCAAGGAGGAGTTGCGATCGGGCAACACCTTGATCCGCTCGATTGATACGGGCTTCTCTTTGGCCTTCTCCTCGATCATTGATGGCCATGTCACCGGATTGATCAGCTGTATCGCCCTCTTTGCCCTGGGTACGGGCTTGGTTAAGGGCTTTGCCGTGACCCTGGCGATTGGTCTGCTGCTGAGTTTGTTCACAGCCCTCACCTGCTCTCGCACCATCCTGCGGGTGTTGATGAGTTACGCGGCCCTGCGCCAGCCCACCTACTTCCTCCCTGCGACGCAACTGCCCGCGAAAGCTTCCTGATGAACGTCCCCGAGCCCCGCTTCCGAATTAGCCGCCATCGCCGCACCGCCTGGCTGGGTTCAGGCTTGGCGGCCGTGTTCAGCGTGATTGGCCTGCTGGTGAGTTGGCTGAATCCTGGGATCCATGCCCCGCTCAAACCCGGCCTCGACTTCACCGGTGGCACCCAGATCCAGCTGGAACGCAGCTGTGCTGCGGGCGGCTGTTCTGCCATCTCTGCCCCCGAGATCCAACGGGCCCTCGCGTCGTTGACGTTGCCGGCCGAACCGGGCGAGAGCTCCCCCAACCTTGGCAATGCATCGGTTCAGGTGCTGGATCAAGGCCAGTCCCTGGTGCTGCGGGTTCAGGACCTCAATCCAGGCCAGGCGTCAGCCTTGGTGCAGGAGATGCAGGCCATTGCGGGCCCCCTGAATCCAGAAAGCATCTCCGTTGACACCATTGGCCCCACCCTGGGTCAACAGTTGCTCAAGGGCAGTGTTGTGTCGTTGGTGGTCAGCTTTATAGGGATTGCTGCCTTCATCACCTTCCGCTACGACGGCGTCTTTGCCTTTTTGGCTTTGTTCGCCCTCGGCCACGACGTGTTGATCACCTGCGGAGCCTTTGCCTGGCTGGGGCTGATTGCTGGGGTGGAGGTGGATTCTTTGTTTGCCGTGTCCCTGATCACCGTCGCTGGCTATTCGGTGACCGATACGGTGGTTGTATTCGACCGGATCCGGGAACAGCGCACGACCCTCGCCGATTTGCCATTGACCGAGCAAGTCGATGTGGCTGTTGATGCCACCTTGACCCGTTCCCTTTACACCTCCTTCACCACCCTGCTCCCCCTGCTTGGGCTGATCTTTTTTGGCGGTGCGAGTCTGTTTTGGTTTGCCGTAGCCCTCACCATTGGCATCGCCGTGGGCAGCTGGTCAAGCATTGGGGTGGCACCAACGCTGCTGCCCGTGCTCGCTAAGTCAAAGGTTTGAGGTTTCCTGCCTGAACGTGTGCCCTTGAGGTTGCGTCCTTGAATTTCTCTGTTGAGGCCCCATTTGACCAGCCGTAACCTGCCAGGCCGCCTGCTCATTCCAGCCTTGCTTGGGGCTCTGGCCCTCGGGGATTTGCGGGTGGAGCTTGTCTTGCTCGCTGACCATTTCACGGTCACAAGTTTCAGTGCAGCCCTGGCGGCCCACCCCTTGGCTGTCGCTGTGTTGGCGTTGATGCCGTCCCTGGTGCGCCACTACCGCTGAGCTGCCATCACCAGAGGAGCGGTCGCCCGTTAGACCCAGCGGTCCATCACTTCTTTGACCACCACTTCTTCACAGATCACCTGGAGGACAACCACCAGGGGGAGGGCCAGCAGCACCCCAGGGAGACCCAGGAGAGCGCCTAAACACAATTGGGCCATCAGCGAAATGGTGGGTAGCAAATTCACGGTCCTGCTCAATAGCAGCGGCGTGATGAGAAAAGCCTCCACGTTCTGCAAGATCAGCCGCAGCACCAACACCTGAACCACGGTCGCGGGGGAGACCAGCAAGGCCAGGGCCAAGGGCAACAGGGTTGCCGCCGATGGACCGATGGTGGGCACAAAGGTCAACATGCCGCAGACCAGGCCGCTTAAGAGGGCCAGGGGAACTTTCAAGACCGCCAATCCCGCCCAGGTGAGCAGGAAGACACTCACCGCTGAGAGGGTCATCCCCGCCAGCCAGCCCCCCAGGGCTTGGCGGCATTCGGCCAGCACCTCCCGGGTTTTATGGCGCCAGAGCTCTGGGGTGATGGCGATCAGGATTTTTTGGTGGCTCCTGGGATCGAGGGCGAGCAAAATGGCCAATAGGGCCATCAACACCAATTGGACCGTTGAGCTGGCGGCGCCTCCAGCCAGGCCAAGGATTTGGGTCCCCACCGGTTGCAACCGTTCCAAGGTGCCGGGCTGAAGCAATTGGTTTTCCAGGTTTGGCAGGCCCGGTATCTGCCCTGCCAGCACGATTAGCCGTTGGTAAACGATCGGAATGAGGTTGGTGAGCTCATGGATTTGGTCGACCAATTCGGGCAGAAGCAGCTGGGATAGCAACCCACCCACCACAACCACGCTCACCACCACAATCACCAGGGACGCGCCCCGGTTGAGCGGGAGCAGGCGCCGCAACAGGCTGATGGGTACATCAAGGGC
>CAMDEM010000025.1 GCA_945896675.1 Cyanobium sp. NIES-981
CTGCAGGTCACTGGCGTAGCTGGCGGAGGCAAAGACCAGGGCCAAATCGGCTGGGCCGCTCCCATGCAACTGCTTGGCAATGGCGTCCACGGCCCCTTGCAGTGAGGCTTCTGTGGCAAGGGCAGTCCGGCACCAGGGGGCCTTGGCACTGGAGCCTTGCAGAAACGCCAACCAGCTCGGCAAGGGAAACGCAGCCATGGTTTGACCCTATCTCCAGCCGGGGGCCGCGGATAATGGCGTCTTACCGAACCAATCCCGTGCCTGTGGCTGTGCCAGAAACGCTTTACCGCTCCCTGGTGTGGCTCGACTACCGCTTGGCGGTTGTTTTCAGCCTGGGCTTGCCCCTGGTGTTGTTGATCTGGGCCGCGGTGCGCCGCGAGGGCGCCTTGGTGCGCTTGATGCAGATCTATTGGAAGGTGGCCAGTTTGTTATTGATCAGCACCCTGCTCCTCGCCAACCAGCGCCCGTTGGGTTTTGTGCTGGTTTTGGTTGGTCAACTGCTGTTGGTCGGGGCGGTGTGGTTCTGGGTGGATCTCAACGAGGAGCTGGCGGATCTGCCCCCCTGGCGAGCGCTGCCCCTCACGGTTCGGATTTGGCGCTGGAGTTTGACCCTTTGGGCTTTGGCCGGCGCGTTGTTCAGCCTCACCAGCCTGGCTTGCCTGGGCAAGGCGGCGATGACGGGTCCCCGCTGTGCCGTTTGGCTGCAGGCACCCCAGGGCCTCAATGACCAGGTGACTGGGCTGTTTGGCTTTGTGTTTGGGGCCAATTGGACCGCCACCATTGCGGGCTTTGTGGGCTATGTGGCCCTGGTGGCCTACGTGGTGGGCCTGCTGCAGTGGCTGCTGGTGCGCTTGCCCAAGCAGGGCCGGGTGGCGGGGGAGTTTTGATCAGCGCTGGAGAGTCCCTGTGTTGAGCCAGTCATTGAGCCAGTTGGAAGCGATCAGTAGCCAGCGGCCGGATCGGGTGCTGCGGCTGGCAGGGCTTTTGGTTGGCGAGCCCTTCGAGCTGTTGATCTTTCGGGGGTTCTCCAGCAGCACCACCCATCCCACCGCCTTTGATCCCGACCAATCAGCCCTGCCAGAGGGTGCCCTGATTCAAACGGCATCGCTGCTGGCGGGCCCCCTCAACCCCGCCGCTGAGCAGGTGTTGGCAGGCCCATCGGATCCAGACGTGTTTTTAGAGCCAGCTGCCTGGCTCTAGCTGGGTTCGTGGCCTGATCAGGCTTCCAGCACGCCTACGCAACGGCCACACAGGGTGGGGTGGTTGCTGTGGCTGCCGATGTTGCTCTCGTAGTGCCAGCAGCGCTCGCATTTCTCACCGGCCGCTTTGGCGATCTGCACGCCCACGCCCCCTTCTGTGGCTTCGGCCAACACCTTGTTTTCGTCCAAAACCGTGGCTTGGCCGGGTTCCATGACCAGGCCAGAGACCAGCAGCCAATCGGCCAGGTTGTCGACCTCAGGGTGGCTGCTCTGCTCCAGCCATTGCAGGGCACCGCGCAGCTCAGGGCTGGTTTCGGGGCCGAGCTCCAGGTGCACCTGGGCCTCCAGGGAGGCGCCGAGATCCCCTTGGCTGCGGCACTGCTCGAGCTGGCGGTTGATCTGGGCCCGGAGCTCGAGCACCTGGGCCATGGGCGTTTCGAGATCGGCTGCGGCCCACTCCGCCGGGGCGGTGGGCCAGCCCCGCTCAAACACCGACTTCTCGGCCACCGGGTAGGGCAGGTTCTGCCAGATGTCTTCGGCCATGTGGCACAGCACCGGGGCGATCAGGCCGGCGAGCCGCTCCACCACCAGGGCCAGCACGGTTTGGCAGCTGCGCCGGCGGTAGGCATCGGCAGAGCTCACATAGAGGCGGTCTTTGGCAATGTCGAGGTAGACGTTGGAGAGGTCGACCACGCAGAAGTTTTGGAGGGCCTGGAAGAAGCGGTAGAACTCATAGCGCTCGAAATCGGCACCCACCGATGCGATCAGCGACGCCGTGCGCTGCAGCATCCATTGATCGAGCAGGGGCAGCTCGGCGTAGGGGATGGCATCGCCGCCTTCGGCTGCGGGTTTGGGGTTGAAGTCGTGGAGGTTGCCCAGCAGGTAGCGGGCGGTGTTGCGCACCTTGCGGTAGACGTCGGAGAGCTGTTTGACGATCCCCGGTCCCAGAGGCACATCGGCGGAGTAGTCGACCGAGCTCACCCAAAGCCGCAACACGTCGGCGCCGTAGGCGGGCTCCTGTTTTTCGTTCTTGCCGCCTTCCACCAGCACCGCTGGATCAACGACATTGCCCAGGGATTTGCTCATCTTGCGGCCCTTCTCATCGAGGGTGAAGCCGTGGGTGAGCACCCGCTTGTAGGGGGCGTGGCCGTTGACGGCCACCGAGGTGAGCAGGCTGGATTGGAACCAGCCCCTGTGTTGGTCGGAGCCCTCCAGGTAGAGATCGGCGGGGTACTGGAGCTCGGGTACCCGGGGCGTTTGGCCGCTGATGCCGCCCAAGACCCCGGCCCAAGACGACCCGGAGTCGAACCACACGTCCATGGTGTCGGTGCCCTTGCGCCAGTGCTCGGCCTGGTTGGCATAGGCCTCCGGCAGGAGCCCGGCTTCATCCCGTTCCCACCACACGTCGGCGCCGTGCTCGGCAATCAGGGCCTGGATGTGGCTGAGGGTGGCTTCGTTGAGCAGCACCTCGCCGGTTTGGCGGTGATAGAAGACCGGGATGGGCACGCCCCAGGTGCGTTGGCGGGAGATGCACCAATCGCCCCGTTCGCCCACCATCGATTCGATCCGGTTGCGGCCGCTGGCGGGCAGCCACTCCACCTCGGCAATGGCTGCTAAGGCCTGGCTGCGGAAGCCCTCCACCGAGGCAAACCACTGCTCGGTGGCCCGGAAGATCGTCGGTTTTTTGGTGCGCCAGTCGTAGGGGTAGCGGTGCTCGTAGCGGTGTTCCGCCAGTAAGGCCCCGGCGTCTTTGAGGGCCTCGATGATCGTGGGGTTGGCGTCCTTGAGCACGTTGGTGCCGGCAAAGGGCCCCGCCTCTTCGGTGAGGTTGCCGGCCTCATCCACGGGACAGAGCACGGGCAGTCCGTACTTTTTGCCGGTGTTGAAGTCGTCCACGCCGTGGCCTGGGGCGGTGTGCACCAGGCCCGTGCCGGTTTCGGTGGTGATGTAGTCGCCGCCCAAAACCACCGGGCTGGTGCGTTCCAGCAGGGGATGGCGGTAGAGGATCCCCTCCAGCTCAGCACCTTTCACGCTCAGCAGCGGCTCCAGCTGCAGGCCCAGGCTGGTTTGCAGGCTCTCCACCAGATCGGTTGCTACCACCAGGTAGCGGTTGCTGGCACCTTCTGAAGCAGCTTCAGGAGCGCCTTCAGTGCGGGCCTGGCAAATGGCGTAGCTGAGGTTGGCATTCACCGACACCGCCAGGTTGGCGGGCAGGGTCCAGGGGGTGGTGGTCCAGATGGCCACATCCAGCTGGGCGCTGGTGAGCCCAACGGCAGCGAGCTTGCTGGCGAGGGCCTCGGGGAGCTGGTCCACCGCGAAGGCCACATAAACGCTCGGTGAAGTGTGGCCATCGGGGTATTCGAGTTCGGCTTCGGCGAGGGCCGTGCGGGAGCTAGGGCTCCAGTGCACTGGTTTCAGGCCCCGGTAGATGTGGCCGGCCAGCACCATCTGGCCAAACACGCCGATTTGGGCGGCTTCGTAGTCCTTGTGGAGGGTGAGGTAGGGCTGCTCCCAGTCGGCCCAGATGCCCCAGCGCTGGAAGCCCTGCTTCTGGCCCTCCACCTGTTCGAGGGCGTAGGCGTGGGCTTTTTGGCGCAGGCTGATCGGGGTGAGGGCTTGCCGTTCGCTGCTGCCCAGCCCTTGGAGCACCTTCAGCTCAATCGGCAGGCCGTGGCAGTCCCAACCTGGGATAAAGCGCGCTTTTTTGCCCTGCAGCAGGGCGGTTTTGTTGATGATGTCCTTGAGGATTTTGTTGAGCGCATGGCCCACGTGCAGGGCCCCATTGGCGTAGGGGGGGCCGTCGTGGAGGGTGAAGCTCTCGCCGGGATTGTGCTGGCTGAGTCGCTCGTAGAGCTGGGTTTCGGCCCAAAAAGCCTGGAGCTCAGGCTCACGCACCTTGGCGTTGGCCCGCATGTTGAAAGGCGTCTGCAGCAGGTTCAGCGTGTCCTTGTAGTTGGCCGTAGTGGAGGCGGAGCTTGCGGACACGTCGCCTAAGGCATCAGAAGGGGGATTATCCCGCCTGGTTGTCGTCTGCTGCTTGGATCAGGGCCTCAACCTCCACCAGCGAGCTCACCACCACGGTGGGGGGCGCCTCTGGCCGGATCCAGCGCTTGGTGGTGGTTTTGGGTTGTCTTAGGGCTCCGAACCAGCCGCCCAGGCCACTAATGGCTGTGCCGACAAGGCTGGAGAGCTTGGCGGTGGTGGCACCCAGTTGCTGGAGGCTGCTCCTCCAGCGCTCGATCGAGCCCAGTCGGGTTTGCTCCTCGCCTGTGAGCTGGCGCCAGCGGCCCTGGCCCACTTCCACGGCCAGGCGGCCAATGAGTAGGCCGCCGCACAGGACAGCCAGCATGGGGGCGCCGGTGAGGCGATCACGGCTGCTGACGACGACCAGGCCCAGCAGCAGCATCACAGCTCCCCAAGCGGAGTCGCGGGGTCGGCTCAGCTCGGTGGCGAGCAAGGGCAACAGCAGGATCGCCAGACCGACCAGCAGGGCGGCCAGGCCACCCAGGGTGGCAACCATGGTCTTGGACGTGGATGCCCCCATTTTGGCCAGGCCTGGGGTCGGGTCCTTAGAGTCGGGCCCTGCCCATCTGGCGGAATTGGTAGACGCGCTGGTTTTAGGTACCAGTGGCTTAGGTCGTGGGGGTTCAAGTCCCCCGGTGGGCATCCGCAGTTTCTTAAGTTGCACGCACTCAATGGGTCTACGGACTCGTTTGGCGCGACTCTTCTAACTGGCTGTATTTGGGGGTGGTTATGGCGCAGGTTCTGGAATGACACAGGCTCTGACTGGCATCTCAGCTCCTGCCGCAGGACCCGCTGCTGGGCTTGATTCTGCTGCCTTCGCCCCAGCCAGTGCCCCGTTGCCGCGCTCTGTTCCGAAGGAATTTCTTGATCCGCCAGACGCCTGGAATCCAACGGTGGTCTTGTTTTTGGGTGGCTATGCCTTGGCCGCCCTGACCATCTGGGGTTGGTTTGTGGGCCAGTGGCCCTTAGGCGTGCTTCTGGCCACAGGCTTTTTGGCGCTCCATCTGGAGGGCACGGTGATTCACGATGCCTGCCATAACGCCGCCCATCCCAACCGCTTCTGGAATGGCTTGATGGGCCATGGCGCTGCCCTTCTGCTGGGCTTCAGTTTCCCCGTGTTCACGCGGGTGCACCTGCAGCACCACGCCCATGTGAATGACCCCAAGAACGATCCCGACCACATCGTGAGCACCTTTGGCCCCTTGTGGCTGATTGCGCCCCGCTTTTTCTATCACGAGTTTTTCTTCTTTCAAAGGCGTTTGTGGCGCCACAATGAATTGCTGGAGTGGGGAATTGCCCGCGCAATTTTTGCAAGCATCGTCATTGCTGCTGTGAAGTTTGGCTTTCTCGACTTCGTTTTTAATTGTTGGTTTGCCCCGGCCTTGCTTGTGGGGGTCACCTTGGGTTTGTTTTTTGATTATTTGCCCCACCGGCCCTTTCAATCCCGCAATCGCTGGCACAACGCCCGGGTGTATCCAAGCCGCGCCTTGAATTGGCTGATCATGGGTCAGAACTATCACCTGATCCACCACCTTTGGCCATCCATTCCCTGGTTTGAATACCGGCCGGCTTATCACGCCACCCAGCATATTTTGGATGCCAAGGGTTCGCCCCAGCGCTTGGGTTTGTTTGAAACCCGCAGTGATGGTTTCAACTTCCTCTACGACATCTTCCTTGGCGTGCGTAGCCACCGCAAGCGCCGCAGCAAGTTGCGTCCCATCGCCGCCTTAATGCCCACGCGCCATGCCCGTCGCCGCGTGCTTGAAGTGCTACACCGCACCGCCATTTCACCGGTTCGCTAGGAGCAGGTGGATTAGGCGAAGCCGCGTTTTAATTGGTTAATCAGCCAAGATTTTTGGCACCCGGAAAAAATCTCCTTCCCGTTGGGGCGAGAGGTTAAGCAGTTCTTCGCGCACCGGGGTGGGATCAACGGCGTCTTCCCGGGTGACATTCACCACTCCCACGGCCCGGGTGGTGGGGGGCACGCCCTCGGTGTCCACCTGCTCGAGATGGGCCACGTACTCGAGAATGCGCTCCAGCTGGCCGGTGTACGTGGCGATCTTGTCTTCCGGAAGGTCGAGGCGGGCCAGGCCTGCCACCTTGCGGACGTCGTCGGCGGAGATCTTGCTCATGGCGCTGGATGGGGCCTTGGACTTGAACGGACGCTAGCCGGTTAGGCCGCCTCGGCCAGGAAGGCTTCCAGATCACTGCTGAGGGCAGTGGCGGCCAGATCGAGAAAACGGGCGCCGTGGTCGGCCTGGGCCAGGTAGGGGTCCGAGCCCATGCGGCCGTCGGGATGGCGGCGGCGGAAATCGTCTGGGCCGTGGATGGGGCCGGCGGGGGCGGCTTCCGGCAGGGGGCGCTGCTTGGCCTGCAGGCTGGGCTCCAGGTGCAGGGTGAGGGCAATTTCGCTGGGGGTGGCGTGGTGCCCCTCGCGATCTCCATAGAGGCTGCGGGCTTCGCGCATCACCGGTGCGGCCATGAACCAGTTGGCCAATTTGCAGCGCAGGCGATCGGCATGGGGCAAGCCCCGGGCTGCGGCGGTGGCATAGGCCTGGGCAAAGGCCGCCTTGGCGGTGGCGATGTTGCCGCCGTGGCCATTGATCACGAAGATCCGCTCAAAGCCATGGCTGGCTAAGGAGAGCACCACGTCATGGAGCACGGCCAGCAGGGTGGAGGGCTGCAGGCTCACGGTGCCGGCGAAGCCCAGGTGATGCTCGGCCATGCCAAAAGCCTGGGCTGGCGTCACCAGCACACCGCTGCGGCGACCCACCTCCAGGGCCACGGCTTCAGCGGTGAGGGCATCGGTGCCAATGGCGCCAGTGGGTCCGTGCTGTTCGGTGGAACCCAAGGGCACGATCACCCCCTTGCAGGTTTGGAGGTAGGCCTCCACCTCGGGCCAGCTTCGCAGTTGCAGGCGGATCTGTTCTGCAGAGTGGGCTGGGGCCCCGGGAGGGGAGCTTGGGACTGAAAAGGTCATGGTGAACAGCTTGAACCCTGGTGGGCTTGCCTAGGATTGGAAGGCCAGCAGCTCCGGTGGGGCCCATGCTGCATCGAAAGCTCGATCAGTTTTGCAGCGAGAAGCGCCCGGTGTGGGTGTTTCTGCGCGATCAACAGCGCTGGGTGGAGGAGGCCTTGGTGGTGGCTATCGAAGGTGACATGGTCACCCTCCGCTACGACGCCGAAGACGACGATGAGACCCACACCTGGGAGGAGAGCGTGCGGCTCGAGTCGATTGGGGCGGTGAGCACCCGGCTGGCCTACGTCTGCCGCAGTGGCGACCCCGATGATGTGATCACCTCGGAGGATTGCCCCGAGGCGGAACGGCTCAGCAATCCCTAGTGGGCCGTGCCGTTGCCGTCGTAGTCGTCGCTGTCGTAGTAGCCGCCTTTGGTTCCGAAGAACAACGTGGCCAGCACGAATAGGCCACTGGTGGCCACCAGCACGGTGGCGAGGGTGAGCCCGGAGGATTCCATGGTGCTTACTGGGTTGGGCTGCTTCTCTTCACTCTGGCGACGAAATGGCCGCTTGGTGGAGGAGCGACACCAAGGTTTGCCATTGGCCCCAATGCATTTGATCTCCACTCCATCCACCCCAATCCATTCACGCCAGCGCGCTCACAGGGCAATTCATCGGGTTTGGGGTCGTGGCTAGGTTTTGAACGACTGCGCAGGATTGTTGTGACTACAGGTCTGCAGGGCCTGTTGGTGATCGTTGCCTTGGTGGCCGCGGCTCCTTTTTTGGCACGGCCCTTCAGGGGCCAGGTGCCCACCGTCGCAGTTTTGATGCTCGGGGGCATTGGCTTGGGCCCGTCTGGCCTGGGTTGGCTTCAGCCAGATCCGGCCCTTGATTTGTTCGCCAAAATCGGCCTGGGTTTGATTTTTGCCCTGGTCGGTCTGACCATTGATCAGAAGACCTTGGGAGGTGTTTCGGGCCGCTTGGGGGCTATCGGCTGGTTGGCAACCCTGGGGGTTGGGGTGCTGGTTGCATCGACCCTGCCCCTTGGGGGTGGCCTGCGGCCAGTGGCGCTGGTGGTGGCCCTCAGCTCCACGGCCCTTTCAACCTTGCTGGTGATCCTGCAGGAGTCGGGGGAGTGGGACTCCCCGCTGGGACGGCTGCTTCTCAGTGCGGGCACCTGGGGGCAATTGGGACCTGTGCTGGCGGTGGCGCTCCTGCTGGGCTCCGCTGATCCGATCACCACGGTCTTCAGCGTGGCGTTGGTGGTGATGGTGGCCTGGCTGCTGGCGATGGTGCCAGCTCAGATGCGTCAGGCCAAGGGTTGGCCCTGGCTGGTCTCCCAGGTTGGGACTGCCTCGGCCACGCCGCTGCAGCTGCTCTACCTGTTGATTGTGGGTTTGATCGCCCTCTCGGTGTATCTAGGGGTCGACATCTTGATGGGAACGGTTTTGGCCGGATTGGTCATGCGTCGCTATATCAAGAACCCCCAGACCTCAGCGGTGCTGAAGCAGCTGGAGACTTCGGCCTATGGCCTGTTTGTGCCGTTATTTTTCGTGGTTGCTGGATCGCGGCTTGATTTGGCATCCGTGGCGGCCAACCCCTGGGGGCCGCTGGTCTGTTTGGTGGGGATTCTCGTGATTCGAGGCCTCCCCCAATGGTTGCTGTACCGCCGCACCTTGCCAGATCCCATCGAAAGGCTGCGCTTTTCGCTATTGGTCTCCCAGTCGCTGAATCTGCCGATTGTGGTTGCTTATTTGGAGGTTCAGGCCGGTTTGATGTCACCCGAAGTTGGGGCGGCCCTGCTGGGCGGCAGCCTGCTATCAGTGTTGGTCTTGCCTGCAGTGGCTTTGGCGATCAAGCGCTGAATGGGTTGTCCCAGCGCCGCCAGAGTTGCATGAAGTTCGTGACGCCCCGCCAACACCATTGCGGCTGAGCAGACCTCACCATCCCTGGGGATGGTGAGGTCCACCCGTTGTTGACTACACCTATCGAGTCACAACACCAGCTGAAACTATATTAGGAAATTAGAACCGTTTAATTGGCTCGCATCTACTCCGGAAAGAAAAACCCGCTGGTTATTAAAGGCAAGGTCAATCGCTGTCCCCCCTGTAGTAGCTACTCCAACAGCTCCTTTGGCTTCTCCCCAGAAACCGCGAAGATCAATGATGTCATTTTTGGTGTCAAATCCATCAATGGTCAACTTACGACCCCAAGCGTAGGAGAGAGCAAAAGTCTCAGCAGAGGAAGCGGCAGCGGTAAGGCTTGTGGTAGTTGAACCCAAGTTGACTACGCTCTTGCCGAGCGGGTTTGTTAGTGGGTCTTTAGGGGCCAAAGGCGTAGTAGGCCCAACAGGAGCAACTGGAACCACTGCTGGTGCGCTCTGACCAATGAGAATGTCGGCCGCGGAAACAGAGACTCCTTGGGGGATTGCACCCTGGACGTAAGAAGTGACTGAGGCCCCAGCTCCGATTGTGGAGCCCCAGCTTGGTGGCTTGAGGGTGACCTGCCAAGACTTGTCAGCCAACTGAATTTGTGTAACGGTGAAGTCGCTTATGTTGCGGAGTTGATAGCGACTGTTGAACGTCGTGCTCCACTGAGAGACAGCGCTGCCACTGTTGTTCGTCAGGACAACCTTGCCTTCAAAAGTGCCACTCCACTGGCTAGTGAGGGTGAGACTGGCAGTAATATCCGACGAGGACGGACTGACAGGTGTGGGGGTTGGAGTGATAGTGGGATTGGGAACCGGAGTAGGAACCGGAGCAGGAGAAGGTGTAGGGGTTGGCATCGGCATGGTGCCGTGATCATGGACACCGGGAACGAGCAGGCCAATTGATGTCTGATAGCCATCGGTGACTTGGCCTGCTGGAGCGGTAGGAGTCAGCAGCGATGTCCGGCTGACGAGCGTGAAGTGGTTGGCGGGGTGGCCGAACGGTCCCGCCAGCCCATCCTCCACGATCTGATCGTGATGGAATTCGACATTCCCTGGTACGAGTTTGGCCTTCGTCATGCCCACGAGCAGGATGCTCTGGTTGGTGGGCAGAGTGGAGATCAACATGCCTTCGGTCGTGTCTGTCACCGAGAGCCGCTCGCGGGTACCGAAGTAGAGGAAACTCAGCTTCATTGTGGCCGGATTAAAGCCCTCAATCCGCTGCTGGACTCCATATTCATGCGACCGCACGTAGACCGTGCTGCCGTTCCGGGGGCCGACGTTCTGCTCCCAGGAGAGCACCCCGCCGATGTCCTGGCGCAGGTGCTCGTTCTGGACGACGCCGAAATTGGCCATCGTGAGGTCGCGGTAGCTGATACCGCGCAGCACCTGAGACTCGGGGATATCCGCCCACGGATTGACGATCGCTACCTCGCCGGTCTCGGTCTTGGCGATGATCAGGTTGTGGACCGTTATGGCACCGAAGTCGATGCGATCGCGGGAAGGATCGAATCCCACAATGTCGTCGGCCGCCGGCTTAGCTAGGAACACACGGCCTGTGGTGCCATTGGTCGGTGTAGGAGTGGGTGTAGGTGTAGGTGTAGGTGTGGGAGTTGGAGACGGCACCACCGGAGTCGGTACAGGGGCGGGTCCTGGGACGGGGACGGGAATAGGGATGGGGGTCAAGCTCGTTGTCCCCTTGGCAAAGTTGGGGTCGGTTAGAACTTGGGCCAAGTCGAACACACCATTTCCACCAACGACGTAGTCAAAGTTCAGTCCGGAGGCCGCGGAGATTTGGTCGAAACTCTTACCTTCGAGCCAGTAGTCTGATCCGGCTTTCAACAGGCTGTTCTTGTCCCCTGTGGCATCGTTAGACAAGTCCCAGAACATCATTCCGCGAAGACCTTTCTCACGGGCCCAGGCACTCTTGAGAGCAACTGTTCCGGGTGTCTCGAACGAGCTAAACGTTTTGCTTGTTGGGTTCCAGAGATATGCTGCTTGGGCATTATCGTCCCACACCATTTTCCATCCGCCTGCTTGATACTGCTTCAGAATATCTTTGTAGTCATAATTCCCTTTTTCAAATGTTCCGGCAGCAGCACCAGCACTTGAGTCTTTGTATCCGAAGTCTGCAACACCGTAGTCGTCAGGACTAGACTGAACACCCGTCCAAGCCCGTGTGTACAAAGGAGAACCTAAGACGATCTTGTCGGCAGGGACCCCGCTCTCCAGGTAAGCACTAACGGCGGTGCTGATGTCGTATCCGACAGAATCCCCAGTTAGGGCAGACTGGTGACCTGTTGAGTTCTCCCATGTTCCGTGGAAGTCGTAGGACATCAGGTTGTAGAAGTCCACGTATTTGGTCAACTCTGGCAAGTTCATGCCAGGGATTTTGTCGGTCCCAGCTGGAGAGGCTACTGTGATTTCGAAGTATCTTCCAGTTTGTTGGCCAAGAATGTCAAGTTTGCTGCGAAGGTCTTTTAGTGTTGCCGCGTAGTTCGCGCCATCTTGGGCAGATGCACTATTTCCATCTAATCCGCCTCCACCTGGATACTCCCAGTCGAAGTCGACGCCGTCAAACACGGGGTACTTCTTAAGGAAGTCGATAACGGAATTATTGAAAACTTCCCGCTCTGCCGCTGTGTCTAGGGCGGTAGAGAAATTCCCGGACAGGGTCCAACCGCCAATGGCAACACTGGTGCGGAGATGGGGGTGGAGATCCTTCAGCTGAGCAATTTGGTTGAAGTTACCAAAAACAGTCTGATTGGCTCGGGGATCTCCTGGGGCATAGTAGTAGCTGTCCGCGACTCCGCCAACTGCGTCTGCAGGGTTGGTTACTCGCCTATCGATGGCGGCGTACTCGTCATAAAGTGCTATTTTGCCTGTGTTATCAATCTTGGTGAAAGCATAAATCAAGTGTGTGAGATTGTCTGCGGGGATATCGGCAACTTGATAATCCCGGCCATAGACCCCCCACTCGGGGAAGTAGGCGGCAACAACGGGTTGTGCGACGGCACTGCTATTCGTCATTTAAGGCAAATGTTTAGGTCTTAAATGGCGCTTTAAGCTGGTGCTGGCTGGAGCATCTGCTTGTTCGCTGGAAATAGCTTAGCTGCATAACTGCTGCAGCTGGTGCTCATTTAGCTGGTCTTTTGCTGAATACTTGCTGAAGGCTAGGGGTATGTATCCTGAGGGAATGCTGAGAGCTTTTGCGCTCTTTTCGGGAATTCGCCCAAAGGATTAGAGTTATAAGGAACCTCGGGTCTTGCCGATCCTCGCGGGAGCTAAGCAGGGATTCGATCAAATCCGCATGTTGATAGTTGCTTGTCAATGCCTCTTGCTCTTGATGTCCATGACATGGCGACTGCCGGCCAGCTTGCTTGGTTTGATACTTTCTTGGAGGCAGTAATTCACAGTTGTTGCATAATTCTTTTGAGGTTAGATTTCAAGAGTGGTCACTATTTTGAGTGGTTCAGAAGTGCGCCATCCCTTTCGAGCTGTTTAGGGAGATGTTCCTAGGTAAAGAGTTGCCAGGCATGGCAAGGTTCTGCGCAAGTCATTCCCAAGCCACCCCCATAGCCACCACGCCCGCCCAAGACTTCCCAGCCCTCTCCCAATCCTTCTTCGCCCGCCCCGCAGAAGCGGTGGCGCCAGATTTGATTGGCTGCCTGCTGGTGAAACGGCAAGCAGGTGGAGAGCTACTGCGAGGCGTGATTGTGGAAACGGAGGCGTATTCCCAGGAAGAGCCTGCCTGCCACGGGCATCGCCGCCGCACCCCGAGCAACGAAACCCTGTTTGGGGAGCCTGGGCGGTTTTATGTCTATTTGAGCTATGGCATCCACCACTGCGTCAACGTGGTGACAGGCCGCGCCGATTGGGCCAATGGAGTGTTGCTGCGGGCCGCATGGTTACCCGGAGAGCCCGAGCGGATTGCGGCTGGCCCGGCCCTGTTGGCCAAGCGGTTTGGCTTGTGCAAGCGCCATGACGCCAAGGCAGTGGATCCAAGGGGTGGTGTTTGGTTGGCCCCCCGGCCCGCAGAGGTGTCAGCCGCCTTGGTGAGTTCCGGGTCCAAAGGCCTGGTCCAAACCACCCGCATCGGTCTGTCCCAGGGGCAAGAGGTGCCTTGGCGTTGGTATTGGCAGGCCAGCCGCAGTGTCAGCCGGCGGATGCGCGGTGATCGCCAGCCAACCGGCTCCCCTTGCAAGCTGCCCCTGGCCCTTTAGGTTGACTGCGTTTGTGCAGCCTGCGTTTTGAGCGGTTGGAGTCACCGCCATGTGCTCGATCTGGCGGCCTTCTCGCTAGACGACTACGCCACCGTGCTGGAGTTGGCCCAGCGGTTTCGTGCGATGCCCGTGGCGGGGGCGCGCAAGCTGCCTGCCCTCCAAGGGCGGCTGATGACCAGCTTGTTTTTCGAGCCCAGCACCCGCACCCGCAGCAGTTTTGAGTTGGCGGCCAAGCGTTTATCGGCCGATGTCCAGAGTTTTTCGCCGTCGTCCAGTTCCTTGAGCAAGGGCGAAAGCTTGCTCGATACGGCCCGCACCTATGTGGCCATGGGCGCCAATGTGCTGGTCGTGCGCCACCAGTGCGCGGGCGTTCCCCAAGGATTGGCGCGGGATCTTGATCAGGCCGGCGAGGGTGTGGCCGTGCTCAATGCAGGCGATGGCCTCCACAGCCATCCCAGCCAGGGCTTGCTCGATCTGTTCACCCTGGCCCGCCACTTCAATCCTCAGTCGCCTACGCCAGAAGCCCTGCGCGGTAAGCGGATTGTGATCGTGGGCGATGTGCTCCATTCGCGGGTGGCCCGTTCCAATCTTTGGGCCCTCACGGCCTGTGGCGCCCATGTGGTGCTGTGCGGCCCGCCCACCTTGCTCCCGGAGGCCTTTGCCGAGTTTGTGGTGGCGCCGCCCCCTGGCCAGGCCACCGATCCGGTGGCCGAGCGCGGCACTGTGACGGTGGTCCGCAGCCTGGATCAGGCCCTGCCCGGTGCCGATGCGGTGATGACCCTGCGTCTTCAGAAAGAGCGCATGCGCCAACACCTGCTCACCAGTCTGGATCAGTACCACCGCCAATACGGCCTCACCCACCAGCGCTTGGCGTTATGCAGCCCCGGCGTACCGGTCCTCCACCCAGGCCCGGTGAATCGGGGTGTGGAGATGGCGGGGGCCCTGCTGGATGATCCCAACCTCAGCCTGGTGGAAGAGCAGGTGCGCAATGGCATCCCCATTCGGATGGCGCTGCTCTATTTATTGGCCGCTTAGAGGTTGGCCGGATACAAGTTGGAGACCTAAAGCAGCTTGAAGCCGTCTAGCAGCAAGCCGTAGAGCAGGCCCAATCGGGCCATGTCCAGGAGTTGCAGGATCAGACGGTCGCCTTGTCGGCGCAACAAGGGGCCCCGGGCCCGAATCGCCAGTTCAATGGCGCTCACACAAATCAATGCCCCAACGGGATCGAGTTCGGAGAGGGCGCCACTGATCGTGCCGATGGCTCCGCCGATGCTGAAGCTGATCAGCAGCACGATCAACTGCAACGACAGCCGCCGCCAGGGATTGGAGGCCCAGCCCTCCAGGGAGGCGATCGCTTGGGCCACCCGTTGCTGAAAGCGGGTCTGCTGGTAGCGGGGTTTGGGCAATCCCGTTGTCACAGCGCTGATTTAGCGTTGAGGAATCTTGGAAAAAGAGGGGGGCAGGGAAGTTGGCTTTCGGTGATCCCCATCACCCGGCCCAAGCCCTGCCAGACCATGTCTACACCATCTCTGGTGTATTGGCGGGTTTTTACCGCTACAGATAGGGGATTCCAATAAAAAAGCCCTGGCCGAAGCCGGGGCTGGGTGATGGGGACAGTAACCACCTAAACGTTGGTTGGCTTTGGGATCCATTGGTCTTCGGCCGTTTGATGGAGCGTCCCTCTGGCCTTGACGTTGAAACCACCAAGTTCAGGCGGTCACAGCAAATACGCCGCAGTTAGCCTTCGCTGTCCTTTTTGCGAGAGCCCTTGCCTTCAAGCAGTTCGAGCAGGGCTTCCATCTGGGCCATCACCCCACGCACTTCGCCCGCTTCTGGTAGCAGCCCATCTTCCTGGACCCCCTGGTGCATTTCCCGGAGTTCCTGGCGGATGTAGCGCAGGTGACTCACAACCTGCTCACGCTTGGACTGCGACATAAAAAGGACTGATCGTGTTGTCCCTTTTACCCCATCGCCGGTTTACTTCTCGCCGAACTGGGCCTTGGCCTGCTCATAAAAGGCTTCGTCGATCTCGTTTTGCCCCGCTTCTGAGGCAAGTCCCTCAATTCTGCGCCGCACGATGGGGCGCACAAAAAAAGGCACTTCCTTCAGCTTGGCCTCGGCGGTGGTGGTCCAATTCATGGAGTGGAGAATAGGGGACTCGAACCCCTGACCTCTGCGGTGCGATCGCAGCGCTCTACCAGCTGAGCTAAATCCCCAAGGGCCCATTTAGGGGAACCAAAGTTCCACGGGTTGGGCCATTATCTCCAAGAGCCATTCGAAGCGGCCCCTGGCCGATCTACGCCATGACCGAGTCGATCACGCCTGAACGGCTCGCCGCCTTTGACGAAGCCTCTACGGCGGAGCTGGCCCGGCGCCTGGATGAGGATGACTACCCCAGTGCCTTTGACGGCCTTGCCGATTGGCATTTGATGCGCGCCTTGGCCATCCATCGGCCAGAGCTGGCCCGGCCCTACGTGCATTTGGTCGACCAGGAACCCTTCGATGAGGACTGAGGGCGGACCGCGTCCTGCCGCCAGCCCTGATCCCCTGGCCGGACGCAGGATTTTGGTGGCGATCACTGGCAGCATCGCTGCGGTGAAGATGCCCCTAGTGGTGAGCGCCCTGGCTAAGCGCGGGGCCCAGGTGCGCTGTGTACTCACCGCCAGTGCGGCCTCCTTGGTGAGTCCGGTGGCCCTGGCTTCCCTCAGCCGCCACCAGTGCTATCTGGATGCGGATCAATGGTGCCATCAGGCGCCCCGGCCCCTGCACGTGGAGTTGGCCGAATGGGCCGAGCTGGTGCTGGTCGCCCCCCTGAGCGCCACGAGCCTGGGCCGTTGGGTGCATGGCTTGGCCGACACCCTGCTGGCGAGCACCCTGCTGGCCACGGAGGCGCCGGTGGTGGCCGCCGCGGCGATGAATACATCGATGTGGCAAGCCCCACCGGTGCAGGGCAATTGGCAGGCACTCCAAGGCTTTGGGCGGGTGCTGGCCCTTGGGCCTGCAGCGGGTCTGCTCGCCTGTGATCGCCAGGGGGATGGCCGGATGGCGGAGCCAGAGCAACTCCTCTTGGCGCTCGAATCCCTAGCCCTCTGGGGTTGGCAGCGCGATTGGCAGGGCCTGACCCTATTGGTGAGTGCGGGGCCCACCCGGGAAGCCCTGGATCCGGCCCGTTTCCTCAGCAATGGCAGCACGGGCCTGATGGGCGTTCTGTTGGCCCAAGCGGCTCGACTACGCGGCGCTTCGGTTCAGTTGGTCCACGGCCCTCTGCAGGTGCACCCAGGGCTCCTGGAGGGTTTGCTCTGCACCCCAGTTCAAACCGCTGCCCAGATGCAGGCTGCCCTCTCGGCGGCCCAGGGGCAGGTGGATGCCATCGCCATGGCCGCCGCCGTTGCCGACCATCGCCGCGTGGAGCCCCTGGCCCGCAAGCTCAGCAAGCAGGAGCTTGGCGAGCTCTGGGTGGAGGGTTGGGAGCAGGTGCCCGATCTTTTAGCTGGTTTGGTGGCCAGCCGGCCCCCCGGCCAGGCGATTTTGGGTTTTGCGGCCCACTCAGGGGATGGGCTCGCAGCCGCCCGCGAGAAATTAAGCCGCAAGGGCTGTGATTGGTTGTTTGCCAATCCCATCGATCAGCCCGATGCCGGTTTTGGCAGCCCCACCAACCAGGGTTGGTTGCTGGGGCCAGGCGGCCAGGACATCCAGCTCCAGCCAGCTTCCAAGCTCGCCATTGCCCACCAACTCTTGACGGCGCTCAGGCCGCCAGGGCCTCTGCCGGGGCATCGGGTTCTGCCTCGAGCTGAAGCAAATCCATAAAGGTGCGCAGCTGCAACCTCGGGATGTAGGGCCAGCCGCCACTGCGTTCCATGTTTTGAAGCAGGCTGAACAGTTGGCTGCGGTCGGAGGGCAGGCTGCCCCGGAAGTCTCCGTCCTGGACGGTGCGGTGCAGCTGCTCAATCTGACGAAGCAGTTCAAGCAGGGCATCGGGGTTGCCGTTGAGCTCTTGCGCCAGTTGCTGCAGGCTTTGAAGCTGGTTCGACAGGCTGGTTTGCTGGGCGGGAGTGAGGCTCATATCTCGGTTCACACGCTCGACGGGATCGCCGCTGGCGATGGGCTCTGCATACAGGTTGTTGAGAGCCGCGACATCGTACGGGCAATCAGGTTTATGCACCCGTAGGATCCGCCGAAGCCCAGTTCCCATCCACCGTCTCTGCGGCGTTTCCCCATGAGTTTTCGTCCTCTGCTGGCCCTTGTGCTGGCGCTGTGCCTGACCCTGGTGACCGCGTGCAGCGGTGGGGCCAAGGCGGTTGATCGCTCCAACCTCACCTACGACGACATCCACAACACCGGCCTGGCCAACAACTGTCCGACCCTGCCCGATTCGGCCCGGGGTTCGATTGCCCTCGACGCGGGCTCGAAGTATCAGCTGCGTGAAATCTGCATGCACCCCCAAGAGGTGTATGTGAAGGGCGAGCCCGCCAACAAGCGCCAGGAAGCCCAGTTTGTGGCTGGCAAAATCCTGACCCGCTTCACCTCCAGCCTTGACCAGGTCTATGGCGACCTGGATGCGGGTGCCACTGGTTTGTCCTTCAAGGAACTTGGGGGCATCGACTTCCAGCCGATCACCGTGCTGCTCCCCGGCGGCGAGGAAGTGCCCTTCACCTTTTCCAGTAAGGAGTTGGTGGCCCAGGCCGATGGTGCTTCCATCACCACTAGCACCGATTTTAACGGCAGCTTCCGGGCGCCCAGCTACCGCACCAGCAACTTCCTAGATCCCAAGGGCCGTGGTTTGACCACGGGCTACAGCAGCGCCATGGGCCTGGTTCCCGCCGGTGATGAGTTCACCGGTGAAACGGTCAAGCGCTACGTCGACGGCACGGGCTCCATGAACCTTTCGATCACCAAGGTCGATGAGGCCACCGGAGAATTTGCAGGGGTGTTCACGGCCATCCAACCCTCCGACTCCGACATGGGCACCAAGGCCGTTGTCGATGTGAAGATCATTGGCCAGCTCTACGGCCGCCTTGAGAAGGCCTGAGCCTTTAAGCCACTGGCGCCAGGGGCCCCAGGGCTGGTTTGGGGGCCCCGCTAGGGGCCCTTTTTGATGGCCGGCCGCAGGCCGTAGATGGCTCGCCGGGCTGGTCTGGGAGAATCCTGACTCTCCGTTCTTGCCGCCAGATGTCTGCCACCGCAACCGGCCTGATTGCCCCCCATGGCGGTTCCTTGGTGGATCTGATGGTGCCCGCCGTTGAACGCGAGGCGGTCAAGGCCAGCGCCACCAAGGTTGTGGAGTGCAGTGATCGCAACGCCTGCGATGTGGAGCTGTTGGTGGTGGGTGGGTTCTCGCCCCTGCGGGGCTTCATGCCCCAAGCCGACTACGACTCCGTGGTGGCAACGAACCGCACCACCAGCGGCTTGCTGTTTGGCCTGCCGATCGTCTTCGACACCGCCGATGCCAGCATTGGCCTTGGCGATCGCCTCCTACTGACCTACCGCGGCAAGAACCTGGCGGTGTTCACGGTGGAGAGCAAGTGGGAGCCCGACAAGGCCAAGGAAGCCGAGGGCTGTTACGGCACCACCTCCATTGAGCACCCCGCCGTCAAGATGATCGCCACCGAGCGGGGGCGCTTCTATTTGGGCGGCACGGTGCAGGGCCTGGCTCTGCCGAGCCGGGTGTTCCCTTGCAAAACGCCCGCAGAAGTCAGGGCAAACCTGCCAGAGGGCCAGGACGTGGTGGCCTTCCAGTGCCGTAATCCCATCCACCGGGCCCACTACGAGTTGTTCACCCGGGCCCTGGACGCCAGCAACGTCAGCTCGGCTGGCGTGGTGCTGGTGCATCCCACCTGTGGACCCACCCAGGACGATGACATCGCCGGGGAAGTGCGCTTCAAAACCTATGAGCGTCTGGCGGCGGAGGTGAACAATCCCCGGATCCGCTGGGCCTATTTGCCCTACTCGATGCACATGGCCGGCCCCCGGGAGGCCTTGCAGCACATGATCATCCGCAAGAACTACGGATGCACCCACTTCATCATTGGCCGCGATATGGCGGGTTGCAAGTCGTCTCTCAGCGGCGACGACTTCTATGGCCCCTACCAGGCCCAGGACTTTGCCCGCGACAACGCCCCCGAGCTGGGCATGGAAACGGTGCCCTCCCTCAACCTTGTTTACACCGAAGAGGAGGGCTACGTGACGGCCGAGCATGCAGAGGGGCAGGGTTTGCACGTGAAAAAGCTGAGTGGCACCCAGTTCCGCCAGATGCTCCGCGGCGGCGAGGAGATCCCCGAGTGGTTTGCCTTCCGTAGTGTGGTCGACGTGCTGCGGGCCGGGGCCTGAGCCTGAGCCGGCCCCTGGGCCCTAGGGCCCAGTTAACATTCCTTTACTTAATTCTCAAGAGCCGTGAAAAAGCGCTGGCGCAATGCGGGGCTCTATGTCCTCCTGGTGATCGTGATGATCGCCGTGGGCACGGCCTTCCTGGATCGCCCTGAGGCTGCCAACGCTCCGCGCACCCTGCGCTACAGCGACTTTGTGGAAGCTGTTCAGGGCAACGAAGTGTCTCGGGTGCTGATCTCGCCCGATCGCGGCACGGCCCAGGTGGTGGAGAACGACGGCAGTCGTGCCGTGGTCAACCTGGCCCCCGACAAGGACCTGCTCAAGCTGCTCACTGACCACAACGTCGACATTGCGGTGCAGCCCAGCCGTGAACCAGCTGCGTGGCAGCAGGCCATTGGCAGTTTGATTTTCCCCCTTCTGTTGTTGGGAGGCCTGTTCTTCCTGTTGCGCCGGGCCCAAGGGGGCGGCGGCAACCCCGCCATGAGCTTCGGCAAGAGCAAGGCCCGCCTGCAGATGGAGCCCCAAACCCAGGTCACCTTTGGTGATGTGGCCGGTATTGAGGGCGCCAAGCTCGAGCTCACCGAGGTTGTCGACTTCCTCAAAAACCCCGACCGTTTCACCGCCGTCGGAGCAAAAATCCCCAAGGGCGTGTTGCTGGTGGGCCCTCCGGGGACGGGTAAAACCCTGCTCGCCAAGGCCGTGGCCGGGGAAGCTGGAGTTCCCTTCTTCTCGATCTCCGGTTCGGAGTTTGTCGAGATGTTTGTGGGTGTGGGCGCCAGTCGGGTGCGCGACCTGTTTGAGCAGGCCAAAAAAAGCGCGCCTTGTATCGTCTTCATTGATGAAATTGATGCCGTGGGCCGCCAGCGCGGGGCCGGTCTCGGCGGTGGAAACGATGAGCGGGAGCAAACGCTCAACCAACTCCTCACCGAGATGGATGGCTTTGAGGGCAACACCGGCATCATCATTGTGGCCGCCACAAACAGGCCCGATGTGCTCGACCAGGCCCTGCTAAGGCCGGGCCGTTTTGATCGGCAAGTGGTGGTGGATCGCCCCGATTACAGCGGTCGCCTGCAGATTCTTGAGGTCCATGCCCGGGGCAAGACCCTCGCCAAGGATGTGGACCTTGACAAGGTGGCGCGCCGCACCCCTGGCTACACCGGCGCTGATTTGGCCAATTTGCTCAATGAGGCCGCGATCCTGGCGGCCCGCAGGCAGCTCACCGAAGTTGCCATGGATGAGGTCAACGACGCCATCGAGCGCGTCATGGCTGGCCCTGAGAAAAAAGACCGGGTGATGAGCGAGAAGCGCAAGCGCCTGGTGGCTTATCACGAGGGCGGCCATGCTTTGGTCGGTGCCTTGATGCCCGACTACGACCCCGTTCAGAAGATCAGCATCATTCCCCGGGGCCAGGCCGGGGGCCTCACCTTCTTCACTCCCTCGGAAGAGCGGATGGAATCGGGCCTCTACTCCCGTTCCTACTTGCAAAACCAGATGGCCGTTGCCCTCGGTGGCCGGGTGGCCGAAGAGATTGTCTACGGAGAAGACGAGGTGACCACAGGTGCCTCCAACGATCTGCAGCAGGTGGCCCGGGTCGCCCGCCAAATGGTGACGCGCTTTGGCATGAGTGATCGCCTGGGTCCAGTGGCTTTAGGTCGCAGCCAGGGTGGGATGTTCCTGGGTCGCGATATGGCGGCCGAGCGCGACTTCTCTGAAGACACAGCCGCAGCCATCGACGAAGAGGTGTCGTTGTTGGTGGCGGAGGCCTACAAGCGGGCTACGGAGGTTCTCAAGACCAACCGCTCCGTGCTCGATGAGCTCGCCGACATGCTCGTTGAAAAGGAGACGGTGGATGCCCAAGACCTGCAGGAGCTTCTGATTCGCCGGGATGTCAGGGTTGCTGAGTACGTCTGAACCCCAGACACCAGAGAGCGATTTGATCGCTGCGTTGCACCGCCAGCCCCTGCTGGTGGTGCTTCGTTCTATCGAGCCCCTGGCGCTACTGCCCCAGATCGAGCGCTTGCAGGCCCTGGGGATTCACCAGGTGGAATTGGCCTGGAGCCCCCATCCCCAGTGGGTACAGCAGTGCCAGGTCCTGCAGGAGCGCTTCGCCTCCATGGCCTTTGGGTCGGCCTCGATCTGCTCGCTTGCCGGGCTGGACGCCACCGCTGCAGCGGGGCTCCGTTACGCCGTTTCTCCCGTTTTGGAACGCAGCCTGGTGAAGCGGGCAAAGGAGTTGGGCCTCGCCCTTGTGCCCGGGGTGATGACCCCCAGCGAGGTGCACCAGGCCAGGGAGTGGGGCTGCCGGCTGGTGAAGCTTTTTCCGGCGATCACCCTGGGCAAGGACTACTGGAGCCGGCTAGCACCTCCCTTGGGGCCGTTGCCCTTTTGTATCGCCGCCGGTGGCCTCGCTCCGGCTGATGGGATCCCCTGGTTGGAGGCCGGGGTGGATGCGGTGGCCCTGGGCGGTTCCTTGGCCCAAGGCGCCGCTTGGGAGGGATTGGCGACCCTTGTCGAAGGCCTGGGGGGCAGGCTTGTTTCGGCGCTTTAAGGTCGGTCTTGCCGCTGCGCTAATGACGCTTTTGGTGGAGCCATTGCCGCAGCCTCGACGCTGCTTAGTTGGCATGCTGCGTCTTTAGTGCTACTAGTGAGAAAGAGATTGTCTCTTCCCATGGCCCAGGTGACTATCCAGCTCAGCGACAAAGCGCTTGCTTTGGTCGCCCAGCTCCAAAAGGAAATCTTCAATCGCCGCCGTAAGAAGGTGTCGGTCGCTGGCGTTGTCGAAACCCTGGTTGAGAGTGGGGCGAAATCCCAATCCGACAAGCGGTTCGCAACCTCCTGGAAAAACCTGATCACCGACATTGAGAAAGCGGCCAAGGTTGCCGACGCCCATGGCGCCAAGCCAGCCAACCTCACCGATGCCGAGTGGGCGATGGTGTTGAGCCACCGCACCCGGGCTCCGAAAGCTCCTCCCGCCCGTAAGCCTGAGGCCCGTACGCCTGCGGCGAAAAAGGCCCCAGCCCGCAAACCCGTTGCCAAGGCAGCTGCTGCCAAGGCCTACCCCGATCAGGCCGTAGCGCTGAAGCCTGGGGCAACCAAAAAGCCTGCCCCCAAAGCCACTGCTCCAAAAACCACTGTTCCAAAAGCCACCTCACAAAAAGCGGCTTCTCCAAAACCTGCAGCGAAAAAACCTGCCGTCAAAAAACCTGCAGTAACAAAGTCCACAGCGGCTAAGCCCGCTGCCAAAAGGCCCGCGATCAAAAAGCCTGCCGCCAAAAAGCCCGCTGTCAAAAAGCCTGCATCGACAGCCCCCAGCGCTAACGGGGCCGTGGTCGCCGCTCCGTTCTAGGGGGCCCAGGCTTGCTTTCCAATAGGGCTTCTTCCCAATAGGGCTGCTTCCCAATAGGGCTGGCTCTCCAATCCAGGCCCGATTACCAAAGGCTGCATTGGGCCTGTTGTTGGAGCAGGTGATCGGCGAGCACGAGGGCCACCATGGCTTCCACCATCGGTACGGCCCTCGGTAGAACACACGGGTCGTGCCTGCCCTTCGACTCCAGCGTTGTGGCGGCACCACTGGAATCAATGGTTTGCTGCGCCTTGCGAATCGTGGCCGTGGGTTTGAAAGCAACCCGCAGCAGGATCGATTCACCGTTGCTGATGCCTCCCTGAATCCCGCCCGAATTGTTGGTGGCGGTCCGCAGGCTGCCATCGGTGGTGGGCAGGAAGGCGTCGTTGTGTTGGCTGCCCCTTAGCAGGGTGCCGGCAAACCCGGAGCCGATTTCAAAGCCCTTTGTCGCAGGCAGCGACATCACGGCTTTGGCGAGGTCGGCTTCCAGCTTGTCAAAGACTGGCGTGCCCATGCCGACGGGTGGATTGCGCACCACGCACTCGATCACCCCCCCACAGGAGTCGCCTTCCAGGCCAATGGCCTCAATGCGCTCGATCATCTGCTCGGCGATCGCCTGGTCAGGGCAGCGAACAATGTTCGCTTCCACGGCTTCGAGGCTCACCCCAGCGGGATCCACGTTGGCTTCGATGGTGTGAATGCGGCGTACCCAGGCGATCACCTCGGTGCCGTGGGCCTTGGCCAGCAGTTGTTTGGCAATGGCTCCAGCGGCCACGCGGCCAATCGTTTCGCGGGCGGAGGCGCGTCCACCACCACTGCGGGCCTGGATGCCGTACTTCGCCTGGTAGGTGGCATCGGCATGGGAGGGCCGAAAGGCCACTTGCATTTCCTTGTAATCGCCGGGCCGTTGGTCCTTGTTGCGCACCACCATGGCGATCGGTGTGCCCAGGGTGACCCCATCGAGCAGACCGCTGAGGATTTCAACCTGGTCGGCTTCCTTGCGCGGGGTGGTGATTTTGCTTTGACCCGGTTTGCGGCGATCCAGTTCGGCCTGGATGGCCTCGAGGTCGAGGTCAAGCCGTGGCGGGCAGCCATCGACGATCACCCCCACACCGCCCCCGTGGGATTCCCCGAAGGTGCTGATCTGAAAGAGCTTCCCGAAGCTGCTGCCCATCACATGGTTTCGATCGTTGGAGCCTACCCAGAAGCCCTAGAGCAAGGTTGGATCGGCCCCAACAGGACGGTCCTGGCTTGG
>CAMDEM010000026.1 GCA_945896675.1 Cyanobium sp. NIES-981
AGGGTGGCGCCAGCCCTTTTGGCTGCTGAGGTGATGGCGGTCCTGAGGAAGGCTTCGTCGTCGAGCTTGGCGGGATCGCAGTTGTAGAGCTCGAGAATGCAGTGCTTACCGACGGTGTCACTGACTGGGAACGTGTCACTGACAGGAAATGCGTCACTGACAGGAAAGCTGTCGTTGATAGCAGTGCTTTCGCTAACGGGAAAGATTGCTGGTACGGCCCATCCTGGGTTGGGGTGCAGGGAAGAGAGGAGTTGGTTCATCAAGAACGCGGTAGAGAATCTTTAAAGATACGCCCAAATGCAACCCAACCCCTTGGCGTTCACAGTTCTCGTACTCAATGCCGGTAGCGCCAGCCTCAAAGCCGCGCTGATCGGGGCCTCTGGCGAACGGCTTTGGCACGGCCAACGCAGCTGGGATCCTTCCTCTGGGGCCAGCCAGGCCGATGGCCTGCGCCCCTGGCTGGAGGAGGCGCTCGGCCCCAGGGCCGAGCAGCTGCAGCTGGTGGTGCATCGGATTGTGCATGGAGGCGAGCGGTTCACCACGCCAACCCGACTCGATCCCAGCACCATCGCTGCGCTGGAAGCCATCACCCCCCTGGCCCCGTTGCACAACGGGCCGGCCTTGGCCCTGGTGCGCGCCATGGGGAGCTGGATAAAGCCTGCCATCCAGCAGTGGGCCTGCTTCGACACCGCCTTTCACCACACCCTGCCCGTGGAGGCCCGCACCTATGCCCTGCCAGCGAGCTGGCGGGAGCAGGGCCTGCGGCGCTTCGGCTTCCATGGCCTCAGCCACCAGCACATCGCCGAGGTGGTGCGGGTGCCGCGCTTGATCAGCTGCCACCTGGGCGGTGGTGCTTCCCTCTGTGCGATCCGCGATGGCCAAAGCATTGCCACCACCATGGGCTACACGCCGCTGGAGGGGTTGGTGATGGCCACCCGCAGTGGCTCTGTGGACCCCGGGATCCTGCTGCACCAGTTGCGCCAGGGGCTCAGCGCCGACCAACTCGAGCAGGCCCTCAGCCAGCAGAGCGGATTGCTTGGGCTCTCCAACCTCAGCGGCGACATGGGCCAACTGCGCGCCCTCGCCACCGGTAGTCAATCCATGGGCAACCCAGACCCAGCTTCGCAAGCCAGAAACCAAGAAGCCGCTGGGCTTGCGATCGCTGTGTTTCGCCACCAACTGATCGCCGGGATTGGGGCCATGGCCGCCTGCCTGGGGGGGGTGGATGCCATCGCCCTCACGGGCGGGATCGGTCAGAACGACCAGGCCCTGGCAGGCGAACTCAGCCAAGCCCTGGGTTGGCTGCAGCCGTTTGAGCTGCACCAAATCCCCGCCGATGAGGAGGGGTTGATGGCCCATCAATGCCAGCAAGCCGCTAGCTCAGCTCCCAGTCAGGCCTTGGCGCCCAGTTAGCCCTTCACACCGGGAACAAAGCGCCGCTCATGCAGGGCACCGGTGAGCATCCGGTTCCAGTAGAGGTTCGGCAGCACCTTGCGCTTCACAAACCACATGCTCCAGCGTTCCTTGGTGGGATCCAAGGGGAAGGATGGTGTGGGCTCTTGCTTGTAGTTGAACTCAGCCATGATCGTCTTGCCGTAGCCCGTGATCAGGGGGCAGCAGCTGTAGCCGTCGTAGGCCGCCTCCAGGGGGCCGCCATCCAACAGGGCCAGCAGGTTGGCGGTCACCACGGGGGCCTGGCCCCGCACCGCCGCTGCGGTTTTGGAGTTGGGCATGCCGCTCACATCGCCCAGGGAGAAGACGTTGGCAAAGCGCACGTGCTGGAGGCTGTATTGATCAACCTCCACAAAGCCATTGGCTGCCGCCAGGGGGCTTTGGGCCACCACATCGGGAGCGGCCATCGGTGGGGTGACATGCAACATCCCGTAGGCGATCACCTCCTCACGGCACCTCTCACCATCTGTTACCCGAAAGATCGCTTCGTTGGTGCCTGGGCGCACCTCGGTGAGCACGTGGTTGTAGCGGGCATCGATGCCCTTGCGCGCCACCACCTCCCGCAGGGGAGCGGCATAGGTGGGAACTCCAAAGATGCCTGGGGTGGCCGTGGCGTAGACCACCTTGGCGCCAAGCCGCTTGCGCTTAAAGACGTCGTCGGCCAGGTAGGCGATCTTCTGGGGCGCCCCTGGGCACTTGATGGGCATCGGCGCGCAGGTGAAGACGGCATTGGCACTGCCACCGCCACTGCCAGAGCCCTTGCTGCCTTGGAAGGCCTGAATCACCTCCCAGGTGTAGGCGGCATGGTCGCGGGAATAGTTGCTGCACACACCGCCCGATCCCAGGGCTTCAGGCAGGCCTTTGATGTGGTCCCAACAGAGCTTCATGCCGGTGGCCAACACCAACACCCCATAGCTGAGGGTGGCCCCCGTGGTGGTGGTGAGCTGGTTGGCCTCCGGCTGGAAGCTGGCCACGGCATCGCGGATCCAGGTCACACCGGAGGGGATCAGGTCGCCTTCGGCCCGGCGGGTTTCATCGAGGCTGAAGACACCAGCCCCCACCAGGGTCCAACCGGGTTGGTAGTAGTGATCGCCTGAAGGTTCGAGGATCGCCACATCCAGCTGGGGGCGGGCTCGCTTCAACTGGGCAGCCGCGGTGATGCCGGCAGCTCCACCGCCAACGATCAGAACCTGATGGTGCGCCATGCCAAACCCACAGCCCTACGGCCTAATCCAAGTGGGCCCATTGTGAAGGCTGGGGTGGGCCTAATTAATCCAAAGCCATCAAAACGGCAATGAATTCCATTCGATCGACAACACTTCATGCTTCAACACTCACGCTGCCACAGGCTGCTCAAGCTCCCGCTTGAGCAAGGTGTACAGATAATCGGGCGCCTTGTAACGGGTCGGCAGGCACTTGTGGAGCAGGGCGAGACGCTCCCATGCCACCGTGCGCTGAATGGCATCGAGGCCTTTCTTTTCCTTAATCAGCATCCGCAGGGCCTTGCAGCAGGTGGGGTACCCGGCCTCAAGTTCACCAATGGTGGGCTTGCCGGCGGACTTCGGGGCTGCTGACATGCGGGCTGGGATAACGCAGGAACCATTCTCGCGATTCCCACCTCCATCCCGTTCAGGGCTCCACCAGCTGGCAGGCTGGACCCCGAGCACCGCGAGACCCGCCGAGCCATGCAGAAGGCCTCGTTGACGATCCGCAAACCCGACGACTGGCATGTGCACCTGCGCGATGGCGCCATGCTCGAAGCCGTGGCGGCGAGCACGGCCAAAACCTTTGGCCGCGCCATCGTGATGCCAAATCTGAGCCCGCCGGTGACCACCGTGACCGCCGCCGAGGCCTATCGGCAGCGGATCCTCCAGGCCCTGCCCCCGGAGCCAGGCTTTACGCCCCTGATCACGGCCTACCTCACCGATGCCAGCGATCCGGCCGAACTCGAGCGGGGCTTCAACGCAGGGGTGTTGACGGCCTGCAAGCTCTACCCAGCCAACGCCACCACCAATTCGGCCGCTGGGGTGACGGCCATCAACGGGATCACCCCAGTCTTTGAGACCCTGGAGCGGATCGGCATGCCCCTGCTGATCCACGGGGAAGTGACCGATCCGGCCATCGACATCTTTGATCGCGAAGCCGTGTTTATCGAGCGCCACCTGGAACCGCTGGTGAAACGGCACCCGGGCCTGAAGGTGGTGTTCGAGCACATCACGACAGCCGATGCGGCCGATTTCGTGGCCAACGGCCCAGCCACCCTGGCCGCCACGATCACGCCCCACCACCTGCACATCAACCGCAACGCCCTGTTCCAAGGGGGCCTGCGGCCCGACATGTACTGCCTGCCGGTGGCCAAGCGGGAGCTGCACCGCATCGCCCTGAGGGCTGCCGCCACCTCCGGCAACCCGAAATTCTTCCTGGGCACCGATTCGGCGCCCCATGGCCGCGGGGCCAAGGAATCGGCCTGCGGCTGCGCCGGCATCTTCTGCGCCCCCCATGCGCTCGAGAGCTACGCCACGGCCTTTGAGCAGGAGAACGCCCTCGACAAGCTTGAGGGCTTCGCCTCGGAGTTTGGGCCGCGGTTCTACGGACTCCCCCTCAACGAAGGCTCGATCACCCTGGTGCGGGAGCCCCAGAGCGTCCCCGAGCGCCTCCAGCTCGCGGATGGCTCAGGTGGGCCCGTTGCATTGGTGCCTTTCCACGCCGGAGAAACCCTGCCCTGGCGGATCGCGGCGTAAGAAAAAGCCCTACAAGGTGATGAGCTGGCCTTTTTGTGACATTGACAAGCGAATTTGACTTTTACTTGCGCTCGAGCTGTTTGATTCGCCGTTCGCAAATGATCTTCGCCAATTCCAGAAAGTAACCCGCAGTGCACCACTTGCCATGGTTGCGGTCACGATTGACCAAGTCGGCTCTGAGCTCGGCGGTCTCTGCCATCAACAGATCTAGCTCCCCCTGGGGCAACTCATAAAGCTCCTGAAGCTCAACCGAGCGATCAAGCAAGTGGCTCTTGAACCACTTTGGATTGAGCTCTTGGGGAGGGATATCCAAATGCAGGCAAAGTTTCTAGAATTCACATTCTACGGCATTGTCTTCTTCTTGCCACTCTTCCATAAAGTCCTGGAAGCTTGCGTGAAAACCAGGATTGTTCAGATAAATCTGTGCAAGATCCTCTAAGGCGACGAATTCAGGGATGAAAGCATCAGGATTCTGCCTGTAATCCAACAAGATCTCTTCTTTATTCATCAAATCACTCCGTTATTCATAATACCAGTCCCTTATTCACGACGCCAAGGCGCCAATTATTGATCATAGGTGCCTTTTGCACAGCCAACGCAGCCTCCACCCACCAACACCTCCCACTTAAACCCCAGCCCCAGCTCGAACCAGGGGCGCCTGGGATAGGGAAATTTGGAGTGGGGGTTTGGATCAGCCGCCATCGGTGCGATCCTGTCGGAGCTGGGAGGCCTTCTGGCTTCGGCCATGGAGGCGTATTGGCATGAGCTTCTTCGTCCAATTAACAGATGCGATAGCCGAGCGCCAGTCGCTACTGGTGACTGGGCTCGACCCCAACCCGGAGATGCTGCAGAGCTGGGCGACCCGCCACGGCATGGGGGGACGTTCGTTTTTGAGCCAGGCGCGCCATTGGATCAAGGCCGTCATCGAGGAGACCGCCCCCCACGTCTGCGCCTACAAACCAAGCCTCGGCTTCTACCAATCCCTGGGCCCCGTGGGCTTGGAGTTGCTGCTGGAGGTGCGTGATCTGGTTCCCCGGGAGCTGCCGCTGATCGTGGACACCAAACACGGCGATCTCAATTCGTCGTCGGCGATGGCCAACTACCTCTTTAAAGAGTTCGGCGCCGATGCGGTAACCCTCTCTCCGCTCGCGGGCCAAGACATCGCCGCCCCCTTTCTGCTTTACCCCGGCAAGGCCGTGGTGATGACGTGCCACAGCTCCAACCAGGCGGCCAGGCTGTTCCAGCACTACCCAAGCGAAGAGAAGCCCCTCTATCTACAGATCGTGCGCGAAACCCAGCTCTGGGGTACCCCGGAGCAAGTGCTGCTCGAGGTGGGCACGAGTGATCCGGCGATCCTGGCCCGGGTCCGCGCCGAGGCTCCCGAACGTTTTCTGATTCTGCGCAGCCTGTGGAGCGAAGAAGACAACCTCGAAGCCATGCTCGAAGCGGGGCTCAGCGCCGCCGCCGATGGCCTGCTGCTACCCCTGCCCCAAAACCTGTTGGTTGAGGACAACCTCGCCGCAAAGGCGGAGGCCCTCAAGCAACAAATCAGCAGCACCCGGGAACGGTGGCTGGAGAAGCAAGCCCGCACCAATCAAGACCAACAGGATGGGCCCCGCTGCGATCTCTGGCTGCCAGAGCCCACCCCATCCCGGGACCCGCTCGAGACGCAAGCCAACCCAGCGCAACAGGACAAACCGCAAGCCGACGAAGCCCTCTCCAGCCTGATTGTGGAGCTGTTTGACATTGGCTGCCTGCTCTTTGGCGACTACGTACAGGCCTCGGGAGCCGTGTTCAATTACTACATCGACCTACGCCAAATCATTTCCGATCCCAACCTCTTCCACCGGGTTCTGCATGCCTACGCTGGCCAGCTCGAAGGGCTGATCTTTGATCGCATCGCAGGCATCCCCTATGGCTCGTTGCCCACGGCCACAGGCCTGTCCTTGCAATTGCACAAGCCCCTGATCTATCCGCGCAAGGAGGTGAAGGCCCATGGAGCCCGCCGGTTGATCGAAGGCGATTTCAAAGAAGGTGACCAAGTGGTGGTAGTCGACGACATCTTGATCACCGGTGGCAGCGTGCTGGAAGGCATCGCCAAGCTGGAGAGCTCAGGGCTGGTGGTTCGTGATGTGGTCGTGTTTATCGACCATGGTGGCGACCACGACCGCCACGCCAGGGAACGCCTCTCGGAGGCTGGCTACCGCTGCCATGCGGTGTTGTCGATTGATCAGATCACCAACGTGCTGCACCATGCTGGCAGACTCAATGACGCACAAGCTGCGACCTTGAACGCCAGCTGAACACAAGCATGCCGTCCCTAGCCGCGTTGATCCTGAAGCCCTTGGTCGCCAAGGCCCCAGGCCTGAACGCGATCCCAATCGAGGCCCAGTTGCTATTTATTGGCCTGCTGTTTCTTGGCACCCTGGCCATCAGCCGATTCTCCATCAAGCTCGGTATTCCAGCGATCGTGGGGGTACTGCTCCTGGGCCTCGGGATCAACGTGAACTATCTCGATATCACCCCCAACCAGGCCAACGAGCTGTTCATTTTTGGCCTGGCCCTACTGCTGTTTTATGCCGGACTGAAGACAGACATCAAGGCGATCCGGGGCTTTCTGGAATACGGGGTGGTGCTGGCTGTCGGTGGTGTGCTTGTGTCGTCGGTGATGTTGGGAGGCCTGCTCTGGTTTCTCTCTTCGCCCGTAGGGAATGCCATCACGCCGGGGTTCAACAATTCCATGCCGATCGGCGCGGCCCTGTTAATTGCGGCCTGCCTGGGCTCCACCGACGCCGGGGCCACAATCAGCGTGCTCGCCAGGGTTCAGCCCAGCCTGCCCAAGCGGCTGCAGCACCTGCTCGAATTCGAATCCTCCGTGAACGATCCCTCCGCCCTGCTGGTCTTTGGCCTGGTGGGTGGGCTCTTTTTAAGAACGTTCGGCGGCCAGGTCACTACCGATGCGGCCTTTGAGCAGTTGGCCGTTAGCGGCCTTCGGGATTTCATGCAGCAGGTGGGAGGGGGATTGGTTGTGGGTGCCCTGTTTGGCTATGTCGCCAAATTCGTTATCGACCATCTCGCCTATGAACGGTCCCAACTGCTGATTGTGGCGATCTCAATTGCCTTTGTGGATTACGGTTGCGCCCATTTTCTTGGCGGATCTGGATTCATCGCCGTCTACCTCACAGGGGTGCTGATGACCAACATGACGTACCGCCATAGCGAGATCAACCACGAATCCTTGCAGGAGGTGCTACTCCCCTTCAACACAATGACAGAAATCACCATCTTTTTGATGTTTGGATTGCTTGTGGATCCGTTGGAGCTATTACCAGCCCTACCGGTCGGGCTGATTACGGCCGCAGTGTTGATGTTTGTGGCCCGTCCCTTCAGCGTACTGATCCTCCAACCCCTATCCCCCTTCAGCCGAAGGGAAAGCGTGCTGATCGCCTGGTGCGGCCTGAGGGGAGCCGTGCCCCTAGCGCTCTCTTACCAGGTGGTGAGCGAAATCCCCCAGCTTCGGGGCATTGACCCAGCCGCGGTGAGGAGTCTTGCCCAAAATGCCCAGAGCATTATTTTCATTGTGGTGGTGGTGAATCTGCTCGTGCAGGGACTAACCTTGCCGCGGCTTTGCAGCAGGCTGCAGCTCCAGCCCTAGGACCAAATGGGGGACCGGGGGGCCGGGGCAGCGGAGCGGTAGGGTAATTGGGCACCCTCGCTACTCCCGGGTGCAACCTGCGGCGATGAGCCATAGCCAAGGACTAACGATCGGCGAGCTCGAAGCCAATTACTCTCTTTACTGTAAAGCCCTTCGAATTCTGATTAAAGAAGGTAAAACAGTCGCAGCAATCCAAAGAACTGTCGCCTGGAGCCGACTCGAGCAACTGCATATTTGCCTCCCCAGTCGTTACAAAGCTCCCGACTATCTCTGTGTGGTTCTAAAGAGAGACATGGGAGAGCAGAGCATCAGATAAAGGCGTGTAAATCCAAAAAGAAGCAGGCCACCACACTTCCCAAAAGCTTAAACCATCAAAATCTGGCCACTGAATCCCAGGACAAGCCAACACTGAAGAGGAATAAAAATACTTTCGAAGATATTGTGACCTAGACGATCAACTCCATGGGTTGAAATGCGTTAGGATTGGTAGTATTTAACGGTCCATGGAGAGAAGGAACCCCGACGGCATTGCGAGCCCTGCAAGGCGAGCCATCTTGGCAGCTGGGGCCGCAGCCATGGCCACCCAACTGCTGCCAGCCCATGCGGCCAAGCCGGATACCCAATCGGGTCCCAAAAGGGTGTTACGGCAAGACAAACCCCCGGCGGGCTACAACATCTTGTTCATTCTTGTCGATGAGGAAAAATTTTTTCCTAGCTGGCCTTTTCCGGTACCGGCTCGGGAATGGATCAAAGCCAATGGCATCACCTTTACCAACCACCAAGCAGCAGCCTGTGTCTGCTCGCCTGCCCGATCAACGATCTACACCGGCCAACACATTCAACATTCTGGAATCTTCGATCTTCTAAATTGGCCATGGCAGCCAGATCTTTCGACCAAAGTAGCAACAATAGGCAACCGATTGAGCCAGCTAGGCTATTACACAAGCTACCAAGGAAAATGGCACCTGTCCGCCAATTTAGATCAAACCAAAACTCCTTTTGACGCTCCCGTCGCCGACTACAACAAGATCATGGAGTCCTATGGATTCAAAGATTTTTTTGGCGTCGGCGATCTCATTGATAGCTGCCTTGGTGGCTATACCTATGACGATGGCACCGCTGCCATTGCAGACGCATGGTTGCGCCGTCAAGCTCAAGACCTCAAGACCAAGCAACAACCATGGTTTTTAGCGGTCAATTTTGTGAACCCCCACGACACAACATATTTCAACTCCGATTTACCTGGTCAAGAGGTGCAAGGGAAAACCAATGTGATGGAGATTGCACGCACTCCCGCCAATGCAATCTATCAAAAAAGCTGGGACAAGGTGCCGCTACCCGAAACCCGTCACCAACCTTTCAACCAACCAGGCCGGCCAAAAGCCCAGAAGATTTATCAAGACGTCGACAACGTCTTGTTCGGCGACTGGCCCGACGATGATCGGCGATGGCGAGCACTCCAAAACTATTACTTCAACGCCATACGTGATTGTGATCGCCAAGTGCAACGGGTTTTAGATTCTCTCCACGACAATGGCCTTGCCGATGACACTATTGTGGTGTTCACAGCTGATCACGGCGAGCTTGGCGGCCATCACCAAATGCGCGACAAAGGCAACTGCACATACCGCCAACAAAATCACATTCCTCTGATGATCGTGCACCCCGCCTATGCAGGGGGTAAAGAATGCGCTGCCATTACCTCTCAAATTGATCTGGTTCCCACCTTGATTGGCCTGACAGGCAAAGATCAAGCAAGTAAGCAATCGGCGGCTTTAGGGCTCAAGGGTAAAGACTTCTCAGGCCTGCTCAAGTTTCCGGAGTCAGCACAATCCAACAGCGTGCGTTCAGCAGCCTTGTTTTGCTACAACATGATCTCGTACCTCGATGACAAGTGGGCACGCCGAATTTTTCCCACAATGGTTTCAGGGAAAGATTCTCCTGGACAACTACAGGCCCTACTCGAGAAAGACAAGCCGGATCTCAGCAACCGTTGCGGCATACGTAGCATCTGGGATGGTCGGTATCGCTTTTCTCGTTATTTTGCTCCCAATGCATTTAACACACCAACAACCCTAGAAAGTCTGCTGGAGAACAACGATCTTGAGGTTTACGACCTGCTCAAGGATCCCAACGAGACCAAGAACCTAGCCCTTGACCCCCAGACCAATCGGTCATTGATCATGGCCTTAAACAACAGCATGAACCAGCTGCTTGCCGAGGAGGTGGGAATTGACGATGGTTCCTTTCTGCCGATTCGCGATGGTACGTTGCTTTTAGCCCCTGCAAACGAGCGTTAAGTTGACGCTTAAGCCTTGCCTCCAGCCCCAAGTCAATGGGTTCCAGCTCGCTGTTGTGGCTCTCGGTGCGTGCCTTTTCTTACAGCCAACTGGCATGACCTGCTGGGCTGAGCCGGCAACAAAAAATTCAAACAACGACAACACGCCGGAAGCTATCCCTGGGGCACCAATTAGGCAGCAAGAGAATCCAGGCACCGGCCAACTGGGCCAATGGCTTGGCCTATCGCCCGATTCACCCTTGAGCATTGGCGGCCTTTGGGTGGGCAATGCCAGTCATCAAGCCTCAGGAGGGGTGGCCACCAATGGCCGCAGCGGCCTCGCCCAGCAAGCCTTGCTGGGGCTAAGGCTGGACATGGGCAAAACCCTGCACTGGCACGGGGCTTCGATCTTGGTACAAGGACTTCAAGTCAATGTGCAAAACAATGCGGCCCAGGCGGCCGGAAGCCTGCAGGGCACCAACAACCTGGCAGCAGCTCCGCCCCTGAACCGGACCGAGCTCTACTCCTATGTCCTGCGGCAAGAGCTCTTCAATAAGCAAGTAAAAGTACTGATTGGTAAGCAGGCACCCAGCACCACATTTGCCAACGTGATGCGACCAATGACCAGCGCAGGGGCCCCATTTGCTGAGCCCTTTGTAACTGGACTGCCCATGACACCGCCCTATGCCATGCCCACTCTGCAAGGCAAGTTGCCCGGGTATCCCGATTCAGCTTTAGGCGCAACACTGATCATTGAGCCCCAATTCAACAACCACAGCACCTATGTCGAAGCAGGTGTCTACGACGGCAGACAAGCCACTGGTGTTGCCACGGGTCTGGTGCGTCCATCGCTGTCGGGGGCGCTGTTTTCCATCGTTGAAGCGGGAACACGCTGGACCATGGGCAATGGTGAAAAGCCTGGCTCGATTGGGCTGGGCAGCTGGTATCAAAGTGGGGTGCTTTCACCTGTGGTGATAGGCACTGATCTGAGAGAAAACGGAACCTATGGTTCTTATCTGATCGGCAGCCAACGGGTGATGAACTTCCGCCCCAAGCTCGACCACAGTGGAATCACCAGCTTTGTACAGGCAGGCTGGACAGCCTCGACGACCGCGACCATGACCGCCAACCTGGGCGGGGGAGTCACGGTCTTTTCCCCCTTCCCCAAACGACCCAAAGACAGTTACGGCTTTGGCCTGTCTTGGGCCCAGGTGAATACCCGTTCAACCCTTAGCCAAATCTGGAATCCCCAGGAGCTGATGATGCAGGGTTATGCCCAGATCCATCTTGTTGGCTCCAGTTTTCTGACCCCTGCAATCACCTATCTGCCCATGGCGGGCGTCAAGTCGGCTGGAGCACCGTCTCTGAGTGCGATTCTCCAATTGGTTGTGCAGTTTTAGGCCTCTCCTTGAAATCCATCGCCGATCCCTTCTTGCGCCGGCCGGTGCTCACCCTGGTGGTGAGCCTGATCGTGCTGTTAGGGGGTCTGGTGAGCCTGCCCCTGCTGCAGGTCGAGAACCTGCCCCCGATCGCCCCGAGCCGCGTCACGGTGCGGGCCAACTACCCCGGCGCCAGTCCGGAGGTGGTGGAGCAGGGGGTAACAGCCCTGCTGGAAAAACAATTGAATGGGCTCGAACGGCTCGACACCATCCGTTCCACCAGCTCCGCCAACGGCAGCACCATCACCCTGGGCTTTGAAGGCGGCGATCCGGAGCTGAACCAGATCAACACCCAAAACGAAGTCGCCGTCATTAGCCGCCAGCTGCCGGCCCAGGTGGCCCGTTTTGGCGTGCAGGTGCGCCGCAGCTCCGACGATCTGTTGATGGTTTTGAGTTTCAGCGCCGATGCCAAGGAGTACAGCGACACCTTCCTGAGCGGCTGGGTTGACCAGGTGGTGCGCGATCGGCTCCAGCGGGTGCCCGGCGTCGGAGACGTCTCCCTTTCGGGGGGCAGTGGCCTGGCCTTTCGCCTGTGGCTAGATCCCATGAAGCTCGAGGAGCGGGGTCTCACGATTGGCGATGTGCGCACAGCCCTGCAGCAACAAAACCTGCTGGCGGCCCTGGGCCAAACCGGTGCGGCCCCAAGCCCCCTAGGCCAAGAAATCACCCTGCCGCTCCGCATGGAGGGCCGGATGCGCAATACCTCCGACTTCAGCGACCTGGTGGTGGCCCGCACCCCCAATGGCGGCGTCACCCTGTTGAGGGATGTGGGCCGGGTCGAGCTTGGCAATGAGAGCTACGACACGATCGCCACCAACCTCAAGGGCCAAACCACGGTGGCCCTGTCGATCTTCCAGCGGGATGGCAGCAATGCCATCGCCGTGAGTGAAGCGGTGAACCAGGCCATCGACGAGCTTTCCCCCAAATTCCCGCCAGGGATTGAGCTGCAGCTGATCACCGACGAGGCCGACTACGTGCGGGGCAGCATCCACGGCACCACCGAAAGCCTGCGCGATGCCGTGGTGCTGGTGTTCGTGGTGTTGCTGTTCGGCCTGGGCAACAGCCGGCTCGCCCTGATCACCGCCTCGGCCGTGCCCGTGGCCCTGATCGGCACCTTGAGCCTGCTCAAACTCACCGGTCAATCGATCAACACCCTCACCCTGTTTGGCATGGTGCTCGCCACCGGCCTGGTGGTGGACGACGCCATCGTGGTGAGCGAAGACATTGGCCGCCGCCTGGAGCGGGGCACGCCCGCGCTCCAGGCGGCCCGCGAAGCCATGGCCGAACTCTCCGGTGCCTTGATTGCCACGTCCTTGGTGCTGGTGGTGGTGTTTATCCCGGTGCTGGGACTGGGAGGCAGCCTGGGCCGGCTCTATGCCCCCATTGCCATCACGATCAGCGCCTCGATTCTGTTTTCCACCCTCAATGCCCTCAGCTTCACCCCTTTAGCTGCGAGCAGATTGCTCAAGCCAAACCAGGCAGAACCGAAGTGGCTGCTGCGCTGGATGGATCCCTCCCGGCGGGCCCTGGAGGCCCTCGAGCAGCCCTACGGCCGTTGGCTTGATCGGGTGATGCACCAGCGCCGGCGGGTGGTGTTGCTACTGCTGGCGGGGCTGGTGGTCACGGGAATCGTGTTGCAGACCCGACCCACCAGCTTCATTCCCCAGGAAGACAGTGGCCAGCTGCGGGGGGTGGTGATCCTGGCCGATGGCCTGGGCATCCAAGAGACCCAGGCCGTGCTGGATCAGGTGCGCCAGACGGTGGCGAGCGAACCCCTGATCACCCGGGCCAACTTCTACGCCGGCCGCTCCTTCGGGGACAGCAGCCCCAACAAAGGCACCTTTTTTCTGCGCTTGGCACCGATCGAAACGCGCCGGGGGGCGGAAGCCTCAACCGCCGCCGTGGGCGAGCGGCTCAATGCCAAGTTGCGCCGCAGCGTGCGGGGGGCCGTGGTGCAACTGAGTGAACCACCATCGGTGCGGGGTTTCAGCTCAGAGGGGGGCCTGGAGCTGGAACTGCTCGACACCAGTAACGGCCAGATGAATCTGGAGGGCTTTGAGGCCGAAGCCCGCGCCTTCATTCGGGCCGCCACGGCCACCGGTCAATTTGAGCGGGTCTCCACCCGCTTCACCGCCGGGGCCCCCCAGATTCAGCTGGTGCCCAACCGGCTGCAGATGGCCTCCCTGGGGGTGGATCTCAGCACGGTGATCGACACCCTGGGCGCGAGCTTTGGTTCGGATTACGTCAACGACAGCTTCGAGAGCGGCCAGGTGCGCAAGGTGATCGTGCAACTCGATGGGGCCGGCCGGCGCGATGCGGCCGATGTGCTCGATCTCACCGTCAAAAACCGCAACGGCCTGCTGATCCCCCTGGCCGAATTGGTGCAGGTGGAACGGGGCAGTGGCCCCACCACGATCAACCACAGCCGCCTGGTACGAGCCATCAGCATTCGGGCGATCCCCAAGCCAGGGGCGAGCAGTGGCCAGGCCATAGCCCGGCTCGAGCAGGTGCAGAGGGACATGGGCAATGGCAACACCGAGATCAGTTGGGCAGGCCTGGCCCGCGAAGAAGCCAAGGCCAGTGGCGGCAACCTGCGGGTTTTTGGCCTGGCCATCGTGGTGATGGTGCTGGTGCTGGCCGCCCTGTACGACAGCTTCCTTGATCCCTTTGTGATCCTGGTCACGGTGCCCCTGGCCCTCCTGGGGGCCGGCTTGGGCCTGGCCGCCCGGGGCTTGCCCCTCGATGTTTACGGTCAGATGGGGCTGCTGGTGCTGGTGAGTGTGGCCGCAAAAAACGGCATCTTGATCGTTGAATTTGCCAACCAACGGCTGAAGGAGGGCCTCGCCCTCGACTTGGCGATTCGCGAAGCGTCCATCGCCCGTTTACGCCCGATCCTGCTGACCGCTTTCGCGTCCTTGGCGGGATTTGTCCCCCTGTTTTTTGCCAGCGGATTCGGTTCTGGCAGCCGCATCAGCATTGGCACCGTGGTGTTTTTCGGCCAGTTCGTTTCCACCGTGTTGAGCCTGCTTGTGGTGCCGGTGATCTATCGGATCGTGAAGGGCTGGGAGCTCGGCTGGATCAGCCGTTTAGCCCCACGCTGAACCGCTAGGGCTGGCCACTTACGCTGCAATAGAGCGATCTGGCAGTTCGGATCCAGATCCCCCAGGCTCAACGCAGTGGAATGGCCTTGAAGTTCTGGCGGCAACGGCGACGGCGCCCCCCATCCCGCCGGCTTCTGCGCCCTTGGCAGGCCCCCCTAGCCCTGGTGCTGCTCGTCAATGCGGCCGCCGTGGGCTACCGGATCACCCAAGGGTGGGATTGGGGCGATTGCTACTGGATGGTGTTGATCACGCTCAGCACCCTGGGTTTTAGCGACCCCCACACCCAGGTCTTGAACGGGGCCGGCCGAACTGTCACAGCCCTCTCCTTGATCGGCGGCCTTGTGGTGGTGCAATTCACCATCCAGGCGCTCCTGGGCCTCTCTGAATCGGGCTACTTTCGGCGCCTGCGCGAGCGCCGCTACCTCCGCTGGCTCTCCACCATGCAAAACCACGTGATCCTCTGCGGCTATGGCCGCATCGGCCGGGAGATCGGCGAACAACTGGCCCGGGAGGGGGTGCCCTTTCTGGTGGTGGAGATGGATCCCGAACGCCGGCAGGCGGCAGAGGATCGGGGCCTGCCGGTGCTGATGGCAGACGCCACCCTCGACGAAACCCTCCTGGAAGCAGGCATCCACCGGTGCCGATCCCTGGTGGCAGCCCTCTCCAGCAACGCCGCCAATTTGTATGTGGTGCTGAGTGCCCGTGGCCTCGCCCCCCAGTGCCGGCTGATCGCCCGATCGGATAGCGAAGAAGCCGAGCGCAAATTGCGCCTAGCCGGCGCAGACCAGGTGGTGAGTCCTTACGTCAGTGGGGGGCGCACCATGGCGGCGACGGCACTCCGGCCCTTGGCCGTCACCTTCATGGATCTGCTGGCGGGCTCGGATTGCGAAGTTGAGGAATTCCGGCTCAGCGACAACAGCGAAGACCTGGGCGACCTGGCTGGGGCCAGCCTCGCCGAGTTGCAATTGGGTCGCCGCACCGGCGCCATGGTGCTGGCGATCTTGCCGCCAACCACCGATGGGCCGAGGGACGGCCCTCGCCACCTGATCGCCAACCCCGGCAGCGACGTCTGCCTGGCCCCTGGTCAGATGCTGGTGGTGATGGGCAGCAAGGACCAATTGGATCGGGTCAGCCAACTGCTCGGCCCAGCGCTGATCGGGGTCGAGCACATGGCTGGATAGGGGGCTGGCTAGGGGGCCGGCACTTGGTTCAGCCAGCCCGAGCCGAACAACCCGTTCAGCAGCCGGTTGGTGGAGGCCGCCAACCCCTGGACATCCTTGAGGGTGGGGGCAAGCAAGGGATTGGTGGTTTTCATCAGCTCGGTCGCACTATCACCGGTGCGATCCATCGTTTGCAGGGTTGTCTTCAGCTGGGGGCCAATCCCAACCACCTCCCGATTCAAGGTGCTGGAGAGCTTGTTCACCCCCGCCATCGTGCGCCGCATATCAGAGAGGGCAACCGGTAAATCCTTCTCGGCCACACCGCCAATCTTGCGAAGGGCGCCTTGCAGGAGCACCTGGGTTTCCACTAACTGCTCCAGCAAGGTGGTGAAATCCACGGGCTGGGTATAGGGCAACCGCACGGCACCCTGCTTTAAGGACGCGGAGGCGGGTTGGGGATCGGGGCTGATGGCAATGAAGTGGTCGCCCACAAAACCATCAACGCCCTGGCTAGCCACACTCTTGGGCCCAATCAACCGTCTATAGGACTCAAACACTTTCATCCGAACCCGAACGCTGGCATTGGGCTCCATCTCCAGCCCCACCACTTGACCCACAGGCAGGCCCGAGATGCGCACATCAATACCGGTTCGCAAACCCGCAGCCGTGGGAGCCACCAACTGCACCTCTTGGGAGCTCTCGCCCCAGTGCTGTTCGCGGCCAAGACCCACAACCATGGCCAGGGAGAGAAAACCCGCAAACCCCAAAAAAACCCAGTGGCCACGCTGTTCCTTCATGCGCTCAAGCCAAGCTGAAGGGATCCACGGCCACAAGCCAAACCAGCTTCAACAGCAGGATCACAACGATGCCGTGACTAAACAGTTCACTCACGATCACGCCTGGGGGAGCCTGGCGCAATAACCCCCGTTCACACTGGCGCAGGCACCAGGCGCAGACAATCGCAAAAAACACACTGGACCGAATCCAGGTGATCGTTAGATCACGCAGCTGGAGTCCAGAGAGCACATCTCCCACCTCCCCCATCAAATCGGACCGGGGGGTAAACATGGCGCCACTGACCAAAGCCGCCACCAGAAACAGGTTGAGCAGAAGGGGCGCCAGGATCGCGGCCGCAGGCACCGCCACGCGCCAGGCCCGCAGCCCCTGCTCCTGAACGCGCTCGAGCCACAGGGGACCCAACTGGACCAGGGCGAGCAACACAACCAGCACCGGTCCTGCCACCTGCAGCACCAACAGGATCACCAGCTCACAGATCGTGCGACTGGCCAAGCCCAGGGGGCCTGCCGCCACTTCGGCCAGGCCGGCCCCTGCAACAAAACCGGCCAGCAGCACTGGCGCACCACAACGGATGCCATCCCGCTCAACCGCGCGAAGCACCCCGCGCCAACCGTGCTGCTCCATCAACCCTTGGGACAAGCCCCTCTAGGCAATCACCAATTCAACCGCGCTGCAACCGGGTCCAGGTCGCTGCTGAAAACTGATGGCCTTCCTCCAGGGCCAAGGCCACCACGTCATCGGCGCTCGTGGCAGCGTCCACCTTGGTTTTGAGGCCGGCGTTGGCGCCCACTTTGACCATGAAGGCATTCAACTGGGATTTCGACATGGAGCCTCAGACTTGGTTCCTCCCACCCCTAGCCACAAAACTGGCCTTTGGCAGCACTCCCCAAAACCGGGTTACCAAGGCGAGCCCTACATCGCCATTCGGGGCAGTAGGGTGGTAAGTGATTCAAAGATTTCTCTTTAGCGAGCTGACCACTTTCTCTTGGGCCATCGACGGATCGCTTCATAGTTTTCACTGAGTAGTTTCTGAGTTCATGACCATTTACGTCGGCAATCTTTCCTTCGACGCCGAAGCGGAAGATGTGCAACACCTGTTCAGCCAATACGGCCAAGTGAGCAAGTGCAGCCTCCCCCTCGACCGCGACACCGGCCGCAAGCGCGGTTTCGCTTTCGTTGAGATGGCAAACGAGGCTGAAGAAGCCAAGGCCATTGAAGACCTCCAGGATGTGGAGTGGATGGGTCGCGCCATCCGGGTGAACAAAGCTGAGCCCCGCGGTGGCGGTGGTGGTGGCGGCGGCTACGGCGGTGGCGGCGGCGGCAACCGTGGCGGCGGCGGCGGTTACGGCGGTGGCGGCGGCGGCCGTTACTGAGCCCAGCTCTGATGCCGGGGCTCAATGAGCCCCTAGCAACCAATCTTTAGCCGTCCCCTTGGGGGCGGCTTTTTGATGGGCGAAACCCAGCCAGGCCCTATCGCACTGCCCGGGCCAGCAGGGCCCGGCGGGAAGGAATGCGCAGATCCCTCGCCCAGCCGCACCATTGGAGAAGCCGGATAAAGCGATAGGTGGGATCCGGGAGCAGTTGCACGTCCCCCTGACGGAGGGTGAAACCCTGGCGCACGGAACCTTGAAAGGCGTGGTGCAGGTTGTGCCAACCCTCGCCCAGGGTGATCAGGGCCACCCACCCGTTGTTGCGGCTTGCATCCCCTGTGGCAAAGGGCTGGCTACCGGCCAGGTGGGCCACCGAATTCACAGTCGCCACCCCGTGGTAAAGGAGCGTGGTGCTCAGGCAAAAAGCCCCCAACCAGGCCCAGCCACCGATCTGCCAGGAAAGCGCCGCCAAGGCGAGCACGGGCACGAAATGGAGACGGTCGATCGCGCGCAACACCGGATCGGCCTCCACATCAGCGGGCAAGCTCTCGGGGAAAAAACTGGAGGACAGGAGCCAACCTGCCTGGGAACGCCACAGCCCCCTCAGCCCGCCAATGGGCGCCAGGGGGCTGTGGGGATCGGCGGCCGTATCCACATGGAGGTGATGTTGCTGATGGTGGGCTTTCCACCAGCTCGGCCCCATTTGGCCAGCCGAAGCCGCCACCAGGGACCCAACCCAGGCCACGGGCTTGGGGGCCTTGTAGCTGCCATGGGTAATGAGGCGGTGGTAGATCGCCGTGGTGGCAAGCATCCTGATGGCGTAGAGCCCAAGGGCCCACAGCGCCGCACCCAGGCCTAGGCCCGTAAAAACAAGGATCAGGCAGCCCAGGTGGCTGAGAATGATGAGTACGGGCCCGCAGCTGTAAAGAACCCGCCGATATCCAAGATGCAAGTCTGCTCCGCCCTGCGTCACAAGTGATACTCGACCCTAGGCAAAGCACCATCACCTCCGATGTGAATCCGGTAGGGGATGCCGATCCGGTGAAGGGGTTCGAGCCGGTGATCAGGGCCCTGCTCAAGCCCGGGGCCTACCCCCATCCGGTGGCAGATCTGCAACTGCTCGAGACCCATCTCTCCTGGGTGATCCTCACGGGCCCCTACGCCTACAAGATCAAAAAACCGGTGGCGTTTGGGTTTGTGGATTTCTCCACCGAAGCCCTGCGCAGCCAAGCCTGCCGCGAGGAGCTGCGGCTCAACCGCCGGCTATCCCCCCAGCGCTACCTGGATCTGGTGGCAGTTGCGGGTCCCGGTGATGGGCCCGGTGATGGTCCTGGCCTTGACGTGGACCCCAGAAACTGAACCAGTTCTTATGAGAGCTTCCCTACCGGCCAGAATTGGCCAGGAGAAGCCCCATGAAAATCAAACGCCACAACCCAGAGCAGATCATCCGCAAGTTGCGCACTGCTGAGCAACTGCTTAACCAAGG
>CAMDEM010000027.1 GCA_945896675.1 Cyanobium sp. NIES-981
CCGTCATCCGACTACGCCGACACTGGCCTGACGGCGGCCGTCGAGGAGCAAATCATTGCGGAGGCCCTCGATTGACGCCGCCCTATGGCGCCCCTGGCTGCCTGCTTGGCTTTGTGGACCTACCGCCAGGGCCTTTGTCATGCCTGGGGGCGCCGGGCCCGGCCCAAGCCGGCCAGGGCCAACACCAGGAGCAAGGGACCTTCGCCAAAGCGGTCGTAGGGAGTGAGGGTCTCAAGTTGGGGCACGGCGAACAGCCCCGTAGCCGGCCGACCCGCAGGCAACTCTTGCTCAACCTCGCCGCGGGCATCCACCAACACGCTGGGGCCCGTATTGGCGGCACTGACCACAGCCCGACCCGTTTCAATCGCGCGCAGCTGGGTAAGGGCCACAAACTGGCGTTGCAAGAGGGGCGGATAGGGATCGAGGTTGGCGCTCAACAACAACCAGCTCGCCCCATCCCGCACCGCCAGGGCCAGGCCGCTGCCATCGGAAAGCTCATAGCAAATGGCAACACCAATGGCTCCTTGGGGTCGCGGTAGCAACCGCGATGGCGATCCCGGCTCAAGGCCTCCCACCGCAGAAAGGCCACTCCAACGCGCCAGCCCAGCCAGGGGCACCCACTCGCCAAGGGGCACCAGCCGGTGTTTATCGATCCATCCCCCTGGCGTCGTCTCACCGGGTTCAAAGCGGAGCAGGCTGCTGCGCTGCTCGATTTCAGTACCCCGCTCCTGCCAGCGAAAGCCCCCGGCTATCAATTGCACCGGAGCAGGCGCGGCCAGGGAGGGATCCGCGCCCATGGCCCCCTCAGGCAACAGCACCACCGCCCCATCGCGGGCCTTGGCTTCGCTGAGGGCCGCCTCCAGGCGCCGCCGCAACAACTCCTGCTGGGCAGGCTCAAACTTCTGCCGGGTGGGGATTGCCGGCTGGAGCACCAGCACCCGCTCGGTGCGTTGGCCCGCCACCGGAATCAGCGCCAAAGCCCCCGCTCCTGCGCCATGGGCAAGCACCAGCACCAGGGCAAAAACCATCGCCCAGCGCCGGCGGGACGGCCCCAACCACCAGCGCCACAGGCACCAACCGATGCCCAGCTGCACCGCAGCCACCAAGCCCGACCCCCCAACGGCGGCCAGGCCCGCCAAGGCCCGATCCCTGGGCAACGCAGACACGCCCAAACCAAGCCAAAACAAGGGTCCCTTGGCCAACAGCACCTCCCCCAGCCCCCAACCACCGCAGAGCAGCACCGCACTGCTCAATCGGCGGGCATCCAAGCGGCGGGCCAGCAGCAGCCAGAGGGCCACCAAGAGTCCCCCCGCCGCCGCACAGATGCCAAGCAACAACCCACACAGGGGCAGGCTGAGCGGCAAGGGCACCCCGATCCAGTCGAGGGGGTGAAGGGCCAAGAGCCAGCGGTGGCTGATCAGCACCCCCAAACCTCCCCACAGGCCCCCCGACCAAGGGGACACCGGGGCTGCGGTGATCCCCCAGAGCGGCACCAAGGCCAGCCATAGCAACGGCGGCAAGCCCACAGGAGGCAGGGCTAGACCCGCCGCCAGGCCGCCAGCCGCACTGGCCCACCACCAGATCTGGCGCTTGGCTCCCATGGCTAAAGAGCCTAGAAGCCGTGGGTAGGCAGAATCAGCAGACTTCCGTGCAGCCCCCAGGCCCGCCATGCGCGACATTCTGATCAGCTCGGCCGTTTGCGTGGCCTGCCTGCTGCTGGCCCTGGTCAGCCAATTGGTGAGCCCCACCACGGTGGAGGCAGCCCCCAACCCGTCCACAGGTGCTGCCTACAGCACCGCGTTTGCGAACACCCCAGCGTTTGCGAATACCAACGCCCCAGCGATCAGCAGCCGCCTGGAGCTCGACCCCGAAGACCCCAACCCCACCTTGTTTGCCATGGCCACCGACCCGAGCACCGATCCCAGCACTGACATCGCCCAGGCCAATGCCCTCGGAGGCGATCTGGGCCTGGCCAAAGCCCGTATTACCCCCAGCGGCCTCAGCATCACCGACCTCGTGGTGGGCGATGGCCCCGAAGCCGTCAAAGGCGAGGTGGTCTCGGTCAACTACCGCGGCACCTTGGCCAACGGCAAGGAATTCGACAGCAGCTACGGCCGCGGTCCCTTTTCCTTCCCCCTCGGCGCCGGGCGGGTGATCCAGGGCTGGGATGAAGGTGTGGCCGGCATGAAGGTGGGCGGCAAGCGCAAGCTGGTGATTCCTCCCGATCTGGCCTACGGGGAGCGGGGCGCCGGTGGCGTCATCCCGGCAAACGCCACCCTCACCTTTGAAGTGGAACTGCTGAAGGTGGGCGGTTAACCGACTTTCCAGCCTGAGGAACAGCGAAAAACCCTCGGTAGGATGCCGCCTCGGCACAACGCATCTTTCCGAATCCATGGCTCATACGCTGCCCGCGCTGCCCTACGGCCTCGATGCGCTCGAGCCCCATATCTCCCGCTCCACCCTGGAGTTTCACCACGGCAAGCACCACGCTGGCTACGTGACCAACCTCAACAACCTGGTGGCGGGCACGGATCTCGAAGGCAAGAGCCTCGAGGAGACCGTTCAGGCGGTGGCCGGTGATGCCGGCAAGGCTGGTGTGTTCAACAACGCCGCCCAGGTGTGGAACCACAGCTTCTACTGGCAGTGCATGAAGCCCGGTGGTGGCGACCGCCCCACAGGCGCCCTGGCCGACAAAATCAACGCCGATTTCGGTAGCTTCGAAGCCTTTGTCGAGCAGTTCAAAACCGCCGGCGCTACCCAGTTCGGCAGCGGCTGGGCCTGGCTCGTCCTCGATAGTGGCACCCTGAAGGTCACCAAAACCGCCAACGCCGACCTGCCCCTGGCCCACGGCCAAACGGCCCTGCTCACCATGGATGTATGGGAGCACGCCTACTACCTGGATTATCAGAACCGCCGTCCCGATTACATGACCACCTACCTCGAGAAGCTGGTGAATTGGGACTTCGTGGCCGCCAACCTGGCTGCTGCCTGATTACGGCTGCCTGAGCTGCTTCTTCCTCAACGTCGCAGCAGCCCCACAGCCCAAGGCCCCCGGAGATCCCGGGGGCTTTTTTTATGGCCCGGGCTTTGCCTGCTCAAGCACCGCCTCTGGCGGTATCCACATGGCATCGCCATAGGAGAAAAAGCGATAGCCCTCGGCGATGGCCACGCCGTAGAGATCGAGCAGGCGCTTCCGGCCGATCAGGGCACTCACCAACAGCAACAGCGAGCTTTTGGGCAGGTGGAAATTGGTGAGCAGCCCCTGCACCACCGCAAAGCGAAACCCCGGCTGGATCACCAAATTCACCGGGCCCCGATGGGGCTGAAGCTGGCCGCCATGGAGCGCCGCCACGGCTTCGAGGCTGCGCACACTGGTGGTTCCCACGGCAATCACCCGACCGCCCCGTTGGCGGCAGGCCGCCACGGTGGCCACCAACTCCTCACTCACCTCCACCCACTCGCTATGGAGTTGCAGCTGGCTGAGATCCTCCGTATCAACGGGGCGAAAGGTGCCCAAACCCACGTGCAAGGTGACCCGGGCCAGTTCAATGCCGCGGGTGTAGAGCTCGGCAAGCAGTTCGTCGCTGAGGTGTAATCCCGCCGTTGGTGCCGCCACCGCTCCCGGTTGGGAGGCGTAGCGGGTTTGATAGCGCTGGTTGTCGCTTTCGGCGTGCTCGTGGATATAGGGCGGCAGGGGGATGGCGCCGTAGCGCACCAACAACGGCTCGAGGGCTGCCGCATCCGTGCACTCAACGGGGAATTGGAGGATGCGGCCCCCGGTCTCGGGATCAGCCTCGATCACCTGCAGGGCCAGGGGTGGCTGGCCATCGGCCTCCACCGTGATCCACTCCCCAGGCTTGAGTTTTTTGGCGGGCTTGGCCAAGCAGCGCCAACGGGCCTGACCCACCGGCTCCAGCACGAGCAATTCCACCGCCCCACCGGTGGCGCGGTGGGCCACAAGCCGGGCCCGCAACACCCGGGTGTCATTCACCACCAACACATCACCGCGTTGAAGCTCCCCCGCCAAATCCCACACGCTTTGGTGGCGAACGCCTGACTCCGCCTCCAGCATCAACAGGCGGGCGGCATGGCGGGGCTCGATGGGGCGCTGGGCAATGAGCTCTTCTGGCAAGTCAAAGCTGTAGCTCGAGAGCCATTGATCGGCTGAATCGAAGTTATTCATGCGGGCAGGTAATACCTGACCGCCGTGAAGATCCGATTTTTGCGTTGATCCAACGCCTCACGCATGTTGATAGAACGCTGGTTGAGCAGGAGGGTGTCGAAGCGATAGCGGGGGATTGCCATCGGCATCACGATCGTGATCGTCTGATCGGGATCGCTCTCCTCAACAGCGTCCACAAAATCGGCAAAAGGGGTGATCAAGGAGGCATAGGGGCTCTCCAGGATTTGGAGCTCCAGGCGGGGGTCGTCGCCGACGCTGCGTTGCCATTGGCTGCGAAGCAGCTCACCATCAGCGTCGTCAGGGCGGACCCACACCCCAATCACCCGGTCGGAAACGGTGGCGGCGTAGCGCAGGGCCTCCAGGGTGGGCCGGCTCCAGGCCGGAATCCAAACAATGCTGACATTGCCAATCGACCCACTGCGGGGCCCTAGATGAATCGAGCAACTGTCGCCGGGCTGAAGCTCGAGCTGGGCAAACACCCGCCGATAGCGTCTGCGCACACTGGCCAGGAGCAGCACCAAAAGGGGTATGGCGATCACCACACTCCAGGCACCCTCGGAGAACTTGCTGATCACGATCACCGCAAGCACCACCAGGGTGCTGAGCGAGCCAATGCCATTCATCAGGGCATGGCCCTGCCAGCCCTCCCCGCGCTCCCGCCACCAATGCACCACCATCCCAGCCTGGGAGAGGGTGAAAGCCATGAAGACGCCAAGGGCGTAGAGGTTCACGGCCACGGTGGTGTTGCCCTGGCAGATCAAAATGATCATCCCGGTCGCCACCAGCAGGGCCAGGATGCCGTTCTGGAAAACCAGACGATCGCCAATCCAAGCCATCTGGCGCGGCAGAAAATTATCGCGGGCCAACAACGCCGAAAGCCGGGGGAAATCGGCAAAGGCCGTGTTCGCCGCCAGCATCAGGATCAGCAGGGTGGTGATCTGCAACACCCAAAGCAGCGGACTGTGGGGCCCAAACACCCGCATACCCAATTGGGCCATCACCGTGACTTCGGGATTGGGGGCCACGCCGTACATGAAACCTAGGCCACTCACGGCCAGGAACATGCTGGACAGGAGCAGCCCCATCACCAGCAGGGTGTTGCGCGCCCGCTGGGCCGAGGGAGAGCGAAACAACTGGACGCCGTTGGCGATCGCCTCGATGCCGGTCATCGCTGAACACCCGGAACTAAAGGCGCGCAGGATCAAATACAAGCCCAAGGGTTCCACCGCCTTCACCAGGGGCGGGGGATCGGGGGAAAAACCATGGCTAAAGATCAGGTTCTGCAGGCCCGCCAGCGCCAACAGCGCCACCATCACCACAAACGCGTAGGTGGGAAGGGCAAACAGACGGCCAGAATCCCTGACGCCCCGCAGGTTGGCCCAGCCCACCAGCCCCAACAACACCAGGGCAAACAGCACCTGCCAGGGCAACAGCCAGGGCAACAGCGACGAGAGGGCCTGGGTGCCTGCCATCAAGCTCACCGCCGCCGTGAGCACATAGTCGATCAACAGACTCGCCGCCGCCACCAGGCTGGCCAGGGTGCCCAGGTTGGCGCGACCCACCACATAGGCCCCTCCACCTTGGGGATAGGCCGTGATCGTCTGGCGGTAGGAGAACACCACAATGGCGATCAGGGCGACGATCGTGATCGTGATTGGCAGGGAAAAAGAGAGGACGCCGCTGCCGGCCAAAATCAACACCCCAAGGGCCGCATCGGTGGCATAGGCCACCGATGACAGCGCATCCGAGGACAGGATCGGAAGCGCCTGAAAACTGGGAACGGTCTTGGCTTCCTCCTGGTCCCGGGGCAGGGGATTGCCAAGAAGTCGCCGTTTCAAGCGATCCTTGGCCGAATTGGAGGCGACCATCAGATCGCCAAGCTTTCTGGATTGGTCTCAATCAGCTGGGCCAGATCCTTGAGGAAGGCCGCCGCCTGGGCCCCATAAATCACGCGGTGATCGGCGGTGAGGTTCACCTGCATCTGCCGCTTGACACTGATTGAGCCGTCCTTGCCGGCCACCACCGTGGGACGGGAAGCCGCCACGGCAAGGATTGCTCCGGTGCCGGGGGGAAGGATGGCATCGAAGCGATCCACCCCAAACATGCCCAGGTTGGAGAGGGTGAAGGTGCCCGTGGTGTATTCCTCCGGCTGGAGTTGCTTGGTGCGGGAGCGCGCCACCAGATCAGCCCAGTTGCGGGCCATGGAATAGAGGTCGGTCGTGTCGGCGTTGGCCAGCACGGGGGTAATCAAGCCGCCATCTTCCATGGCAACCGCCACAGCCACATTCACCGCCGCGGGATAGGCCATGGCCGATCCGTCGGCCGAGGTGCCGGCATTCACCTGGGGATGGCGGGCCAGGGTGACCCCCACCGCCTTGGCGAGCAGGGCGGTCATGGTGACGCCCTTGCCCTTCACCTGCTTGTAGAAGGCATCGAGCTTGTCGGTGGTGATGGTGTAACCCACCCGGAAACAGGGCACCGCCAGGCTGGCCACCATGTTGCGGTTGACCGCGTTCTGCAGGGTGTTGAAGGCCACGCTCTCGCCAGGGCGGCCAAAGGCCTGGCCGGCAGGAGCTGGAGCACTTGCCGCGGCCCCATTGCCACCAGCAGCGGCAGCAGCTACGGCGGGACCACTGCCTTCCGCCACCCGGGGCACCGTGATCGGCTGGCCGGTGGCCGCCAAAACGTCCTCCGCCTGAATCCGGCCGTGGGGGCCACTGCCGCGCAGGGCTTCAAGGGCCACGCCCAATTGGCTCGCCAGCTTTTTAGCCCGGGGCGAGGCCACCACCCGGCCGCTGGCGGTGGAGGCGGGTGCGCTGACCGCTGCCGCCATCACGGGCGCTGGGGCTGCAACGGGTACGGGGGCTGCGGGTGCTGGGGCCACAGCGGGCTGGGCCGCAGCGGGCTGGGCCGCAGGAGCTGTGGCGGCGGGCGCTGGGGCTGGGGTTGCTGGAGCTGCGGGCGCGGCAGGGGCCTTGGCCGCCACCTCGGCAATTTCGGCTTCGGTCTCCACGATCAAGGCGATCGTTTCACCCACGGGGGCCGTGCCCCCGGCGGGCATCAGCACCGCCGCCAAGAAGCCCTCGTTAAAGGACTCCACATCCATGTCGGCCTTATCCGACTCCACCACCAGCACGGATTCACCGCGCTCCACCTTGTCGCCGGGCTTCTTGAGCCACTCCACGATCTTTCCCTCCGTCATGGTGGAGGAAAGGGCCGGCATAAAGATCTCGTGGGTGGCCAAAGTCCTGTCTCCGCCGGGGATAAGAAGGGTCATTCCGGCGCCAGAAGCGCCGCAATCGAGCAACTTTAAGACTCCAGCGCAGCAGTGCTGGACTGGCCCGCCTGGGCTGCTATCCCCCTAAGACGTCGCTCGCGTTCGCAACCCTCAGACGTCTCCCTCGATGGCTTCAATCACCCCATCGCGCACCAGCACAGCCGCCTGGAGCTTGTCCACCAGGCTGTCGCCCACCCGCACCTCGCAGAGGCTCTCAATCTGGCCCTGGTCCACAACCTGCTCCATCTCCAAATCACGCACCTGGCGCTGCTGCTCGAGCATTTGGCGCTTCTGCTCTTCGAGCTCGGCCCGCTTGGCCGCCACCTGCTGCTGCACCGACGCCACCTGGTCTTGGACCCGGGGATCCAGGGGATTGGCGCTCTGGCGACGGATCTCGTCGATCAGTTGCTGACCTTCCTGCTCCAGCTGGGCCAGCTGAGCATCGGAGCCCGCCAAGGCCGTGCTGATTTCCCGCTCGGCATCCTCTTTCCAGCGCGGGGTCACCACGGCACGCACGGTGATCGAGCGCTTGATCGTGAGGGTGCCGTTGGCCATGGGTCTTGGAAATCAGCGCCCAGGCTGTCAGCCCTGCCTGGCCCGGTCAACGGCGGTTGGCCGCACCTTGCGCTTTGGGGTGCAACGGCGGATTCAGGCGTAGATGGCGGCAATGGCAGCCCCATCCCGTTGGGCAATGCGGTCGCGGCGTTGCTTGAGGGTTTGGGTGAGCAGGCCGTTCTCCAGGGTGAAGGGCTCCACCAGGGCCACCCCCGCCAGGCGCTCATCGGGGCGGGATCCCGGCCGTTGGCTCAGCAGCCGGTTGCACTCGCGGGTGAGGGCCCGCAACAGGGCCGACCCACCACCAGCCCCCGCTTTGGCAAAGGCTTCGAGGGCCTCAGGGCGGGGCACCAGCAGCGCACCGAGCTGCTTGCGGTCCTGGCCCACCACCATCACCTGCTCCAGCAGGGGGCTGGCCCCCAGGGCCTCTTCCAAGGGCCCCGGCTCAATGTTTTCACCGCTGCTCAGCACGATCGTGTCCTTGGCCCGGCCCGTCAAAACCAAGGAGCCATCGGCGAGCAAATGGCCCAGGTCGCCGGTGTCGAACCAGCCGTCGCCATCAAGCACCTTGGCCGTTGCATCGGGCCGCTTGAAATAGCCCGCCATCACTTGGGGCCCCTTGACCAGCACCAAACCCTGCTGCCCCCACAGCAGGGGCGCCCGGGTCCCAGGCTCGACAATCCGCACGGCCGTGCCCGGTAGGGGGTAGCCCGCACTGCCGCGCCGGTTGCGCCAGGGCCGGCGACAGGTGACCACTGGGCTGGTTTCGGTGAGGCCGTAGCCCACCAGCAACTCAATCCCAATCGCCTCAAAAAACCCATCCACGTGCATGGCCAGGGCCCCACCACCGCTGATGGCCGTGCGCAGCCGCCCGCCCACCAATTGCCGCCGCAACTTCGGCCAGATCAGCGTTTCAGCCAGCCGGTGTAGGGGCCAGCGCAGCCCAGCGCGCACCGCAGCGCCGGCCCGCCCCCACCACGGCTCCTCCACCAAAATGAGATTGCAAGCCTGGCGCCGCTTGAGCCCGTAGACCCGGCTATTGGCCAAGGCCGCCCTGATCAGCTGTTGGCGCTGGGCCGGCATCGCCTTGAGGGCATCATCAAAACCGGAGAGCAGCGCCTCCCAGAGCCGGGGCACGCTGATCAAATAGTGGGGCCGCACCTTTTGCAAGTCAGCGCGCAGCTGCTTGAGGTTCGTGTAGCTCTGGCGGCAGCCGCAGGCCAAGAGGAAATACTCCGCGGCCCGCTCGTAGGCATGCCAAATCGGCAGCACGCTGAGCACCCGATCCCCAGGCCTCGGTGCCACCGCCACCCCCAAGGTGCGCACCTGGTGCAACAGATTGGCGTGGCTGAGGGGCACGCCCTTGGGCTGGCCCGTGGTGCCTGAGGTGTAGAGGATCGTCGCCAGACGCTGGGGGTCGTCACTGGGGGGGAGCAAGGGGCCCGCCTCCAGGCCTTGCTCGAGCAGGCCCTGCCAGCTGAAACAGGGAACCCCAGACACCACCGCCTGCGCTGCCGCCCCCGCCGGCTCCCCCTCCAGCAGCACCACAAAACGCAGGGGAGAGTTGGGTCCCCAGGGGCCACCCAAACCACCGCCTGCCAGGACGAGCTTGTCGAGCAGGGCCGCCGACTCCACCACCAGCCCAACGGCGCCCGAGTCGCCCAGGATGTAGAGGAGCTCGTCCACCGGGGCACTGGCCCCCCGCACCGCATCGGCGGCGCCAGCGCCCATCAGGCCTTGATCGGCCACCAACCAGCGGGGGCCGTTTTCCGCAAACAGGGCCACCACATCGCCTGGCTTCACCCCGAGCTGGGCAAAGCCCAAGGCCGCCTGGCCGATCTGCTGGTGCAGCTGGCGAAAGCTCAAGACTTCGGGCGGCTTGGCGTGGGGAGCCTCCAGGGCCGGGGCATCGCCATAGCTCTGGGCCAAGGCAGGCCAGAGCTGCTCCAAACCGCTGAGGTGGCCCCATTCGGTGCGCTGCCCTAGGGCCCGCCGATCGCGCCGACTCGCCCGCCAGTGGATCTCGGCGCGCCTGGGGGCCTTGGGCAGGAGGGGAGCAGTCACAGGGGAAGCGGCAACCTTGTGGTGCAGAAGGCTTACCACCCTTCGAGGGCTTCGTGGGGCTGGGGGGGCCGCAAAGCCAGATCAAATTGACGCGAGAAGGCCTCGATCAATAGGGGACGCACCTGGGCGCAACTGAGCTCTGGCCGCCAATCGACCAGGCGCCCCACCGGGCGATCGGCGATGCCACAGGGCACCACCTGGGAAAAGCCCTCGAGCGGGCACGACACATTCAGCGCCAAGCCGTGTTGGCTGATCCAGCGCTTGGCCCCCACGCCAATGGCTGCAACTTTCTTGCCCTCGAGCCATACGCCAGTGAGACCCTCAAGCCGGCCGGCGGCCAAGCCCAACCCAGCCAGCAGATCAATCACCACCTGCTCGAGGAAGCGCAGGTAAAGGTGGAGATCGGCCCCATGGCGCTCCAGGTTGAGCACGGGATAGAGCACCAATTGGCCCGGCAGATGGTGGGTCACCTCGCCGCCGCGATCAATCCGGTGCACGGGCCAAGGCGGATCGGCCGGATCAAAGCGCAAAAAGCCAGGATTTGAGCCCCGGCCCAGGGTGAAGCAGGGCTCATGTTCCAACAGCATCAAGGCATCCGGCCCCGTGGGATCCCGAAACAGCCGTTGCTGTAGTTGCTGCTGGGCCTGCCAAGCCCGCTCAAAGGCCAGGGGCTCTGCCCTTGCGAACAGGATGGCGTCGAGGCGGGGGCCCATCAAAAAGCTTTCCTAGCGTTGGTCCACCAGGGCGCCGGCCGCCCAAGCAAACCATGGAGAATTTGGCGTGAGCCAGCCGAAGCCATTTTGAAACGGGACCGTCCCGACCTCGCCCCCTTGATCGACCATGCCCTGCTCGATCCCCACCAGGGCCACGAGGCGATCGCCCGCTGCTGCGATGAGGCCCGCCACTTTGGCTTTGCCGGAGTGTGCGTGGCCTCCCGCTGGGTGGAGTTGGCCCGCGAGAAACTGCCCCTTTCGGGAAGCGGCAAAGGCCAAAGCCCAAAACTGATCGCCGTGGTGGGCTTTCCCTTTGGCGCGATCCCCCAGCGGATCAAGCAAGCGGAAGCGGAAGCCGCCCTCGAGGCCGGTGCCGACGAACTCGATGTGGTGCCCGATTTCGGCGCCCTCGCCGATGGCAACACCACAGCGGTGCTGGATGAACTCGCCGCCATCTGCGAATTGGACCGGCCGGTGAAAGTGATCCTGGAAGCCGGACGCCTCGATGCCGAGGCCCTCGCCCTGTTGGTGGAGATCAGCATTGATGCCGGCGTGCGCTTTCTCAAAAGCGGCAGCGGCTTTGGCCCACCGGTCACGGTGGCGCAGGTGCAAACCCTGCGGGACCTGGCCCGGGGCCGGGCAGCCGTGAAGGCCTCCGGAGGCATCGCCAGCCTCGAGCACGCCCTCGACCTGGTGGAAGCGGGCGCCAGCCGGCTCGGCACCAGCCGGGGAATTGCCCTCATGCAGGCGTTGCGTGCCTGAGCCAAACCGTGCCTGAGCAGAGCGTTGAGGGGCTGGCCCTCAGCAGCAAACCCCTGGGGGAAAACGACCGCCTCCTCACCCTGCTGACGGATCAGGAGGGCCTGTTGCGGCTTGCCGTACCGGGAGCTCGCCGGCCCAAAAGCAGCCTGGCTGGAGCCGTGCCCCTGGCCCATCTCCGGCTGCAGGTGGGCGGGGGCAGCGGCCTGCAACGGGTGCGCCAACTCAAAACCCTGCACAACTACAGCCAGCTGGGCCAACGGCTCGAGACCCTCTCCGCAGCCCAGGCCCTGGCCGAACTGGGCCTGGCCCTGGTTCCCACGGGAACCCCCGTACCTGGAATCCTGGGCGATGTGCTGATGCAGCTCGGCCGGCTCGAGGAGCTGGTCCGCGGGCACGGCCCCAACCTCGAAGCCCTGGCGATCGCCGTGCAGGGTTCCATCCACCTGCTCGCCCTCGGCGGCTACGCCTTGCCCATGGCCCAATGCAGCCGCACCGGGGAGGCCTTGGATCCCCCCATTGGCAACTGGGAATGGCGCTGCAGCCTGGTGCCCAGCGAAGGCCTGGCCATCGGTGCCATCGCTGGGGCCCGGGTGGTGCTCAACGCCTCCGAATTGGCCCTGCTGCAACGGCTGCTGCGGCCGGCCCTGCCGCGCAAACGGGACGGGGAACTGATGGGGCCCGAAGCGGTTTGGCTGCACCTGCTCGATCTGGTGGAGAGCTGGTGCAGCGAGCATGTGGGGCGCCGTCCCAGGGCCTTCAAGCTGCTTCGCATGGGCTTTGGGCCATCATGACGAACCAGAACCGAAGACAAGCCAGCTTGCGCGGCCATCAAGCCCCCAAAGAATCCAACCCCGGACCAGGCACCGGGGTGTTGGGTGTGCTCACCCTGCCGGAATTTCGGAAACTTTGGATCGGCCAGCTCTTTAGCCAGTTGGCCGACAAGTTCTACATCGTGTTCATGGTGTTTTTGATCGCCCAGTACTGGGTGACCACCGCACCACCCAGCGAGGGGGCCATCGCCGAAGCCGCCGGGGCCTTCAATTTCAATTTGGATACCCGCGCCCAGCTGATCACCCTGCTGGCCACGGGCATCTATGTGGCCAACACCATCCCGGCCATGGTGCTTGGCCTGGTAGCGGGGGTCTGGGCCGACCGCTGGCCCAAACGGGAGGTGATGGTGGCCTCCAACGGCCTAAGGGCCGGCCTGACCCTGCTGATTCCCCTGTGTTTGATCGATGGCCCCCGCTGGCTTGGCCTGAGCTGGGGCTATTGGGCACTGCTGCTGATCACCTTCTGCGAATCGGTGCTCACCCAGTTTTTTGCTCCCGCCGAGCAGGCCGCGATCCCGGTGCTGGTGCCCAAGCCCCAGCTGCTCGCCGCCAATTCGCTTTATCAAGCCACCAGCATGGGCGCCACGATCGTGGGCTTTGCCCTCGGGGATCCGATCCTGCGGCTGCTGCAAGGGCTGCTGGCCCACATCGGCATCAACGACGGCGAATTTGTCTTGCTGCCCATTTGTTATGGGATCGCAGCCCTCTCGATTGCCCGAATCAGGTTCAACGAGCCGCCCCGCCAACCAGCTGGCACCAGCGTCTGGGGGGAAATTGGCGATGGCCTCCAGGTGCTGAAAGAGCGCAGCAGTGTGCGCAGCGCCATGATCCAGCTCGTGCTGCTTTACAGCCTGCTCGCCGCGCTGTATGTGTTGGCTATCAGCCTGGCGTCGGCAATCAAGGTGCTTGGCCCCACCCAGTTCGGCATCCTGCTGGCCATGAGCGGGGTGGGCCTGGCCGTTGGGGCGATAGCGGTGGCCCAATGGGGCCATGGCCTGCGCCGCCGCACCCTGGCCTCCACGGGCCTGGGCACGATTGCCTTTTGCTTGCTGCTGCTGGGCCAATTCCGCGGCCAGCTGGGCATCACCCTGGCCCTCTGCGCGGTCCTGGGCATCGGAGCGGCGCTCCTGGCGATCCCCGCCCAAACCACCATCCAGGAAGACACGCCAGAATCCCTGCGCGGCAAGGTTTTCGGCCTCCAAAACAACCTGATCAACATTGCCCTCAGCCTGCCCTTGGTGCTGGCTGGCACGGTTGTGACTTGGTACGGATTGCTGCCGGTGCTGTGGGTTCTGGCCGCGATCGCCCTCGTTGCGGCCCTCTTTGAGAGGCCCTGGCGACGCTGTTAGCGTGAACCTCCGGATGCTGCAGCCCTGGTGGCCCACATTGCCTGGCTAGGCAAGAAATCGCCCTTTTGCGGCAATGTCACCTACGGCCTCAGCACCACCCATGCCCTGAGGAGCCGAGGCCATGGGATCAGCTTTATCCATTTCGATACCCCAGCCGGTCGGCCGTCCCCAACCACCCTGGCCGAAGAACTCGGGATCGATAGCTCCGATGGTCCTGGCAGTGGGCCAGATGGTCTCGGTGGTGGGCCGGAAGTAGCCCTGCCCTACCTGGTCAAATCGCAGGTTTATACGATCCCCTCCCCCGGGGCCCAACGGGAGCTCCGTGAATCCCTGGAGCGGCTGCGCCCGGATGTGGTGCACGCCAGCCTCACCCTCTCCCCCCTCGACTTTCGGCTTCCCGACCTTTGCCAGCAACTGGGGGTGCCCCTGGTCGCTACCTTCCACCCCGCCTTTGACGCCAGCCTGCGCAATATCACCGCCGGCACCCAACAGCTCACCTACCAGCTCTATGCACCGGCCCTGGCCAAATTTGACCGGGTGATTGTGTTCTCCGACTTGCAGGCCGAGGTGCTGATGCGCCTGGGGGTGCGTGCAAACCGCCTGGCTGTCATCCCCAATGGGGTCGACCCCCACACCTGGAAACCGGCCGGGGCTAGCCCCAGCCCGGAGCTGGCCCAACTGCAACGCCGGTTTGCCGGCAGAAGGGTATTTCTCTACATGGGCCGGGTGGCCACCGAGAAAAACGTGGAGGCCCTGCTCAAGGCCTGGCGGCTGGTCCGGCCGGCGGGCTGCGTGCTGTTGATCGTGGGCGACGGGCCCCTGCGCAGCTCCCTGCAGGCCAACGACGCGGAAACGGATGTGGTGTGGTGGGGCTACGAACCCCGGATGGAGATTCGGGTCGCCCTGCAACAGCTGGCCGAAGTGTTCCTGCTTCCCTCGCTGGTGGAGGGACTCTCCCTCGCCCTGCTCGAAGCCATGGCCAGCGGCACGGCCTGCGTGGCCACCGATGCCGGTGCCGATGGCGAGGTGCTGGAGGGGGGGGCCGGGATTGTGATCAGCACCCAAGGGGTCACCACCCAACTGCGCACCTTGCTGCCGGTGCTGCGCGACCAGCCCGTGCTCACGGCGGAGCTGGGGCGGCTGGCCCGTCAGCGGGCCCTGGAGCGCTACACCCTCGAGGGCAATATCGATGCCCTGGAAAAGCTCTACAGCCAACTGGTTCCCCAGCGGAGCCTGGTGGCCTGAACCCGATTCAGGCCTCCAGGCTGCGGCAAATGGCCTCAAAAGCCTGGGCCGGATCTTGGGCTGCCGTAATGGGCCGGCCAATCACCAAGTGGCTGGATCCGGCCGCGATCGCCTGGGCAGGGGTCAGCACCCGCTGCTGGTCCCCCAGGGCCGAACCGGCGGGGCGAATGCCCGGTGTAACCAGGGCAAAGGGCTCGGGATGGTCGGCCCGAAGCGCCGCCACCTCGAGGGGCGAGCACACGCAACCGCCAATACCCGCCCCGGCGGCCAGGCTCGCCAGCCGGCTCACATAGGTGGGTACCGGTTCGGAAACGGCGAGTTCCCGGGCAAACGCAGCCTGCTCCCAACTGGTGAGCACGGTCACAGCCAGCAGGGTGGGCGAGGCCAGTCCCGCCTGATCAGCGGCTGCCATGGCGGCGTCCTGGGCGGCCTTGAGGGCCTCGCTACCGGCGCAGGCATGCACCGTGATCAGCTCTGCCCCGAGCCGGGCGGCACTGCGGCAAGCCCCCGCCATGGTGGCTGGGATGTCGTGGAACTTGAGATCAAGGAACACCCGCAGGCCGAGCTCCCGCAGCTGGGCCACCACCGCTGGACCGGCGGCCCCATAGAGCTCCAGGCCCACCTTCACCCAACCCAGCCCAGGGATCGACTGGGCCAACGCCACGGCTTGCCCCGCGTCCATGCCGTCGAGGGCAAGGATCAGGCGTTGGGCGGGAGCTTGGTTGGCGGCTTGGTTGGGAGCTGGGTTGGGAGCTTGGTTTGGGGGCATGGCGAGGGAGGGACGGGGGCTTCAGGCAACCAAGCGCCTGAAGGTCTTTTTACCCAGCTGGAGCACCTTGCCGTCCAGCTCCGAGGCATCGGCGAACTCCTGGTTGGGATCGGCCAACTTGGCGCCATCGAGTTTCACCCCACCCCCCTGGATCTGGCGGCGGGCGTCACTGCTGCTTGAGCAGATGCCCACGGCAGCCAGCAGATAAAAGGCCTTGGCCGGGAAGTTCACCTGGGCCAGGGAAGCGGCGGGCACCTCCGCATCAGCGGCCCCACTGCCGGCAGCCCCTCCCACCAACGTGGCCGCATCCAGCTGGGCCTGCTGGGCCGCCGCTAGCCCATGGCGCTGGCGGGTGACCTCCAGGGCCATGGCCTTTTGGCGCTCCCTTGGGCTGGCGGGAAGGGCGGCCAAATCCAAATCGGTGAGCAGGGTCAAATAGGTGTCGACAACGGCATCGGGCACCTTCTCAAGCTTCGAATACATCGAGAGGGGATCCTCCGCGAGGCCCACGGTGTTGCCCAGGCTCTTGCTCATCTTCTGGACCCCATCGAGCCCCGGCAAGATGGGCAGCAACATCCCAAATTGGGGGCGTTGGCCGAAGTGGCGCTGCAAATCGCGGCCCATGGCCACGTTGAATTTCTGATCGGTGCCCCCCAGCTCCAGATCCGCCTGGATGGCATGGGAGTCGTAACCCTGCAGCAGGGGGTAGAGGAATTCGTGCAGGGAAATCGGCGTTCCCGATCCGTAGCGGTTGGCGAAATCCTCCTTGGCCAGCATCTGGCCCACGGTGGACACCCCCAGGAGTTCAATCACCTCCGGCAAGGCCAAGCCCGCCAGCCATTCACTGTTGCGGCGCACCTCAAGGCGGCCAGGGGTCTCGAAATCCAAGAGGGCCTGGTCCTTGGGCAGGCCCTCCCCAAGCTGGGCCAGGTAGGTGCGGGCATTCGCCTCCACGGCCTCGGCGCTGAGCTGCACCCGGGTCGCACTCTTGCCGGTGGGATCACCAATGCGGGCGGTGAAGTCGCCAATGATCAGCACCGCCGTGTGGCCCCCATCCTGGAAGGCCCGCAGTTTGCGGAACAGAATCGAATGCCCCAGGTGGATATCGGTGCCCGTGGGGTCGATGCCGAGCTTCACCCGTAGGGGGCGACCAGCTGTTTGGGCCTCGCCAATCCGGGCGGCCAGCTGGTGGTCGCCATCGGAACTAGCGCCGCAAAGCTCACCTGTGGGGAACAGATCGGCGACCCCGCGCGCCAGGTCCTGGGGCAGTGACCAATCAGCTTGTGCCATCCGATGCCCATCCTCAGGTGGATCGTAGGCAGCCGGCCCTCGGGCCAGAAGCTAGCCCTAGGTGTCGGCTTCCAACTGCCCCTTCATGCGCTCCAGGGTTTGGTGCATCTGCTGGAACATCGTTTCTGGCGTCAGCCCGAATTGGCCCAATTGGGTGCGCAGCTGCTCCACGGTGAGCTTGGCCTGGAAGTCTTCGGAGAGTTCGAAGCGCTTCATGAACACCTGGTAGCGCCCCATCATTTCCTCCATGCGGTCGATATAAAGCTTTTTGCCCTCCCGATCGAACTTGCCGTATTCGCCCCCGAGCTGCATCAGCTGCTGGTAATCGGTGAACAGGCGCTTGGCCTCGTCCTGAACGATTTCGGATTCAAAGAACGCCATGGTGGTTAGCGGGATAAAAAGCGTGTTACAGCAAGGTTCCTGAAATGCACAAGGAGAAGGAGACAGTTCAAATCGTTCGAACTTTTAGGTGTCTCACTGCGCCAGAAGGGGGATTCAAAGGGATGGTTCCACCACGGTTTCATCGATTTTGCCGAACAAGATGAGACCACGGAATGGGGGATGACCACCCTCATCCCCACTCCTCCTGGCAGAGCAAAGAGATCCCACGACGACCAGAGCACCCCTAAAACCCCCAGGAATTCCCAGGCAGTCATTAGAGACCACTGGAAAGCATCACGCTGCTTCTGGACACCACCCCATGGCGACCTCCCGCCTGGGCACCCACCGAGAACATCTCCGAATCAGGTGCTCGCCCTGGGGAATCAGACCCTGATGAATCGGACAGGTAAGAAGAGTGACGCACTGCCTGCCCACCTCATACCGAAAGTGCTGGCAGGTCATGCAAACCCTTGAGGAGCGGGCGGGTTTCAGGACATCGATATCCAGGTAGTCCCACTCCTCAGCGGCAACGGAGTCAACAGCAGGCATGGGTTGCGGGCAAGTACATCAGTACTACTCGTAAAGGCGGAATGGGTCAAGCGCAAGGAGCGGATAATGCCTTGATCCCATGCGGATACTGGATTTACGCTGGATTGATGGATCAACAGCGCCAGGGACTTCTCAAAGGTCTGCTCGCTGCAGTGACCTTTGGTCTCAGTGCCCCGCTGATCAGCACTCTGACCTCAACAGGGTCACCGCTTGCCTTGGCGGGACTGCTCTATGGAGGATCTGCACTGGCATTGCTGGCAGCAAGGACAGTTCGCGGGCAAAGCAACCAGGAGAGTCCAGTCAAGCGCCAAGACCTGGGGATGCTGTTCCTGCTGACCTTGATTGGCGGGATTGCTGCTCCCATCTGCCTGGTCAGCGGTTTGGCATTGCTCTCAGCGGGTTCTGCTTCCTTGCTGCTGAACCTGGAGGCGGTCTTCACGATGGGGATTGCCATCCTGGTGGGCAGAGAGCATCTCAGCAGAAAAGGCGCCATCGCGGCAGCACTCATCTTTGCTGGGGCAGTAATCATCGGGGGCGGAACCACCACTGGAGCAACGCTTCACGGGGCAGTTCTGATTGCACTGGCGTGTCTTGGATGGGGCATTGACAACAACATCAGTCAACGACTGAGCATTAGGGATCCCATGCAGATCACCCTGCTCAAATCGGTCGGGGCATCAGTGCCAATGCTGCTTATCGCTGGACTGGCAGGTGCAAAGTTCCCCACACCCATGGAGATGGGCATCCTCCTGGTGATAGGTGCCTTCGGGTATGGACTCTCCATCTGGTTAGACCTGCTGGCATTAAGAGAGTTGGGCGCTGCCAGGGAATCGGTGATTTTTGCAACGGCACCCTTTGTTGGAGCAGGTTTCGCTGTCCTTGCCCTTAAGGAAGCACTGAGCACCAACCTGAGCGCCTCTGGCGTCTTGATGATTGTCGGCGTTGCCCTGCTACTCAATGAAGACCATGCCCACTGGCATCGCCACGATGAGGTCTGGCATGAACACAAGCACCTACACGCCCCAGGTGATCAGGACACGCACCATGCTCATGAGCATCCAGATGGAGAGGCACTAGGAGTGCAGAAAGACCGCCCTTACTGGCACTCCCATCCCCACCTACACGAACCCATTGCCCACGCCCATCCCCATGTCAG
>CAMDEM010000028.1 GCA_945896675.1 Cyanobium sp. NIES-981
CACAACCTCCAAGAGCACTCTGTGGTGCTCATTCGCGGTGGCCGGGTCAAGGACCTGCCTGGTGTGCGCTATCACATCATTCGCGGCACGCTTGACACCGCTGGTGTGAAGGATCGTCGCCAGTCCCGCTCCAAGTACGGCGCCAAAACTCCCAAAGAGTGACCTGGCCAGTGTCCAAGCCATCCCTAAGACGTGCTTGAGCTCCGGCATCAGATCCCAGCCTCCCCATTCGGTCCTTTTCCCTAAACGTCCATGTCACGCCGTAACGCTGCTGAGAAGCGCCCGGTTTTACCCGACCCCCAGTTCAACAGCCGCCTGGCCTCGATGATCGTGGCCCGGCTCATGAAGCACGGCAAAAAATCAACGGCCCAGCGCATCCTCTCTGATGCGTTTTCGTTGATTAACGACCGCACCGGGACCGACCCCCTGGAGCTGTTCGAAACCGCCGTGCGCAATGCCACGCCCCTGGTGGAAGTGCGGGCCCGCCGAGTTGGCGGTGCCACCTATCAAGTACCCATGGAAGTCCGCCAAGAGCGCGGTACGGCCATGGCCCTGCGCTGGCTGGTGAATTTCTCCCGGGCCCGCAATGGCCGGAGCATGGCCCAGAAACTGGCCGGCGAACTGATGGACGCCGCCAACGAAGCGGGTAGCGCCGTTCGCAAGCGCGAAGAAACCCACAAAATGGCCGAAGCCAACAAGGCCTTCGCCCACTACCGCTACTGATTTCCAGCTACAGATTCCAATCTGTAGAGTTCAATCCACCTTTTGTAGACCCTTCGGAGACACCCCGTGGCCCGCGCCTTTCCTCTGGAACGCGTCAGAAATATTGGTATCGCAGCCCACATTGACGCGGGTAAAACGACCACCACAGAACGGATCCTGTTCTACTCAGGCGTGGTCCACAAGATGGGTGAGGTCCATGACGGTGGCGCCGTCACCGACTGGATGGAGCAGGAGCGTGAGCGCGGCATCACCATCACCGCTGCGGCAATTTCCACCAGCTGGAAAGACAACCGCATCAACATCATTGACACCCCCGGCCACGTCGATTTCACCATCGAAGTCGAGCGCTCCATGCGCGTGCTCGATGGCGTGATCGCCGTGTTCTGCGCCGTGGGTGGCGTTCAGCCCCAATCGGAGACCGTCTGGCGTCAAGCGGACCGCTACAAGGTCCCCCGGATTGTGTTCGTCAACAAGATGGACCGCACCGGCGCCAACTTCCTGAAGGTCTACGAGCAGATCAAAGACAGGCTGAAGGCCAACGCCGTGCCCATCCAGCTGCCCATCGGGGCGGAAGGGGATCTCAAGGGAATCATTGACCTTGTGAGCAACAAGGCCATCATCTACAACAACGATCTGGGTACCGACATCACCGAGCAGGACGTTCCTGCCGAGATGAAGGCCGAGGCCGATGAATGGCGCGTGAAGCTGATGGAGTCGGTGGCTGAAACCGACGAAACCCTTCTTGATGCCTTCCTCGAAAACGGCGAGCTCACCCAAGAGCAGCTGATGAAGGGCATCCGCACCGGCGTGGTGAAGCACGGATTGGTTCCGATTCTGTGCGGCTCCGCCTTCAAGAACAAAGGGGTCCAGCTGGTTCTCGACGCCGTCGTCGACTATCTGCCTGCCCCGGTTGATGTGCCCCCCATCACCGGCATCCTGCCTAACGGTGAGGAGTCGAACCGTCCCTGTGACGACAACGCTCCCTTCAGTGCCCTGGCCTTCAAGGTGATGGCTGACCCCTACGGCAAGCTCACCTTTGTGCGCATGTATTCCGGGGTGCTCCAGAAGGGCAGCTACGTGCTGAACTCCACCAAGGACAAGAAAGAGCGCATCTCCCGCCTGATTCTGCTCAAGGCAGATGATCGCGAGGAAGTGGACGAACTCCGCGCCGGCGACCTCGGCGCCGTGCTTGGCCTGAAGGACACCACCACCGGTGACACCCTTTGCGTTGACAGCGATCCGATCATTCTCGAATCGCTGTTCATCCCTGAGCCCGTGATCTCCGTGGCCGTGGAGCCCAAGACCAAGGGCGACATGGAGAAGCTCTCCAAAGCCCTGCAGTCCCTATCGGAAGAGGATCCCACCTTCCGGGTGAGCACCAATCCCGAGACCAGCCAAACCGTGATCGCCGGCATGGGCGAACTCCACCTGGAAATCCTGGTGGACCGCATGCTGCGGGAGTTCAAGGTGGAAGCCAACATCGGTGCTCCCCAGGTGTCCTACCGCGAAACCATTCGCGGTAGCGCCAAGGGTGAGGGCAAATTTGCCCGTCAAACCGGTGGCAAGGGCCAATACGGCCACGTTGTGATCGAAATGCAGCCCGGCGAACCGGGTTCAGGCTTCGTCTTCGCCAACAAGATCGTTGGCGGCATCGTGCCGAAGGAGTACATCGGTCCAGCCGAAAACGGCATGAAAGAAACCTGCCAATCCGGCGTGATCGCAGGTTTCCCGATGATCGACATCAAGGTCACCATGGTCGACGGTTCGTATCACGACGTCGACTCCTCGGAGATGGCGTTCAAAATCGCCGGCTCCATGGCCTTCAAAGATGGGGTCAAGAAGTGCAATCCTGTACTTTTAGAACCCATGATGAAGGTGGAGGTCGAGATCCCCGATGATTTCCTCGGTCCGGTGATCGGCGACATCTCCTCCCGTCGTGGACAGATCGAAGGTCAGTCCATCGATAATGGACAGGGCAAGGTCCAGTCCAAGGTGCCGCTAGCCGAAATGTTCGGCTACGCCACCCAGCTCCGATCCATGACCCAGGGTCGGGGTATCTTTTCGATGGAATTCAGCCACTATGAGGAAGTTCCTCGCAACGTCGCTGAAGCCATCATTTCTAAGAATCAGGGCAACTAACACCTGATCTTTCCCCTACCCAAACAAACCCCGATTCTTTCTACTCATGGCACGCGAGAAGTTCGAGAGGAACAAACCCCACGTCAACATCGGCACCATTGGCCACGTTGACCACGGCAAAACCACCCTGACCGCCGCCATCACCAACGTGCTGGCCAAAAAGGGTTTCGCTAAGGCCCAGGCCTATGACCAGATTGATGGTGCTCCTGAAGAGCAAGCGCGCGGCATCACCATCAACACGGCCCACGTTGAGTACGAAACCGAAAAGCGTCACTACGCCCACGTGGACTGCCCTGGTCACGCGGACTATGTGAAAAACATGATCACCGGTGCCGCCCAAATGGACGGCGCCATCCTGGTGGTGGCCGCCACCGACGGCCCCATGGCCCAAACCAAGGAGCACATCCTCCTGGCGAAGCAGGTGGGCGTACCCGCCCTGGTTGTCGCCCTCAACAAGTGCGACATGGTGGATGACGAGGAAATCCTTGAGCTCGTCGAACTGGAAGTGCGTGAACTGCTGAGCAGCTACCAGTTCCCCGGTGACGACATCCCCGTGGTTCAGGTGTCAGGCCTCAAGGCCCTCGAAGGCGACGCCGTGTGGGAAGCCAAGATCGACGAGCTGATGAACGCCGTTGATGAGTCGATCCCCGAGCCCGCTCGCGAGGTCGACAAGCCCTTCCTGATGGCCATCGAAGACGTGTTCTCGATCACCGGTCGTGGCACCGTGGCCACAGGTCGTATCGAGCGCGGAAAGGTGAAAGTGGGCGAAACCGTGCAGGTCGTGGGCATCAAGGACACCCGCGAAACCACGGTGACCGGCGTGGAAATGTTCCGCAAGCAGCTTGAAGAAGGCATGGCTGGCGACAATGCAGGTCTCCTGCTGCGCGGTATCCAGAAAGAGGACATCGAGCGCGGCATGGTGCTGGTGAAGCCCAACTCCATCAAGCCCCACACCAAATTCGAAGGTGAGGTCTACGTGCTGAAGAAGGAAGAAGGCGGCCGCCACACCCCCTTCTTTGCTGGCTACCGCCCGCAGTTCTACATCCGTACCACGGACGTCACCGGCCAGATCACCGCCTTCACCTCTGACGAAGGCGACGACGTCGAAATGGTGATGCCCGGTGACCGCATCAAGATGACCGGTGAGCTGATCTGCCCCGTTGCTATTGAGCAAGGTATGCGCTTCGCCATCCGCGAAGGCGGCCGCACCATCGGTGCGGGTGTGGTGTCCAAGATCATCGAGTGAGGCTGATTTAGCCTGTTGGGGTGGGTAGCAATGCCCACCCCTTCTTTGATCCACACCCTGATCAAGCGCACCTCGACAATCCAATCCTGGTCAGTCCCAACCCTTGGGCCGTAGCCAGAGCCCACCGGATTTACCCCCGGCTTCACCAACAAGCTTTTTTCCCATGTCCACCGCTATTGCCCAGCAGAAGATCCGCATCCGTCTGAAGGCGTTTGACCGCCGCATGCTGGATCTGTCCTGCGAAAAAATCATCGAAACCGCCGATCACACCGCTGCCACGGCCATCGGTCCCATCCCCCTGCCCACCAAACGCAAGATCTATTGCGTCCTGCGCTCGCCCCACGTGGACAAGGACTCCCGCGAGCACTTCGAAACCCGCACCCACCGCCGGATCATCGATATCTACAGCCCTTCGGCAAAAACCATTGATGCCCTGATGAAGCTGGACCTGCCCAGCGGCGTGGACATCGAAGTCAAGCTCTAAAAAGCAAGCCCCCTGCCTCGATTGGTGAAGTATGCCCCTCTCTGCAGCCCTTGGGCCTGCGGAGCAGGGGCAATTTTTCTAGGATTACTGAGCACTCCTGGTAAAGCCATGGGCGAATTGGCCGTAAGGGAGCTGCCGCTTTTCCCCCTACCCGATGTGGTGCTCTTCCCCCAGGAAGTGCTGCCACTCCACATCTTTGAGCCCCGCTACCGGATGCTGTTGCGCACGGTGATGGCCGAAGATCGCCGCTTTGGCATCGTGCGCTGGGATCCCCAGGAGCAGGAAATGGCCAAGGTGGGCTGCTGCGCTGAGATCCTCCACTGTCAAACCCAAGACGATGACCACAGCAACATCGTGACCATGGGACAACAGCGCTTTCGGGTGCTGGACATCCTGCGGGAAGCCCCATTCCGGGTGGCCATGGTGAGCTGGATTGAGGATGATCCCGCCGACGGCCACAACGAACTGGAGACCCTGGCTGGGGAAGTCAGCCAAGCCCTGAAGGATGTGGTGGAACTCACCGGCAAGCTCGTGGGCAAGCCAACCTCCCTGCCCTCCGACCTGCCCGACCTACCGCGGGAGTTGTCCTTCTGGATTGGTTCCCACCTCGGCGGCCCAGTAGCCGACCACCAACAGGCCCTGCTGGAAATCACCGACACCGCTGAACGGCTGCGCCAGGAATACCAACTTCTGGACCACACCCGCAGGCAACTCGCGGCCCGCACCGTGCTCAAAGACACTTTCCAACCCCAATAGCCTCCGCCCAGCAACCGCGATGCCGTTGATCAGCGCCCCCCTAGCCGTAACCCTGGCGGCCCTTGGGGGAGGGGCGGCCGCCACAGCGCTCTGGCTCAAGCGCAGGCGCCGCTACAACAATGCCCAAAGCGTGGCCCAGGCCTACGACCGTTGGACCAGCGATCAACTGCTGGAAAGGCTCTGGGGTGACCACATCCATCTGGGCTACTACTCCAGCGGCCACTGGTGGAAAGAAGACTTTCGCCAGGCCAAAGGGACCTTCGTCCATGAACTGGTGCGCTGGAGCGGGCTCGACCAACTCCCCCCCGGATCCAAGGTGCTGGACGTGGGTTGCGGGATTGGCGGCAGTGCCCGCATCCTGGCCCGCGATTACGGCTTCGACGTGTTGGGCATCAGCATCAGCCCCCTGCAAATTGAACGGGCCCGCTCCCTCACGCCAGCAGGCCTGAGCTGCAACTTTGCCGTGATGGATGCCATGGCCCTCGAGCTGCCAAATGCCAGCTTTGCTGGGGTCTGGAGCGTGGAAGCCTGCCCCCACATGCCCGATAAGCAGGGCTACGCCGACGAGCTCCTCAGGGTTCTCGCCCCCGGTGGTGTCCTCGCCGTGGCCGATTGGAACCGCCGCGATCCTGCCGACGGCGCCATGAACGGCCTTGAACGCCTGGTGATGCAGCAATTGCTCGACCAGTGGGCCCATCCCGAGTTCGCAAGCATCCAATCGCTGCAGCGCCACCTGGAAGGCAGCCGCCATGCCGCTGGCATCCGCATCGATACCGCCGACTGGAGCCGAGCAACCTTGCCCTCCTGGTTCGACTCCATCGCCGAAGGGGCCCGCCGGCCGGCAGCCATCTTGGGCTTGGGCCCCCAGGCCCTGGTGGCGGCCCTGCGGGAAGTGCCCACAATCCTGCTGATGCAGTGGGCCTTTGCAACCGGCCTGATGCAATTTGGGGTTTTCCGCGGCCGCCAACCCGCCATCAAAGCTGGGCCAGATTCGTGATCGGATAGGCCCCAAACAAAGCCAGGTGTTCACAGAAGGGGCCCAACTCCTCGAGGGCGGCATCCAGGGGCTGGGAACCCTCCGTGAGTTCGAGATCGACGAAAAAGATGTACTCCCCCATCTCCCGCTTGGAGGGGCGGGATTCAATCCGACTCATATTCAAGCCCCGGTGGGCGAAGCAGCCCAAGGCGTCGAGCAGGGCTCCGGGCTGGTTGGAATGGAGGGAGAAGGCCAGGCTCACCAGGGGCCCTTCATGGGATCGCTCCCCCCGCCGCAGCATCAGAAAGCGGGTGCAATTGCCCACCGCATCATTGATGGGATAGGCCAGCTCCTGGAGGTGATGCTCCTGGCCCGCCTGCTGGGAGGCAATCGCCGCACGAAAACGACTACCCGCCACCATCCGGGCCGCATCGGCCGTGGAACTGGTGGGCAGCTGGAGGGCATTGGGGAGGTTGTCGCCCAGCCACTGGCTGCATTGGGCAAGGGCTTGGGGGTGGGACAACACCTCACTAATCCCTTCCAAGGGGCCACTGCCGAGCAACGCGTGCCGAATCGGCAAGACCAGGGCCCGGGTCACCGCCAGGTCCCCATGCTCCCAGAGGGCATCCATACAGGCGGTCACCCCACCTTCCACGGAGTTCTCCACCGGCACCACCGCCGCATCGGCCCGGCCACAGGCCAGGGCCTGCACCACGGCCCGAATCCCCAGCTGGGGCAACAACTCGGCCCCTACAAGAGCCTCCAGTTCTACCAAATGGCGGGCCGCCTGCTCGCCATAGGTGCCCACCGGACCGAGATAGGCAACGCGCATGGGAGTTTCCAGGAGGCAACAAGGCCTAAGCAGGCCGATAAGATCATGCCGCGCCAGCCAGCAGACAATGTCCCTGGCTTTCAGCGCCAGTCAGCAATTGCAACTTGACATCACCGACCAGGCAGGCAGCCTGGCCCGTTACCTCGAAGATGAGGAGCGGGTGGTGAACGCCCTGCTCGACTCCAAGCAACTGCAAAACCTTGGCCCAGGCCATTACCGCTACGAGGTGACCCACCTCCAGGTGTTTCAGCTCCAGATCCAACCGGTGGTTCAGCTGCGCACCCTCTCCAGCCCTGGCCAACTGGACCTGGAAGCCGTCGATTGCGAACTGGAAGGCCTGGGCCTGGTGGACGACTTCCAACTCACCTTGAAATCCTGGATCAAGGCAGGGCACCGGGGCCTCGAAGGGGAAGCCAGCCTGTCCGTGCTGGTGAGCCAGCCCTCGCTCTTGAAATTGATCCCCACCAAAGTGCTGGAGGCCACAGGTCGCTCCCTGCTGGGCGGAATCCTGGTGGGCATCAAAAGCCGGGTGGGCCACCAACTCCTCAGCGATTTCAAGCAGTGGTGCCTGGAGCAGTAGCCACCCACTGGCGCAAAAAGCTGCGGCGATGCAGAGGGGTCAGGCCAAGCCGGCCAATGGCCTCCCGGTGTTGGGCCGTGCCATAGCCAGCGTGGCGCTCCAAGCCATAGCCCGGATACCGCTCCGCAAGCCCATGGATCAAGCCGTCGCGAGCCTGCTTGGCCAACACGCTGGCGGCGGCGATGGCCAAACAGTGGCTATCCCCCCCCACCAAGGTGCACTGGGGCCCAAGCCAACCCCTTAAGGGCAACACCCCATCCACAATCACGAGTGGGGGCTGGTGGGGCAATTTATGAAGGGCCCGGTGCATGGCTTGCTCGGTGGCCCAGCGAATGCCCCGGCGGTCGATTTCTGCTGCCGAGGCCTGGCCCAGGGCCCAGGCGATGGCCAAGTCCTGGATTTGGGGCACCAGGACGCTGCGCCGCCGAGCGGTAAGTTTCTTGCTGTCGGTCAGACCAGCCGCTTGCAGGGGCAAAAGAGCGCCGGCTGGAAGCATGACCGCCGCCGCAAAGACAGGGCCAAACACGCACCCGCGGCCTACCTCGTCCACCCCGGCGCAATCGGCCGGATCATGGCCTTGCCATGGGTCCACCCGGCTGGCTAGCTCGCGGCGGAAGAACGGCGACGCCGGCGGCGGGGTTCCCCCGATTCATCCAACTCAGGTTCAGCAACAGCATCGGCCTGGCTGGACGCCACCGCATTGACGACTGCAGCCGAATCCACCACAGCAGAAGCACCGCGGGAGCGGGTGCGGCCCCGGCGGGCAGGCAGTTCGACCTCAGGGGGCGCAATGCTGGTGGTGGTGGGCACAGAAACCGTGTGGACGGTTTCGGGCTCAAGCTGAATCGGCAGTGGGGTGATCTCCACCGGCACCGTTACAAAGTCTTGGTTGCTCTCGCCCCGGGAACGGCCATAGGCACGGCCTGAACCTGCAGACGAGTCGGAAGCAGCCGAAGACCGAGAATCCGAAGCCCGGGAATCTGAACCCAGAGCATCCGCAGAGGAAGAGTCCGCGTAGGAAGCCTCTGTCAGGGAGGCCTCTGTAGAGGAAGCATCCGTTCCGGTGCCACCCCGACCGCCCCGGCCGCGACGGCGACGGCCGCCGGCCGCGGCCAGCTGTTGGCGAGCCTCCTCAAGCACGCTTTCGGCATCCTCACCAGGGCGCACAACCCGCACCATCACGTTGTCGCTTGCAGGGGGCTCCGCCAACAACAGGGTGGGGCTCAGGCCCATCCAGCCAAAAACGATCTCCTGATCAGCGTCCATGGGCACCGCCACCAGATCGGGGTCGTGGCGACGGGAGAGGGCCGGCTCACTGGCCGCTGCTGTCGTTGATGGGGTCGTTTGCGCTTCTGCGCCATCGGTCTCGGCGCCATAGGCGCCGTAGGGCTCTGCACCTTCGCTGCCCGCCCTGCGACCGCCACGACCGCCACGGCGACGGCCAGAGGAACCGGTTTCAGCAGCACCCGGGGTGAACACCTCCGCCCGAGCCGAGGCCGCCGAGCGCACCAGGCCGGTGAGGGTGGCCAGGGGCTGGAGGGTGTCTTTGCCGGGGAGCACAGCCACATGGCCAAGGCCACCGCAGCTGGGGCAGGCGCGACCAAACAGCTCATAGATGTTCTGACCCTGGCGTTTGCGGGTCAGCTCCACCAAGCCAAGCTCCGTGAGCTGGGCAATCTGGGGGCGGGCGCCGTCATGGCGCACGGCCTGGGTGAAATGCTCCAGCAATTGCAGCTGGTCGCGGCGCGACTCCATGTCGATGAAGTCGACAATCACCACACCACCGATGTTGCGCAGCTTGAGTTGACGGGCAATCTCAACGGCCGCTTCACAGTTGGTCCACAGCACCGTCTCGCGGGCATTGGCCGAGCGGGTGAAGGAGCCCGAGTTCACGTCGATCACCGTGAGGGCCTCGGTGGGCTCGATGATCACGTAGCCCCCAGAGGGCAGGTCCACCCGGGGCTTCAAGGCATCTCGGATGGCAGCGTTGACCCGGAAGTGCTCGAGGATTTCGGGGTAATCGCTGTGGTGCTCCACTTGCAAAGTCGCCTGGTCCGCCCCCAGGAACGCCTGGACCCGGCCCACGGCGTCGGCGCTATCCACCACAACCCGGACCACATCCGGGGAATAGAGATCGCGAAGCACCCGATGGACGAAGTCCTCATCCCGGTTGAGCAGCACCGGAGGGCTCGCCGATTCAGCCGCCGTTTGAATCCCTTCCCACTGGCGCAGCAGGTTTTCAAGGTCGTCGATCAGGAGGTCTTCGCTGATGCCTTCGGCCTCGGTACGAATCAACAAGCCCGCGCCCGGGGGCTTGATCAACACCCCAAGGGCCCGCAGGCGATTGCGTTCGTTTTCGCCGTTGATTCGGCGGGAAATATTCACCCCTTGGCCGTGGGGCTGCAACACCAAAAACCGACCCGGCAAGGACAAATTGCCCGTAAGCCGGGGCCCTTTGGTGCCCGTGGGCTCCTTCATCACCTGCACCAGAACCTTTTGGCGCGGCTCGAGTAATTCCGTAATGCCGGCGGCGCCTTTCCTTAGGCGCAGGGGGCCCAGGTCGGTGACATGGATGAAGCCATTTTTCTCACTTTCGCCAATATTGACGAAGGCCGCATCAATGCCAGGCAACACATTTTCAATGGTGCCGAGATAGACGTCACCAATCTGATAGCGGCCCTGGGCCACAACCAATTCATCAACACGTTCGTCGGTGAGCACTGCGGCGATTCGCAGCTGCTCGGCAATGACGATCTGCTGGGGCATGGGGGAAAAGATGGACCCTTGGGGGCCCGACCGGGAGGGAACGGAAGGAACGGAACAGAACTGGGGCTGGAATGGAGCTGGGATCCGGTGACGGCACTGGCATGCCACCGCAATCAGGAGGCTCTAAACAAAACGGATGCCTGGAAAGAGCGGGCTTTCAAGGGGCAGGACTAAAAAAACTTGGAGCCAAAGACTGAAGAAAGGGGGGCGGCTTGCCCGAGGCGCTGAGGCACACCAAACAACTGTGGACTGGGAGACGAAACTTCTGGGATTGCAGACCCCCTGGGGAAAGACCCAAGGAAAATCGAATCCGACGAGGTCAAGACCTGAGTCAGTAACCAACTGGCGCAATAGCCAGCTAGCTAACGACTACAGATTGCGTTGAAAGCTTTGGGCTGCAGACGCTGGATCGAGCAGAACCTGCGGCTACAAGCTCAAAGGCAAACGGCCTTTTCGCCTTGAACTCAAACTAGCACGGGCTTTAGGTTTAAAGCCTGGCGCTGTAACCGGCCCAGATGCAGGGGCCGATCGAGCTGCTCGGCCAGCCAATGCTGAAGCTGTTCTGGCCTCAAGCTGCGCCCGGAGGGATCGATGGCAGCGTCGAGCTCGAGCATCACGCTCCCCCCTGGCTCCAGGGTGAGGCCCAGGCCCAGCAGGGCCTCCCGGCAATCGCGCTGCCGCGGCCTCCCTTTTTTATCGGTGTCCTGCCAGATCAGTGATGGCGCCGCCAGCACAGCCGCAACGGCCTGCTGCCATTGCTCCAAGGAAGGCAGGATTGGATCGGTCGTCGGCGTGAGTTGGATCTGCCAACGGGCTGCCACGAGCTGTTGGGAGAGGCTCGGGCCAAACACCTCCACCGATTCGGCTGAGAGCAATTGAAACTCTTGGGGCAGCTCGACCTGGAGCCGGGCGCGCACTGCAGCAGGGTCGACAAGCTCCACAAACTCCAAATCCAGCCATTCCCCCAGGCCTTCCACCCCCAGGGGCAAGGGCAGGGCGAGCTGCAAGCGCGGCAGGGGATGGAACCCACCCGTAAAGCTCACGGGCAGGGCGCTGCGCCGCAGGGCCCGCTCCAACAGGCGCAGGGTGTCGAGATGGCTAATGAGGGCCAGGGAACCTGATTTGGCAAAGCCGATGCGCAGGCGGCAAACCCTTTCACTCGCCGGGGCCCGCTGGGGCAGCTGGATCGGGATGGGGGGAGGCGGAATCACCACGTTGTGGCCCAGCTCTGGCCCGCAAACGCCGCAGCTACTGCAGCCCTCAAACGAACAGTCCGGCACCACCGCTGCAGCCAGGGCCCGCTTGAGATCGTCCGCCAGCCAGCCCTTATCAATGCCGGAATCGATGTGATCCCATGGCAAGGGTTGGCGGCAAAAGGCATCCAGATCACCGCTGGTGAGAGCTTCCGCCGCAGTCCAGGCGCCCATTTCCATGGCCCGATACCGGCCCCCCAGGCCTGCCGCCTCGATGGCCCCTGTCCAGGCCCCATAGGTCCGATCGGCCGACTCAAACCAGGCATCAAGGCCAGCACCGGCCCGCCAGGCCGCCTCCAGCACCGGCGCCAGGCGCCGGTCCCCGCGCCCCACAAAATCTTCCACCGCCGAAAGCCGTACGTCGGTGAAGTTGGTCTTGACCCCCCGCAGCTGGCGCAAGGCCGTGCGCAGCAGCTCCTGGCGCCTCTTGAATTCCGCCGTGCTGACGCTGTGCCACTGGAACGGCGTGTGGGGCTTGGGCGTGAAATTGCTGATCGTGAGGTTGAGCTCCAGCCGGCCCAGGTCGCCGCATTGGCGCTGGAGGGCCCGGCAGGTGTCGGCAATTCCGAGCACGTCCGGATCGGTTTCGCCCGGCAAACCAATCATGAAATAGAGCTTCACCTTGCGGTAGCCGCTTTCCATCGCGGTGCGAATGCCCCGAAGCAGATCCCCATCGGTGAGGCCCTTGTTGACGATGTCGCGGAGCCGTTGGGTGCCGGCCTCAGGGGCGAACGTGAGTCCCGCCTTGCGGGTTCCGCCCAGGATGTGGGCAATGTTGGTGTCGAAGCGATCAACCCGCTGACTGGGCAGGGTGAGGCTCACGTTTTTGTCGGCGAGGCGGTTGCGGAGCTCCACGCCCACCGCCGGCAAAGCCAGGTAATCGGAGCAGCTCAAAGAGAGCAGCGAAAAATCGGCATAGCCGGTTTTGGCCATGCCCTCCTCCACCGCCTCAATCACCGCTTCGGGCTCCACATCCCGGGCCGGGCGCGTGAGCATGCCCGGCTGGCAAAAGCGGCAACCCCGGGTGCAGCCCCGCCGGATCTCAATCGTGAGCCGGTCGTGCACCGTTTCGATGTGGGGCACCAAACCCATGGCGTAGTGGGGCATCGGCGTGGCCGTGCGCCGCAGAATTCGCTGCGGCGGGCCCTTCACCAGGGGCTCCAAGCTCACCCCATCGGCACCTGGGGCATAGAGCGACGGCACATACACCCCAGGCACCTGGGATAAATCAGCCAGCAGGGCCGAGCGCGACAGCCCGGCCGCCTTGGCCTCGGCCACCACAAGGCCAATCTCAGGCAACAGTTCTTCGCCATCGCCCAAGGCGACGAAATCAAAGAAGGCCGCAAAGGGTTCGGGGTTGCTGGTGGCGGTGGGCCCCCCGGCGAAAATCAGCGGCGGTGCTTCGGGATGGTCCAGCGGCAGGTTGCCCCGGTCCCGAGAGAGCAGGGGCACCCGGGCCAAATCCAACATCTCGAGGATGTTGGTGCCGCCGAGCTCATAGCTGAGGCTGAAGCCAAGGATGTCGAAGGCCGGCAAGGGCCGGCGACTTTCCACCCCAAACAGGGCCAGGTTTCGCTCGCGCAGCCTGGCCGAAAGATCAGGCGCCGGCAGGTAGGCCCGATCGCAGAGTTGGCCCGGAAGGCTGTTGAGGATCGAATAGAGAATGATGTGGCCGGTATTGCTGGCCCCCACCTCGTAGACCTCCGGGTAGGTGAGGGCCCAACGCACCCCAGCGCCAGCCCAGGCAACCTGCCAATCGCGGGGTTCAACGCCAAGCTCATTGCCCAGATAGCGGGCTGGTTTGCTGATGCCCAGATCAATCAGGGCATCGAAATCAATCGGCGTGGTCGCATCAGCCGCGGCAAAAGGGGCAAGGGTCACGGCAGACGCGGGCAGGCGTTGCTCTGATCGTATGAACGCACCCGCGCCATAGGACAATCCGGCGAGTACTTCGGGGCCCGCGCGGCCCCAGCGCGGCATGGTTCAGGTCAACGGCAACTACCTCAAGCTCAAGGCGGGCTACCTCTTCCCTGAGATCGGACGGCGGGTCAAGGCCTTCAGTGAGGCCAACCCCACAGCTCCGATCATTCGCCTCGGCATTGGCGATGTGACCGAGCCCTTGCCCGAGGCTTGCCGCACGGCGATGAAAGGGGCCATTGATGAGATGGGCACCCGGGAGGGCTTCCACGGCTATGGCCCCGAACAGGGCTATCCCTGGCTGCGGGAGGCCATCGCCAAGGCCGATTTCCAATCCCGCGGTTGCGCGGTGAGCGCCGAGGAGATTTTTGTCTCCGACGGCTCCAAATGCGACAGCAGCAACATCCTCGACATCCTGGGCGAGGGCAACCGCATTGCCGTGACTGACCCGGTGTACCCGGTGTACGTGGACAGCAACGTGATGGCGGGCCGGACCGGCGATGCCGACGATGCCGGCCAATACGGCGGGCTCACCTACCTGCCCATCACAGCCAGCAATGGTTTCATTGCGCCCCTACCCGAGGGCAAGGTGGATCTGATCTACCTCTGCTTCCCGAACAATCCCACCGGGGCCGTAGCCACCAAGGCCCAGCTGAAGCAATGGGTCGATTACGCCCTGGCCAACGATGCCCTGATCCTGTTTGACGCCGCCTACGAGGCCTTCATCCAGGATCCCGAATTGCCCCACTCGATCTACGAGATCGACGGGGCCCGCCAGTGCGCGATCGAATTCCGCTCCTTCTCTAAAAATGCCGGCTTCACCGGCACCCGTTGCGCCCTCACGGTGGTTCCCAAGGGGCTGATGGGCACGGCCGCCAATGGCGAGAAGGTGGAGCTTTGGGCCCTCTGGAACCGCCGCCAATGCACCAAATTCAATGGCGTCAGCTACATCGTGCAGCGGGGCGCCGAAGCGGTGTATTCCGCTGCCGGCCAGGCCCAGGTGAAGGCCCTGGTGAGCTTCTACATGGAGAACGCCGCCATCATTCGCCAAGAGTTGAAGGCGGCTGGCTTAACTGTGTATGGCGGCGAACAGGCTCCCTACGTGTGGATTCAAACCCCAGAAGGGCAGGATTCCTGGGGCTTTTTCGACCATTTGCTGGGCAACGCCCACGTGGTGGGCACCCCCGGCAGTGGCTTTGGCGCCGCCGGCGAGGGTTACTTCCGGCTGTCGGCCTTCAACAGCCGCGCCAATGTGGAAGAGGCCATGCGCCGCATTCGCTCCCTTTGAACGCGTCATGAGAACGGCAACCCAAAGCAACCTTGGCCGCGAAACCGGCGGCGCAGCCGTCATGGAGAAAGCACCGGAACGGGTGCGCAAACCCTCTCCCCGCTACAAGGTGCTGCTCCACAACGATCCGGTGAACACCATGGAATACGTGGTGGTCACCTTGCGGCAGGTGGTGCCCTCGCTCAGCGAACAAGATGCCATCGCCGTCATGGTTGAAACCCACAACACCGGCGTGGGCCTTGTGATCGTCTGCGACCTGGAGCCGGCGGAGTTTTACTGCGAAACCCTCAAGGCCAAAGGGCTCACCAGCACCCTCGAGCCTGAAAGTTGATGGAACCGCAAGCCCCCCTGGCGTCCGTACGGGGCGGCTTGCACTGGTGGGGAACGGCCCTCTATGTGCCCGTCCTGTATGGGCTGGGTTGGCTGGTGGTGCGGCCCCTGGCCTGGATCGCCCCCAGCTGGCGCAGCGATCAAATCGATCTAGCGGGCGTGGTGGTGGCCCTGCTACTGCTCCTCGTCAGCCTGCCCCTACGGCTGGGCCAGGTTTGGGGAGATGGCCATCCATGGCAGCGCCTGGGCTTGGCCGTACCCATCCGGGCCGGGGCCCAAGCCTGGCTGCGAGGGGCCCTGAAGGCCGCCCTGCTGTTGGCCCTGGTTTGCGGCGCGCTGCTGCTCGGCGGCCAGGCCCGCTGGCTCGGCGATGTGAGCCTGGGGCTGCTCCTCAATGGCCTGGCCCTCATGGCCGGCGTGGGCTTTGCCGAAGAACTGCTGTTTCGCGGCTGGCTGTGGGGCGAACTCGAGCTGCAGGTGGGTCCCAAGCGCGCCCTGCTGCTCCAGGCCGCCATCTTTGCCCTGCTCCATCCCTGGTACCGCTACCCAGGACTGCAAGCCATGGGCTTGCTGGGCGGATTAATCCTGCTGGGCCTCGCCCTAGCGCTGCAGCGCCGCGCCGATGGGGGCACGCTCTGGGGATCGATCGGCCTGCATGGTGTGTTGGTGGGAGGCTGGTTTCTGGTGCAAACAGGGGTACTACAAATTTCGCCCGGAGCGCCGGCCTGGTGGGTGGGGCCTGGCTTTGCCGACATCAACCCCACCGGCGGACTGCTCGGCTGGCTTGGCTTGGGCGCCCTGATTTGGGCCCGCAGACGCTGGTGGGGCGCTGCTAATGGATCGCCTTAGCCAACGCCCGGCGTCCTTCAACGGGGGCATGCAAGGCCTCTTCCAGGGGGGCCAAGCCGTAATCCCGTTCGAGCAAATCCATCACCGTGCGCCCGAAATCCTCGGGGTTCAAATCGAAGGCCTCCAAACAAATCCGGCCAAAGGTGCTGCCCATGGGCTCGGGGTTCCAAAGCATCTTGCGGGCCGTCCAAGGCAGCATGCTCATGGGGTTGTAGCCCGGCTTGATCAGGCCCTGATCGAAGCCGTACTGCTCCAAGTGGGTATGGGGTTGGAGGCCGATAAAAAAGATCGCTGGCTCCACCTTGTCGGCGCCAAAGATCTGCTCCAGGGCTCGGTGGTAGGCCACGGTTTGGCGAATCGTCTCAGGGCGTTCGTCGATGACGTTGAACGAGTAGTTCACCGAGACGTGCTCGCGGAAACCCGCTCGCGCCAACAGGCGGCAGTTCTCAAGCACGGTGCGGAGGTTGTAACCCATGCGCATCTTGCGCACGAGCTCCTGGGAGCCGGAAGTGATGCCGATCTCGAAATAGCTCATACCCGTGGCCACCATCAACTCAGCCAACTCGGCATCGAGGTTGTCGGCTCGGATGTAGGCGGCCCAACGGATATCGGTCCAACCCTCGGCCTGGATGGCGCGTAGCAGCTGCTTCGCGTCGTCGATGTAGCGGCGGGCCGGAATGAACTGGGCGTCGGTAAACCAAAAACCGCGCACCCCCCGGTCGTAAAGCTGGCGCATCTCGGCGATCACCTCCTCAACCGGGTTCACCCGGACGGCCTTGCCCTCAACCACCGTGTAGACGCAATAACAGCAGTTGTGGGGGCAGCCGCGTTTGGTCTGGACGCCGACGTAGAAGTCGCCACCCTCGAGATACCAGTTGAGCTGGGGCCAGATCGATTCGATGTAGGCGTAGTTGCAAGCGGTTTTTTCCATGCCCGAGGGCTGCTCATGGATCAGCCCGGGCCGGGGCGCTTCGCCCACCACAAAACAGCGCTCACTGGCGAGGGAGTCGCCGCGAATCAATTTCTCGAGCAGGGGCTCGCCTTCCCCCACCGACACCACCGTGCCCTTGGGCAGGCTGCGGCCCAGCTGTTCGTAAAAAACACTCACGGCCCCACCGCCGAGCACGGCCGTGGCCTGGGGGCAAAACTGCTGGGCCCGCTTCAGACCGCGGCGCACCAGGCGCAGGTTGCGCCAAAGCTCTCCGTAGAACGACGCCATCAGCTGCAAGCCGCCCAAGGCACCCCTTAGACGCTTGAAGGGATTGAGGGCATAGAACACCTCGAAGGAGTTCTGGAGTGGATTGCCTCCCCGCCCATCAACGGGTGCATAGATCTGAATATCGCGCCAAGAGAACACCAGCAGGCTGGGCTGAAAAACACGCACCGCTGCGTCGAGCACCCGCTCGACATCCAGGACAGGCACGGCGGCCAAATCCAGGATCTGCTGGGCCATCTGGGGAAACTGCTTATGCAGATGGTCGGCCAGATAGATCGGGCCCACCGGAAAAATCGGATTGCAGGGCAGGCGCACCAGCAGAACGCGGTGATCGGCAGGCCGGATCGCGGCGTTCACGGCACTGGGCTCCCGGGCCTCATCGGACTTGGACGCTAACAACCTGAACTGGATGGGCGCCGGAACGGGCGACAAAACTGCCCCACTCACAATCGGCGCAATGTTCCGTTACACTGGCGATGGCGGGTAACCGTCTAGGCGGGGTTCCGTCCATCCATACCCGTTTCCTTCGGGAAACACTCTTCTTCTCGTTCTCATGACCACCACCATCCAGCAGCGCCAAG
>CAMDEM010000029.1 GCA_945896675.1 Cyanobium sp. NIES-981
AGGGTGGCGCCAGCCCTTTTGGCTGCTGAGGTGATGGCGGTCCTGAGGAAGGCTTCGTCGTCGAGCTTGGCGGGATCGCAGTTGTAGAGCTCGAGAATGCAGTGCTTACCGACGGTGTCACTGACTGGGAACGTGTCACTGACAGGAAAGCTTTCACTAGCAGGATTGCTTTCGCTGACAGCTCCAGACTGGAGGGTCGCAGGTTGGAAGGGGGAAGAAGCACCAGTCCATCCCGGGTTGGGGTGGAGGCAGGGCGGGGCCTGGGTCATCGAAAACGCTTGAACAAGCCGCCAACCTTACGCGTCTGTGGCCACCTGGCCCGCTTGCATTCGGATCACCTGACTGTCCTGCCGCCAGCCGCCCTTAAACGCTTCGAGGTGGGTGGCGCTGACCAGGCATTGGTGCCCTTCGCCCACCGCTTCGAGCAGCAAGTGCTGGCGGCCCGGGTCCAGCTCTGCGAGCACATCGTCGAGCAGGAGGAGGGGAGGCTCGCCAATCACCTCCCCCACCAGCTCCAGCTCGGCCAATTTCAGGGCCAAGACCAGGGTGCGTTGCTGGCCGGCGGAGCCGTAGCGGCGGGCCGGTTGGCCGCCAAGTAGCAGGCCAACCTCATCGCGGTGGGGGCCCACACCGCATTGGCCGAGTCGCCACTCCTCGCTGCGCTGGGCGGCGAGCTGCTCTTGTAAGGCCGCTCGCCAGGGCTCCTCGGCTTCGACGCCTTCCAGCTTCGTGCCGCTTTGGTAGGCGAGTTCAAGCAGCTCACGGCCCCCGCTCAGCCGTTGTTGCCAAGCGGAGGCCAGGGGCTCTAGGCGACGCAACGCCCGGGCCCGGCGCCGATGCAGGCGGGTGCCGATCACCGCCATTTGGAGGTCAAAGGCATCCAGCAGGGCATTGGCTTCCGTGCCCCCCAGGCCGCGGCGCAGGAGCTGGCTGCGCTGGCGCAGCAGGCGCCCATAGCGGCTGAGCAGCTCCCCGTACACGGGTTCCAGTTGCAGCACCACCCGATCCAGCCATTGGCGGCGCCCGGCCGGTTCGCCCCTCACTAACTCCAGGTCCAGGGCGCTGAAGCCCACGCAACGGAGCGATCCCAGCAGGTTGTGTTGGCGCTCAAGCACCTTGCCGTTGCGCTGGGCCGTGCGGCCGCCGCTGCGGCGCAGGGCCAGTTGGAGCACATCCCCTTCGATGGTGCGGGCCCGCAAGCAGCTTTCCTTCTCCCCATGGGCGATCAGGTCACGGTCGGAGCTGGTGCGGTGGGAGCGCAGGCTGCCGAGCAATTCCACGGCTTCGAGCAGGTTGGATTTGCCTTCGCCATTGGGACCAATCACCAGAAGCCTGGGAGCGTTGAACTCCAGGCTCAGTTCGGTGAGATTGCGAAAGTGCAGCAGCTCCAGGCGGTGCAGCCGGATGGGTCTGAAGCGGTGAGCCGTTAAGGTAGGCCCATCGGGGTGCTGCCCTGGTGTTGGGCATGTAGCTCAGTTGGATAGAGCATCAGATTCCGGTTCTGAGGGTCGGGGGTTCGAGTCCCTCCATGCTCGTTTCGTTCATCGCTCGTTTAGCTCTTCCTGCCGGAACAGGAAGGGCTTTTTTGTGGCTAAAAGCCGTATTAAAGGTTGTTCTGCGGGGCTTGATTAGCGGAGTTTCAGGCCCATAGCCCGGATTCCACCAGGGTCCACCACAAAGCCGTAGCGCTCGAGGGCCCGGAGCGCCTCGGGGGGAGCGGAGAGGGAGATGCTGCAGCCGGAAAGTTCCTTGCGCAGCCGGGCGAGGGCGCCGTACACCAGGGAGGCCAGCACTTCATCGCTTGCGGGGTCGGCAGGGTCGCAGCAGAGATCCCACAGGTTGGCGTTGAGGGCCAGGTCACTGGTTGTCCTGACAAATCCCACCAGTTCCCCGTCGGATCGCTCCACCCCCAGGTGCCAGATGCTGCGCTCGAGCACCCGCTGCCAGCGCCCCGCCTCCCGGGGCTGATCACCACCGAGAACCAGCAGCCTGTTGAGGGCTGCGGCGCTGGGGAAGGGATCGGCCACGAGGCTGTAGCCCTCCCGCAGGAGGGGGATGGGCGGATGGTTGCGAAAGGGGAGCAAGGGCAGGCCCGGCGGGTGGGAAGGAACGAACCGCTGGCTTAGCCCGTGTTGCGCAAGCCAGCTGCGATGCCATTGATCGTGAGGAGGGCTCCGCGGAGCAGCTCACTGCGGCTGTAGGTGCGACCGTCGTCGCTGGGGTTCATGGCCTCACTCATGGGCGGTTGGCGGTTTTGATCCCGCAGCCGGCGCAGCAGGGCCACTTGCAAAAAGCCCAAGGGAATGATCGTTCGGTTGCGGAGATCCACCGAGAGTTGGAGGGCGGGATCGCCATCGAGCAACCGGCTATGGCCCGTGATTTTCAGCACCAGATCCCGGGTCAGCACGAATTCGTGGGCAATGGTTTGGAAGATGTGCTCAAACGCTTCGCGGTGTTCAGGCCTGCCGAGGGCCTGGACGTAGTGATGGGCCAGGTCAATGTCGACCTTGGAGAGGGTCATCTCCACTTTGGAGATCAGCATCCGGAAGAACGGCCAGCGTTGGTAGAGCAGCCGCAGCAGTTCGAGTTGTTCGGGATCCTGGTCCACTTCCTCCTGGAGGGCAGCGCCGACGCCAAACCAGCTGGGCAACAGGAAGCGGCTTTGGGTCCAACCAAACACCCAGGGAATGGCCCGCAGGCTGGATAGATCCTTGGCTCCCCCCTGGCGGCGGGCCGGCCGGCTCGAGATCTGCAGTTTGCTGATTTCCTCAATCGGGGTGACCTGCTGGAAAAAAGCCACCAGATCAGGGTTGTCGTGCACCAGGGCCCGGTAGTGGTCGCGGGAGCGGGCGGCAAGCCGGCCCATCAGCTCGTTCCAGCTGGGGGTGGCATCCACGGGGGTGCTGACCAGGCTGTTCTGGAGTACGGCCGTGGTGACCGTTTCGAGGTTGTAAAGGGCCAGTTCGGGGAGGGCGTACTTGGACGCCAAGACTTCACCCTGTTCGGTGATTTTGATGCGCCCAGCCAGGGTGCCACTGGGCTGGGCCAGGATCGCCTGGTAGGCAGGCCCGCCGCCGCGTCCCACCGAGCCCCCCCGGCCGTGGAAGATGCGCAGGGCTACGCCATTGCCAATGGCGATCTGCTGCAGGGCGATCTGGGCCTTATGGATTTCCCAATTGCTTGAGAGGAAGCCGGAATCTTTGTTGCTGTCGGAATAGCCGAGCATCACCTCCTGGAGGGGTTGGCTGGTCTCATGGCTGCTGAGCAGTTCGCGGTAGAAGGGCTCTTTGAAGAGCTGCTCCATCACAGCTGGGGCCCCTTGAAGGTCTTCGACGGTTTCAAACAGGGGCACCACCAGCAAGGTGGATTGATGGGCCATGGGATCCACCAATCCCGCCTCCTTGGCGAGCAGCAGCACCTCAAGCAGGTCCGACACCGTGTGACTCATCGAGATCACGTAGGTGCGGCAGATGCGTTGGCCGAATTCCTGCTGCAGCCGTTGCAGCATCCGGAACACGTCAAAGGTTTGCTGGGTGGTTTCAGTCCATGGGGTGCTGACGGGGACCAGTGGCCGCCGGGTTTGCAGCTCCTTCAGCAGCCAGGCAACCCGGGTGGCTTCGTCCATCTCGCCGTAGGGCACGGCTAGCTGGAGATAGCGGCTGAGTTCGTCGAGGGCATCGCTGTGGCGGGTGCTCTCCTGGCGAATGTCGAGGCTGGCCAGGCAGAAGGCAAAAATTTGGGCCTGGCTGATCAGGTGCTGCAGCGACTCGCAGCTCAAGCCCGTGCCCTCCAGGCTGTCTTGAATCAGTTCGAGGTCGTTGCGGAACTCATCAACGGTGCTGTAGTGAAGCTCCTGGCTGTTGGATCCTTGCCCGTCCCAGGGCGACTCCCAGCCGGCATCGGCCAGCTTTTGATTGCGCTTGTGGGTCAGGCGCAGCCGTTCCAGGGTGTAGCTGAGTTTCAGCCGGTAGGGCTCGAGGCGGAACCGGGCGGCCTTGGCTTCGTAAATCTCGGGGAAGCGCAGTCGGTCCATCTCGAGCGACTCGAGCAGGGCCGGGCTCACCTGGCTCCACTGCATCGAAATGCTGAGCTGGTCGCGGAGGTCGTCGACGGATTTGATGTAGAGCTCGAGCATCAGCTGGCGCTGATAGCAGGCCGTGCGCCAGGTGATCTGGGGGGTCACAGACGGGTTGCCATCGCGGTCGGAGCCCACCCAGGAGCCGAAGGTGCAGAAGGCATCCCGCGGTGGCTCCACATCCGGATAGCTCGACTTCAGGGCTGAACGAATCCGCTGCCGCAACTGGGGCATGGCATCAAACAGCACCTTCTGGAAGTAGTGCAGGGCGTAATCCACCTCATCCAGCACGGTGGGTTTGAACTGGTGCAATTCACTGGTGCGCCACCACAGGCGGATTTCCTCTTCCAGCTGAAGGCGCAAGCTGTGCCGCTCGAGCTTGTTGAGCTGATCGCCCTGTTCCAGCTTCTGGATCAAGGCCGCCACGCGCCGCTGCTTGTGGCGCACCGTGTGGCGCACGATTTCGGTGGGGTGGGCCGTAAACACCAGCCGCAGATCCAAATCGCGCAGCAGGTTTTCCAGCTGGGCGGGCGGCACATTCAGACCGCGGAGGCGCTCAAACAGCTGACGAAACGTGGCTGGCTCGTTCTGGCTGGCCAAGGGCGGCAGGAACGGATCGCTGACAACGGGCTCTTGGTGGGCTTTGAGGCTGTCGAGATAGCTGTCTTCCTCGATGTGCTGCTCGAGAATGTTGACCAGCTGGAAATAGAGGGAGAACGCCCTGGCCGCGGTGATGGCCTCAGCCAGATCCATGTCCCGGATCAGCTGCACGATGGCGGCGTTGGGATCGTCTGAAGCCGAAATCTCCCCGGTGGGCCCGTCGGAGATCCCGGTTTCTGCGGGGGTTGGTTCGCTCAGTTGTTTGAGCCGCAGCAGCCTCTCCGCCTGGCCTGGGGGACATTCGCTGCGCAAAACCGTTTGCCACAGGTCTTCCACCAACTCCAGCCGCTCACCCAGCAGACGGATGACCCGTTGGGAGGGCTCGGCATCGCGAGGGGCAAAGGGGGGCATGGGCTGCTGCCGCATCGGGGCCTGGGGGCCAGAGCTGGGATCCCCGATCATCCCAAAGGGCCTGAAAGGCTGTCTGTGTGCTTCGAAGCACTGCCGAGGATTGCTAGCTCCTGCTCTGCCATAGCTTCGATTTCGCTGCTGAGGATGGCGCTGATGGATTCGCCAGATCGATGGCGCTGCAGCCAGCGCGTCGCTTGATTGCCGCGTTCGAGCACGGCGTGCAGGGGTTCAAGCCAGGGGGTCAGCTCCAGTTCTGTCGCCAGGGGAGCGAGCTCATCGAGTTGCTGCTGGATCCATTGGCGCGCCTCGATGGGCTGGCCATCTCGCCAGTGGCGCAGGGTGGCATTCAGGCTGGTTTGGGCGGCCGCTCGGTCGTTGGCATCGGCCAGATCGGCCAGGCGCTCGAGGTTGAGGCTGCTGGCTTGCAGCGGATCGTGGTGCTTCGGATCGAGCCAGAGCTGGTGCAGCCGGAGCTCGGTGAAGGCTGTGATCGCCAGGAGCAAGAGCGGATCGCTCACCAGATCGCAAATCCGAATCTCCAGGCGATTGAGGTCGTGGGGGCGGTCATCGCCATTGGGACGAACCGAGGTCCAGAGATGGCGCACGTTCTGCATCGTGCCGGCCGCTAATTGCTGCTCCATCCAATGGATGTAGTGGTCGTGGTCCCGAAACAGGGGGACGTGGGTTGGGGTCAGGGGGAATTGCAGCCAGCGTTGGGAATCGGCTCCGGTGACCGCGCCATCGAGGAAGGGGGAACTGGCGCTAAGGGCCAGGAGGAGGGAGGCCTCACAGCGGAGCAGCCGCAGCCCGCTGAACAGGGCGTCCATGGCGGTTACCCCCAGGTTGATGTGGACGCTGGCCGTCACCACCCGGGTGCCATAGGTGGCTTCGATGTAGTCGTGATAAGGGTGGTCGGGATTGGAACGCTCAAACCGGTGGCTATCGCCAAGGCTCAAGGTGCTGCCTGGCAGCAGGGTGAGGCCCTTGTTTGACAGCCAGGCGCGTAGCCGGCGGCGCGGTTCCAGCAGCAGCTCCAGTTGGGTGGCGTAGCTCGCTTCCGGCGGGGTGATGTACTCGAGGTTGCGGTGGTCGGGCTCGGTCACGAATCCGTTGAGGGCGCCGGCCGCTTCGGCCGAGCACCCCACCACGGTGCCGTCGGGTTTGCCGGTGTAGAGCTCGATCTCAAACCCTTTGAGGAGCCGTGGTGCTGTCATGGGGCCATCCTCATTGCAGGCAAGCCAGTGCCTTCAACATGCCCCTGGCTTTGTTGAGGGTTTCTTCGTATTCCGCTTCGGGTTTGGAATCGGCCACCACCCCGGCACCGGCCTGCACCTGAACCCGCCAACCCCCGGAGGGGTTGGGTAGCACCACCATGGTGCGGATCGTGATGGCGGTGTTGAGGGCTCCAGCTAGATCCACGGCGCCGTAAACCCCGGAATAGGGGCCCCGGGCATCGGGCTCTAGGGCGTGAATCAATTGCATGGCGCGGATTTTTGGAGCCCCGCTGACGGTGCCTGCGGGGAAGGAGGCCATCAGCAGGTCCCAGATGGTTTTCCCTTGGGCGAGCAGGCCCTCGACCTGGCTCACGATGTGCATTACATGGGAGTAACGCTCGATCACCATCAGCTCGCCCACCTTGACGCTGCCAGGCTGGCAGACCCGACCGAGATCGTTGCGGCCCAGATCCACCAGCATCACGTGCTCGGCCCGTTCCTTGGGATCCGCCAACAGATCAGCTTCCAGCTCCAGGTCTTCGGCTTCCGTGAGGCCGCGGGGTCTGGTGCCGGCAATGGGCCGCAGGGAGGCTTTCACCCTGCCACTGCCATCGCCTGCAGGCTCGGCTTTCACCATCACCTCTGGGCTGGATCCAATCAGGTGCCAGCCGCCGAAGTTGAAGAACGCCATGTAGGGCGAGGGGTTCACCATCCGCAGGCTCCGGTAGAGCTCAAAGGGATCCCTCGCAATGGTGGTTTCAAGCCGTTGGCTCAGCACCAGCTGGAACACATCCCCCGCGGCGATGTGTTCGCGGGCGGTGACCACGGCCTGCTCAAAATCCGCCCGGCCCCGGTTGCTTTGGGCCTGGACGTCGGTGGCGGATTTGTCTTGCCACGGCAGCGGTGTGACCCCCGCCGGCAGGGGCTGGTGCATGCGCGCTTCGAGGGCCCCGATCCGGGCGGCCGCGGCGGCATAGGCGGCGTCCGGGTCCTGGGTCCCAGCGTTGTTGTCGCCACTGAGATCGGCATAGGCCACGGCGGTGATTTGGCGCTTGACCTGGTCAAACACCAGCAGGCTGTCGGCCAGCATCCAGCAGCCATCGGCGGGGGCCCCTTCCGGGCAGGGATGGACGGGGACGCTGGGTTCAATCCAGCGGATCAATTCGTAGCCCCAGAAGCCAAACAGCTGGCCCACCGGGGGCAGGCCAGGCACCGAGGAACTGGTGAGGGGCGCCAGGCATTGCTGCACCAGCTCAAAGGGATTGCCTCCCAGGTGCTCCTGGCGGCCATCGCGCCACTGGCGCAGGCTCTGGTCCCCCCGGCTTGTGAGGGTCCAGAGGGGGTCGCTCACCACAAAGCTCCAGCGGCCGATCCGTTCGCCGCCCTCCACCGATTCGAGCAGGGCCCCATGGCTGCTGGTCGATCCCACCTTCAACCAGGTGGTGAGGGGGGTTTCCAGGTCAGCGGGCCAGCATTTCCACAGGGGGATGAAGGTTTTGCCAGCAGCCACCTGGTCGAGGAAGACCTGCTTGGCTAAGCCATCGTGCTCGAGGCTGGGCATGGGGCTACCGGAGGGCAAAAAAAACGGGGCTCCGGGCCCCGCCTTTATAGGTGCTGACTGGCCAGCAGGGGTTCACAAAGAAGCTTCGATCAGGCGTCGAAGGTGTTCTTGCCGGTGAACTTCAAGTTGGCTGGATTCGGGTTTGCGCCAATGCGGCGGGGGTTGTGGCCCACCATCCGACGGCCTTCGTTCACTCTCTCGGGGAACACGCCATCTTTGGGATGGAGGAATTCGGTGTCGCCACCGGGGAAAATCCGGTAGATCTTGTAGTCCTCGATCCGGGGCTTGAACTTGGTGCGCAGCTGGGTGCCGAGGGCCAGGCACTGCTCCTTGCGGGAGAAGTACATGAGGTTTTCGCCCTCATTCATGTGGGCAGCACCGCCGGTGGGGAGCTCAAACACCTGCTCGGTGGGGCTCGACCAGGTGATGGCGTATTTCTCTTCGGTTTCAGCCGAGTTCAGCAGGCCGCCTGTGCTGCCGATGTACTTCGGAAGTTGACCGCTCAGCGCAGTAGCTGCCATGGCTTTGGATCGTTACAACCGGAAGCTAGCACCAGTGTTTTGGCCTGAATCGACCTGCCGCCCCAGTCTTCACACCCGTCAACAAACGAGGTTCGCCTCCCGGCTCAACAAACGGGAAAGAAAACGGTGAGGCCACTGCCGTTGCGTTCGGTGAGCCTTCCGCCGAGCCGTTCGAACAACCGTTGGGTGGCCTGGCGGCTGAGCTGCAGGCTGCCGGTGGCGGGATTCCAGCTCAGAACGGGCCCCACCAATTCCCGTTGATGGCCAGGATCGCTCTGATGGGCAGGCTCGCCCCTGAGCTCTGGACTGGCGTTGGAGCTGGTGGCCGGACTGAGGTCGTGGCTCAGGTGCAGTTTGAGCTTGGCGCCAGCGGGTTGCAGCGCCAGGCGCACGGTGCTGCCGGAGGGCAGGCTGCGGCTGAAGCGATCAATTAGGCCACCCAGCATGGTTTCGAGCCGGGCCGGATCGCTGAGCACCGGCGGCAGATCGGGTTCAATTTGCAGCTCCAGCACGAGATCCCGCCGGGCCAGCTGCCGTTGCCAGAGCGCCTCCAGTTGTCTGAGCAGTTCGCTCAGATCAGTGCGGGCCAGGGCATCGCGTTCCAGGGGCTCTTCACTGCCGGGTTGGCGCTGGAGCTCGGCGGCCAAAAAGATCAGGCCAAAGCGATCAATTTGCTCACTGCATTCGCCATCGATTTGCTCGAGCCGCTGACGGGCGATGGCGGGCAGATCGCCGCGCTTCAGCAGCGAGCGGATCAGGGTGCGGATCGTCGCCAGGGGGGTGCGCACCTCGTGGGTGAGGGCTTCCAGCAGGGCCAGCTCACTGCTGATCGCTTTGGACGCGAAGGGTTTGGCCGCTGCTTCATGGCCGCCATGGACAAGCGGCTGCAAGGTCACGCTGGGAGCGATGGCGGCCAGGCGTTCGGCCATCCGCGGCCAAAAGCGCAGCACTAAGTGTTCGTCGCTGCGGAGGGAGCCGAGCCCCTGGAGGGCCGTGCGCAGGGCTTGGGCTGCCTCTGGATCGCTGGCTTGCAGCCGTTCGTTGATCAGGTTCAGGGCCGCCGAAAGCACCTGGGGGTCGAAGCGCACCACCAAGCGCCGGGCCTGGGGCGGTCCGTCCAGGCAAAGGGCGGCTTGGACACTGGGTGTGATCACCAGGAGCAGGGGATCGGTTCCGTCCTCTTCCGCCAGGGCAAGGCGCTGGAACCCGCCGCTGGGTAGGGCGTTGGCTGAGGGCCCCCGGTTTCCAGGCAGCAGGCTCGAGGCTGCCGGCAACAGATCGTCTAATTCGGAAGGGGCCCAGACCCATCCCTGCAGTTGTTGGAGGAGGCCTGGTTCGTAGAGGGCGGGCAACGGGGCGGCCAGCCAAATCCCCTCGAGCGACGGCTGGCTCAGCAGGAGGTCGTCTTGCAGGGTGGCCAGGGCTGCCCACCATTGGCGCCGCACGCTGTCTTCATTGCCCACCCCCACGGGCACCCCTTCGGCCAGCAGCTGGCGAAGGCAATTGAGGCTGGTGCCCGGGCTGGGAGCGGATCTCACCATGGCGACTTGGTGGGTTGGCCCCGCCGCGCCACCGAGGCACACAGGCCCAGCGCCATGAAGTTGAGGAGCATGGCGGAACGGCCGTAGCTCATCCAGGGCAGGGGGAGGCCTTTCACTGGGCCCAAGCCAATCGTCATCGCAATGTTGATGACCACCTGAAACATCAACATGCCGGCTACGCCAATCACCACCAAGGATTCGAAATCGCTACGGGCTTTGCCAGCGATTTGGAGCAGCCGCCACATCAACAGGACGTAGGCCGCAATAAGGAGCACACAGCCCAGAAAACCCAGCTCCTCTCCCATGGCACTGAAGATGAAATCGGTGTGCTGTTCAGGGATGAATTGCAGTTTTGTGAGGTTGCCCTGGAGCAGGCCCGTGCCGAAGAGTTGGCCGGAGCCAATGCCGATCTTGCTTTGAATGAGGTGATAGCCAATCCCGAGGGGGTCCTTGGCGGGATCGAGAAACACCACCAGCCGATCGCGCTGATACTCCTTCAATCCATGCATCCATAGGTAGGGGGTAAGCAGGGAGAAGAGCCCCTGGATCGCCACCACCACGGTGAGGGCTGTTCGTTTCCAGGGAAGGGATCGCCAGGCCAAATAGGCCATCAGGGGGATCCAGCCCACCAGGATCCAGGGCACGGTGCCCGCCATAACCGCCGTAATCAGGGGCGAGAGCATGAGCACCAGCCAGCTCAAGGGCATGCCCGCCCAAAAGAGCATCACCAGCAGCAGGGCGCCGAAGACCAAGGAGGTGCCGAGGTCGGGCTGGATGAACACGAGCACCCAGGGCAGTGCAATCAGGGCTATCGGCCTGACCAGATCCACGGGCCGCTCGATGGGAAACCGGGAGAGCACGCCTGCCAGCAGCAGGATCGCCGCCAGCTTGGCGAATTCCGAGGGCTGCACATGGAAGCCAGCGATGCTGATCCAGCGCTGGGCACCGAGGGCTGAGGTGCCGATCAATCGAACGGCCAACAGGCTGACCACCGTGAGTCCGTAGATCGGGCCCAGTAAGGCGTTGAGGCGCTCAAGGGGGATCTTGGCCAGGATCAAGGCCAAGACCATTCCAACGGCGGCCGTGATCCAGTGGTCGTACCAGTCGACATAGGTCGCCTGGCGCTGGGTGCTGGCGATCAGGACTCCGGCCAAACCGGTGATCCCCAAGGGGACCCCCCACAGAATCTTGTCGACCCCATTGAGCCAGCCCCGGCGGGCGCGATCCCCACGGGCAAACATCCCTTTGCGCCGGGTCAACAGGCTCACCATGGCATTCAGCCTGGGATCAAAACGTGACTGCGCAGCCTTTGGGCCAAGCCCATAAAAGCCTTGGCTGTCTGGGAGTTGGGAGCGGAGAGCACCACGGGCCTGCCGCTATCACCGCCTTCGCGCACGGGCATTTCCAGGGGCAATTCAGCCAGTAGGGGCACATCCGCCTCGGCGGCCAGGCGGGCACCACCACCGCTGCCAAAGATCGGATACCGCTTTTCGGGAGCATCAGGGGGAATGAACGCGCTCATGTTCTCCACCACGCCGAGCACGGCAACGCCCATTTGCAAGAACATCGCCAGCCCGCGCCGGGCGTCCTGCAGGGAGACCTGCTGGGGGGTGGTCACGATGATCACCCCAGCCATGGGTACGGCCTGGGCCAGGCTGAGCTGGGCATCGCCGGTGCCTGGGGGGAGGTCGACCACCACCACATCCCGTTCTCCCCAGGCCACCTGGTAGAGAAATTGGCGGATGATCCCGTTCAGCATCGGGCCCCGCCAGATTACCGGCTGGTTCTCGGCGATCAGCAGGCCCATCGACACCATCGCAATCCCGCAGGTCTCGATGGGGGTGAGCACTTGGCTTGCGCCTTCCCCTTCCACCTCAGGCGTGCGGTCGGCCACACCCAGCATGGTGGGGGCGTTGGGTCCGTAGATATCGGCATCGAGCAGGCCCACCCGCAGGCCGCTGGCGGCCAGGGCGCAGGCCAGGTTCACGGCCACGGTGCTTTTGCCCACCCCACCCTTGCCGCTACTCACGGCAATCACGTGCTTGACCCCGGCAATGGGTTGGCGTTCGGGCACCTGGCTATGGCCACCCGGTCCATGACCACTGGCACCATGACCGGCAGCGCCGATCGGGGCGGCGCCGGCTGGCTGCCCCACTTCGATTTGAACGTCGTCGACCCCATCGAGGCCAAGCAGCGCCTGCTTGATCTCCTGGGCGATTTGGGCCTGTTGGCTTTGGGCGAATCCCGGCAGGGCGAGGCGCACCCAGGCCCGCTCCCCTTGAAGCCGGGGGTCTTGAAGCCAACCCAGCTCCAGCAGACTGCGCCCACTGCCTGCGTCCTTGACGACCTCGAGGGCGACACGGGCCTGCTCAACGGACGGCATGGACACTGGCATCTGGGGCCCGTGATCCTAGGTGCCATGACAGAGCCTCTCGAAGGCTTGTCTGGGGGCTAGGCGGCCTGAAATGGTGGTTGCATTGGTGGCGTCGTTACGGCGCGTGCTCGATGTTTAAGGCTTTGCTGGCTCGCGGCAAAAACAAGCTCGCTGGAACCGGCTCTGCCCCGGCCCTGGAAAAGCCCCCCGCCGACTCCCGCGCCCGGGCGAAGGCCCTGTTGATGGGTCTGCAGGATTCCATCTGTGCGGGCCTGGAACAGCTCGATGGCGGCGGCAGCTTCGCAGAAGAGAGCTGGGTACGCCCCGAGGGTGGCGGTGGCCGTTCCCGGGTGATGAAGGGCGGCCGCATCTTTGAGCAGGGCGGCGTGAATTTCTCGGAGGTGGCGGGCGAACAGCTGCCCCCCTCGATCCTGAGTCAGCGGCCTGAGGCCAAGGGCCACCCTTGGTTTGCCACCGGTACCTCGATGGTGTTGCACCCCCGCAACCCCTACGTCCCCACGGTGCACCTCAATTACCGCTACTTCGAAGCGGGTCCGGTGTGGTGGTTTGGCGGCGGCGCCGATCTCACCCCCTATTACCCCTTCCTCGAAGACGCGAAGCACTTCCACCGCACCCTCAAGGGCGCTTGCGATTCGGTGAACCCGGCCTATTACCCGGTGTTCAAACCCTGGTGCGACGAGTACTTCTACCTCAAGCACCGCGATGAAACCCGGGGCGTGGGAGGCATCTTCTACGACTACCAAGACCCCCGTGGGGTGATTTACAAGGGCCAGGACCCCCAGGGGCCGGCGGCCCAGGTGAGCCAGGCCGCGGGGGCCATCAGCCAGAACTGGGACAAGTTGTTTGCCCTGGCGTCAGCCTGTGGCCAGGCCTTCTTGCCTAGCTACGTGCCGATCGTCGAGAAGCGCAATGCAATCGTCTATGGCGACCGGGAGCGTCAGTTCCAGTTGTATCGCCGCGGACGTTACGTGGAGTTCAACCTGGTGTTCGATCGCGGCACCATTTTTGGCCTCCAAACCAATGGCCGCACGGAGTCGATCCTGATGTCGCTCCCGCCCTTGGTGCGTTGGGAGTACGGCTACAAACCCGAGGCTGGTAGCCGGGAGGAGCTGCTCACCAGCCTGTTCACCCGCCCCCAACATTGGTTCGACGACGCCACCCTTACTGATCGCTGCGGGCCACATCAGGCTGTGGACTGATCGGCAGGCTGGTGGCGCCCAGGCCAGCCGCCAGGGCATCGACGACGCGGGTGGCAATGGCCTGGAGAGAAGCGATGCGCGTTTGGGGATTGCGGAGGGCGTTTTCGAGCGACCCTTCAAGCTTGCCAATTTCCAAAATGGCGATGCCCCGTTTTGGGGCCCCAAGCCCATCGCGGAAGAACTGGGGATAGGCCCCAAAGGCCTTCGCCAGGCTTTCGTCGATCTGGTTGAGCGGTTTGTTGATCGGTGGGATTAGGCCGGAGCCCACCCCGTCGCGGCCGTAGGCGTCGTAATGGATCTCCAGGGCATAGCCCCCTTGGTCCACATGGGCCTTGCCCACGCTCCAGGTGGTGCGGGGATCGTTGCCATTGGCGATGGAACGCTGGAGTGGGTCGTAGAAGCGGATCTTCAGGCCGCGGGCTTGCCCGAGCCGCACCACCTCCTGGGCGGTGAGGAGATTCCAGAAGAGTTCATCGGTGATGCCGATCTGCATGGGCCTGGCGCCATACAGCGACGCCGCGGCGCCGCCCGTGCCGGCTCCGCCAACGCCCTGGGAATCGGAATGGCCAGCCATCACCAAGATTTCGGTGGTTGGCTCCACGGGCCGCACGCCGATCCAGTCCTTGCTGTAGCGGGCCCGGGGGCCGGTGAGGGGGTCGCTGCCGGCGGCCCAGGCCTGGGCCCTGGCACCCGTTGCCGTTCCCAGACCTAGTCCCAGTCCAAGTCCCAGTCCAGAGATGGCCAGTCCCGCCACCGCGAGTCGAACGATCGCGACTTGAGCGATCGCCAGTCCAGCCATGCCAGCGACGGCCAAGCGAGGGGAATGGTTTGGCTGGGTGGAGCTGGTTGGGGCCATCGTTTGCAGCGGATTGGCGACTTAGATCGGCGAACTGAGCAGGGCTCCATCGCTGGCCAGTTGTAGCGGCTCTGCCAACTCCAATTCCAGGGCAATCAATTCATCGCGGTGGGCCCGCACTTTGAGGGCGGTGTCCCCACCCTCTGCGCCGCTGATCAAGCGCAACTCAACGGTTTCTGCGCGCTCCGCCCGGCGCCGGTAGAGCAGGCCGGCGGCTGGTCCGAGCAGGGCCAGCACCAGGGGCCACCAGCCCAGGGAGGGCATGAGTTGGCGAATCACCAGCCCCAGGCATCCAGCCCCTACGGCGCCAAGGATCGATAGCAGGATGGCCAGGGGAACGCTGGAGCTCACTTGGCCGCGGAAGCGCAGCAGTTGCTGGTTGGCGTCACCGCCGCTGGCGGCCCAGCCCCTGGCGGTGAGCCAGCTGGTGAGGCCGTCGAGCACTTCCACCGCAGGCTTGGGGGAAAACACGTCGACCACGGTGGTGCGGTCTTTGCTGGCTGCCCGCAGGAAAAACACCAGCCCAATGGCTAGCAGCAGGGTGAGCAGCAGGGTGGAGCCGGAGTTGGCCATGGGGGGCATTCTGCCTGTGGTCAGGCTGGCCGGTCGGTTGTCACGATGGGGCATCCCTTGGCTTGATCCCCATGGCTGCCGCCTCGACCCCCAGCAATCTGCCTGCCCCCTCACGCTTTGCCGTGTTTGACGGCGACCTTGATGCCGAGTGGGCGGCGCTCTTTGCCGGTGCCCGGGCCCTGGCGGTGGATACCGAAGCGATGGGCCTGATCCATGGCCGCGATCGGCTCTGCCTGGTGCAGATCTGCGACAACCACGACAACGTGTGCTGCATTCGCCTCTCCAGGGGCCAGGACTCAGCCCCCAGGCTCAAGGCCCTGATGGAAAACCCTGCGATCGAAAAGGTGTTCCATTTCGCCCGCTTCGATGTGGCGGCCTTGGCTGAAAATTTGGCGATTGCGGTGAATCCGATCTTCTGCACCAAGATCGGCAGCCGCTTGGGCCGCACCTACAGCCCCCGCCATGGGCTCAAGGATGTGGTGCAGGAGCTGGTGGGGGTGGAGCTCGACAAGCAGGCCCAAAGTTCCGATTGGGGCCGGGTCGAAGACCTCAGTGATGTCCAGTTGGCCTATGCGGCCGGCGATGTGCGCTACCTGCTGCCTGCCCGCGACCGGCTCGAAACCATGCTCAAGCGGGAGGAGCGGTGGGAGCTGGCCCAGCGCTGTTTTGCCTGCATTCCGGTCTTTGCCGATCTCGATCGCAACCGGTTCCATCTGCTGTTTGAGCACTCCACCGGCGGCAACCGCTAGGGGCGCTTCCCCTCTGGGATAGCTGGATTCAGTCTTCCACCATGAAGTTGTCGTCGTTGCCGACAGCTTCAAGCAGGGAGGTGAGCAATTCGTGGTTGTTGTCGCCGCTGCTGATCGCTTCGGCCAGGAGCTGGTCAGCAAGTTGTTGTTTGGCAGCGCTCTCGCGCAATCCCTGCTGGGCTGCCTTGACCTCCACCTTGCGCCGGGCGGAAGCCAGGCTGATGCCCAATTGGCTGGCCAATTTGCCGCAGGCGGCGTTGTAGGCCCGATCCGGAATGCCAGCCATCGCCACCGCAGCCACTGAAGACTTTCGCATCATCCCAGGAGGCGCTGGTCCACCAACGCCGCCAGGGATTCACTGCCGCCCGCCGCTCCCATGCGCCGCTGCCCGATGGCACCCAATTGCTGCCGCAGCACGGGCTCCGCCAACAGCATGGTGAGCCGTTCTGCCAGCTGGGCTCCGCTGTGGCAAGGCACGACGGCGCCCCCCAGCAGCCGGCTTTGTCTGCGGGCAAAGCTGGCCTTGAATTGGGGCCCAGGTCCTGGCAAAGACAGGGCGGGAATGCCCAGCCCCACGAGTTGTTCGGTGGCGGTGCCGGCGGTGGCCAGGCCCACCTCGGCCCAGGGGGCCCAGCGCTCAAAGCAGCCGCTTCCCAGCAGCACTTGAACGGAGCTTCCTTCCAATTGCCAGGACGCGGCGGCGCCAATGGCGGCGGCTTCTGGTTGTAGGGGCTGGGGGCTGAAGCCAGCTCCCTTGAGAACGGCCCCCCAGATCCCAGGACCGCTTTGGGATCCGCAGGGAAACAGCAGGGTGAAGGGCTTGCCCCCCTTTGCTCCCCAGCCGGGGATTGGGCTGCTGCCGCCCAGGGGGGCTAGCAGGCGAGCCCCATTGCCGAGGGCTTCTGGATGGCGGCTGCCCGGCAGGAACAGCAACCGGCGGGTGGCGCCCAGCCAGGCCGGGCAAGGCTCGTTGCTAAAGCCATCCATCATTGGGTTGCCGGGTGCCAGGGCTGGCACGCCATGGCGCCTGAGGCCCCGGGCGGTCAGGCCGTCCCGCACGGCCACCAGCCGGCAGCGGCGGCTGGCCATTAGGGCCCATTCCCAGGGATCCCATTCACTGCCTTTGGCCCGGTGATAACCATCGGCGATCGGGGAAGCGCCCCAGCCGCTTGGCCCCTCTGAGGCCCAGGTGAAATCACTTTTTGGGGTGCCCACAAAACCGAAGCGGCCGCCGCTGCCCCAGGCCATCAGAAGCGGCAGGAGATCGCCCACGGCCAGGATCGGATCTCCCCCTTCGCCCCAGCGCCGCACCTGTTGCCACTGGCGCCAACTCAGCAAGGGCATGCCCGCAGCCAGGTCGGCCAGCAGGCCCCGCAGGCTCTGGTTGCTGAAGCCGCCACTGGGAAGCGATTGTCGCAGGCCGCTGCGGCGCAACAGACCTTGGGCCTCGGCCGCCGCGTAGCTGTCGCCTTGGCCCACCAAAGGCAGCACGGCAATGTCGAGGGATGGCCTGCGTTCTTGCAGGGCCCTAATCACCCGCAGGGCAATTCCGTCTTCCCCGTGGCCGTTGCTTAAAACCAGCAGACGGGAGGACATGCCATGGCTGATACGATCCGCTTTGGGAGTTTGCTCCCAGGCCGGCGGCATGGCCAAGTGGTAAGGCAGAGGATTGCAAATCCTTTATCCCCAGTTCGAATCTGGGTGCCGCCTTTATTAAGCATCAAGCGCTAGGCGCTATAGGTGCCTTCTGTAGCACCTAAAAACCTGTACTTAGAGCAATTATTTTA
>CAMDEM010000030.1 GCA_945896675.1 Cyanobium sp. NIES-981
GGGGGAAGGCCGGCTTCAAGGGCCTGGCGTTGCAGGGTGCGGCGGCAGAACCCATGGATTGTGGTGATATCGGCGCTATCGAGCTCCTCGAGCGCCAGCAGCAACCGGGCTTGCAGGGCCTTGGTTTGGGCCATCAGGGGCTGGAGCCAGGTCGCTAAGACCGGATCGGGGGGGGCGAGACCCGGCTCTTGCAGGCAGGCCAGGGCCTGTTGCAGCCGTTGGCCTATCCGGTCGCGCAGTTCGGCGGCCGCGGCATCGGTAAAGGTGACCACCAGCACTTGAGCCAGGCTGAGCTCCGCTTCGGCGACCAGCCGCAACACCAGATGGGCCAGGGCAAAGGTCTTGCCAGTGCCGGCACTGGCCTCCAGAAGTCGAAGGCCTGGCTCGAGGGGAAAGCTATTGGCGTTAAAAGCGGCTAGGCCGGCTGATGGGTCCCTCATCGCAGGTGCTCCAACAGGGGCGCGTAGAGCTCCGTGGCCAGGGCCAACGCCTCGGGTGTGAGCAGCTCCAGGCCGGCCATGGCGCTGCCAAAACACAGGCTGTGTTCGGAATCGTCCCGCTCGCCCCTCCTGCCGATGCCGCCCTCCCAGCAGGCGATGGCCTTGGCTAGGCCGCTACCCGGCTTGCGGTGCTCGGCTTCGGCGTAGACCCAGCCGGTTTGGGGCGGTAGGGGCCAGCACTGGTCGCGCCAGGTTTGCCGCAGCTGGGCCAGCCGTTCGATCTCGGCCTGGGCCGCTTCGGCGCTGGGGCTGTTCACGTGGAGGACAGCGCCAAAACCCTTCTCGCCCCGGGCCACAAGGATCCCTTGGCCCGGGCTGAGGCCGCTGGCGCTGGCCACCAAAAGCTGGAGCCACAGCTCCAGGCCATGGCGGCTGCGGGCTTGGGCGGTATGCAGCATCACCACGCTCGAACCCCGTTGCTCCAGCTCGCACTGCCACGGTCCCCAGCGCACCACCAGGTGCTTCGGCTCCCCCAGGGCGGCAAGGCTGCTGTGCAGGCTCTGCCAGCGTTGGGCCAGGGTGATGGCCTCCAGGTTGCCCGCAGCTAGCGGAGGCAACAGCCCCTGGCCCCGGTGCAGCTTGAGCCAGCTGGCTTGATCCCCCTGGAACGCGGAGTCGTCTTCTCCCTTCTCGCTGGCGTCTTCCCTTGCGCTGGATTGGTCAAGGGCCTGGCGCAGCAGCTGGGAGCGTTGCCGTTCATCCAGGCTGAGGCTGTCGAGGTCCCTGAGCAGTTCGGCCCACTCCTGGGGCTTGAGCCCCAGCTGGGCGAGCCATTGGGTTTGGGGGTTTGCCAACCAATCGCGCAGGTCGGTGTAGGGATCCTCCGGAGCTGGGCTTGGTGCTTCGGGTGCTGCGGCGGTTTGGTTTTGGGTGGCTGGCCCCCGGCTGGCCAGGGGTAAGGGTTGGCGGAGTTGGGCGGTTTCGATCCATTGGCGCGCCTCCAGCAGGCGCCGATCACAGCTGCCCGGGGGCCGCTCGCCGATCGGCTCGAAATTTGCCCGGTCGAGGGGGTTGGCGGGGTGCTCCACCACCAGGGCCGCCCCCCCGCAGGGGAGGGCTCCCTGCAACCATTCGAGCCATTGGCGCACGGGGGTTGCGGGGGGCATGGCTTCACCTTTGCGCCCATCCCGGCTGCTCCAGCTCACCATCAGGTGGTCCCTGGCCGAGAGCAGCGCCTCCATCAGCACATAGCGGTCTTGATCCGCCGGTTGGGGATCCCCCAGGCAGCGCCAGTGCTCCATCAGGTGGAAGCCGGAGCGCTGGCGTTGCCTGGGGAATTGGCCGGCATCGAGGCCCATCAGCACGATCACCCGGTGCGGAATGGCCCGCATCGGCTCGAGGGCGCTGATGGTGATGGCCCCACTGCGGTGACCGAAGCGTCCTGAATCGACAGCCAGGCGCTCATCGAGGACGGCCGCCACCACCGCCGCATCCAGCACCAAGGCGCAACCGGCGGCGGCCTGTTGCCAGTCGTCGATGGCAGCCAGGATCACGGGCAATTCCCAGGCCCGATCGCCCCCGTCGCCAAAGAAAGCCCCCAGCAGGGCGGCCAAGGTCTCGGCCCAGGCACCGCAGGAACGGCTGCGGCGCAGGTTGGTCAGCCAATCGCGCAGGCTGGTGAGTAGGTGCAGCCAGCGACCCACCAGCTCCAGGCCATGGCCCGTGGCCAGGGGCGCGGTGTCCCCCGGGGCCAGCCCCGGTGTCTCCGGGAGGACGAGCCCCAGCAGGAGTCGATCGATGGCCCAGGCCAGGCTGCCCGTGGCGTCGCCACCCCGCTCGCGGCCGTCCAAACCCCAGCGGAAACCACAGCGCTGCAGCACCCCATGCAGTTGGGCGACCTCGTGGCCGCTGAGTTGGAAGTGCTCCTGCAGGGCCCCGCTGTCGAGCAGGGTCTCCAGGGAGGAGGCCGTGAGCCGCTCGCCGGCCAGCTGCAGTAGTTGGAGCAGGGATCGGCTGATCCCCGCCTCGCTTTGCTGGCTGCGATCGGTTAGGCGCCAGGGGAGGTAGACCCCCGTGGCCTCGCTGTCGCCAAAGACGGAGGCCACCAAGGGTGCAAACGCGTCCACTTGGGGCGTCATCACCAGGATGTCCCGGGGCTCCAGGCTTGGATCCGCAGCAAGCCACTGCAGGATCCGATCCCGCACGATCTGCACCTGACGCAGCAGGCCTGGGCAGGGGTGGAACTCCAGGGAGCTATCGCCTGGGGAGCGCTCAAGTTTCATGGCCCCATCTCCCTGGGCTAGCCGTTGTTGCAACTGGGCCAGGAGCGGCACGGGGCCAGGGCCCGGATGGGAGGTTGCCGCTGCGAAAAACAGATCCCGGTCCTGGGCCTGACCTAGCAGGCTCTCGCCGGTGCCCTCGAGCAGCTGTTGAAACTCCCCGCCCAGGCGGCCAAAGCGGGCTTCCAGGCCCGGGGCCTCCATGAACCAATCCCCGGCGAAGGGCTCCTGCAGGGCCACAGCCGCACTGAGGCGTTCCCGCCGACCCGTGCAGCGCTGCCAGAGATCGGGACTGGTGGTGAGCAGGTACAGGTCGATTTGGGTATGGGCGCTCATCGCCTGGAGCAATTGCACTTGGATTGGCGCCAGGCTGCTGAGGCCAAACAGGCGCACGTGGCTGGGCAAGGTGCCCGCGGGCGGCGACCCTTGGCGGAGTTGCCGGATCGCGGCCTGCACATTTAGGCCAAAGGGTTGTTCCCCGAGCCGGTCGCGCAGCGCCGCCAGGAGCAGCGGTTGCCAAAGCTGGCCAGCCGCCAAGGGCGCGCCCCTGCCGTCCACAGGCTTGCCCTGCCACCAGGCCGCCAACACATCGGGCCGGTAGAGGGCGTAGTCATCGAAGGCATCGGCGATCGCCCGCCCCAGCTGCCAGTGGGCCAGCTCCAACCGGTTGCCGATGCTGTGCTCCGCCAGCCAGCGCTTGAGCAGTTGGGCCTCCGGTTGCTCCACGAGCTGGGGCAAAAGCTCGAGAACCGGCCACACCAACTGGTTGGCCCGCCAGGGATCGTTCTGGGGGGATCCCTCCTTTGGGGGTGCTCCCTCCACCAGGGCATTCACAATCCGGCGCAGTTGGCTGCCGGGGAAAGGGAAACGGATGTTGGCGGCGATGCCGCCGAGCCCCATGGCGAGCTGTTCGCCGAGCCAGCGGCTCGTGGGCCAGGTGTTGACCACCACCTGCACTTGGTCAAAGGGGCCGGGGGGGGCCAGCCGCAGTTGGGTTGCGAGCAGTTCGGCGAGGAGTTCCGCCCGGTTGCTGCGGAAAACGGTGAGCAAGGGGTGGCCTCTAGGGCAGGCAGCTTTCCAGCTGGTGGCTGACCGATGCGAGGTTCAGGGAATAGGGGATAGCCCGCTGGCCGGCCACCCGGCGGATCTCGCCAGTTTCGGGGCAATAGGCCGACAGATCACCGCCATAGCAGGCTCCCGTATCCACCATCACGATCTGCCCCAGCCGCCGCACCTGGGGACCGGGGGTATGGCCGATCACCACATCGCCAAAGCGTCCGTCGTAGGCCTGCCAAAAGGGCATGCGGATGCTGAGATCGGGCTTCCAGGTTTTGGGATTAAAGCCGGCGTGGGTGGCCACCCAATTGGGTTGCACGAAGGTTTTGGGCAGGTTTGCCAGGCGCTCTTGCCAGCGGCGGCAGGCGGTTTCGCCGAGTTGCCGGTAGGTGTCGCAGCCGGCGAGGGCCCTCTGGGAAGACCAGTTGCCCCGGCGCAGGGCTTTCACCAGGTCGGCTTCGTGGTTGCCCTTCAGCCAGATAGCCCGTCCGCTCTCCACAAGCGACCAGGCCAACTCCATGGTTTCCAGAATCCTGGGGCCCCGGTTGATCACATCCCCGCACAGCACGAGTAGGTCGCGGGAGGGAAGCTGGTCAACCAGAGCTTGCAATGGTTCTGCGCAGCCGTGGACGTCCCCGATCACCCAATGGTTTCGAGAACGTGAGGGGGGCGTCATCAATCCGTCGCGTTATTAACAGTTTGGCCCCTCACCCCATGGGTTGTCAGCCTCCCCAGCGTCTCCGTGTGAGATCGCTGGTACGGTCGCCCGAGCACTCGGGTGCCCTCGATCGAAACGCCGCAGCCCAAGGATTTGAAGTCGTTGCCCGTGGTCCAGCGGGTCAATGCCCTGGTGGGAGCGCTCAATGGGGCTAAGCGCACCAATGAGGCCCTGGCCAATTGCTCCAATGGGGAGCAGATGCTCGATGTGTTGCTCGATGCCTCGGCCAAGTTGGGTTTGGGCCTGAGTCGGGAGGAGTTGGCAAACACCCCACCGATCCGCGATTGGGTGTGGTGGAAGAACAAAGAGGCGGTGTTCACCATCGGTGACGCCAAGCCCCGCTATCAGCAGGACACCCAGCAGCCCAAGCGCTTTTTGGGCCTGTTTTAGAGGCCGGCCTCTTAGGCGCCAGCCAGGGGATTCGGTATCGAGCTGCTGGGCGCCTCAAATTGGCCAAAGGCCACAAACTCCAGGCGCAGCTTGAGAAAAGCGATGAATTTCTCGTCGGTTGACACCACCGCGGCGGCCGGGCGGGGAACGGCGCTGGCGACGGGTTCGAGTTCGGGGGCATCGAGGAAGGCGGGCCGTTTCACCAACCAAAAGTCGATGGCCTTGTCCTGCTCCCCGTAATGGCGCACCCGCTCCCGCAGCACCTCGTCGAGGGGCTCTTCTTCGGTGAGGAACGCCTCGCTGGCGGCAACGAAGTAATAGGTGCTCATGGCTGGTGGCTGCCGAACAGGGGGTCGCGGCGCGGATTCTGGACCAGAGCCCTCATTTCGCGCACGGCCTCCTGCAACCCCACGGCGAGGGCGCGGGCCACGATCGTGTGGCCGATGTTGAGCTCCTCCATTCCTTCGATGGCTGCCACCGGCTCCACGTTTTGATAGGTGAGGCCATGGCCGGCATTGACCCGTAGGCCCAGGCTGCGGGCGATAAAGCTGCCTTCGCCCAGCCGGGCCAACTCAAGGGGTTGCTGCTCCCAGGTGGCCTCGGCATAGGTGCCCGTGTGGAGCTCTACCCAGCGGGCGCCGGTGGCCTTGCAGGCCTCGAGTTGTAGGGGATCGGCATCGACAAACAAACTCACCCCCATGCCTGCGCCCTGGAGCCGGTCGACCAGGCCCCTGAGCTGGTCCCGTTGGCTGGCCACATCGAGTCCCCCTTCGGTGGTCACCTCCTGGCGCTTCTCGGGCACCAGGGTGACCATGTCGGGCTTGACGCGAAGCGCGATCGCTTCCATTTCGGCGGTGGCCGCCATTTCCAAATTCAACCGGCTTTGCACCGTGGCCCGCAGTAGGTCCACATCACGATCTTGGATGTGGCGGCGGTCTTCCCGCAGGTGAACGGTGATGCCATCGGCTCCCCCTAATTCGGCCAGAAGGGCGTAACGCACCGGGTCTGGCTCCACGGTGCGGCGGGCCTGACGCACGTTGGCGATGTGGTCAATATTGACGCCAAGACTGGCCATGGGCTTTCCAAGGTGTTCGGGCGGGCCGAGGGACCAGCCCCGCAGCGAAATCCTATGGACCGACAGTCGACCGCCGAGCCAACTGCCCGATGCTGGCTCAAATTCCGGGTCGAGCACCTTAGGTTTTGCCTATCCCGTTCGGAAAGGTTGGTGGCGGCACGTACAGCCCAATCCCCTGGCCAGCTGGATTTCTCCCCATCCCGTCGGCGCGAGCGCAGCCTCTGCAACGGCGTCAGCCCCTGGCTGGCTCCCTTGGCCACGGTGGTGACCCAGGACATCGCCCTGCCGGCCTATTTCAAGCAGGTGCGGGTGCTGGGCCAGGAGCGGTTGCCGATGGATGGCCCGTTGCTTCTTGCCCCTACCCATCGCTCGCGGTGGGACGCCTTGCTCCTCCCCTATGCGGTGGGCCGTCGCGTCAGCGGCCGCGATTGCCGCTTCATGGTCACCCTCGATGAGATGAAGGGGCTCCAGGGGTGGTTTTTGCATCGGTTGGGCTGTTTCCCCATCAACCAGGCCCGTCCCGCCACCGCCACCCTCCGCTACGCCGTCGATTTACTGGAAACATCCCACCAGTTGGTGGTGTTCCCTGAGGGCCGCATTCGCAACGACGACAGTCCGATGCAGTTGCGCCAGGGCCTGGCCCGCCTGGCCCTGTTAGCCGCAAGCCAGGGGGTGCGGGTTCCGGTGCTGCCGGTGGGAATTGCCTATGGCCATGGGCGGCCCCGTTTCCGGGACAGGGTTGCGATTTGCCTTGGTGAGCCCCTGCTGATCTCAGGCCAGGGCCGGGCGGCGGCGGTTGCGTTCAACCAGCAATTGGAGGCGGCGATGCTGTTGGCTGAAGGGCAGGCGCGCATCGCGATTGGCCTTGACGGCTGAGGCGGGAGCGGGGCCCTTAGAGTCCGAAACACTTGAACTGTCTGTTTGTGCGTAGGTCCATCCGCACCCTTACCGGCACTTGTGTTGCCTTCGCTGCGCTGGCCCTGCCACCGTTGCTTGCCCCCCAGCCTTTGGTGAGCCAAGCCCTAGCTGCGGCCTCGGCCCAGCAGCAGGTTCAGCCCGTGGATGCTGCCCTCACGATCAATGCGGTGCAGGCCGCCTTGGCCAAGGGTGACCAGGCCGCTTCCAGCGGCAATCTCACCGAGGCCCGCAAGCAATACGACTTGGCCCGCGATTACTGCCGCAAGCTGTTGGGTTTTTACCGCGATTTGAGCGGTTCATTCCGGGGCTTGGATGCCCGTATTCCCCGGGAGATGGATCAGAAGGGGCGCGAAGCCCTCGAGACCTTGGCCCAGGCCAATCTCCGCTTGGCTGCTGTCTTCCGTCGCCAGAATCAACCAGAGGTGGCGGTGCCGCTGCTGGTGGAGGTTGTCAAAATCATGACCCCAGCGACCCCAGAGGGCCGTAAGGCCTACCAGAGCCTGGTGGAAATTGGCTTCGCCACCACGCCCTACACCGCCGGCCAGGTCCTGGATGCCCCCGCCGGCAAGTAGGGACGGTTGGAGAGTCTCGAGCCCCTAGATTTCACTCCTTCCTAGAGCGCGCTTGATGGTGAACCCCGACCAAGTGAAGGCGGCGATTGGCCGTGCTTTGCCCGATGCCTCCGTTGAGGTCGAAGATCTCACCGGAGGAGGCGACCATCTTCAGGTCAAGGTCGTGTCGAGCGCCTTTACCGGTCTGAACCGCATCAAGCAGCACCAGTTGGTCTATGGCGCCCTGCGCCAGGAGCTGGCCAGCGAAGCCATCCATGCCCTAGCCCTGCAAACCTCTACCCCCGCTTAATCGATGGAAGCCACTACCAAACAGCGCATCGACGACCTGGTCGCCACGAGCCCGGTCTTCGTGTTCATGAAGGGCAACAAGCTCATGCCCCAGTGCGGCTTCTCCAACAACGTGGTGCAGATCCTGCATTCGTTGGGTGTGGCCTTTGAGACCTTTGACGTGTTGTCCGATGGGGAGATCCGTCAGGGCATAAAGGAGTACTCGGAGTGGCCGACGATCCCCCAGGTGTATGTCAACGGAGAATTCATTGGCGGTTCCGACATCCTGATTGAGATGTACAACTCGGGCGAATTGCGCGAAAAGATTGAAGTGGCCCTCGCCAGTTAGGCGCGTCCGGTCTCGTAAAGGGTGCGCGGATCCCCATCGGGTCCAACAAAACTGGAAGGGTCCATGATCCAGCGATCCACAAGTTCCTCGAGCCGCCGTTGCTGGATCGGGTCGAGGATGGTGGTGCGCCGCAGGGCGTGCAGATACCCATCGGCATAGAGCCGCATCTCAGCCGGGCTGTGGTATCGGTGCGCCAATTCCTGGCAGGCATCGCACAGCGATTGGAAATGGCGAATGGCTTCGGGGTGCTGGAGGGCTGTCATGGACGAAGGAACCCAGACCCCATTCTGACGCGTGGTGCTTCCCTTGGCGAAGGACGGTGGTGACTGCGAGCTGGTGACCGCTATCCCACGTGCCAGATGGCAAGGCATCGCTTGATACCCGTTTGGCCGCCGCAGGCCCATTAACTTGGAAGGATGGTGATCCAGCTGCCCCAAGGCGCACCCTCGGCCCAGGCCATCCAGCCCCATCGGGTGCTGGTCGTCGATCCCCACGGCACCCTGCGCACGGTCCTGGCCCAACGGTTGCGCCAGGACGGCCATTTGGCGGCGGCTGTGGCCACAGCCCGGGAAGCCCTCGAGGTTTGCCAAGAGCAATCCCCCGATCTGTTGATCAGTGCCGAACTGCTGGATGAGAGCTCGGCCCTGCGGCTGGCAGCCCAGCTGCGTTGTCCGGTGATGGTGCTCACAGCCCGCACGGGTTCTGAGCCCGTGGTCACGCTCCTCGACGCCGGCGCCGACGACGTGTTGCGCAAGCCCTTCGGCCTGGAGGAGCTGGCGGCCCGGGCCCGTACGCTCCTGCGCCGCAGTGCCAGTGGCTTACAGGAACGGGTTTGTGTGGGCCCGCTGGAGGTGCACGTGTTGCTCCGCCAGGTGACCTTGCGTGATGAACCCGTGGAGTTGAGCCCCCGGGAATTTGCCCTGCTCTGCGCGTTGTTGATGCCCCCTGGGGTGGTGCGAAGCAGGGAGGAGCTGCTGCGCATGGCATGGCCACCCTTTAGTGGGGGGCCCCGGTCGGTGGATACCCAGGTGTTGACCCTGCGCCGCAAGCTCGAGCAGGCCGGGCTCGGCGAGGGTGGCGGCATCGAGACGATGCGCCAGCAGGGCTATCGCTTCAGTTTGGAAACCCTGCCGGCCGGTGCCCAGGAGGAGCGCTCTGAGCTGGTGTTACAGCCCTCCGGCAGCTATCCCTAGGCCAAAGGCCAGTTCGGCAAGCAAGAGCGTGGCACTGAAGCCAGCCAGCAGTTGGTAGGTCCATGGCGGACTAATCCTGCCAATGCCGCTGGTGTCGATGCCAGTGGCCGAGCCAAAGCGGCTGAGAAAGTCGTCAAAGTTGGCGACCCGTTGGGGCAGCAAAAACGCTGAACCTTCGGGGCTGCGCACATAAAACACCCGGCCTCCCTGGCTTGTGGCCACAGGGATAAGGGCGGAGATGGACGGCCACTCCAGGGCCCAGCCCCGGCGCAACAACCAGCGGCACCAGGGGGGATGACCCACCCGGATGCCGGAATCATCCAGCTCCACCTGTTCACTGGTGAGGGCCACGATCAGCGCCAGGCCAAAGCCAACGGCGAGCCCCACAACCGCTCGGCTCTCCGCTGGGGCCAGCCAGGGCAACGGTGCCACCAGGGCAAGGTAGAGGCAGATCAGCGTGAGCCGGATCAGCGGGGCCATGGGATAGCTCATCGATCGTCGGCGGAGCCCGGCAAGGGCTCAATCAGTTCTGGTGGTTGGTAGCGGCCCATAAACACCTCCTGTTCCCGTCCCTTCCAAAATTCGCCAAGGCGCATCAGGTCGGCGTGGGCCTCCTGCAACCGCGCCAGGTACTCCTGGGGGTCGAGGTCGTCCTTGCTCTCCTTGAGCTTGGTCAAGCGGAGCAGTTGGAGCATCCAGGGTTTGCTGAGTTCACCCCGGGATTCCAGATAGCGGGCCAGGTCTGCCGAGCTGGGGGGTGGAGCTGAACTCATCAGAGGGCACGCCGCATGACCAAGCTTATGGAGCCTGGGGCTTAGGCGGGCAGGGCCCAGGGGTTGAGGCCCAAATCGGCGCCAATGCGGTGGGCACAGGCAAAGCCGCTGAAGGCCACGGCATTGAGCCCCTGGCCTGGGAAGCAGGAGTCGCCGACGCAATACAGACCGTTGATGCCCGTGCGATTGAAGGGCATGGGCAGCAATCCAGGCAGGCGCAGGCTCGGGATGGGTCCATAGGTGCCTCCCATGCGGCCCAGGAAGCGGCGGTGGGTGCGGGGGGTGCCAACCTCGCGGTGCTCGATGCCGCTGGCCAGCCCCGGCACAATCGCTTCCAGCCGCTGGATCAGGCGGTTGGCATCGGCTTCTTTTTTGGCGGCGTAGTCGGAGGGGTTCAGTCCATTCCAGGCCTCCATGGAGGAGGGGGTGAAGCTGTGCACGATGTGGCGGCCCTCCGGAGCCAGGGAGGGATCGAGCAGGGTCGGGATCGACACAAAAATCACCCCCTGTTCGTCCTCCATGGCCCCCCAGTTTTCGAGCACCAGGTGGTGGCAGTGGGTGCCCGGCCGAATCAACTCAGCTTTGACGCCCAGATGCAGCGAGAGGAAGGAGGGCGAGGGCTTGTAGCGCTTGCGCCAGGTGCGTTCGGCCTGGGGGGTATGGCTGGCTTCCACCAGCGGTGGGACACCTTCGCTGGCGCCTGGGCCTTGGTCGCCAGCGAAGGTGTCCCAGCGGGTGGCATTGGAGATCACCCGTTTGGCATGGATCTGCTCGCCGTTGGCCAGTTGCACGCCCACCGCCTTGCCGCTCTCAATCAGCACCTTGGTGACCCGGGCCTTGTAGCGAATGGAGCCGCCGTGGCGCTCCAGGCCGCTCACCAATTTCTCGGCAATCACCCCCACCCCTCCCTTGGGGTAGTTGATACCGCCGGCATGGCGATCGGAGAACACCATCCCCGCGTTGATCATTGGGGTGAGATCCGCTGGCATTACCGACCAGCAGAAGCACTCCATGTCGATGAACTTGAGCAGGGCCGGATCGCTGATGTGGGCTCGGGCCACATCGCCCACGTTCACGGGAAGCCAGCGGGCCAGGCCCAGGCAGGCCAGGGGGGCCCGGAAAAACACCTTGGCCAGGTAGGCCGGATCCTCGAGGGAGAGGAGCGGCATCGCATCGAGGCAGTTGAACACCTGCCAGCAGGTGTCATAGAACCGGCGGATCCCTTGGGCCTCATGGGGGAAGAGGGCACTGAGCCGTTCCACAAAACTGGTGTAATCCCGATCGACGGCCACGGTGAGCCCACCGGGAAGGTGGTATTCCAGTTGGGCTGGATCGGCGATGGTTTCGCAGTGCTCCCCCACGTCGGCGAGGGCGCGGGTGAGCAGGTTGGTATGGCCTTGATCGCCAAAGCCAAAGATCATCGAGGCGCCCACATCGAAGGTGTAGCCCTTGCGCTTGAAGCTGCCTCCGGATCCGCCCGGGATCAGGTAACGCTCCAACACCAGCACCTTGGCGCCCTTGGCGGCGAGTTGGGAGGCCGTCACCAGACCGCCAATACCCGAGCCAATCACGACGGCGTCTAAGGAAGGACTCGCACTCACAGGCCGCTGGATAGGCAATGGGGCGACCCTAGGCGCCCACATCCAAGCCTCAGCTCACAAACGACTGGAGGTCGGCTAGGGACCGATCCCGGTAGGCCCCATAGCGGCGGCGCTTGTCGCGGATGCGTTCGGGCAGCTCGGGCATGAGCCCAAAGTTGGGGGGCATGGGCTGGAAGCCGGTTTTGCGGGAGGCTTTGCCGCTGCGGGGCTCAGCAATGAAATGGGTGAGGGCGCCGATCATCGTGGTTTGGGGCAGCGCGATGGGTTGCTTGCCTAGGGCGAGGCGGGCCGCATTGGTTCCGGCCAGCCAGCCGCCGGCCACGGCGGCGGCGTAGCCCTCGGTGCCGGTGATTTGCCCTGCGGCGAAGAGCCGCTTGCGGCGGCGAAATTGCAGGGTGGCGTCCAGCAGCTGGGGGGATTCCAGGAAGGTGTTGCGGTGCATCACCCCAAAGCGCACGAATTCGGCCTTCTCCAGCCCAGGGATCAGCCGAAGTACCCGCTTCTGCTCCCCCCATTTGAGGTTGGTTTGGAAGCCCACCAGGTTCCAGAGTTGGCCGTCCTTGTCTTCCTGGCGCAATTGCACCACCGCATAGGCCCGATTGGCCCGGCGCACATCGCGGTCATTGACGTCGCCCCAGCGGGGATCCCAGAGGCCAATGGGCTTCAGGGGCCCGTAGCGCATGGTGTCTTCGCCGCGGCGGGCCAGCTCTTCGATCGGTAGGCAGCCTTCAAAGAAGTTGGCACTCTCTTTTTCGAAGTCCTTGAGCTCGGCCTGTTCCGCCTCAAGCAGGGCCCCGCGGAAGGCAAGGAACTGCTCCTTGTCCATGGGGCAATTGATGTAGTCGGCATCGCCCTTGTCGTAACGGCTGGCGCGGAACGCCACGCCCAAGTCGATGCTGTCGCCTTCCACGATCGGGCTGGCGGCATCAAAGAAGTGGCAGTCGTCCCGGCCGGTGAAGGCGCGCAGGTCTTCGGCCAGGGCATCGGCCGTGAGCGGGCCTGTGGCAAGCACCGTGATCTGATCGGGCCGAGGGAGACCGAGCTGCTCCTGGCGCACCACGGTGACCAGGGGGTGGTGTTCGAGGGCCGCCGTGAGGGCCGCGCTGTAGCGGCCGCGGTCCACCGCCAGGGCGCCGCCGGCTGGCACCGCGTGCTCATCGGCGGTGCCGATCACCAGGGAGCCCAGCCTGCGCAGTTCTTCCTGAAGCAGGCCTGCAGCCCGGTCGCTGGAGAGGGCTCCAAAGCTGTTGCTGCACACCAACTCGGCAAATTCAGCGCTGTGGTGGGCGGGGGAGCGCCGGGTTGGCCGCATCTCGACCAGCCGCACCCTCAGGCCAGCTTTGGCGATTTGCCAAGCGGCCTCCGTGCCAGCCAAGCCTGCTCCAATCACCAGGAGCTCCGCCGGTTCAGGCCGGAGGGGGGCTGGCAGCAGGGGCCGAAGCCAGCGTTGCAGCAGGGCCCTTTTGGAGCCGTTCCAGGTCAACAGAGGTGGATCAGGTGCGGGCGCGCATGATCATTAGCTGCAGCTGGCCGACAGCTGCCCGGCCGATGTGAAACACGGCCCAGCCGGCAGCAAGCAGGATGGGAGCGGCAACGAGGACCAGCCGTGCGTCCATGGAAGGCAGAAGACAAGATTGGGCGATCTTAAGGACCGCCACGCACCTCCCGCTTGAATTGGCCTGGTCTCGCAGTGTTTAGATACGCGATGGCCGGCCGGCATGGGCCATGGCCAGTTGGCGATAGCGCTGGGCATGGAGGCGTTGCTCGGCGATGGCTTCGGGGCTGAGTTGGCGTTTCACCGTGGCTGGGGTGCCCATGACCAGGGCTCCTGGAGGCACATCCTTCGTCACCACGGATCCTGCGGCCACCAGGGCCCCTGCACCCACGGTGACGCCATTGAGGATCACCGCGCCGATGCCAATGAGGCAGCCATCGTCGAGGCGGGCTCCATGGACCACGGCTCGGTGGCCAATGGTGACATCGGCCCCAATCACCACGGGTTGGCCTGGATCGCCGTGCAGCACGGCTCCGTCCTGGACGTTGGAGCCCTCTCCCACGCTGATAGAGCAGAGATCGCCCCTCGCGACGGCCAGGGGCCAGAGGCTGGCTCCGGCGGCGAGGTGTACATCCCCAATCACCACGGCGGTGCCTGCTACCCAGGCCTCGCTGTGAATCTGGGGTTCCGGCCAGGGGAAGGCGCTCATGTTGATGGGGATCGTGGGCCCATTCTCAAGGCCATGGCCAGGGGGCTTTGAGGAGGTCACCCCAGGGTGATACGTTCCATGGGTGCCCAAAAGGCGCGGGTCGCTAGCTCAGCGGTAGAGCACTCGGCTTTTAACCGATTGGTCCTGAGTTCGAATCTCAGGCGACCCATAAGTTTTCTTGCCTTGCCACAACAGCAGTTTGTCTGCTGCTTGAAGTGCTTTCGGCTTATTGGCGGGCTTTTTGCTCAGGCCGCTCTGAGATCCCGCGAACATCCGGGAAGCGATTGAGCTCTGGCTTGCGGTGAAATCCCGGCGGTGTTTTGAGGATTCAGAAGTCCTCTTCCAAAAGAGCCATGCTGGATCCACCGAACGTCTAGCGATGAGTACGGGCACACCCCAAGGCCGCACGGAGCTCATGGCCCTCATGGCCCTGCTTCGCTCTAAGCCGCGTTCCCCCAGGATCCGCCCCTTGGTGGAGCAGCTCGAGCGCGATCAACCAGCGAACCTCGAAGCCGACGGCAGCAAGCTCCGGGGCGTCTGGGAGCTCAGATGGAGCAGCTCGTCCCAACCCTGGTTGATGCAGGGAGCGGTGGTGGAGAACCTGCAGGTGCTCGATCCAGCGGCGAACCGGGGCATGAATCTGTTGCGCCTCAATGGCCCCCTAGGGGCGGTGGCAGCCATCAGCGTGGTTGCCCACCTTGAGGTCGTTGGGGAGCAGCGGGTCAATGTGCGATTCGAGCGGGGTGGATGGATTGGCCCGCGATTGGGCTCCTTTCGCCCAGAGCTGATGGCAAAGGTGGCTCAGCGCTTTCCGGCGTGGCTGGACATCACCTATCTCGATGACTGGCTACGGCTATGCCGTGGCAATGCCGGCACGGTGTTCGCCCTGATACGCCGCCTGGACCTCACGCCAGAACAGCTCCTGCCTGCGCAATGAGTTCTCTCACCAGGAGACAACCCTGGGTTGTGCGATCCCCGGGATGGTCGGATGAAAGGGAAGAGATCTTTCTTGGAGCCGGACGGCTTGAATACGAGCGTCCGCCTAGTGCCCCCTGAGGTCACCCTCAGCCATTGTTCATGCCCCACCATGCCGATCGGCCCACCAAGGACTGCATGGTCTGTGGGCGCCCCTTCCAGTGGCGGAAAAAATGGAAGGATGTGTGGGATGACGTGCGTTATTGCTCTGATCGGTGTCGTAACAACCGAAATCAGAAGAGCGCCCAGGAGTCTTGAACAATGCGCGCGCGGTATGGGGCGCGGCCCTGCTGGGCAATGCCATGTAACAGCTGTGCCAAAAAACACCTAGAAGCCCTACCCCCCCCCCTAAACTCCTTCATCTTTTCTTTGGATTTCCCATCTCCTTCGTGCCGAAAAGCGCCTTCTTTCTTGCTCCCGATGCGAAGAAAGTCAATTGCTGCAGTCAGTTTGAGGGTTTCCCTGTTTTGCTGCTCGCCTGGTTGCTTCGAGGTTTTGGGTGGGGCGGGTGCCAACCATTCACCGTTTTGGAGCTAGGCAATGGTTGATGAGAGCAAAGATGTCAGCCGCTTTCGACTCGACCCCAAGGACTTTCCCCGACGTATCGACGTTGAGGTTCCAGAAGAGGTGCTTGCGTACCTGCAGCGCATCAGCGACAGGACAGGCCGGTCCGTCAGTGAGATTGCTGCCGCGATGGTTGTCCAAGGCGCAGAGCTTTTCGATCCCGAGCAGTTTGATTAATAGGCATAAATACTGATGCACCCCTGGTCTTCTGCGGTAATGTAAGGAATACTTTCTGGGAAGGTGAGGCGCGTGAATGCCTCGTCAGGGATCAACAAGTACACGGGAATTGAAAATCAGTTCAGTTCTCCCCAGCGGATTACAATTACGGTCCCTGCAATGACGCTCAAAATATTATTAAAGCGTAGTCTTTTTGAAGGGAGATCTTTGAGCAATCTTGCTGCCTTTCTTCTGGAGCAATCTCTCGATGGTGATTCCCAGGACTGAAAGTCTTGACCTTTTTAGGCGGTGTCAGTGTAAATGACATATGTGGTCAACACCCATGACTCCTGGGGCGTCGTCCAGGTTGGTACCTTCCCGTCGCTGGAGGAAGCCAGGACGGTCTTTTCTTCGATTTGCGAGGACCCTTGGTACAAGAGTGATGGAACAGTCAAGGGTGTGGAGTTGGTTCAAGGCGCTGATGCAAGTGCTGCTCAGAGATTGGAGTGGTTTGCTTTTAGGTAGTTCGGGTGTGCATGGAACCTTTCTTGCTGCCAGCAGTTGAGCAAGTGCTTCTTTCAGCCCTGTGCCAGGGCACCTGAGTGGCGTCGGTCTATGCGATTAGGAAGAACTTTTGGGGGACGCAATTCAATGAAATTGCTGGCTGGAGCAGCAGGCAGATGACTCATCCCTAAGAGATCAAGTAGAAGCGATCAAAAAGAAGTGTTCAGCTGCCTAACAGCCATCAAAAAGCCGGTCCCAATAAACCGGAACCGGCCCAGATGCTCCCCAAATGGCGTTTTACGGCATTTCCCGGTTGGGGAGTTAGAAGCAGAAGGGCAGGAACTGGGTATGGCAAGCGGCGTAGCCATCAACCAGGGGACCAAGGCCAATTTGATGGGCAATGCCCTGGCCAGTCAGACCTTCCGTGATGATCCCAATCACGATGCCAAGCATGGCCGCGCGGCCGTTGAACAGTTCAACCCGCTTGAGCTGCTCGCTGTGAATCTGTTGCTCAGCCCTGTTCTGGCACCACTGTTCGGTTGATTGGGATGGGGTCATGGGGAGGTTTGAAAGGAGTGGTGATGGGCTTGT
>CAMDEM010000031.1 GCA_945896675.1 Cyanobium sp. NIES-981
ATGCTCACCTTTGTGGAAAACGCCCAGACGCTTCAAACCATCAGATCAAGCCAAGAGGCCCAACAAGTTGGGCGGGGCCTGGGGGTGTTTCACCACTTGGTGAGTGATATCCCTGCTGATGCCCTAGCCGATACCTTGCCGGGCTTCCACGTGACCCCGGGCTACTTCCAGTCATTTAAGGATGGGCTGGCAAAAGCGGTGGCAACCCCGCCCTTCTCCATCTCTCCAGAGCTGGAAGCCTGCCTCAAGTTTGTCGATCAGAGGGCTGGGCGGATCGATGTGCTCGAAGCCGCCCTGGCCAGAGGAGAACTTCAGACCAGGGCGATCCACGGAGATCCCAAGGTGAACAATGTGATGCTTTGCAGCACATCTGGCCGTGCCCTCGCCATGATCGACCTGGATACGGTCAAGCCAGGCCTGGTGCACTATGACATCGGCGACTGTTGCCGATCTGGTTGCAATCGCCAGGGCGAAGAGACTGAAGACCTTGACTCCGTCTTCTTTGACCTAGGCCTCTGCGAAGCCATTTTAGAAGGCTATCTCTCCGCCGCAAAAGAAACACTAAACAGAAAAGATTTTGACTACATCTACGACGCCATTCACCTGATCACATTTGAATTAGGCCTGAGATTCCTAACCGACCATCTCGCCGGCAATATCTATTTCAAGGTCAATCGGCCTACCCATAACCTCCACAGAGCCAAGGTGCAGTTTAAGTTGGTTGAAAGTATTGAGCAACAAGAAAGCAGCATCCGCACGATTGTGGAGCGATTGCGGCCTTGACCCACCCCACACTCTCCCAAGCGAGCACGTTGCAGCACTTTCAGCTCACCCCCTTCGATCCCCTTCCGGTTGAATTCAATCTCAGCGTGGGCGGGCACATCAGTCGACCCACTACTGAAACGATTCAGATCCATTACCAAGTAACCGGCGACCTGAATGCCGTAGCAATTCCCCAGAGAACAAACCCACCGGTCCGTCGCGACGAACTCTGGACGACCACCTGCCTGGAATTATTCATCGGCGCAAAAGAATCGTCGCCCTATTGGGAGTTCAATCTATCGTCAAATGGTGACTGGAATATCTACAAGCTCAGTGATTACAGAAGTAACCTCACACCCGACCTGGACTATCAATACCTAGCCAGCACAATTGATCGTGCAGAAAGTTGTTTCGAGCTCAACGTGGTTTGTCCAATACCAGTAGATCTCAAGACAGCCCCCAAGCTCGAGGTTGCCATCTGCGCTGTGATTCAGTTCAATCATGGACCGATCAGCTACTGGGCCCTGAACCACGGCGGACCAGAAGCAGACTTCCATCGCCGCGATGACTTTGTCCTCAGCCTTTAGGGCCCCATCAAGGCCGCCTCACAGTCACCAGCGGCGATAGCGCTCAATGGCCACAAGCCCACCAAAACCCGGAACTGGAGCTTGGCATTTGCCTAACTGCAGATGGATCGGGATCGCCCCATAGAGCTGCTCGACTAGGTCGAGAATGCGCTCGCTGTAGAACTCAATGGTTTGACAGCGCAGCTCCCGGGCCTGGCGCTGCAGGGCTGCAATCAGCTGGCTGTAATCCAGGGTGTCGGCCAAGGCATCACTGCTGGCGATGGCGCTGCAGTCAACGCCGAGGCGTAGATCGAGTTCAAACCATTGACCCTCAAGCTGCTCAAAGGGGAGCACCCCCACGTGGCTCCAGAGCTTCAGCCCCCGCACCTGGAGGCAATCGCGCTCAACGGCCATGGCTAAAGGGGGAGGGAACGGTGGAGAAAGGCTTTGGCCCCACTGGCGTAATCGGCGGCAATATGCCCCTCGCCCCGCAGGCGATAGCGGTAGGTGACCAAACCCTCCAAGCCCACGGGCCCCCGGGGCGGCAGGGTTTGGGTGCTGATGCCCACTTCGGCGCCAAAGCCGTAGCGGAAGCCATCGGCAAAGCGGGTGGAGCAATTGAGATAGACACCGGCACTGTCCACGGAGGCCAAAAAGCGATCGGCCGAGGCCCCATCGGCCGTGCAGATGGCATCGGTATGGCGGGAACCAAAGGCGCGTATGTGCTCGAGGGCAGCCTCGAGATCGGGCACGACCTTGATGGCCAAAATCAGGTCGGAGTACTCGGTCGTCCAGTCGTCCTCGGTGGCGGCATGGCTGACGCCAAGTGCCATGGCCGCTGCATCCCCCCGCAACTCCACCCCAGCGGCCTGGAAGGCCCCAACCACCATGGGCACAAACTCTGGCGCGATGGCCTGGTGCACCAGCAGGGTTTCGATGGCATTGCAGGCCGCCGGGTATTGGGTTTTGGAATCCAGGGCCACCCGCAGGGCCAGGGGTAAATCGGCGGAGCGGTCCACAAACAGGTGACACACCCCATCGGCATGGCCCAGCACGGGAATGCGGGTGTTGTCTTGGATGAAGCGCACCAGCTCGTTCGAGCCCCTGGGAATAATCAAATCCACCAAGCCATCCAACTTGAGGAGGCCCAGGCTTTCCTCCCTGCTGGTCAAAAGCTCCAGGGCCTGGGGTGAAACCTCACTGTTGGCCAGGCCCTGACGCAGGGCCGAGAGAATCGCTGTGCAGCTGCGGTTGGCCTCCCGTCCGCCCTTGAGCAGGGCCCCGTTGCCCGAGCGGATGGCGAGGGATGCGATCTGCATGACCGCATCCGGGCGAGCTTCAAAAATCACTCCCAGAACCCCCAGGGGCACGGAAACCCGCTCCAGCACCAACCCCTCATCGAGTTCGCAATGGAGCTGCCGTTGGCCCAGGGGATCGGCCAAGGCCGCCACCTGGCGGACGCCGGCGATGGCTCCATCAAGTTTGGGGCCATCCAATTTGAGCCGGGCCACCAAGGCCGAAGCCAATCCTTCATGGGCAGCGGCGCCTAAATCAGCGTGATTGGCCGCCAGGATTTCCGAGCGGGCAGCCTCGAGGGCATCCGCCATGGCCAGGACCGCCGTCTGGCGCTGGCCATCACTGCACTGGCCCAGGGCCATGGCACTGCGGCGCACGCCAGCAGCGCGCTCGAGCAGGGCAGGACTGGGATCCGGAACTGCCATCACTGAAGAGGTCATCTCCCCATTATCCCAAGTCGTCCGGGAGCAAGCGATCCAGCGGGAAGCGGTCCAGCGCCAACTTGGCGGCACCGAGGCGGCCTGCACCGTTGCCGAGCTGGCAACGGTGCAGTGCCAATCCTTCCCGGCTCACGAGGGAGACCCGCTGGGTGATCTCCTCCCAAGCCGCAGGCAAGAAGTGATGGCTCGCCGCACTTAAGCCCCCCCCAACCAACACCAACTCAGGCGTGAACTGGTAGATCAAGGAGCTCAACCCAATCCCCAACAGCCGGCCATAGCTGCGCCAAATCTCCAGGGCACCAGCCTCGCCTGCATCGGCCTGCTCACACAAAACAGCGGGACTTAAAGGGCTCAAGCGCCCCAATCCGGCAATGCTGCAGTACTGCTCCAACGACCCCCGGTTGCCGCTTTGGCAGGGGGGCCCATCCGGATTGATGCCGATCAAACCGGGTTCGGGGGCCGCGCCGCTGCGGCCGGTAAACAGCTCCCCCGCCAACAACACCCCACCACCCACCCCGGTGCCCAGGGTGAGCAACAACACATCCGACGCCTGCTGGGCAGCGCCAAGCCAATGCTCACCAACCAGGGCGCAATTGGCGTCATTGGCGGTGGTCACCCGTCGATCGAGCTTGGGCTCGAGCCAATCAGCCAGGGGCACATCCAGCCAACCGGGCAGGTTGATGGCCACGCGGGCGACGCGACCCCAGCGATCGCTGGGACCGGGATGGCCAATTCCCACCCGGGTAGCCAGGCGATCGGGATCCAACGCCTCAACGGCCTCGGCAATCGCCATGGTCACGCCCCCCGGCATCGCCGGCTGGGGGGTGGGAATCTCCAAGGCCTGCAGCAGGGAGCCATCGCAGTGAAACCGACCCAGCTTGATCGCCGTTCCACCGATATCGACACCAATCAGCTGGTCCTGCTCCATCGGATCGGCAGTTTAAAAACGCAGGAAGAGTTGCAACTGGGCGCCCAACGTTCCCTGCCCGTCAATCGTTCCCTGGAGATTAATCAGTTCGGAAGCCTTGTAATTCAAGTTGAGCTGGGGAGGGATGTCTGAACGGTTGGGTGCCGCCAAGACCGATGCATTAAAGCGTTCGGTGATGTCCAAGCCGATCTCGGAACCCAGCACCAACTGGGTCGGAAGCCTGCCCGAGCGTTGGGCATCAGCGGAATTCACAATCGGATTGGCAAAGGTGGGGAAGAGGGCAAAACTCACCCTCTGGCCAAGGGCATCACTCAGGGTGCCAAGGATCGGCGAGAGGAGGGTTTGCCCCAGGGCTGTCGCCAGGGCCGCCCCCGCCTGACCAGCGGCAAGACCGGCCAGGGTGTTGCCGCCAATCAGGGCTAACAGCCGTTCCTCTGACAGGGGCGGGGAACTGCGCAGGCGCAGGTTGCGGGCGAGCTGATCCGCCGGCCCACTCACACTGATGAAGACCCGCACCAAATTGAGCTGATCCAAGGAGCTCAAGTTGCCCTGGTTGGCCAAATCGGTCAGGGAGGGCCCCAAGGGTGAACCAAGGGTGTTTCCTGGCACATTGAGACTGTCAGAAATCCTGGTGCGCAACGAAATATCCAGGTAGGGGATCAGTCCCATCGACGGGGTGAAGACCGCCACGTTGGGGGTATCAGGATCCAAGCTGAAGGTGGTGGTAAACAGGTTGAGGCGCCCGCGCTTCAACCTCACCACCCCTGATGCCGTCAGGGATGGGTCCAGCCGGCCATTCAGGCGCAGGGAGCCTTCGGTGGCAAAACTGGCCAGGTTGGGAACGCCCACGGTCAGGTCAGGGCCCAGGCTGAAACGGAGGTCCTGGAATCCAAGGGCTGGGAAGCGCGGAACCAACACCTTCACGGCCTCACTCGACAGGCTCGGTACATCGGGACCCAGGAGCACCAGGGGCTGCTCAAAGGTCCAGCGTTCCTCCAGCAATTCAGCAACGGACCCCACGGGTTTGCCCGCCCGCGTTGCAGGGGCCATGTCGCTCGGGGCCACGTTGATGCTGCCCTTGGAAATCGCCAATTGGCCGCCCATGGCCATGGCGTTGAGGCTGCCGCCAATGTCCACCTCGCCATTGGCCATGGCCTTGATGCGCGGCAGGCTGAAGGGCACGGCCTTGACCGTGATCCGGATGCCTGGAGTACTGGCCTGTTGGGGGTTTGGGGCAATCGGACGGAGCAGGCCCAAGCTGCCCTGGGCCGTGATCAAGCCTGTGGAGCCAACGCGGGCGCTGAAGTTCTGGAGAACCAGCTGCTGGAAATCAAACAAGGCCAAAGCATCCACCGCCTCCACGCGCTGGCCAAAGCAGAGGAGTTCGGCACCTTGAACCCGGAAGAATCCATTGGCGATGGGATCTTGCTGGCTACCCCTCACCAACAGCTGCAGATCGAGACGCCCCTGCTTCCAATCCACCGAAGGTTCGGCAAGGTTGGTGAGGAACACCAGGCCGTCGTCGCGACTGGCCAGCCGCAGCTCAAGCCCTTGCTCAGCGGGGTCAAGGGGAATGGTTCCCGCCAGGTCGAGGGTGTTCTTGGCCCCGGCGCCATGCAAGGCGAGATCCAGCACAAGCCGATTGCCCTGCAAGATCACCGAGCCCCGTTGCAGGTCCAGGTCGGTGCTGCCAAGGCTGGCATCGCTGAGCCCCAGGGTCAGGCTGAATTGGGGCCGACGCCTGCCAAGGCCGTACCGCCCCTCGGCCTGGAGACTGCCCCGCAGGCCAACGGGCACGGGGGTCAACAGGGCGATCAGCGAGAGCGGCAGGGAGCTGATGCTGAATTGGCCGTCGCCCTGGGACAGGGGCCCCTGGAAGCTGACAACGATCGGCTGCTCGGTGAGGGCTGAATCCCGGTCTTGGCCCGTGATCCACAGATGGGCCTTGGCCGCCAGATCGGCCCTGGCCGCCGCCAGGCTGGGTCCAGCCAAGGAGAGATCGGCATCGATTTGGCCCCCAATCGCCTCGAGCCGTTGGAGAGGCGTGCGACTGAGCTGCTCCTGTTGCAGGGCCGCTGCAAACCCCTGCTTGGCCGACGCCAACAGGGCCAACTGCTGCTGCAGGGTTTTGCCGAGACTGTCGATGACGAGAAGGCCGATATCGCTGGCCCGCCCGGATCGGGCCGGGCCCAAGCCCTGCCATTGGGGCCAGGCGGCCACCAGCTGGCGCAGGAAACGGTCGGACAGCTGACGGGCCTGAACCGTGGCCCGGAAGGGGCCCTGCCAGGTGCCGCGCCAATCGACCGTGAGAGCGCCGCCATCGAGGGGATTGATCGATCCCAGGGCCTGGAAGCGACGGTTGGCGTAATACCCCTGGATCGCCGCTGAACGGGCCCAGATCCCAAGGAACACGGGCCGATCCAACCGGGCAACCCCCCGAAAGGCCAAGGGTTGGAAGGAGAGTTGGCCGCGGCCAGTCAGGCCTCCTTGGACAAATTGGGGCCGTCGTTTTGCACCCACGGCCAGCCACAAATCCGCCAGGGGCATGTCCTTGGCCGTCCACTGGTAGAGCCGGGGCTTGCCCAGGAGGCTGAGGGATCCGCCCCCCCTCTGCAGGTTCACCGCAATCGGCACCCAGCGGCGATCCAACCGGGCCGTCAGCAGCCCTGCCGGAGCTGGGGCCAGGGGCTCCATGCGCAGGCGACCACCCCCGGCAGCATCACCAAACCATTCACCCACCCAGGATTCATCGAGGCCAAGGGGCCCGGCAACCGGCTGATCCAAACGCAGCTTGAAATCTGGGGTGAGGGCCGAAAGCGGGCCAGTGACCCGGCCTTGGCCCGACAACACCCCCCCCAGGGGGGCACCTACGACGGGGGACAGACGGGCCAAGGAGTAGCGCTCGAGCGACCCTTGGAGATCGAGGTTGCCGGGGACCAGGCCCCGACCCGGCACCAGGGCCAGGGCCAGGGAGCCCGTGGCCTGCAACTGTTGGCTCTGCAGGCGCTGCAGTTCCAGGATTTGATCCTGCCAACGCAGGCTGGCCTGCCAGGGCCCAACGATGGGATTGCTGCGTTGCCCGGCCTCAACGGCCAGGACGGGTTTGGCAGGCGACCCCGTCAACCGCAGCGTGCCAGCCAAGGCATCGCGGGTCAGCCAAGGGGGCAAGGCCTGATCCGGCCGGAGATCCCTTGGATTGACCTGCCAGCGGCCCTGCCAATTCAGCTGGGGGCCAAGCCGCCCCGCCACGCGCAACCAGGAGGAACCCAAGCGCAACTGGACTTGGTCCACCTGCAACTGCCCCCGCTGCAACTCGCCGCCCTGGGATTGCCCCCCCTGCCAATGGGCCCGCAGGGAGCCATCTCCCTTGAACCTTTGCCGTTGCGACTGCCCTTGCCCCTGCCACTGCCACGGCGTCGGCTGAATCGACACCTGCTGACCACGGCAACGCGCCACCAGTCGGGGCACAACCAGCGCTGGGCCTTGCGATTGGCTGGCCTTGGGGGAAGGGCGCCAGCCCACCGAATTCAGCCGCACGGCGCCCCGGCAGCTGGGGCTCCCCGCCTGCCAACTCCAATCCAAGCTGCCATCGGCCTGGCCGCGCCACTGGCCAGGGTTGGCTTGCAGATTGCCGCCAACGGCCCGCAGAACAGCCGCTAGCGACAGGCGATCGAGTCGCAACTGTCCCCTCCAGTCGCGACGGTCCCAACGGCCAGCCGCATTCAGGGCTAGGGATCCATCGCTGGCAGCGCTAACAGAGCGGCCAGCTGCCCCAGGGGCTCCGGGGGGGATCAGCCGGGTTTGCAGCTGGAGGGCACGACGGTGGACTTGGATCGCCAGGCGGCCATCCAGTCCGAGCGGCGTCGGGCTTTTGGGCAAGAACACCTGGGCCCTCTGGCGCAGGCGGAAACGCAGCTCCAGCTTTGGCGGCGGCCCCTGGCCTCCCCCCGGGCCGAGCACCCACCACTGCCCCTGGCGGTTGGGCTTGAGATCAGCCCTCACCCCCTCCAGGCTGATCTGAACAACCGGAAACCCCTGGCGCAGGCTTGCCAGGGGATCAAGACTCACCGCGGCGCCGGTGGCGGTGAGGCTGGAACCATCCAAACGGCCCGGAGCCAGCCGGGTGGCGCCAACCCTCAAACCACCCCAGCCCAACCCCTGATAGGAGCCCAAATCGAAGGGATGGCCCATCACCCGGCTCACCTGGCGATCGAGCACGGGCTTCCAGTGGCCATAAACCGAGTTGAGGGCCCGATCGAGAGCCCAATGGCCGAATCCCAGGCCAACGGCAACCACCCCAACAGCCACTGCCGTTGCGCCCATGGCCTTGGTGGATAGCCCGTTGCCGGGTTGGAACCCTTGCTCCGGCACCTAAGCCATCCCCCGGGGCCGTCCATGCCTACGTTCAGAGCAATATAGGAACCTGTCCAGAGCTGAGGTGCGTCCATGGCAGCTGATCCCATACTGTTTGTGGCCGGCCAATGGCTCGGAGCGGCCAGTGGGGTCTTGGCCCTAGCCACAGGGGCTGGATTCATCGCCCGCTGGGGGGTGCGCTTTCGGTTGGTGGGCGTCACGAGCTTCACCGCACTCCTGGCGATCTCCTGCCTGGCCTTTGCCGTGAGTTACACCCCTCGGGTCACCATTGAGGGAGCCGTGAGCGTCCCCGTGGTGTTCGACAACGGCAGCGACCTGGTGGTTGCCGCTGCCCCCGACGATCTCCCCCAAGCCGCCTTTGCCCCCACGGTGCAACAACTGGCCGAAAACATCCGCACCAACGGCCGCAACGCAGCAAACGGCCTGGTGCGCGTGCGCCTTCGCCGCGTGGAAGCCCAACAGAGTGGGGGCAGCAAGCCGGTGGTGTTAGCAGAAGCCACCCGCAGCCTGGCCACCGGCGCCGTCACCCTGAATCAAGGCTGATGCCCCTGGTTCTGCCCCCCCACTTCAAATCCGAACTGCGGCAATTGGAAGGGGCAGGAATCGATAGTTGGCAACAGTTGGCCGATCTCCACGACGACGACCTGCGTCGATTGGGCCGCAGTGGCGGGGCCAGCGAAGCCCGCTTGATCAAACTGCGCGGCCAAGCCAGGTTGGTGGTGGAGGCAGGGGTTGAGCCTGCCGAAGCAGCCTTGTTGCTCTACGCAGGCATTGCCAACTGCCAGGGCCTATCCCAGGCCAATCCCCATCAACTGCTGATCCAGATGGGACGGCTCCAGGCCAGTTTGACGGGCATGGCGGCCCCAAGGCTGGATCTCATTACGCTCCAAAGCTGGATACGTCGGGCCCAACTCCGCATGGCCCGCCGGGCAACAAACTGACCCCTAGGGCCAGCCGGGCTGCTGCCGGCGTCCCTGGAATAGGTGTCTCTTGGGGCCGATCCCTTGGTCTCTCTTCCCCTAGCCCTGACTCCACGCATCGGCCCTGGGCCAAGCCATGGCCCTAGGGCCTTGGGCCCATGTGTTGCTGGGACTGCCCTTGGGATCCTGTTGTCGAGTTGGATGACCATGGCCGGCGGCCAGGCCCAATCCCAACTGCTCGAATCGGTCAAACAAAACCCTGCCTTAGCCAAGCAACTCTGCGCCGAGCTACGCCAGATGAATGGCTCCGGCATCGCCTCCACCTCCAACCAGGCCATCCAGACCATTGCCCAGCAACGGCAGCTGAGCTTCACCGACGCAGAGATCCTCACCACCTACGTGGTGGGCCTCTACTGCCCGGATGTGCGCTGAGTGAGCGGCCATGACAATTGGATGCGTTGTCGGGATGGCACCGGCCTGATTAGTCGGATCTGGCCCCCCGTGGGCGATGGGCCTTGGCCGGCCCTGTTGATGCGGCAGCCCTACGGACGGGCCATCGCTTCGACGGTCACCTATGCCCATCCGAGCTGGTACGCCCAGCATGGGTTTGTGGTGGTGGTGCAAGACGTCCGGGGCCGGGGCGAATCCGAGGGGAATTTCCAAGGCTTTGCCCAGGAAGCCCCTGATGGGGCCGATGCGGTTCGGTGGGTACGCCAACTCCCCAGCTGCAATGGCCGGGTGGGGACCTATGGCTTTTCCTATCAAGGCCTGAGCCAACTCCTCAACGACGGAATCCATAACGACGGGGACGATTCTGGCGGCGATGGCTTGCCCGATTGCCTGGCCCCTGCCATGGCCGGTCTCAACGAACGCACCCACTGGGCCAGCGAGGGCGGAGCCCACTGGTGGGCCCTGGGCCTGGGCTGGGGTTTGCAACTGGCCGCCCAGCGTTGCCAGCGGCAAGGCGATGACGAAGGCTGGCAGGCAATCCGAAATTCCCTCGAGCGGGGCAGCTTCCTGGGCGAAGGCATGGCCTTGCTCGAGCGCCACGACCCCACGGGCATGGCCCTGGAGTGGTTGAACCGCAATCCCACAGATCCAGCAGGGTGGCGGGTTCACACCCCCTCTGAAGCCCTGCTGCGCAGGCCCATGCTGCTGCTGGGTGGCTGGCACGATCCCCACCTCGGTGGCGTACTGGATCTCTGGCACCGCTCGAAGGCCGCAGGCGGCTCTCCCCAACTGCGCATCGGCGCCTGGAGCCACCTGCACTGGCCGGGCGGCGCCGACGCGATGCAGCTGGCCTTCTTCCAACAGCACCTGCAAGGCATCGCCCCCGGCAACGAGCCATGCGGCCCAGAGCAAACCGCCCCCGTGGCCCTGCAGGCCGAAGCCCAAGGCCCCTGGCTTGTACCGGCAGCAACTCCCCCCAGGGCCTGGAGGCTCCAGGGCCAAGCCCTGCTGGACTGGAACCAAGCTGGCCCAGTTACAAACCCATCCGGCACCGCAGCCCCCGATAGCCATACCCGCCACCTGGTGCATGACCCCTGGCGGCCCGTTCCTGGTCGAGGGGGCCATCTCGATCTCAAACCCGGCCCGTGTGAGCGCTCCGACCTCGACGAGCGCCTTGATGTGGCCTGCTTCACCAGTGCTCCCTTTGAAGTGCCTGAGTTGCTGCTGGGTCGATTCAGCCTGGAGATCAGCATCAGCGCCGACCAGCCGGGCTTTGATCTGTGTGGCGCCCTCTCTGTGGTGAAAAAAGCCCAATCGCCCCCCCAAGGCGGCGCCCAAAACGACCCCGTGCAGCAGCTCTGCACGGGCGTGGCCCGCTTCCTTGGCAGCGGATGCCTGCGCAGCGAAACTAGGCGACTCCAGTTCCAACCGGTGATGGCCAACCTGCAGGCCGGAGACCACATCCGGTTGTCCCTGGCGGCCTCGGCCTGGCCGCAGATTGCCCTCAACCCAGGCGATGGCTCGATGCCCCTCGGCGGCCCGAGCCCAAAGCACCGGGTGATCACCCTCACCATGGAGCTCGCCACGGGCCACTTGCGGCTTGAGCCCATCGTGCAGCCAGGTCAACTTGAGGCAAACTGAGCCCACCTTTTAAAACCCCAGGCATGCGGAGCCCCCTGCGCCCCTTCTCCAAGCCCTTTTTTGCGGCTGGGTTGCTGGCGACCAACCTGATCGGCAGCGCATACCTAGCCCCGATCAGCTCCGCCCAAACCAGCGCCCCTTCAAGCGCGACCCCCAGGGCCCAGAACGCTGCCGCTGCGCCCGTCGCCCTGGGGGTTCCCCAGGCCCGCACCGCTGCCAACGCCATCCTGGAGGCCATCAGAAAGGGCGATGCCAATGCCCGCTACAACCAATTCTCCGATGAACTCAAGGCCGTAACCAGCCCGCAAATGGTGCAAAACACCATGCGCACCCAGCCCAAACTGCTCAGCTGGAAGCTGCTAAGCGTCAACACCGGTCTGCGAAACACCACGGTTGAAGCCAGCCTGATCACCTCCAAGGGGACCCGCGATGTCTTCATCGTGCTCAATGGCGCCGGCAAAATCGTGGGCTATCACTTCGATCGCACCGACGAAGCCTCCAGCCAAGTGGCTCTGAACTTCGTCAAAAGTCTCAGCGGTGGCCAGTACATCAGTGCTCGCAGCTTTTTGAGCCTCGACCTGCAAAAGGACATCAGCCCGGAGGTTCTGCAGCAGAAATGGCAGGAATTGCAACAGCTCACAGGAAACTTCGTGAAAGTGACCAAGGCCGTTGAAGCCAATTCCACCCCTACAGCCAAGCTCGTGATGGTGGTGACCCAGTTCAACCGCCTCACCGACAGCCTCTTTGTGATCCTCGATGCCAACAACACGATCACCGGCGTCGACTTCCCCATCGATCCATCGAAACCCCAACCCGCCCAGTAGCAAGCAGGCTTTACCCATCCCCGCCACCTAGATCAGTTGGCGGGTAATAAAGCCGCCTAAGCTCGCGGCGAAAACGTTGCTGGTACATGGCCTTGCTCAGCCTCGATTGGATGGCGCAAGACGGCCAGCGGCTTGCCGAATGTCGGCACGACCACCCCTTCTCCATCCTTGGGCCCCAACCCCTGGAATCCGGGGGTTGGGTGGTGCGGGTGTGGATGCCCGAAGCCGAGCGGGTGGAGCTGCTTGTGGGCGGCCAGTCCCTGGCCACCGAGACCCCCAATCACCCCTGGGTCTTTGAAGCGCAGCTGGCCACCAACCCAGGCCATGGCTACCAAGTTCGGGTACACCGTGGCGGCATCGAACACGTGCAGCACGATCCCTGGGCCCAGCGCGAGCCGTGGATGGGTGAACTGGACCAGTTGCTGTTTGCCGAAGGCAACCACCACCACATTTGGCGCCGCATGGGTGCCCACCTGGGCGAGCAGGGCGGCCTTGGGGGCGTGCAGTTTTGCCTTTGGGCACCGAATGCCCGCAGCGTTTCCGTGCTCGGGGATTTCAATGGCTGGGATGGTCGCCATCACCCCATGCAGTCGCGGGTTGGCGGCTGCTGGGAGCTGTTTATCCCAGGCCTCAAAGCCGGCCAGATTTACAAATACGAAATCCGGGCCCAGAACGGCCACTGCTATCAGAAAAGCGATCCCTACGGATTCCGCCACGAAGTGCGGCCCAACAACGGGTCGGTGGTGGAGGCGATTGCCAACTACAGCTGGAGTGATGCCGGCTGGATGGACGAGCGCGACAACTCCAACCCCCTGGATCAACCCATTTCGGTCTACGAAATGCACCTCGGTAGCTGGATGCATGGCAGCGCCGACCGTCCCTTCATCGAAGCCGATGGCACCCCGCGGCCACCGGTACCCGCCGCCGATCTCAAACCGGGCGCCCGGCTGCTCACCTACCCGGAATTAGCCGATCGGGTGATTCCTTATGTGAAGGCTCGGGGCTTCACCCACATCGAGCTGATGCCGATCTCCGAGCATCCCTTCGATGGCTCCTGGGGCTATCAGGTCACCGGTTGGTACGCGCCCACCAGCCGCTTTGGCTCCCCGAATGAATTTCGCGCCTTTGTGGAGCGCTGCCACGCCGAAGGGATTGGGGTGATCCTCGATTGGGTGCCAGGTCACTTCCCCAAAGATGCCCACGGCTTGGCCTTTTTTGATGGGGCCCATCTCTATGAACATGCCGATCCCCGCATCGGTGAGCACAAGGAATGGGGCACCCTTATTTTTAATTACAGCCGCAACGAAGTTCGCAACTTCCTGGTGGCCAATCTTGTCTATTGGTTCGAAGAATTCCACATCGACGGCATTCGGGTCGATGCGGTGGCCTCCATGCTCTACCGCGACTACCTGCGCCCCGATGGGGAATGGCTGGCCAATGACCAAGGGGGCAGGGAAAACACCGAAGCGGTGACCTTCCTGCAGCAGGCCAACCACGTGCTGTTCCAGCACTTCCCAGGAGCCCTCTCAATTGCCGAAGAATCCACCACCTGGCCGATGGTGACCCAGCCCACCGACATGGGCGGCTTGGGATTCAACCTCAAATGGAACATGGGCTGGATGCACGACATGCTCGATTACTTCGAGCTGGATCCGTGGTTCCGTCAGTTCCACCAGAACAATGTGACGTTCTCGATTTGGTACGCCTTCACCGAGAACTTCATGCTCGCCCTCAGCCACGACGAAGTCGTGCATGGCAAGAGCAGTTTGCTGCACAAAATGCCCGGCGACGACTGGCAAAAGTTTGCCAATGTGCGGGCCCTACTGGCCTACATGTGGACCCACCCGGGTAAGAAAACCATCTTCATGGGCATGGAATTCGGCCAACGCTCCGAATGGAACGTGTGGGGTGATCTCCAATGGGAACTGCTCCAGCACAGTGCCCACAAAGGCCTCCAGCTCTTGGTGGACGACCTCAACAGCTTCTACAAATCGGAGCGGGCCCTCTGGGGTGACGACTTCAGTGAAT
>CAMDEM010000032.1 GCA_945896675.1 Cyanobium sp. NIES-981
CCAGTCAGTGACACCGTCGGTAAGCACTGCATTCTCGAGCTCTACAACTGCGATCCCGCCAAGCTCGACGACGAAGCCTTCCTCAGGACCGCCATCACCTCAGCAGCCAAAAGGGCTGGCGCCACCCTGCTCAATTTGATCACCCACCGTTTCGAGCCCCAGGGTGTGACGGGATTGGCCCTCTTGGCCGAATCCCATATTTCGATCCACACGTGGCCTGAATCGGGCTATGCGGCGGTGGATGTGTTCACCTGTGGTGACCACACCATGCCTGAGATGGCGTGCCAGGTGCTTGCCGAAGAACTCTCTGCCGGCAACCACAAGCTCACCAGCTTCCGGCGGGAAACGCCCTCGGCCATCGCCGACGTGCAGCGCGATCCCAGCCTGATGGCCAGCAGTCCGGCTGGTTAATTCAGGATCTGCCTGAGCCGGTTGGCGATCGCCAAACTCCAGGGGTCCTGAACGGACCCCTCGTGGCTACTGAGAATCTCCACATGGCAGCGTTGCTGGTTGAAGCGCCGCCAATGGAGCACCACCTGGATGGCAGGCTCCCCATCTGCGCCCTGCCTGCCTTGCTTGGTGGGCATCAGGGCATTGTTGGATAGAACGGCATTGCGAAACACCATTCGCCTGGTGCGGCTGGCCCCGTGATCGAGGTGCATGTTCAACACCATGGCGATCAGATGGGCCGTTTCCCGGGCTGTTGATTCAGGGAGCTTGGCTTGCCAGCGCAGTCTGGTCTTCCAGAACGGTTTCGAATCCATCGTCATGGACACCGAAAGACCCCAGGCAAGTCTTTTTTGAGGATTTCAGTGAGCAGATCGGCCTGGGATCGTTTGGTGGTTTTCTGGGGCTCCTTGCTGCGCACTTCAACCAGAAAGCCATCCAGCCGCTTGGGGCGCCAGGAGATCAGGATGCTGAGGGATTCCCGCGCATATTTTTTGCGGGGACTGGCCAGGGCAAAAATAAATCCAGACTCAAAATCCGACGACGCCAGTTCAAAGCCAATCGCTTCGAGCTTGGCGGTTAGGGCCATCTGGTCTATGGCGATGGGCCCGTGGTGTTGCCACTGGAGAGTGGCCATCTCGCTCAACCATTGGGGCCCTAATCAGGTTTACTGGGCTGGGGTTGGCCGGGTCGACCATGGGCGGCACCGGGCCATGTAAGCGGCGATACAGAGCCCCTAGCTCAGCAAATCTTTTTTGCTTTCACCCAGTTTTTTCCAGATGGTCCGGATTTGGTCGTAGGCCTGTTCTTGACTGAGCTTGCCGTTGCTTTGCAGGGCCACGATCAGCCCCACCCGTTCGGCGAACGATTCAAGATTTTGGTGGAAGACCAGGCTGGTGGGCGTCCAATCGTCGCCCCGATAGCTGGAGTGGGCCTCAAGGGGTGAGCGAACGCCTTCCTGGTCCCCTTGCGGTTGATTGCCGTTCCGCGGGTTCCCATCCGGATCGCTGTTTTTGAGTGTCAAACCCCTACAACCCTCAAATTCAATTTTAGCTCTTAGGGGTTGAGGAGAGTTCAAGATGCTGCCATCGTCTACACATCGGTGTGTGGTCTGCGGCACTTCGCTTTAGGGCTTGCCTAGCCCAGCATCGTGGCCAGGTCCTTAGGTTGGATCAAGCCATGGCCCAGATCCTCGAAGATTGGCTGCCCCAGGTGATGCTTTGCCTGTTTCTTCAGGGCGCCTTCATTGGTGGGGCCCGGGTGCTTGACCATCTCACCCCCGATGCGCCCCTGTGCTCCGCCCCACGCCTGGTGCTCTGAGTTCCCAGCGGCTTGAGGAGCGGCCCGCCAACCTCCCCACCCAGCTCTACGTGTGTGGAGGCCGGCCGGCCAGTCGTTTTTCAGCCGTGGTGCTCGAGCCCGATGGGCCCAGGCTGGTGGGCCTCGATCATCCCGAGGATTTGCAGGGCCTGCACCAGCAGGGTTTGCCGATTTGGCTTCGGGTCTGCGGTTTGGCGGATTCCCAACGGATTGGCAGCTTTCTGGCTGTGTTGGATGTGCCCGAGAGTCTGTTGCCTCCCCTACTGGAGGCACCCCAGCGCCCCAGGGTGAATTGCTTTGGGGATGCCCTGCTGGTGGTGCTGCACCGCTTGAGTTTTGCCCATGATCCCTCCCACCTGGTGAGCTCCCAGGTGGGCCTGCTTCTCCGCCCCGATTTGTTGATCAGCTTTGAAGAGGTGTCGATCGGTGAAGCCTTCCCCGAGCTCACCTCCTGGCTGTACTCCCGCTTTGCGGCCCCTGAGCACCAGGATCTCGACGACATCCTCCATTTCCTCATTGATGAGTTGCTGGATGGGTTGTTCCCCATGCTGGAGCAAATCTCCAACCGACTCGACAGCCTGGAGGAGGCAGCCCTGCGCGATCCAAAGCCCAAGTTGTTGTCTAGGGCCTTTGTCCATCGCTCCAACCTGCGCACGATCCGCTCCATGGTTTGGCCCCTGCGTCACCAGCTCAAGGTGTTGCTCCGGGAGCGGCAACCCCTGTTGGGGCCAGAAGCAATGGTGGGATTTCGGGATATGGGCGAATTGGTGGAGATGTTGTTTGAGAACTGCGAGTTGCTGCGCCACCAATGTGACGGGATCACCCAGGCCTATGCCGCCAGCATCGGCAACCGCATGAACCAGGTGATGAAAACCCTCACCATCTTGACCAGCATCTTTGCCCCCCTCACCTTCATTGGCGGTGTCTATGGCATGAACTTCGTCAACATGCCGGAATTGCACTGGCACTTTGGTTATCTCTACGCCCTGGTGTTGATGGCCGTGATTGCGGTCGCCCAGGGGTACTGGCTCTGGCGCAGGGGCTGGTTCCAGGATTGGACAACTCCCCGCTAGCCATGTTGCAAACCGTTGTGGTGCTGCCCCCAAGGGCCCTCTTTTAACCATCCCAGAGCCCAGCACCGATCAGATTTATGGAGTGAATCAGGATCGTTTGGCGATGCCCAGGTTGGGTGAGCATGGGGCAGGGTTGCTGCGTCAACAGACCAAGGCGTTGGTGCGCTGGCATGGACCGGTGCTTGAGAACCGGGATCCCGAACCGCTGCACCAGATGCGGGTGTCGATGCGGCGGCTGCGCACCACCTTGGATCAGGTGGGCCCGGCTTTGGTTTTGCCCAAATTGGTCACGGCAGAGCGGGTGGCTAAGCCCCTACGGCGCCTGGGTATGGCCCGGGATTTGGATGTGCTGGGCCAGCGGCTTGAGCAGGATTTGTTGCCCCAGCTTTCCAAGGCGGAGGCCAGGCAACTCAAGCCCGTGCTCAAGCAGCTGCGCCGGGAGCGTGAACTGGCCCATGGGGCCGTGGTGGCTACGCTGCAAAGCAGTGCCTACTTGGCCTTGGTAGCCCAGCTGCAGGGCTGGCTCAAGGAGCCCCAGTTCAGCGCCTGGGGGGAATCGGCTGCCGATGGCTGGGTGTGGGAACTCCAATTGCCGGCGCTCGGTGAGCTGTTTTTGCATCCCGGCTGGTTGGTGGAAGAGTTGGGCGACCAGGGCGAGGCGATCCACGGGTTGCGCATCGCGATCAAGCGCGCCCGCTATGGATTGGAGGCCATCGGCCCCATGGCTGGCCGAAGCACCCGCCGCTGGATTGACCGCTTCAAGGCGGCCCAGGATCTGCTGGGGGAGCTCAACGACGGCGAGGTGCTGCGCCGGGCAATTGATAGCCAGATCCCCCAAGGATTGGACGCCGCCATGCCAGAGCTCCTGGCGCTCCTGGATCAGCAGCGCCAGGAGCTCTGGCAGCAGTGGCGCCACCAGGTGCACAGCTTGAATACCAGCCGCCAGCGCCGCTCACTGCTGAAGGCCCTGCTCGCAGATCAGGCCCGCCTGCAGCGGGTGGCCTGGTGGCGCCGTTGGTGGCCGGCGGGCTCAGGCCGAACATCTGCCGCATAAGCGCAGCGAATGCAATGCAGCTTTTGTGTTCTGGGATACACGGGTATGTGTTCTGTGGGTGTGGCTACGGGTGGGGCTGATCGCTAGATTCAGCACGGCTGTCTTTGTATAGCCATCCCTATCGGTGTGAGGACCCGATGAATCTTTCGAAAAAGCTCGTACTGGCTTTGGCCGGTACCGGCCTTGTGGCCCCTATGGCCGCATCTGCCCAAGACATCGCTGCTGTTACTGGCCGTGCCGCCGTTAACGAGTACATGCAGCAGCAAGACGTTGACACCTTCAAAGCGTGGGCTTCCCGCAACCAGGTGACCAGCGTCAACCAGTTTTCCGACGTCAAGCCCACCGACTGGGCTTATCAGGCCCTGAGCAACCTGGTGGAGAAGTACGGCTGCGTGGCCGGCTATCCCGACGGCAAGTTCAAAGGCGCCCAGGCCATGACCCGCTTTGAAGCGGCCGCCCTGCTGAACGCCTGCCTCGATCGCGTCACCGAAAAGACCGACGAACTGCAGAAACTGCTTGACGAGTTCGACAAGGAACTCACCATCCTGACCGCCCGCGTGGACGGCCTCGAGAGCAAGGTGGGCAAACTCCAAGCCCAGCAGTTCTCCACCACCACCAAGCTGCGCGGCGAAGTCAGCATGATCCTGGGTGGGATTCCCCAGTACAGCCGCCAAGGTTCTACCTCCTACGGCAACACGACGTTTAACTACGACGTTCGCCTGAACTTTGACACCAGCTACACCGGCCAGGATCTGCTGCGCACCCGCCTCCGCTCGGGCAATTTCAGCAGCCTTCCGTTTGGCAGCTCTTCCCAGCCCTTCAAGCTTGACAAGGCTGAGACCCTCAACGGCGCTGTAATCATTGACCGCCTTTACTACACCTTCCCCGTCGATAAGAACAACACCACCAAGTTGACCATTGGTGCGCTGGTTCGTAACACGGAGATGGCTTGGCTGCCGACTGCATACAAGTCGGACATCCTTGATGCCTTCACAACCATCGGCACCACTGGCGTTTACAACAAGGCCACGGGTCAGGGTGTAGGCATCCAGTGGACGCAAAAGGTTCCCAAAGGCAAAGGTGGTTGGCTCGCCAACGCTAACTACGTGGTCAGCGGCGCTTGCTCGACGACCCTAGGTTCAACTGATTGCACCACTGCCAGTATTGGCGCTGCTGGTGCTAGCAGCACCTATGGCATCTTTAATAGCCGTTCAGGCTTGAACTTCCTGGCACAACTTGGCTACAAAGCCAGCAACTGGGGTGCGGCCTTCGGCTACCGCTACGGTACTTCTGGTACCGCCATGCGTGATGGCAACGGCCCAGCGGCCACCACTCTGTTTGCCGATCAGTACAGCAACTCGATTGCCTTCAACGCCTACTGGCAGCCCATTCAGTCCGGCTGGTTCCCCTCAATCAGCGCCGGCTACGCTTACAACTTCGTAAGCAACACGAATGGATTCATTCCTTCCAGTACAGCTAATACTGGCGCTTATTCATCCAAGTCTTGGATGGTTGGTCTCCAGTGGGATAATGCTTTCGTCAAGAGCAATGCCGCAGGTATTGCCCTTGGTCAGCCCTCCTACGCCAACTGCCCCGGTGGTACAGAAAGCAAGCAGTGCAGCCCGTTCTTGGTTGAGTGGTTCTACCGCATTCAGGCAACCGACAACATCTCGATCACTCCCACACTGTTCTACGGCTCCCAGATCAACAATGGTGGCACTCCTAACAGTGGCACCGCTTTCACCGGCCTCGGTGGCGTGATCCAAACCACCTTCAAGTTCTGATCTTCAGAGCTAGAAGCCATTTCTCACACACACAACACATTGCGAGCCTCCCGGAAACGGGGGGCTTTTTTTGTAAATTTGATCCCCCGATTCACGCCCCGATACCAGGCTCAGCAGCAGAGGATCTAACTCTTAGACGGTCCTTAATGGCCCCATAACGACCCGGGGACACTTGCCTTGCTACGAAAGGTCTGACCCTCAAAGTCTTTTTCCATGACCTTCGCCAAGAAGGCCCTGATCGTTGGTTCCCTGGCTGTGTTGGCTGCCAGTGGTGCCGCCTCAGCCCGTGAGCGCCTGAACGCCTCCGGCGCAACGTTCCCTGACAACATTTACAGCCGTTGGTTCTCCCAGCTGGCCAAATCCGGTGGCCCCAAGGTGAACTACCAGTCGGTCGGTTCAGGTGCTGGCCGCAAGGCTTTCCTGGATGAAACCGTGAGCTTTGCGGCTTCCGATGACCCCATCTCCTCCCGCGACAAGGCCAAGGTGAGCCGCGGCGTGCTGCAGATCCCCACCGTGGGCGGCACCATTGCCATCGGCTACAACAAGCCCGGTTGCACCCTGAAGCTCACCCAGAAGCAGGCGGTGTCCGTCTTCATGGGCTCCATCAACGATTGGAAGGAATTGGGTTGTGCCGCCGGCAAGATCACCGTGGCGCACCGCTCTGACGGTTCCGGCACCACCGCCGCCTTCGCCGACTCCATGCAGGCCTTCTCCAAGGAGTGGACCCTGGGCACCGCTAAAACCCTGAACTGGAAAGTGGGCGTTGGCGGCAAGGGTAACGAGGGTGTGGCCGGCATCATCCAAACCACCCCAGGTTCGATTGGTTACGTCAACCAGTCCTACGTGAAGGGCGCCATCAAGGCTGCTGCTGTTCAGAACAAGTCTGGCCAGTTCGTGCTGCCTAGTTTCAAGAGCGGTCAGGCTGCCCTCAGCGGTATCACCGTTGATGCCGATCTGGCCGGCTCCAACCCCAACCCCACGGCCAGCGGTGCCTACCCCATCGCCACCCTCACCTACCTGTTGGTTTACCGCACGGGTAACGGTTCTAAAACCGATGCTCTGAAGCAAACGATCAACTACATGCTGAGCGATAAGGCCCAGGCCCAAGCCGATGAGCTCGGCTATGTGCCCTTGAGCGAAGGCATCCAGGCCAAGGCCAAGGCCGCTGTCAACAAGATCAGCCAGTGATCGTTTGATTGTTTTAGGGGGCCCTTTGGGGCCCCTTTTTTTGTGCCCGCCCCTATCTCCATTTCGACTCACCTTTTCTCAACCACCAAGCTGGTTTAGTTGTGCGGCTCAAGCTGGATCGTGCTGTGGGCAATGCCCAGTTTGGCCAAATCCGCTTTGGCCTGGTGCAGCAGGTCCATGTCGTTGACGCTGCCCAGCCGCCGGCTGATGTGGGCGGTGAGGGCGTTTTGGGAGGTGCTCATGCCCCACACATGCAGGTGGTGCACGTCTACTACCCCGGGCAACTGCATCAAGGTGGTTTCCACCAAAGCCAGATCAATCCCCTGGGGCACCGCATCGAGGGCAATCATCAGCGCTTCTTGGAGCACTTGCCAGCCGCTGTAGCCCACGGCCAGGCCCACGCCGATCGCCGTGATCGCATCCAATTGGCTCCAGCCCGTGAGCCCCACCACCACCGCACTCACCAAGACGGCGGCCGAAACCAGGGCATCGGTCATCAGGTGCACCACCGCGGCCTTGCGGTTGAGGTCGTGGCTGTGGTCGTGGCCAAACAACCTCGCGGAGAACAGGTTGACCCCAATGCCCGCCGCCGCCGCCCAGGCCACCGGGATGCTGGTTATCGGCACGGGATTGGAGAGGCGCTGGATGCCTTCCACCACCAGCACCGCCGCCGCCATCAGAATCAACAGGGCATTGAGCAGCGAGGCCAGCTGGGTGCTGCGGCCATATCCATAGGTGAAGCGCCCCTGGGCGGGCTTGCCGCTGAGGTGTTCGGCGCCCCAGCCCAGCAATAGGCCGGCCACATCCCCCAGGTTGTGAATCGCATCGCCAATCAGGGCCAGGGAGCCAAAACCAAAGCCAATCACCAGCTGCAGGGCCGAGAGGCCGCTGTTGAGGATCACGCTCCATCGAAAGGCCGCCGCCGATCCAGCCCGGTGCTCGTGTTGACGCTGGTGGGGTTGGCGCTGGATCTCCACCGCGGGATGGAGATCCTCCGGGCTGCTCCCATGCCCATGGTCACGGGAGTGGCTGTGGTCGTGATCGGGACTGTGGGGGCGCTGTTGGGAAGCCATGGGCGCTTTTTAGGTGAGAAAGGAGCCCAGCGCCAAGCACTGGGCAGACCGTAACCAGTTCTTAAACCCAGCACTACCCCGCCTTTGCCAGCAGGTCAAATGCCTTCCATAGCGTTGTTCTCAACCAATTGCCCGGTCTGGGATGGTTTTCACGCCCGCTCGCGAGTCAAGCCAATCCCCCAGCTTTGTGGAGCTGCTGGAGGCCAGCTACGAGAAGCGCAGTTTGGTGCATCTGCCGGCGGGAAGCCGGGTCCCCCTGCTGAAAAAGACCGTTTGGCTTGTGGTTCGTGGCATGGTCAAGCTGAGCGCCATCTCGGTACAGGGTGATGAGCTCCTGCTGGGTTTGGCAGGTCCGAATGAACCCTTCGGCGATCCCCTCTCCAACGTGGAGGTCTATGAGGCCACCACGCTCTGCGAGAGCGACCTGCTCTGCCTCACCTGCGATGAAATCGCAGCCTCCCCCCACCTGGCCATGGCCCTACTCCAGGGCATGGGCGTGCGCTACCGCCAGAGCGAGGCCATGCTGGGTCTGCTGGGTTTGCGCCGCATCGAAGATCGGGTGCGTGGCTTTCTTGAACTGCTCGCCAACGATTACGGCCAGCCCTGCGACCAGGGTCTGCGCCTGAATATCAAGCTCACCCACCAGGAGCTGGCCAGTGCCCTGAGCACCACCCGCGTCACCGTGACCCGGGTGCTCGGCAGCCTCAAGGACGAAGGCTGGTTGCAATTGGATGGTCAGCGTCGCCTGGTGATCGCCCACCTCCCCAGACGTGCTCGCTGAACCCACCTTTTGGGGCCAGCCCATTCCAGGGCAAACTGGGGCGATGCAGCCATCGCTCCTGGTCGTCGAAGACGACGAAACCATCCGCGAAACGGTGCGCGATGCCCTGGAGCTTGAGGGCTTTGCGGTTGTCGCCTGCGGTAACGGCAGGGATGCCCTGCAAATTCTGCAGCGGGCCCCAGAAGGCGAAGGGTTTTCGCTGGTGGTGCTGGATCTGATGCTGCCTGGCCTGGGGGGCTTGGATGTTTGCCGCCAATTGCGCCAGGCCAACAACCAAACCCCGATCCTGGTGGTGAGCGCCCGCGATAGCGAAACCGACCGGGTGCTTGGCCTGGAGGTTGGGGCCGACGACTATCTGGTCAAACCCTTTGGCATGCGGGAGCTGGTGGCCCGTTGCCGGGCCCTGCTGCGGCGCACCACCAGCCAGCAGGCGCCCGCGAAGGTGCTGGAGCACGCCAATATCTGCCTCTATCAAGAGGAGTGCCGGGTCACCCGCGATGGCCTCGATCTGAACCTCTCGCCAAAGGAGTACCGGCTCCTGGAGTTGTTCATGCAGAACCCGCGCCGGGTCTGGAGCCGCGACAAGTTGCTCGAGCACGTGTGGAGCATCGATTACATCGGCGATAGCAAGACCGTGGATGTCCACATCCGTTGGTTGCGCGAGAAGTTGGAGGAGAATCCCTCCAGCCCGGTGCACTTGCTGACCGTTCGGGGCTTTGGCTACCGCTTTGGCTAGCGCTGCCAGCCTTGCCGCCACCACCGTCGCGGCTACCGGGGTGGGTCTCCAATGGGGCTACTTTTTGTTTGGCCTTGGCACGGGTAGCGCCTTGGCGTTGCTTGGCGCACCGCGGTGGAAACAGCTCAGCCAGCGCTGGAGCCAGCGCCAGCCGATGCCGAGCGTGCGCCAGCTGCTCAGCTGGATGGATGCCTCGCCGGCGGGATGGATCCTGCTCGATCGCGTCGGCCGCATGCGCCACATCACGCCCAAATCGGAGCGGATCCTCGACCTCAATGCCGGCCGCATGCTCGTCGGGCGATCGTTTGAGGACCTCTGCAGCGATCCCAACCTGATCGGCAGCATTGCCGTAGCCCGCCGCCAGGATCGACCCCAGCGCCTGGCCTGGCGTTGCGGCAACGAAGACCTCGATGTGCTGGTGGTGCCCGGCACCGATGGCTGGATCGGGGTGCTCCTCCAGAGCCGCCGCTCCCTCGAAGCCCAGCTGGAGCAGCAGGAGCGCTGGGTCAGTGATGTGGCCCATGAGCTCAAAACTCCGCTTACGGCGTTGTTGCTGGTGGGCGACAGCCTGGCGGCCCAGGTGAACAACCAGAACGCCCGGTTGGTGGAGCGGCTGCAACGGGAATTGCTCCGCCTCCAGGAGCTGGTGGGCGATTTGCTCGAACTCTCGCGGCTGGAGAACACCCTTCCCGGTTACGGCCCGCGGACCTACGAGGTGCACTTGGGGTCCCTGGTGGACCAGGTGTGGTCGGGGATTAAGCCCTTGGCTGATCAACGCTCCGTGTCGTTAGAGCTCCAGCAGCCCAGCGACCGGCAGACCGGCCTGATCCATGCCGATGGGTCGCGGCTGCACCGGGCCGTGCTGAATCTGCTCGACAACGCCCTGCGCTACAGCCCCGATGGGGGCCGAATCCAGGTGGCGATTGAGCAGCGCAATGGTTGGCACCAGGTGCGGGTGAGCGATGAGGGGCCGGGCCTGAGCGACGACGACCTCGCCCACATGTTTGAACGCTTTTACCGGGGGGATCCTTCCCGGGTGCGCAGCCAACGCACCGGCAGCGGCCTGGGTCTTCCGATCGTGCAGCAGATTGCCGTGACCCACGGCGGCCGCATTCAAGCCAGCAATGGTCCAGGGGGTGGGGCCTTGCTGGAATTGATCCTGCCGGCCCAGCCCCCTGAACTGCGCCCCTAGCCTTTCAGGCGCTATCGAATATTCAGCTTCATGTAAACGGGTTTGAAGCGGCTGGCAGGTCTGGGATGCTGGATGGAGCTGGCTGCCCGCCGAGGGTGCCCTCCCCAGCGAGCGTTCCGGCTTCCCCCCACCCGAGATGACCAGCATTCCCCTCGACACCAAGATCTACGCCGATAACAGCCTCACTATCGGCAAGACCCCCCTGGTGCAACTGAACCGGGTCACCGAGGGCTGCAGCGCCAGGGTGCTGGCAAAAATTGAGGGCCGGAACCCTGCCTTCTCGGTGAAGTGCCGCATTGGCGCGGCCATGATTTGGCAGGCAGAACAAGATGGCTTGCTGGGTCCGGGCAAGGAATTGGTGGAGCCCACCAGCGGCAATACCGGCATCGCCCTGGCCTTTGTGGCGGCCTCCCGCGGGATTCGGCTGACCCTCACCATGCCGGAAACCATGAGCCTGGAGCGCCGCAAGTTGCTCACGGCCTACGGCGCCCACTTGGTGCTCACGGAGGGCCGGCTGGGCATGCCCGGGGCGATTGGAGCCGCAAAGGCGTTAGCTGACACCGATCCCGATCGCTACGTGCTGCTGCAGCAATTTGCCAACCCCGCCAACCCCCAGATCCACCACGACACCACCGGCCCTGAAATCTGGAGCGACACCGACGGCCAGGTGGATGCCCTGGTCGCTGGGGTGGGCACCGGTGGCACGATCACCGGGGTGAGCCGCTATATCAAAACCACCCTGGGCAAGCCCTTGGTGTCGGTGGCGGTGGAGCCCACCAACAGCCCGGTGATTCGCCAAACCATGAACGGTGCGGTGGTGCAGCCCGGACCCCACAAAATCCAAGGCATTGGTGCTGGCTTTGTGCCCGCCAACCTCGATCTTTCCTTGGTGGATCGGGTGGAAGCGGTGGGTGATGAGGAAGCCGTGGCCATGGCCCGCCGCCTGATGCGAGAAGAGGGAATCCTGGCTGGCATTTCCTGTGGTGCCGCCGCCGTGGCAGCCCTGCGCCTGGCGAAAGAGGAGGCTTTTGCCGGCAAAACAATCGTGGTGGTGCTGCCCGATTCCGGTGAGCGCTACCTCAGCTCAGTTCTCTTTGAGGGCGTCTTTAACGACAAGGGGCTAGCCGCCGTTTGACTTCCGGTCTATAACTTCCAAGGCCTTCTGCGCGTGATGCCTTGGGAGACGAAACGAGCTATTCACCCACTCAAGACCCCGAGACCATCCAAGATCAAAACACCATCCAAGACCCCGAGACCAGTCAAGAACCAGTGACTCAGGATCAGTCTGGCGATCTCGCGTCGATGCCAGAAATGGAATCCCAGGTGTTCAACGACCCTGAACTCCCCTGGGCTGAAGAGACTCCCCCTGAGCCTGGTCCCGCCGTGGAGATTCGGGCCGCCGAGCCTGCGCCCCTGGTGGTCAGTGAGAGCTACGGGGCTGCTGGGGATGGGGCTGCTGGGGATTCGGCCCGGGAGCTGCTGGGCCTGCCCC
>CAMDEM010000033.1 GCA_945896675.1 Cyanobium sp. NIES-981
TCAATGCCCTCGTCGAAACGGCACGTCAATGCAACCTCGACAAGGACGTCAACCTGCCCAATCTGGATTCCTCTGAGCTCGACCTCGAGGCCCGGGATGCGGTTGTGGGCGCGGTCTATCGCCAACTGATGGAGATCGAAAGCCGGCTGTTGCCCTGCGGCCTCCACACCATCGGCAAGCCCCCCACCGCCGAGGAAGCGATCGCCACCCTGGTCAACATCGCAGCCCTGGAGCGAGAAGAGGATGGGCTCCGCTCCCTGCCAGCCCTGCTGGCGGAAAGCTTGGGTCGCACCATCGACGACGTCTACAAAGGCAATGACGACGGCGTCCTCATCGATGTGGAGCTCAACCGCACGATCACCGAGGTCTGCCGCGCTGCCGTTGGCGCCATGGTGAAATCCGTCACCGGCGCCGATGGCCGCGTCAACCTGCGGGGCCAGTTCGGATGGTTCTTCAACCTGCTTGAGCGCTTCGGCTTCAAACTGCCCAGCCCTTGGCTGGGCGCTTGCAACGCTGCCGGCTTCCCCGGGGTGGACCAGGCCGAACTCGACAAGCTGTTTGGCTACCTGCGCTTCTGCCTGGAGCAGATCTGCGCAGACATGGAAATGGAAAGCCTGCTGCGGGCCCTTGATGGCGAGTATGTGCTGCCCGGGCCTGGCGGCGACCCGATCCGCAACCCCGGCGTGCTGCCCAGTGGCAAAAACATCCACGCCCTCGACCCCCAGTCCATCCCCACCCGGGCAGCCATCGCCGCCGCCAAGGTGGTGGTAGACCGCCTGATTGAGCGGCAGAAAGTCGAGCAGGGCGCCTGGCCCGAAACGATTGCCTGCGTCCTCTGGGGCACCGACAACATCAAGACCTATGGCGAATCCCTGGCCCAGATCCTCTGGTTCATCGGCGTACGCCCCGTGGCCGATTCCCTCGGCCGGGTCAACAAGCTCGAGCTCATCTCCCTAGAGGAACTCGGCCGGCCCCGCATCGACGTCGTGGTGAATTGTTCTGGAGTATTCCGCGACCTGTTCATCAACCAGATGGGCCTAATCGACCAGGGCGTGAAGATGGCCGCCGAGGCCGATGAGCCCCTCGAGATGAACTTCGTGCGCAAGCACTCCCAGGAGCATGCCGCTTCCCAGGGCATCTCCCTGCGCGATGCCGCCACCCGGGTGTTCTCCAACGCCAGCGGCAGCTATTCCTCCAACGTCAACCTGGCCGTGGAGAACAGCACCTGGGAAGAAGAGAACGAACTGCAGGAGATGTACCTCTCCCGCAAGACCTTCGCCTTCAACGCCGACAATCCCGGCGAAATGAACCAAAACCGCGAAGTGTTCGAATCGGCCATGAAAACCGCCGATGTGACCTTCCAAAACCTGGATTCCGCCGAAATCTCCCTCACGGACGTGAGTCATTACTTCGACTCCGACCCCACCAAGCTCATCCAAGGGCTTCGGGACGACGGCAAGGCCCCGGCCAGCTACATCGCCGATACCACCACCGCCAATGCCCAGGTGCGGTCCCTCAGCGAAACCATTCGCCTCGATTCCCGCACCAAGTTGCTCAACCCCAAGTGGTACGAGGGCATGCTCAACTCGGGCTACGAAGGGGTGCGCGAAGTGGCCAAACGGCTCAACTTCACCCTGGGTTGGAGTGCCACCAGCGGCGCTGTTGACAACTTCGTCTACGAGGAAGCCAACGAGACCTTCATCAACGACCCCGAGATGCGCAAGCGACTGATGGAACTCAACCCCCACAGCTTCCGCCGCATTGTGGGCACCCTGCTGGAAGTGAACGGCCGCGGTTACTGGGAAACCAGCGACGAAAACATCGCCCAACTGCAGGAGATCTACCAGGAGATCGAAGACCGGATCGAAGGCGTCACCAACTAAGTCCCGGTGCTGCTCGCCCTGACACCACCTGGGGCATCGGGGGCGGCCATCCCAACCACCCTGGTGGCCATTGCGCTGATCATCGTGGTGGCCCAACTGCTCGGTGAACTCGCCCAGCGGCTTCACCAACCCCGGGTCATTGGCGAAATCGTGGGGGGCATCGTGCTTGGCCCCAGCGTGCTCGGGGCGTTCGTACCGGGGCTGGAGGAGCACCTGTTTGCTCCGGCCGTGCGCGGCCAATTGAACGTGCTCGGTCAGCTGGGGCTGGTGCTGTTCATGTTCCTGATTGGGCTTGAGCTCAACCCCAAGCTGCTCCAGGGCCGCCTGCCGCTGGCAAGCCGGATTACGGCCGTGGGGGTGGGGATGCCCTTGGCCCTGGGGATCCTGCTGGCTTTGGTACTCGAAGCCTGGCAGCCCCAGTTGCTCCCCGGCGACCACGCCCTTGCGCCGTTGCTCTTTATGGGCACGGCCCTGGCGATTACGGCCTTCCCCGTGCTCGCCAGGATTCTGAGGGAGAGGAATCTGCTCAGCCAACCCCTGGGCGCCTTGGCGATTACGGCTGCCGCCATTGAAGATGTGGTGAGCTGGGTGTTGCTGGCCATTGCCGTGGCCACGTCCCGCTCGAGCACGGGGCTGGGGGCCCTTACCCCCCTGGTGGGTACGGCCGCTTGGAGCTGGTTTCTGCTCGTGGGCTTGCGGCCGCTACGCCTCTGGCTCGAAGCCCGCTACCGCCAGCACCACCAGCTGGGTCCCCTGCTCCAGGCCAGCCTGTTTGGCGGAGCGCTGCTAAGCGCAGCTGTCACCGAATGGCTGGGGGTGCACCTGATTTTTGGGGCGTTTCTCTGGGGACTGGCCATGCCCCGCTACGAACCCCTACGGCGCCGCCTGGAATTGCGCCTTGAGGCGGTGGTCTTGCAACTCTTGCTGCCGCTGTTTTTTGCCATCAGTGGCCTGAGCACCCAGATCGGCAGCCTCAACACCCCTGCCCTTTGGGGAGCCGCTGCCCTGGTGTTAACCGTGGCCGTGGGGGGGAAATTTCTTGGCACCTGGGCCGTGGCCCGGGCGAGCGGCATGCCCGAGCGGGAGGCGCAAGCAATGGGCTGGCTGATGAACACCCGGGGGCTCACCGAACTGGTGATCCTCAATGTGGGCCTGGAGCTCGGGGTGATCAGCACCGAACTGTTCACCATGGGCGTGCTGATGGCCCTGGTCACCACGGTGATGGCCGGGCCCCTACTGGGCCAGCTCGGCTACAAGCCAGCCAAGGGAGCCTCTTAGCGCCAGCTTTGGGCAAGGCCCTAGCGCCACAACGCATCAGCCATGCGGGCCGTTTGCACCATCGGGCCCACATCGTGGACCCGCAGGATGCGGGCCCCCTTGGCAATCGCCTGGCCGCCAACGGCAGCCGTGCCCCAAAGGCGGGCCTGGGGGCGGGGCTGATCGAGCACATCGCCGATAAAGCGCTTGCGCGAGGCACCGATCAACACCGGGAAACCCTCGGCCACGAGCAGATCCAGTTGACGCAACAGCTCCAGGTTCTGGGCCGTGGTTTTGGCAAAGCCCAGACCCGGATCCCAGATCAGTTGGTCCGCTGCCACCCCAGCCGCCAGGGCTTGGTCGGTGGCTTCCAGCAGGGCATCTCGCACCTCCAGGGTCACGTTGCCGTAGGTGGCCAGCCCATCCATCGCCTGGCTGCTGCCGCGGCTGTGCATCAGCACATAGGGGCAGCCGCTTGCCGCCACCACCGGGACCATGGCCTGATCCGCCACGCCGCGCACATTGTTGATCCAGTGGGCACCGGCGGCCAGGGCCCGTTCGGCCACGGCAGGGTGGAAGGTATCGATGGAGAGCAGGGCCTGGGGATGGGCCTGGAGGATGGCGTTGAGAGCAGGGGCTAACCGCCGCCACTCCTGGTCGGCATCCAGCTCCAGGGCCCCTGGCCTGGTGCTTTGGCCGCCGAGGTCAAGCACGTCGGCCCCGGCCGCAAGCATTCGAGCCGCCTGCCGAACAGCCGCTTCCGGTCGATCAAAGCGGCCGCCATCACTAAACGAATCGGGGGTGACATTGATCACCCCCATCACCCAGGTGCGGCAGCCCCAGGCAATCAACCGGCTGGAGCTTGGTAGTTGGCGATGCGACCGAAGCTCAGGGGATCGAGGGACGCCCCGCCCACGAGCACCCCATCAATATCGCTCTGGCCCATCAGGTCGTCGATGGTGGCTGGGGTGACCGAACCGCCGTACTGGACGATCACACCCTCGTAACCCACCCATCCCCGGATCAGGCCACAGATGCGATTGGCTTCTTCCGCGGCGCAGGTTTTGCCCGTACCAATGGCCCAAATCGGCTCGTAGGCCACGATCAAGCTGCTGGGATCCACCGCATGGAGCCCCTGCTCAATCTGGCGATGGATCACCCGCTCGGTTTCGCTGGATTCCCGCTGGTCCAGGCTTTCGCCCACGCAAAGGATGGGGATCAAACCGTGCTTTTGGGCCGTGCGGGCCCGAAGGTTGATCTGCTCATCGGTTTCGCTGTAGTACTTGCGAGGTTCGCTGTGGCCCACGATCGCGTGGGACACCCCGTGTTCCTCGAGCATGGCGGCAGAGATCATCCCGGTGTAAGCCCCCTTCTCCTCCCAGTGCACGTTCTGGGCGGCCACGGAAACCCCAGCCCCGGCCAGGTGGCGCGAGAGGGTCGGAATGGAGGTAAACGGCGGGGCGATCACCACCTGCCGATCCGCAGGCAGGTCCTCGATCAGGGGGCGGAAGGCAGCAGCAAAGACCCGCGTTTCTTCGCAGGTCATGTGCATCTTCCAGTTGCCGGCAATCACAGCCTTGCGCACCTGCTTAACCCAAGCGTCGTGAAGGGCAACCTAATGGGCCGCGGGAAGACCCCACCCAACGGGGCCGTCTAAGGCGCACTCTCAGTGACGCGCTGGTGGGGTCATAACGATCTCGCGGCCATCAATCTGCACGGCATCACCCAGGCCCAATTGGCGCCCCCGGCGGGTTTCGATGGCGCCATTCACCCGCACGTCACCGCGCTGGATCCGCAACTTGGCCTCCCCTCCGGTGCCAACGAGCCCCTGAAACTTTAGAAATTGGTCGAGTTTCAAGGCCTGGCAAGCGCTGATAGCGTTCCGGCATGCTCGCACCTTCACCGGCCGGCTTTCGCGCCCTCTGGCCGCTGTTGAAGCCCCACCGCCGTCGCCTGCTGCTGGGTGGGCTGTGCATGCTCGTTTTTGTGGCCTGCTGGCCCCTGTTGGCCTGGTTAGCCGGTCAATTGATTCCCGCCATTGGCGCCGGCGATCTCCCGGCCGTGGCCCGCACCATTGGGGCGGCCTTGGTGGTTTTCATGGTGCAAAAAGCCGCCCAATTCGGCCAGGACATTCTCCTGGCCGGGCCAGCCCTGCGGGTGAGCCAGGAGCTGCGCCGCAGCCTGTTTGCCCGGCTGCAAACCCTGGATTTTGGGGCGCTGGAAAAGCTGTCCGCCGGCGATCTCACCTACCGGCTCACCGAAGACGCCGACCGGGTGGGGGAGGTGATCTACAAGACCATCCAAGACACCACGCCCAGTGCCCTGCAATTGGTGGTGGTGTTGGGCTACATGGTGTGGCTCGACTGGCCCCTGGCCCTGGCCACCCTGCTGCTGGCCCCCGTGGTGGCCCTGCTGGTTAGCAGCTTTGGCGCCCGGGTGATGGGCGCAGCCGAGCGCAGCCAAAAACAGGTGAGTGACTTGGCCAGCCTCCTTGGCGAAGCCATCGGCGGCCTGCCCCTGGTGCGGGCCTTTGCCGCGGAACCCTGGCTCCAGGAGCGGTTCAACACCGAAATCGACCTGCATCGCCAAGCCCGCTACCGCACCCTGCGCCTGTTGGCCCTGCAGCACCCGGTGGTGGGCTTCATCGAAGCGGCAGGGATTCTCACGGTGCTGCTGGTGGGGGCAGCGCGCATCCAGGCCCAGGGCTTGGACAGCCAGGGGTTTAGCAGCTACGTGGCTGCCCTCCTGATGCTGATCGATCCGATTGGCCACCTCACTACCAACTTCAACGAGCTGCAACAGGGTCGGGCCTCGCTCAAGCGCCTGCGGGCCATTGAAAGCGAACCCGTGGAACGGCCCGACAGCTCCAGGGCCCAACCCCTCGGTGCCGTGCGCGGCGAGCTGCTGCTGGATCAGGTGAGCTTTGGCTACGACCCCGCCAGCCCCGTGCTGCACAGCGTGAGCCTCCAAGTGCAACCCGGCCAGGTGGTGGCCCTGGTGGGACCTTCCGGAGCTGGCAAGAGCACCCTCTTTTCCCTGCTCTTGCGCTTCAACATTGCCCAATCGGGCCAGGTGCTGCTCGATCAACAAAACCTGGTGGACCTGCGCGCCCGGGATCTGCGCCAGGCCATCGCCCTGGTTCCCCAACAAAGCAGTGTGTTTTCGGGAACGGTGGCCGAAGCCATTGCCTTTGGCCGGCCGGCCAGCCCGGAGCAGATCCGGGAAGCCGCCCGGGTGGCCAATGCCTCTGGCTTCATCGAGGCCCTGCCGGAGGGCTATGCCAGCCGCATTGAAGAGCGGGGCAGCAATTTCTCCGGCGGCCAGCTGCAACGGCTGGCGATCGCCCGGGCCGTGCTGGGTGATCCTGCTGTCCTGCTACTGGATGAAGCCACCAGTGCCCTCGATGCAGAGGCCGAAGAGGCGGTGCAAATGGGACTGCGGCAGGCCATGAAGGGCCGCACCGTCGTGGTGATTGCCCACCGGCTCTCCACCGTGCAGGAGGCCGACCAAATTCTGGTGCTCGATGGCGGACGCATCGTCGAACGGGGCAGCCACAACCAGCTGATGGCTACGGCCGGTCGCTATCGCGAGCTGTGCGAGCGACAATTCATCCACCTACAGGCCTGACTGGGCGAGAAAGCAAATGGGCTGGGACTACCGCGTCATTCACATCAATGTCGAGGGAGGTAATCCACCGGAACCCCCATCGCCAAAAACCGATAGTGAACGCCTCGGAGGGGCCCTGAGCCCCGAATTTCTCAAAAAGGAATTCCCCCAGCAATACGCAGCTGAGGCGAGGAAACCCCGCCATCCCGCCGAGCAATTGCAGTTTTTTCTCAATGCCCTCGGCAAGGAGAACTGGGAGCTAGTGGAGGCTCCCCAGGTGGGTCCGTTGCTGATGTTTGTGTTCAAGCGGCCAAACACTGACCCGGCACCGACATCGGAGCCCCCCACCTCCGCCCCCAGGCGCAAAAAGAGCGAATAGACCCTGGCCCCCCTGCCATGGGCGCCCTACGCTGGGCGCGCATGTCCTGCTACTGACGTGGAAACCGACAACCAACCCCCCGTGCTGACCTTTGAGGGGCAGCGCTACGACCTCAACACCCTGCCTGATGAGATGAAGGAGTTGGTGCGGGGCATGCAAGTGGCTGACGCCCAGTTGCGCATGCATGAAGACACCCTCAAGGTGCTGGCCGTGGGCCGCCAATCGATGGCCATGCAACTGAACGAGAAGCTCAAGGGCATCACCCCCATGCCTGAGTAAGAGGTGCCCGATTAAGGGGTGCCCCCTAGCTCACCACCTCTTTGGCCTCTTTGAGCACGGCCTCGGGAATCTCGAGGCCCAGGGATGCTGCCGTGGTGCGGTTCACCAGGAGCTCGGTTTTGGTTAGGGGCTCAAAGGCCAGCTTGGCGGGGGATTCACCGCGCAGCACCTTGATCGCCAGTTGACCGGAGGCATAGCCGTCGTCGTAATAGGCCCAACCAATCGTGGCCAAGCACCCCGGCAGCTTGATGTCGTCGGCATCAACGGAGAAGACTGGGATTTTGCGCTCCAAGCCCACCTTGGTAATCGAACCGAACCCCTGGATGGTGGCGTAATCGCCAATCTTGACGAAGGCTTCCACCTTCTTTTCGGCCAGCACCTGGGCCGCCTGGAGCACCTCGCCTGAATTGGCCACCGATTGGGCCACCACCGTGATGCCCCGCTTAGCAGCTTCTTGGCCAAGGATCTTGGCCTCGTACTCCGAATTGGGCTCACCGGGGTTGTAAATCAGACCAACGGTTTTGAGTTCAGGATTGAAGGCCCTGGCCAAATCCAGCTCCCTGCCCACCGGATTGGTGCCAATGGTGCCCACCACATTGGGCCGGTGTTGACCCACACCCCCAGGAGGGGTGCCCGCCCCGGCCCCCCACGGGTTGGAGCAGTAGCAAAAAATCACCGGGGTGGAGGCGGGTGCCACCTTCATGGCCGCCTGCAGGGGCGGGGTGCCCACCGCGAGGATCATGTCCACCTGGTCACCCACGAATTGCTTCATCACCAAGGTGGTGTTGGACAACTCACCGGCGGCATCCTTTTGGATGAAGTTGACGGTTTTACCGCTTATGTAACCGGCCTCGGCAAGGGCCGCTTCAAAGCCCTGGCGGGTGAGGGTGGGCGGCGGCGCATCCACCATTTGCAACATGCCAATGGTGGGGCCCTTCACCTTGGGGGCACCCAATTTGCCGCAGGCTGCCAGGGCCAAGGTGCTGGCGGCTCCGGCGCCCATCAGGCCAAGGAAATCACGGCGAAGCAGGGCCATCCGAAGACTGGGCAGCTGAATTCACCATTGTGGCCGAGCCGTAGAAGCCCCGCAATGCCTCTGCGCTGAGCCCTGCCCGTTCGGCAGCGGTCCAATCCCCGTGCAAACGGCCTTCATGCAGCATCACCAGGCGGTCGCCATAACTGAGGGCTTGATCCAAGCTGTGGGTCACCATCAAGGTGGTGGTGCCGAGCTGGCGCACCAGCCGTTCGGTGAGGGCGATCACCGAAGCCTCGGCCCGGGGATCCAGGGCTGCGGTGTGTTCATCGAGCAACAGCAGCTCAGGGCAGCCCAGGGTGGCCATCACCAAACTCAGGGTTTGGCGCTGGCCTCCGGAGAGTTGCCCCACGGGCTCGTCGAGGCGATGGGCCAGGGGCACCCCCAGGTCGTCCAGCAAGGTGCGGTAACGGCGCCGATCGGCCCCATTTGGATGGAGCCCGACCAGGCCTCCCCATCCCAAGGCGGGTCGGTGCCTGCGCTCGGCCAGACGCAGGTTTTCTGCCACGGTGAGGCCGGGGCAGCTGCCCTCCAGGGGGTTCTGCATTACCCGGCCAATCCAACGGGCACGGGCATGGTCTCGGCGGCGCTCCAGGGCCCGATCCCCGAGGTGAATAGAGCCTGCGCCGGCCTTCAGCGTGCCAGCCACCAAGTTCAAGAGGGTGGATTTCCCCGAGCCATTGCTGCCAATCACCACCACAAACTGCCCCTGGGGACAGTGGAACGAGAAATCCCGAAACAGTTGCCGCCAATCCCCACCGGGCAGGGGATGGCCCCAAGCCAGCTGCTCAACCCGCAAGCTCATCGGTTCGTCCCCCCTGGATCCGAAACCCCGGGAAGCCTCAGCCGTCCAAAGGCCAAGGCAACAAGCAACAGCAAGGCCGTGGTGAGCTTGAGATCCACCGGCTCCAGACCCAATTGCAGGGCAATGGCAATCAAGGCACGGAAGAGCACGGCGCCCAGCACCACCGCCCCGAGGGCCCAGGGAATCGACTTCGGCCGCAGCACCGACTCCCCCACGATCACCATGCCCAGGCCGAGGATCAGCGAGCCAATCCCCATGGTCACGTCGGCAAAGCCTTGGTAGGTGGCAACAAGCGCCCCCGACAACGCCACCAGACCATTGGCCGCAGCTATCCCCAAGGTGAGACCCCGGCGTTGGTTGATGCCATTGGCGCGGGCCATGGTGGGGTTGTTGCCCAAGGCGCGCAGGGCCAGGCCGAAATCCGTGGCCAGCAGGAGTGCCGACAACAGCACCAATCCCAAAACCACCAAGGAGAACCCAACAGCCCAACGGCCATCAAGGCCCATGCCCAAATCCGGGAGGTGCAAAATCCCCGCCGGGGTATCGGTGAGGGGGATGTTCGAGCGCCCCATCAAGCGCAGGGTGATCGAATACAACCCGGTGGTGGTGAGGATGCCAGCGAACAGTTCATTCACCCCCAAGCGGGTGTGGATCAGGCCGGTCACCATCCCGGCCAGAAAGCCAAAGAACACGGCCATGGCCAGGGAAAGGGGCACGGGGACCCCCTCACTGATCAGCATGGCCGCCGCCCCACCCCCCAGGGCAAAGGAGCCATCCACGGTGAGATCGGGAAAGTTGAGGACGCGCAGGGTCAGATAGGTACCCAGGGCAAGACCCGCATAGGCCAAGCCCTGGTCGTAGGCACCAAGCCAAAGGGAAAGCATCGGCCAATTCTGACCTGAGGGGTCGATCAGGGGCAGGCGGCCCTTAAAAGGGACGACCCTCAGGGCCCCCTGGGCGATTCCTACCGGGGGGGCCTGGAGGGCGAAGACCGTATTCCGCCCTAACAGCCTCAATGCGCTGGTGGAATTTCTCGCGGTTCTCCCATTTCGCGTCACGCTCGCGGCGATGGCACTCAAACAGGGTATGAAGATTGCCAGCCCCGTTTACACATTGTCTTGAAGCCTGCAACAACCTGAACTCCTCATCCAGTTTCTGCTGCTCAAGTTGTTTCAAAATGGGAAAGGCCCGCTGGCTTTCTGAAGAAGGAGGACCAGCAAGGGCAGGAGATCCGAGCCCACTAAAAGACAGGATCCCGATCAAAGAGAATCGCCAGAGGAAAGGCAATCTCCAGATCAAGGGAAAGGGCCCAGCCAAAACGGTGGCCAAGACTGGTATGCCAGCAATCTTCAGCGCAGCTCCACAACAACTGTCCCATCGACTAACCACGAGAACGCACGAAAAAACAGGAAACCTCCGATACCCAAAATCTACAAAAAAACTATGCATCAATCGTGACTGGCCCTAGTCCAGCTGCGGATCTTCAGCATTGAGCTGGGCAATCAAGCTGACCCCAAAGCCTTCCCCCCCAGGGGTGCTCCGCCGGCCAAATTCGAGGTGCCCTCCGTGGCTGATCGCAATCCGTTGGACAATCGTGAGACCCAAACCGCAATGGCCGTCGCCGCCGCGGGCAGGATCCAAGCGATGAAAGGGCTCAAGGGCGCGGCCAATGGCCTCTGGGGGAATGCCGTCACCTGAATCGATCACGCTGATTCGAAACCGATCTCCGTCCAACGGCTTCAGCTCCAGCCGAAAGGGTGGCCGGCCATAGGTCATGGCGTTGTCGAGCAGGTTGGTCACGGCCCGGCCCATGGCCACCGGCTGAACCAGCGCCATCAATGGCTCGAGATCGAGCTCTAGGGAAGCAGGCTCGTAGGCAGCAGTCTGCTCAAACAACAGGGCATCTAACGGCACCTCAATTCGAGACTCCCTGGAACCACTCCCCGCAACCAGCAGGAATTGCTGGGTCATCCGTTCGAGAGCATCGAGATCGCCGTGGAGTTTGCCCAGGCCCTCTGCCTGGAGCGAGGACACCTGGCCTTGGGTCTCGAAAAGGGCAATTCGCAACCGCAACCTGGTAATCGGGCTGCGGAGGTCGTGGGCAATGCCCGCCAAAAAGGTTTGACGCTCCCGCTCATTGGCCGCTAGCCGCTCGAGCATGGCGGAAAAGTGAACAACCAGGCGTTGAACAGCGGCCAAACCCTGCTGGGGCAGGAGGGGGTGGGCGAATGCAGCGGAACTGGCATCGGTGCCAACCCTGGCCATCGCCTTCTCAAGTCTGGCCATGGGCCGCTGAATCTCAAACCAAAGGAACAGGGCCACGGCGATGGCGGCTCCGCTCATCAACGACAAGCTCAAGACGAGGGGATCCGTACTCACCAGAGCGGGCAGGGGCATGGGTGTAAACATCCACACCTGGTCGAGGGGCGAAACCAACCGAATCCAGGCGCCCCGGGCTGGATCATGCACCGCCACAAGCTGGGGACAATGGTCCAACCGCAAACAGAGCAAGCGACGCAGGTCTTGGACTTGCCGATTCAGGGAGCCATCGACGGAAGATGTTGCCTCCGAAGATGTTGCCCCT
>CAMDEM010000034.1 GCA_945896675.1 Cyanobium sp. NIES-981
AGCTCATGGATTTGGTCGACCAATTCGGGCAGAAGCAGCTGGGATAGCAACCCACCCACCACAACCACGCTCACCACCACAATCACCAGGGACGCGCCCCGGTTGAGCGGGAGCAGGCGCCGCAACAGGCTGATGGGTACATCAAGGGCAACCGCCAAAACGATGGCCCCAAACAGAACCAACAGCACCCAGCGCAGTTCCCAGGCCAAAAGACCCAGCACAACCAACGCAACGATCCCGAGCAGGGTGCGGGAGTTCATAGCCAATTCAGGCGCTGAGGCGCTGCTTTTTCCATGGATCCAGGATGTCGTGAATCACGATTTCCCGCACGATCACCTGAAGACAAACGGCTAGGGGAAGGGCCAGCAGCAGTCCAAGGGGGCCAAACACGACCGTAAATAGCAGCTGGGCCGCCAGGGTCAAACCAGGCAGGAGCTTGAGCTGCTGGTGCATCACCGATGGGGTGATCACGTAACTCTCAAGGTTTTGCACGGCCACGTATAGCGCCAAAACGGCCAGGGCCTTCCAGGGCGCATCAAGGAGGGCAACGGACATGGGAAACACCGTGCTCAAGGTGGGGCCGATGTTGGGAATGATGTTGAGCAGCCCTGCCAGTAGGGCATTGGCGGCCACCAACTTGACCCCGAGCAAACTGAGCCCGATGGCGGCCAGGGTACCGACGCAGAGCGAACTAATCAGCACACCCACCATCCAGGCACTGAGGGCATTGCCGCAATACACCAGCACTTGACGAAACCGCCTCCGGTAAAACGACGGCACCAACAAGACAGTCACCTCCCGATAGGCGGTGGGCTGGAGGGCCACCATCAGGGCCACCGCCACCACAAAGAGGGTTTGCAGGAGTGCCGTACCCAAGCCACTGGCCAGGCCCAGCAGGCCAAGGGCGCTGCTACCGAGGTTGGTGGGCTGGCCTGGGGTGAGGCCCGTGCCGCGGGAGAGGTTGTCGCGCAGCCAGTTGAGGTCAGCGTTGTGCTGGCCGTAGAGCATCTGGCTGGCACTGGCCATGGCACCCCGCAGCAGCTGGATCAAGGTGCTTGCCGCATCGGGCAATTTGGCCATCAGCTGGCCGAATTCATCCACAAAGGGAGGGATCACCGCCGTGGCGATGACTCCCAACACCACCAGCACCAGCAGAAAACTGAGGGCAAAGGCGAGGGGCCTGGCACACCGCAGTTTTTGGCGGACCCAATCGACCACCGTGCACAGCGCCATGGCGAGTACCACGGCGGCGAACAGGAGGATCAGGTTCTGCCGCAGGTTCCACAGCAATACGGCCGCAGCCACCAGAGCCAACAAACCCAACCAGTGGCCAAATTTCAAGGGATCAGGCCTCGCTGAACTCGTCCCCTTGGTTTTCGACGTTGTCGTCGCCCTCTTTGCCCGCAAAGCCCAGATCGTGGCTGTCGGCGTAACGCTGGGCAAAGCGCATGAACCGCTCAAAATCAGCGGTGGTTTTCCAGGTGTAGGTGGCCTCCAGGGCCGCCGGTTGGCCATTGACAAAGCGGGCATTGACCTCGCGGGTCACCATCTGCCCTTCCTCATCGAGCATGTACATGCCGCCGATATCGCCCATGCTTTCAGGGGCAAGGGCTTGGGGCTTCTCAAAAACGAAGATTGCCTGGCCGGTGCGTCCGTCCCGCGAACGGGTCATCCGGATGTCAGGCACAACCGGTTCATCCACACCTTGGAAGAACTGAATCGCGGCGCCCATGGCAACGGTTGAAAAAGGGATCTTAAAGCTGTCAGGCTTCCCCGCTGGCTTCCTTCAAAAGCAGGGCCGCTGCTTCCGCCTCGTTGAGGCCTGTGAGGTCGAATTGGCGCCGCGGGGGTTGGCTTCGCCGGCCTAGATCGTGGTCGTAGCAGCGGTCGTAGTAGTCGAGCATCTGCCGGCAGGCTTCGGCCCAATCGCCCTGGTCGATCGCCCCAAGGGCCAGGGCGGTGCGTTGGGGACCCAATCGACGGGCGATGCGCTCAGTGGCTTCCCGCAGGGGTTGCTGGCCCAGGGCGCCATAGACGGCCACCAGGCGCTCCACCCTTTCCTCCATGGGTCGCTGGATTTCAACGGCCGGGGCCAGGCCCATTTGGGCCCAGAGACCAGCCGGGATGCGGCACCTGCCCACCTGGGCACTTTCCGCTTCCAGCCAGATCGGGCCAGGGTTTGGGCATTGCCTAAGGGCCAAGGCCAGCAGGTTTTCGTAGTGCTCATTGCTCGGTTGGGGAGGCAGCCCCAGGCCGCCAAAACTGCTGCCCCGGTGATTGGCGAGCCCTTCGAGGTCGACTACCGCGGCGCCCCGCCTGTGCAGTTCCAACAGCAGATCCGTCTTGCCGGTTCCGGTGCGTCCCCCCAACACCAGCAGGGACCATGGTTTCTCCATCTCGGCCAAAACCCAGTGGCGAAAGCGCTTGTAGCCGCCCTCCAGCAGCACCACGGGCAGTTCCAGGGTCCCCGCCAGCCAGGCCACGCTGGCTGAGCGCATGCCACCGCGCCAGCAATGGATGCCCAGGGCCGTTTTGCCAGGGGCTGGGATGGCCTGGAGTGCGGCGGCGATCGTTGCCAGTTTCGGTCCCACCAACTCCAGGCCTAGCTGGACCGCGCTTTGACGCCCCTCCTGCTTGTAGGTGGTGCCAACGGCGGCCCGTTCCGCGTCGGTAAAGAGGGGCAGATTGTGGGCGCCAGGGATGTGGCCCTGGTGGTATTCCCCAGGACTGCGCACATCCACAATCGGGGCGTTCAGCTCAAGAAAGTCTTCAATTGGTAAGCGCGGGCCCTCGGCCTGCATCGCAATCCCTTGAGCTCTCCTGACATAGTGGGCCATACCTGGCCTGCGCGCGCTCGGTCCTTCCATGCTTTCCGGACCTCCGGTCACCGCCCCTGCCACCCCAGAAGCCCTGCTGGAGCGTTTTCAGGCGGCTTCCGAGCGTCAAAGGCGGAGCCTGATCCCCCAACTGCAGCAGCGGCTGGCCGAGATTCAGCCCCTGATCACGGACCATCTCAATGGGTTGGATGCCACCGGCGATGACTGGGCAGCGGGTCTGTTGATCCAATGGCTTGTGGCCGATGGGGGTCCCCAGGGGGCCCCCTTCTTCGCCCGTTTCCCGGATGGCTGGTTGGCCACCACCAGCTCCCAGGGTGTGGATTACGGCCCCCTGCAACAGCTTTTGGTCCTGCAGGATTGGGAGGAAGCCGACCGGCAGACCAGTGCGATTCTGCGCCAATTGGCTGGGGCTGATGCCGTCCAGCGGGGCTACGTGTACTACAGCGAGGTGCCCCGCATGGGTGCCGTTGACCTAGAAACCCTCGATCGCCTGTGGGTGTGTTTCTCCCGCGGTCGGTTTGGTTTTTCGGTGCAATCCAGGCTGCTGCGGAGTTGCAATGGCCGTTGGGAGGCGTTATGGAAAAAATTGGGGTGGAAGCTGGACGGGCGGTGGACGCGCTATCCCGGCAGCTTTCAGTGGTCGATCGATGCACCAGAAGGTCACATGCCTTTGGTCAACCAGTTGCGGGGGGTGCGCTTGATGGATGCCCTTTTGAACCACCGCGGCCTGTCGAAGCGGATCGCCTGCTGAAGCGCATCGCCAGCTGACGGCCCACCGTTAGGGTCAGGGCATCCTCTGGAGCAAAGGGTCGTTGGCGCTGATCTGGTCAGACTTCATTACGCCATCCACCCTCCAGCTGGCTCCCTTGGTGGAGTTGCTTCTTGAACCGGTGGCCTGCCGGCAGCTCCAGGCGGAGTTGAAATTGGGCCTCCATGAAGCCCTGGTCAATGCCGTGCGCCATGGCAACAACGCTGACCCCTCCAAATGTTTGAGGGTGCGTAGAATTGAGAGTGCCTTCTGGCTGATCTGGCAAGTGCAAGACGAAGGATCCGGATTTGCTTTTCAGCGCCGCCCCGACCAGCTGCCCTTGGACCGTGGCGCCACCGCTGGGCGGGGATTGTTTTTGATCCACCAGTGCTTTGACGATGTGCGCTGGAGTCCCAGGGGGAATCGGGTCCAATTGGCGATCACACGCCGGCGCATGGGAACCGTGGCTATCGGCCGTGGCTGGGGCAGCCGGGATCGTTGCGTTCAGCTTTGAGCCACAGCAGGCCGTGCTCAGCCAAGTCGATGGCCCGTTGCCTTGCTTCCGTTGGGCTGGATTGGCCGGGATCGTCGCCGCTCAGGAGTTGCACCAGCGCTGCGGCCAGTTGTTCGGCGGCCCGCCGAGGCCGTTGGCTTTTAAGGGCGTGCCAATCGCGATCGCCAATCGCCAAGGAGCGCTGCAATTGCTCGGCCAGATCTTGGCTTTGATCAGGCCACTCACGCTTGGTACCCACTAGACGGCGATGCTGCTTTGGTCCCATCCTGGCGCTACCAAGATCTCAGTGGCAATGGCCCAGCCTGTCCGCCAACCTGTGCGGCTTCTCCACCTGCTGGATGGACTGCTCACCCAGGGTTCCCTGGCAAGCCGCAGTACGGGGGTGAGCCAGAGGCGCCAGCGTCAGCGCCTAGCCCTCACCCAACGGTTGCTCGATCCCTTACCCAAGGACTTGGCCCCAACCAATCACGCTGAGCGACTGTTTTGGCGGGGTCTGCGCTGGGGAACCGGTGGATTCCTGATCGCCTGGTGGTTGCACCACTAGGGGTTTGCATTACAAGGGGTGTACTAAGAGGCGTTTTGCCCTGGCTTTTGGGGCTTTCGAGCGGTCCAGACCCGGGTCATGAAGTGGGATTCAGCCACCACGGCTTCAAAGCCGGCGGCCTTCAGCCTGGCTTCGATGTCGTCGCTGATGTAATCGCGGTAATAGGGCTCGTGAAACACCCGGCGAAAGTTTTCCATCACCGTGCTGAATTGGGGTGAATCGGCCAGTTGCACGGAATCGGCAAGGGTGATTACACCACCGGCCTCCAGGATACGGAAGCAGTCATTGATCACGTTTTGACGCGCTTCTCCTGGGAGCTCATGCATCAGGAAAACGCAGGACACGCCCTGGAAGGTGCCCTCGGCGAAGGGCATGGTTTCGCCATTGCCTTGCACCAGCTGGGGAAGCTCCCCAGGGAGTTGGCCCAGCCATTTATTGGCTTGGCGCAGGTAGGCACTGGAGAGATCCAGGCCCACCAGTTGGGCTTTGGGCAGGGCCCCTCGGATTTGCCGGAGGGTGCGGCCCGTGCCGGTGGCCACATCCAACACCTTGATTTGGCCCGCAGGACGATCAGCAAAGGCCCGCAATCCCCGCACCAGGGGAGCGATCACGCGGCGTCGCATGGGATCTGCCGTGCCGTTGAACAGGATTTCCACTTGGAGGTCGTAGAGCGCCGCTGAGTGGTCACTCAGGTAGCCATCGGTTTGGTGGTGGAAATTCTGGAGGTAGTAGTCGGGATAGCCGCCGGCATCCACGTCGTCGGGCAGGTCGCGCACATTGCGTTCTCGCCGCCGGTTCCAGGTGCTTGGCATGTCCAGCCAAACCATGGGATAGCGGGTAGCCCAGTCGAGCCAGGGCGCGTCAAAGAGCAGGGAACTGGGATAGAGGCCCTGCTCCGCTTCCTGCCAGTCCCGTTCCTGCAGGGCATCCATTGCCGTCTTCAGCCGGCCCATGAGCTCGGGGGGAACGGGCACGGTCTTCGGAATCCCCTCCGGGGAAAGAACCCCCATCAGGCGGGTGCTTACTTCCTTATGGGCCAGCCCCAGCAGGCTTTTGCCCTGCTGCATCGTTTGGTAAGCCAGCTTGGTGAGCTGATCAGGCATGGGGGGCTTAGCAGTGGCCCTATTCCAACGGATCGGGGTCTGCTGGTGTGAACCGAATGCCCAAACCAAGCCCCGGCTTTCCGAGGCCCGGCTTCCGATGCTTTGTGTGCAACCCACGACTGGAACAGTCGGAATGGTCACCCCAATCGATTGAGCCCATAGATTTGCGCCCTTGGCTGGAGTAGCCAGCCCATGGAACGCTTTTTTCTTGAGCTCGATCCGCCCGAGCAGGTGATGCGCAGCTGGCCCCACGTGGTGGTGGTCGGGGGAGGTTTTGCGGGCCTGAAGATTTGCCATATTCTCGCGCGCCAGCCAGTCCGCGTCACGCTGATCGATAAACGCAACTTCAACCTGTTCCAACCCCTCCTTTATCAGGTGGCATCAGGATTGGTATCGGAGGCCGATATCGCTTCGCCCCTGCGCCAAATGGTGGGCGATGCGCCGAATATCCAGATCCTGCTTGGTGAGGTGGTCGACATCGATCCAGAGGCCCGCCAGGTGGTGTTCAACGGCCAGCACTACGGCTACGACCAGCTGATCCTGGCCACCGGCTCGGGTAGCACCTATTTCGGCCGCGAGGAATGGAGGGCCCTGGCCCCGCCGATGAAGATCCTCGAGCATGCCGATGAGATCCGGCGGCGGCTGTTGATGGCCCTCGAGGAAGCCGAACAGACCACCGATCCCAAGCAACGGGCGTTTCTGCAGACCGTGGTGGTGGTGGGTGCGGGCCCCGCCGGTTGTGAGCTGGCCGGGTCCCTGATCGAATTGATGCACCGGGCTGTCCAGCGCAATTTCAAGCAACTCCGTCAGAGCGATTGTCGGGTTGTCTTGGTCGACCTGGTGGACCGGGTGTTGCCCACCATGGCAGCGCCTCTTTCGGCCGCCGCCGCTGGCCACCTGGAGGGTGCCGGGGTGGAGTTGCAGCTCGGCTTCAAGGTGGAATCGATTGCCCCAGGGCGCGTATGCCTTCTCGGTTCAGCCGGGGCCCAGCAGCTCGAGGCGGCCACCATCTGCTGGACCGCTGGGGTGCGGGCTTCTCGATTGGGAAAGCTTTTAAGTGAACGCACCGGCTGTGCCGTTGACCGGGGCGGCCGGCTCGAGGTGAGCCCAGATTTCTCGATCCCTGGCTATCCGGATATTCGGGCGGTGGGCGATCTCTGCTCCTACAGCCACACTATCGATGCCAAAACGCTGCCGGGCACTGCCGGACCGGCGGTGCAGGCTGGTGGCTGGGTCGCCCGCGACATCCTGGCCAGGCTCACGGGCCAAACGATTGCCCCCTTCCGCTGGCAGGACCTTGGCACCATGGCGGTGATTGGCCCCTGGTATGCCGTTGCTGACCTCTGGGGTGTGCACCTCACAGGCCTGGCCGGGTGGGTGGTGTGGGCCCTGGCCCATTTGGCTTTCATTCCCGACACCGAAAACCGAATCGCCCTGTTCAGCAAATGGATGTGGCAGATCGCCACCCGCCAGCGCACCGCCCTACTGATCACGGGGCGACCGGACCAGCACCTGGGCGTGGATGTGGGGCTATTCCGGGCGGAACGGCCTGAGCTCTCGAGGTCCCCGGGGAGGCGCCTACTTGATGAACAGCATCTCCTGGTAGGTGGGTAGGGGCCAGACGGCGTCATCCACCAAGGCTTCGAGGCCATCGACCGCCTCCCGCAGCGATTCGATCAGGGGAAGGAGGGTGTTGGCGCAATGGTTCATGTGGCCCTGAACATCGCCATGGGGTGGATTGGCGATGGCGTCCTCCAACTTGGTGCAGGTCTGCAGGAGCTGGTGGTTGAGGCCGGCGATCGTGCTGACCAATCCCCGGTCGCAGGGGAGAGCCAGGCTCTCCTGGTGATGCAATGAGCTGGAGAGTTGGCCGAGATAGCCCATCACGGCGGGGTAGATCTGGGTGCGGGCCATCTGCAGGGCCAGCTTGGCCTCAACTTCAATGGCGAGCACATACTGCTCGGCGTAGACCTCGTAACGGCTTTCGAGCTCCACGGGGTTGAGAACCCCCACACTGGCGAAGAGCTCACGGATGGCCGGACGTTGCAGCACCCCCAGGGCTTCGGCGGTGTTGTGGAGATTTTCGAGGCCCCGTTCCTCGACGGCCATGCGGTGCCATTCCTGTGAATAGCCATCGCCTCCGAACACCACGGCGCCGTGGTTTTGCATGATTCCCTTGAGCACCGCATAGGCCGAGGTTTCTAGGGAATCGCCGGCATTGAGCTTGGCTTCCAACTCATTGGCAACGAACTGGAGCGAATCGGCCAGGATCGTGTTCATCGCCACCAGTGGGCCAGCCACGGACTGGTTCGAGCCAACGGCCCGGAATTCGAAGCGGTTGCCGGTGAAGGCGAAGGGGGATGTGCGGTTCCGATCGCCAGGGTCCTTGAGGAATTCAGGCAGGGTGTCGACCCCCAGTTGCATCACACCAGCGGCTGCAGACCCGGTCACCTCACCAACGAGAATCTGTTTGAACACATCTTCGAGCTGGCTGCCGAGGTAAACCGAGATGATGGCTGGCGGCGCCTCGTTCGCCCCGAGTCGGTGGTCATTGCCCGCGGTGGCGACCACGGCCCGGAGCAGGGGCCCGTAGAGGTGCACGCCGCGAATCACGGCGCCGCAGAACAGCAGGAATTGCATGTTCTCGTGCGGGGTGCTGCCGGGATCGAGCAGGTTGCCCTGGGTGGCATTGCCCACCGACCAGTTGACGTGCTTTCCGGAGCCGTTGATGCCTTCGAATGGCTTTTCGTGCAACAGGCAGGTCATGCCGTGTTTACGGGCCGTGTTTTTGAGCAGCGTCATGGTGAGCTGCTGGTGGTCGGTGGCCACATTGGCCGCCTCGAAGAACGGCGCAATCTCGAACTGGCCTGGAGCCACTTCGTTGTGCCGGGTTTTGGCGGGAATGCCCAGGGTGTACATCTGGCGCTCCACGTCCTGCATGAAGACCTGGACCCGCTCGGGGATTGCCCCGAAGTAGTGGTCGTCGAACTGTTGGCCCTTGGCCGAGGGGTGGCCGAACAGGGTGCGGCCGGTCAGCAGCAGGTCGGAGCGCAGGGCAACGAAGCTGCTATCCACCAGGAAATACTCCTGCTCCGCACCGCAACTGGAGTTGACCGGGGCCACCTCTTGGCAGCCCAGCAACTTGAGCAACCGCTGGGCCTGGCGGTTCATGGCCGCATTCGAGCGCAGCAGTGGCGTTTTCTTGTCGAGGGCTTCGCCGGTCCAGGAAATGAAGACGGTGGGAATACAGAAGGTGACCCCGTTGGGGGTCTCCATCAGGAAGGCGGGGCTGGTGATGTCCCAGGCGGTATAGCCCCGGGCCTCAAAGGTGGAGCGGATCCCGCCGTTCGGGAAGGAGGAGCCATCGGGCTCGCCTTGCACCAGCACCTTGCCCGTGAATTCGGTGATGGTGGAACCATCCCCCTGTACGGAGATGAAGCCGTCGTGCTTCTCGGCGGTGGAGTTGGTGAGGGGGTAGAAAACGTGGGCGTAGTAAAGGGCTCCCCGGCTGGTGGCCCATTCCTTCATGGCTTGGGCCACCACGTTGGCCACGGTCCCGTCGAGCTTTCCGCCGTCTTTAATCGTCTTTTGGACCGACTTGAAAACGTCCTTGGGCAGGGCCGCCTTCATCTTGGCCAGATCAAAAACGTCTTGGGCCCAGAGTTCCTTGAGGGGCGCCGTAGGACGCGTGGCCGGGGCAGGCCGCTCCTGAATCGTCTGGAAGGCGGAGAGACGCTGGGAACTGGGCATGGAGTCTTGGGTTTTGTCCATCATCCTTGGCGGCGGTCGTCCCCATGGGTGAATCGATTGCTACCGATCAGCTGGATCGCCACTAAAAAGCCCCGCTTCAGAGGGAATGCCGACGGGAACTTGACTGCGACTAAACCAATCTTCAGGGATAGGCCGTTGAAGTAGGCGCCTGATTAAGGCCAGCATGGCGAAGCCATCGAATGGGGCCCAGCGCACAGGCCAGAGCTTCTCTCTGCGGTATAGAAATGTCTGCAGTTTCTCATTCTGGTGATCCTCCATTGCTTCCCAGGAGACACCGATTCGTTCGCGGCCGTTGCGGTGTTGACGACGTAACTCCTTGACAGGCCAGGATCCGGAGAGGCCACCAGCTTTTAAAAGAAGGTATGGATTTTGATTCAGAGTCGTAAAATCAAGGGAGCTCGAAATAGGTCGTTCGAATTCACAGCCCTGCTCGCTGATTGCTGTAATTAATACCGGTTGGCCAGGATGTAAATCAGATCCGTTCAGAACAGCCTTCAAATTGAGGGAAAACCAGGGAGTTGTATCGGGCCTATACCGGTCCCAGCAGCTACGAATTGCTGTGGCCAACAGGAGGCTATTCAGCAATCCCCAGCCCAGCGCAAGTATTCGTGCTAAACCATCGAAGCTAGACTGGGAAGGAACAAGTGGGTGGTTCGTTATTAGAGTCAATGAACTGATGAGTTGTATGGCTAAGATCATCAACAAGGGAGCAATTAAGCGAATTTTTGAGTCGCATACTTGATCGTTTGAGATCGTTTTGGGAGTGACCTGAAATCTCTTCGGATTCCCCAGCAGGGTTGAAATGACGCTTTCGGCCAAAGGTAGAATAAAGACCCAGCGATAGAGTTCGGGCATGAGGGCACCCCTGGAACCACCGCTTAGCCAAGGTATTAAGATCAACTGGCTTAGGTAAAATGGTATTACTGTTGTAATTAAGCCCCCCGAGTCAATGCGAAAGGGGAAAATTCCAAAGAACCCTATGCTGATGGGAACAAGTAACAAAAGCAACTGGGGTAAAACATTGCACCAATGCAAAATTCCTTCTAGAAATGCCAGGCGCTGAAGGGGATTTAAGCCTGGAATTTTGAGTGGGTTTGCTCCAGTACGTAGGGTTTGAATGGTGCCACTAGCCCAGCGACTTCGTTGTCTGGCCATGGCTTCGATCGTAAAAGGAGCCAAGCCGGCACTCAATTTTTCTGGAACATAAATACCTCGATAACCGGCCGCGATGATGCGAATCCCAGTGGCGAGGTCTTCCGACGACGTCTGCGTCTCAAAGCCGCCGATCTCCTTCAAGCTCTGGCAACGCATCACAAATGATGTGCCAGCACAGACAACGGCTCCAAGGCGTTGGCGATCAGGTTGAATCCATCGGTAGAAACTTTCTTCGTCTGGCATTAACCATCGCTCCAGACGTAGATTGCGCATCACCGGATCTGCGTTCATATAGGTCTGGGGTGTCTGGACAAAGCCAACAAGTTGATCCCTAAACAGGCCAACCGTGCGGTTAAAAAAAATTCTCAGTGGTACCACATCTGCATCAAATACGGCAATTAACTCCGCTTTGAGGTGGGGTAATGCATAATTCAGATTGCCTGCCTTGGCATGGATTCTCTGAGGGCGAGCTAAATAATGACAACCCAGTTGGCTGCTTAGTATGGCTAACTCTTCCCTGTTAGCATCGTCCAAAAGCCAGATTTCAAAATTGGGATAGTCAAGAAAAAGACATCCCCTCAGGCAACGTTCGATCACCTCTATAGGCTCTCCACAGCAGGGAACCAAAACGGCAACCCTGGGGACACCATGGGGGTCGAGAAATCGCTTGGCGGCTAGTTTTTCAGCAGCCAAGTTAATCTCAACGCGATAATCGGGTCCTGGTAGTGAGCTGAACAGCAGCTGTAAAAAGGAACTGCCCAGCAGCAGAAGTTCCGCTGCAAGCATTGCAAGGCTTAGCCCTGAGGATGCCGTTGAACTGAAGTTCAAGCTGCTGCTAATACGCCAAATCAAGTAGTGCAGGCCAAGGGCCGCAATGAGGCCTGCTGCAAAAATTCTAGAAATCACAGGACCTGATCACGTTGTTTAGCCATGCCTGGTTGGGAAGCAAAAGCCCGGGGTCATTGGCCATTATTAGATTCTGTTGCGGTTGTTCAACCAAAGACGGTGTCAACCAACACCAGAGGCCTTTTCGACTGCGTCTGAAGCTGTTGAGTGCAAAGCGTCCCATGGGAGATCACAAACGATGTTCT
>CAMDEM010000035.1 GCA_945896675.1 Cyanobium sp. NIES-981
CAACGACAACCGCCACTCGATCATCAGCTTCATGCGCCGTGAAAGCACCACCGGCCGCTGGCTCGTTGTGGTGGCCAACTTCACCCCCCAAAGCCACTCCCATTACCGGGTGGGTGTGCCCCTTCCAGGCTTCTACGAAGAGGCGTTCAACACCGATGCCGAGCGCTACGGCGGCACCAACCTGGGCAACCTCGGTGGCAAGTTCACCGATGAATGGGCCATCCACAGCTACGAGAACTCCCTCGACCTCTGCCTCCCCCCCCTCTCCGTTCTGGTGTTCCGCCGGGATGAGAAGCGCAGCCAAGGGGTTCTCTCCCAGGTCTGTGACGAACTGGCGGAGAGCGCGAGCTGAGGCTCCAGGTTCTGGAGCTTTCTCAGGTAGGTTCGCCACTGGCTTTGTCGTTGCCCATGTCCGGAACCGCCCCCCTGCTGCTGCGCGCCGCCCGAGGTGAGCAGGTGGAGCGTCCTCCGGTTTGGATGATGCGCCAAGCCGGCCGCTACATGAAGGTGTATCGCGACCTGCGCGACCGCCACCCCGGTTTCCGCGAGCGCTCAGAAAATCCCGATCTCTCCTATGAGATCTCGATGCAGCCCTTCCACGCCTTCAAACCCGATGGCGTGATTCTGTTTTCCGACATTCTCACTCCCCTGCCAGGGATGGGAATCGACTTCGACATCATCGAGAGCAAGGGCCCGATCATCGAGCCCGCCATCCGCTCCCAGGCCCAGGTGGATGCCCTGCGGCCCCTCGATCCCGCCGCTGCCCTTCCCTTTGTGGGTGAAGTGCTCGGCCGGCTGAGGGCCGATGTGGGCAACGAGGCCGCCGTTCTGGGATTTGTGGGGGCCCCATGGACCCTGGCTGCCTATGCCGTGGAGGGCAAGAGCTCCAAGAACTACGCTGTCATCAAGGCGATGGCGTTCCAAGAGCAGGCAATGTTGCACCAACTGCTGGGCCATCTCGCCGATTCGATTGCCACCTACGTGCGCTACCAGATCGACTCCGGCGCCCAGGTGGTGCAACTGTTTGATTCCTGGGCCGGCCAGCTCTCTCCCGTTGATTACGACACCTTCGCCGCTCCCTACCAAAAGCGGGTGATCGACCAGGTCAAGGCCACCCACCCCGACACCCCCCTGATTCTCTACATCTCTGGGAGTGCAGGCGTTCTCGAGCGCATGGGCCGCACCGGTGTCGACATCGTGTCCCTGGACTGGACCGTGGACATGGCCGAGGGCATCGCCCGGCTGCCCGAGGGCGTGGGCGTGCAGGGGAATGTGGACCCTGGCCTGCTGTTTGGCACCCCGGATGCCATCCGCGAGCGCATCTTTGATTGCGTGCGCAAGGCCAAGGGCCGCAAGCACATCCTCAACCTGGGCCACGGAATCCTCCCCGGCACCCCGGAAGACAATGCCCGGGTGTTCTTCGAAACCGGCAAGGCGGTCAATGAGCTCATGGGTGCTGCCGTTTGACGGCAAACCCAGGCCCACCCAGTGGAGCCAAAGCCCGCATCCTGATCACAGGAGCCAGTGGCTGCGTTGGCCAATACATCACCGAAGAGCTGTATCGCAATAGCGATGCCGATCTCTTGCTGTTGCTCCGCGATCCAGCCAAGCTTCAGGTGGTGTCCCCGCAGGATCCCAGGATCACCTTGCTGATTGGTGACCTGCGCGACCTTGGCCCCCACGCCGAGGCCATCGCCTCGGCCACCCGGATCATCCATACCGCCACGGCCTGGGGCGATCCCGCCAGGGCCCAAGCGGTGAATGTGGATGCCGTCAAAGAGCTGCTCCGGCTCACCAATCCAGCGGTGCTGGAGCAGGTGATCTACTTCTCCACCGCCAGCATCCTGGATCGCCAGCTCCAGTTGCTGCCAGAGGCTGGGGCCCATGGCACCGAATACATCCAAACCAAGGCCATCTGCCTGGGCCAGCTGGAGCAGCACGCCCTCGCCCCGAAGATTGTGGCCGTCTTTCCAACCCTGGTGTTTGGGGGGAAACTCGGCCCCGCCGGCCAAACCAACAAAGGCGATCACCACCCCACCAGCTACCTCACCGCAGGGCTGCTGGAGGCGGTGAAATTCCTCTGGTTGGCCAAGTGGTTGCGGGCGGAGGCCAGCTTCCATTTCATCCACGCCGCCGACATCGCCACGGTGTGCGCCCACCTGGCCACCACGCCCCACCAAGCCAATTACGAGCCAGGCCAGGGTCCGCTAAGGCGGCTGGTTTTGGGCCAAAAAGCTGTCACCGTCAATGGCACGGTGGCGAGCCTGTGCCGCTGGCGCGGCGGTTGGTATCCCCCCATCGCCGTTGACCTGCGGGGCTGGTTGATCAATGGCCTGATCAAGCTGCTGCGGATTGAAATCACCCCTTGGGATTTGTTCTCCATTCAGCAGCGCCATTTCATCCATGAGCCGGTAAGCCCACCGGAGCGTTTTGGCTTGGTGAGCCTGGCTCCAACCCTGGAAGCGGTCTTTGAGACGGCTGGTCTCCCCCGGCGGTGCCCCTAAATGTTGCGATCCTGGCTTTTGGGGTCACGAAAGCCACGATCAGGACCTAATTTTGCTGGGTTGCTCCCGCTTTGAAGCGCCCTCCCATGCGCCGTATCTTTTCCCTGATTGCTCTCTGCCTGGCGCTCGTTCTGGGTGCCGCCCCGAGCTTTGCCGCCGACGCGGCCCACGGTGGTCAAATCTTTTCTGCCAACTGCGCCGCATGCCACATGGGTGGTGGCAACGTGGTGAATGCTGAGCGCACCCTGAAGAAAGATGCCCTCGAGGCCTACTTGGCCAACTACAGCACCGGCCCTGAAGCTGCCGTTGCCTACCAGGTGACCAACGGCAAAAACGCCATGCCCGCCTTTGGTGGCAAGCTCAGCGAAGGTGACATTGCAGACGTGGCTGCCTATGTGATCGACATGGCTGGCAAAGGCTGGGCCTGATCGGCTTCGTTCACGTCCTCGGCCCCGGCGCAAGCCGGGGCTTTTTTATTGGGCGCGCCGAGCCTCCAAAACCGCCAGATAGAGATCCTCCGGCACCTCGCGGATGTCGTACTCACTAGGGGTCACCCCGTGCACATGCCGGTGCACCGCCATCCAGCAATTGCGTTCGGGATCCTTGCCTGTGGCGTCGAACTCCCGGGAGGCCTCGGCAAGGGCTTGAATGAGGGCTGGATCATGCATCACCCCCTTCTAATTCAGACTCTTCCAATGGAGACCATGGCGCCGATCCGATCACTCAAACTGGGCCAAGGGGTAGGGCGTTGGCTTGCCCTCGTTGGCGCCGCCTGGCTAGCGACCAGCCCGGCCGGCCTGGCCCAGGAGCGGATGGCGGGCTCCTGCCCCCTGGTGGTGGCACCAAAGAACAGCGACCTCCAGCCCAGGCGCATCCAGCCCAGCCAGGTGGCAGGCAAAAACGCTGGCGGCTGCCTCTCCCCAAGCGATGCCATCTACGGACCCGATGGTTGCCCCCTCAAACTCTGCGGCGCCAATGCCGGGGTGATTCCCCTGCCGGCGCCCTAGGGGAGCGAGGGGAATGGGCTAAACGCGTCACGTTCGGCGTTGAATTGAGCCGGTTTTCACCCCATCGCCAGCCGGTACTCCCAACCTGGGGACGGGGCACCGCACCCGATGGTTCGGTCTCCCGGCATGGGTCGACTGCCAAACACCCATACGGTTGTGCCACCCCTCCAGAGCTGGAGATTGAGCCATGAATCCCACCGCCGAACTGTTCACTGAAAAAGCCTGGGGTGCCGTGGTGGGCGCCCAACAGTTGGCGCAACAAAAACGCCAACAACAGATGGAAAGCGAGCATTTGTTCGCCTCCCTGTTGACCCAACAAGGCCTGGCCGGACGCATTCTTGAAAAGGCCGGCGTGGAGCTGGGCACCTTGAGCCAAAAGGTGGAGGCCTTCATCGCCGCCAAGCCCAGCTTGAGCGCCCCGCCCGAGATGGTGTATCTGGGCAAAGGGCTCAATAGCGTGCTGGATCAAGCCGAGGCCCTCAAAACCAGCTATGGCGACAGCTTCATCGCCATCGAGCACCTGCTCCTGGCCCTGGCCATCGATGATCGCTGCGGCAAGCAACTGCTCTCCCAGTGCGGTGCCACCACCGAAAAGCTCAAGGATGCCGTTCAAGCCATTCGAGGTAGCCAAACCGTGAACGATCAGAACCCAGAGGGCACCTACGAATCCCTAGAAAAGTACGGCCGGGATCTCACCGCGGCGGCCAGGGAGGGCAAGCTGGATCCGGTGATTGGCAGGGATGAGGAAATCCGCCGCACGATCCAAATCCTGAGCCGGCGCACCAAGAACAACCCGGTATTAATCGGCGAACCAGGCGTAGGCAAAACAGCAATCGTGGAAGGCCTAGCCCAGCGGATCGTCAACGGCGATGTGCCCCAGGCCCTCCAAAACCGCCAGCTCATATCGCTGGACATGGGATCCCTGATCGCCGGTGCGAAATACCGCGGTGAATTCGAGGAACGGCTCAAGGCCGTGCTCAAGGAAGTCACGGCCTCCCAGGGCCAGGTCGTTCTATTTATCGATGAGATCCACACCGTGGTGGGCGCCGGTGCCTCCGGCGGAGCCATGGATGCCAGCAACCTGCTCAAGCCGATGCTCGCCCGGGGCGAACTGCGCTGCATTGGGGCCACCACCCTGGATGAGCACCGCCAACACATCGAAAAAGACCCGGCCCTGGAGCGCCGTTTCCAGCAGGTGTTCGTGGATCAACCCACGGTGGAAGACACCATCTCGATCCTGCGCGGACTCAAGGAACGCTACGAGGTGCACCACGGTGTGCGGATCGCCGACAACGCCCTGGTAGCTGCAGCGGTGCTCAGCAGCCGCTACATCGCCGATCGCTTCCTACCCGACAAGGCCATCGATTTGATGGATGAATCGGCGGCGCGGCTGAAGATGGAGATCACCTCCAAGCCCGAGGAGATCGACGAGCTGGATCGGCGCATCCTGCAGTTGGAGATGGAGAAACTGTCCCTCGGGCGCGAATCGGATACGGCCAGTAAGGACCGGCTCGAACGCCTCGAAAAGGAGTTGGCCGATCTCAGCGAACAGCAGAGTGCCCTCAATGCCCAATGGCAAAAAGAGAAGGGTTCCATTGATGAATTGAGCGCGATCAAAGAAGAGATCGAACAGGTGCAGCTGCAGGTGGAGCAGGCCAAGCGCAACTACGACCTCAACAAAGCCGCCGAGCTCGAATACGGCACCCTGGCCGAACTCCACAAGCAACTAGCCGCCAAAGAGGAGGCGCTGAATGCAGCCGGAGCCGATGGCGCCCGCGACAAATCCCTGTTGCGCGAAGAGGTCACCGAGGACGATATCGCCGAGGTGATCGCCAAATGGACCGGCATCCCTGTGGCCAAGCTGGTGCAAAGCGAGATGGAAAAACTGCTGCAACTGGAAGATGAGTTGCACAGCAGGGTGGTGGGCCAGGCCCAGGCCGTGACAGCCGTAGCCGATGCGATCCAGCGCTCCCGGGCAGGCCTTTCCGATCCAAACCGCCCCATCGCCAGCTTCCTCTTCCTCGGTCCCACGGGGGTTGGTAAAACCGAGCTCTCCAAGGCCCTGGCCTCCCAACTCTTCGATAGCGATGACGCCATGGTGCGCATCGACATGAGCGAGTACATGGAGAAACATGCCGTGAGCCGGCTGATCGGGGCCCCTCCGGGCTACGTGGGCTACGAAGAAGGCGGCCAGCTCACGGAAGCCGTGCGTCGCAGGCCCTATGCGGTGATCCTGTTTGACGAGGTGGAAAAGGCCCACCCCGATGTGTTCAATGTGATGCTCCAAATCCTCGATGACGGCCGGGTCACCGATGGACAAGGTCGCACTGTGGATTTCACCAATACGGTGCTGATCCTCACGAGCAACATCGGCAGCCAATCGATTCTGGATCTCGCTGGAGATCCAGGCCGCCACAGTGAAATGGAAGCCCTGGTGAATGGGGCCCTACGGGGTCATTTCCGCCCCGAATTCCTGAACCGCCTCGATGAAACGATCATCTTCCACAGCCTCAGACAGGAGGAACTGCGCGAGATCGTGGAACTGCAGGTACAACGGCTGGCCAAACGCCTAGACGACAAAAAGATTGCCCTTGTGCTCAATGCCGATGCCCTCGATTGGATCGCAGCCGTTGGCTACGACCCGGTCTATGGCGCCAGGCCGCTGAAGCGGGCCATTCAGCGCGAACTGGAAACCCCCATTGCCAAAAGCATCCTGGCGGGCACATTCAGCGCAGGCCACACGATCGCGGTCGATGTGGCGGTTGAAATGGCCAATCATCTGGCGGTGGGTGGGGAGGCAGGGGGCGGCAAGCAGAAGCTGCGTTTCCAGCAGATGGATCCCAGCAAGCTTCCAATGCTGGTTTAAACGGGAGCTCAGGGGGTCAGGCCATCGATCCGCTGAGCCAATTGCACGTCCAGGTTGGACAGGCAGCCCGTGTCGTGGGTGATCAGATCAATGCTCACCCGGTTCCACACGTTGCTCCATTGGGGGTGATGGTCCATGGCTTCGGCGATCAGGGCCACCTTGGTCATAAAAGCGAAGGCTTCCACAAAGTCAGCAAAGACCAGGTCGCGGTGCAATGTTCCAGCCACCAACTGCCAGTTGGGCAAGGTGGTAGCTAGCGCAGAGAGATCTGAGCTATTGAGGGGCTGGGCAGGCATGGGGGTTCAGGGCCAGTCAAAGGTCGTCAAGGTCAGTTAGGGACCGTCAACGGCGAGGTCATGGAGCCGGTCAATCATTAGATCCAGCTCCGTATCACCATCGAGCGGATCAAGATCCTCAACCGTGAGCAACGCCGTGCGGCGTTGCACTTCTGCAGCCAACCGTTCGGGATTGCGGCGCGCCAGGGTCGTGCTTGGTCTGGAAGCTGAACTCCCAAGGGCCAAATCAAGCGATGGGCCTTCTGTAACCAGGCTCTGAACCAGGCCGCGCAACTCCAAAACACTCTGATGGAGTTGGGCCAGGTCAGCGCGGATGGCCTGGAGTTGGGAGGGGACAGAATCTGAGCCTGGGGAAGAATCCAAGCCTGGGAAAGAATCCAATCCTGGAGAACAATCCGAATCTGGAACGGGATGTCCGGTCAAGCGAAACTCCCGAGATCCTGGGCCAGGGATCGGGCCCGATCCACCAGGTTGGCAACGAGGGCGGGGTCCGCCGCGGACCGTTCGCCCCGCTCAACAGAGCGGTAGTGATCGGCAATCAACCAAGCCGCCGTAGTCGGATCGTCTCCAAATCGGGGGATCAAATGGAGATGGAGATGGCGGGCACCCTCGCCAAAAGCAATCGCGTACACCCGATCACAACCCGTGAGCTGGCGCACCAATTGGCTGGCCTGTTGAACTGCCGGACCCCAGGAAGCTGCCTCATCGGGGGTGAAGTCGGCAGGTCCACCGACATGGCGCAGGGTATCGAGAAACAACCAACCCAACAGGGGTGAAGGATCCGGGTGATGGCGCAACACCCAAAGCGGTGTCCGAGCAATCTCATGGCGGTTAACAGAAGACCCAGCCGGGCCGTGCAGCTGGCAGACACCGCAGCCTGCAGGGGTAATCCTAGGGAACAAAACGCAAAGCCACCTCGAGAACAGCAAAGCCCAGCAGGCCAGCCAAAGCAAGCAAGGAAGCCGAAGGAGGCAAAGCGAAACCGCTCAAGTCAAGGCAATCCTAAAGCAAATCTAAAGAAACGAGCGCCCAGATGAAAAGGGCGCTGGAGCGGGGGTTCACCAAAAACCCTTGCCCTTGAGCCAGAGCCCCAGCAAGGCCAAAGGCACACAGAACACGCCCAAAATTTGCAGCTTCACCACCAGGGGAGAAGGGGGTTTCGCAGCAGCCATCGAGGAAAACGAAGAGAGAAGGGGGGAGAACGCAGACGAGGCCGTGCAAGACCTTCACAGCCGACAGGTTCCCATCAAAAAACCCCATGGCTTTCGCCACGGGGTTTCAGGACAGGGCTAAAAATCAGCCGAGGCCTACCTGACTGAGGATGCCTTGACCGGTCAGGAGCTCGGTACCCAGGCCGATCACGAAGCCCAACATGGCAAGGCGGCCATTCCAGGTTTCAGCAAAACCAACGAAGCCAAAGCGGGAGTTGTTGTCGGCCATGGTGATGGATGACGGGTGGATGCATCTACTGTAACAGGAGATGAAGGAGTATTACGCTCCCTTGCAAGCCTCTAGTCAATGGCAAGCTCGCCGTTGTCATCCCAGGTGAGATGGGCCGGAAGCTGTCGATGACAAGCGGGATGAAATTGCCGATCTCCTGGGCGATTTGATCGGTCTTGGGTGGGGGCCCTGGCTGGTGGCAGCTGGGATCGCCAACGAAAGAGTCGGGTTCTGAAGGATCAGGCAGGCGTTGATGGGAGGACATGGACCCAAAGACGTGCTGACCAAACCCTAAAAAGGGCAGGCCCCAAACCCCAGTGCCAATGGCGCCGCGAAGGCGCCGCAAGGGCGATGCGCCCATGCCTGGAGGCAGGGAAATCGGGTGAAGGTGGGACGGTGAACTCTGGAGAAGAAACGGCGATGGCAATCCCCAGCCAGAAAGTAGGAAGCGGGACAAACCAAGAAACAGAGCAATGTCTTGACTCATTCCTCGGCGTATTGGAATATCTCAGTGAAGCCACAGGGCTGTCCATTGAGGACATTGCCGATCTCTTGTCGAGCGAGGAGGGGCCAGTGGGTGCCATGGTGCTCGCAGGGCACCTGCAGGCCGCGACAAAGCCACAAACGGATTAGGTCAAACCCGGGCCATAAGGCGCAGCTTCCGCAGAAAAAATGTCATCACGGTATTGCGTCCTGTCATGACATCAGCTTGGAGATCCATACCCAATCGGAAGTCGCAACGGTCATTACCGCGTTTAAAGGATTGGGTACTGGGCTGGACACTCACCTCGTAGGCAGGGCTCATTCCTCTTCGGTGCCTGATGGGATCAACTTGATCTGCTTGCGCCCCAACTTAATTTCGAATTCATCGCCTGGATTGAGCTCCAACAAAGCCGTGTAGGCCTTACCAACGAGCAGGTTGCCATTGCCTTGAACTGTGGCCACATAGCTCAAGCTACGGCCCGCCTTGCCTTTTCCTTTGCCACCTGGATCACCCAGACTCACACCCTTGGCTTCAAGCAGCGCTTCATAGAAGGCGGTGAAGTTCAGGCGCTCAGTGCCGTCTTTCTTGGAACTCACGTAGCCACAGCTACGGACTAGATCAGATTTGGAGATGTCTCCGGATTCCTTGACTTGAGCAAGGAGCTCAGAACCGATCAGAGCCATGGGGAGCATGATGAATTACTAGAAAAAATAGCGGATGCCTGTCATTACGCCACCCCCATGGCACTCCATAGGATCGAGGTACTCCTTCCCCAGCTACCGGTGTGTCATGAGCCAATACAACTCCACCCATTTCGTCGTATCCCAGCTGGAAGATGGCTGGATGCTGCAAAGCGACCATGTGACCAAAATTCAAAATGGGGATTGGATTTTGGATCGGGAAGAACTGGAGGAGCTCAGTGCCTTACTCCAATCTGTACTGACCAGAAGCTGAAGGGACTCCCATTGGGAGTCCAAACCGCTTAGACCAGAATCAACACCTGAAGCTCCCCTAAAAACCCATGCTTCGCAAAGTCCTGCCCTTGCTCGCTGGTGGCCTGGTTGGTTTGGCCCCGATCGTCTCAAGCCACCGCCCGGCGACGGCTGAAATCATCTGCAGTACGGGGTACTACCTCTCCGTGGGTCAATGCGTCCTGGTGCCAGCCCAACCGTTTGTGGTAGCCCCGGCACCTGTCGTCGTTGCACCTGCCCCTGTGATCGTGGCTCCCGTGGGTGTGGTGGGCGGAGGACCGGTTTACCGGGGCGGTGCCTACTACGGAGCCAACGGGGTGAACGGCTATCGGGGCCGCTACGGGGGAGGGGCCGTATCTGGACCCAACGGCTCCTACGGGGTCCGTGGTCCTGGGGGGGCCACCTACGTCCACACGGAAAGTCATGGCAATTACTACCGCCGCTAACAGCAGCGCTGCTGCAACAACGCTGTTGATCGCCTGAAACCAACCCAACCCAGCTCTCCCGGGTGCACCCTTGGCAGAGCTGGTAGCTTCGGGATGGAGGACAATGAGTTTTCTGATCCAGATTTCCTGGCATCTCTGGCTGAATTCATTGGCAGCCGTACTGGACCGGTCACTCTCATGTTGCTTGCGGAGATCCTGAAGGATTTAGCTGAAGAGAAATTGTCGGGTCTCAGCCACGATCAGCAGTTCCTCAAGCGCATCGGCATGCGGTGGTGACAAAAGCTGAGCCACCGTCCTCGCAGCGTCAATCCAAAGGCGGGCTTGTCTTGGCTCGTTTTGGCCTACGGGCATTGCGGGTCACAGCGAGCACCGTGGCTGTCGTAGCCCTGGTGCAAGAACAGTGGGTGCCTGGGGTCTCATTTGGGGTTGCCTGGCTATTGCTCCTCAAGGCCCCAAGTGTCTTTCGCTTCCTCAAAGACGACACGACAACTCGGGTCTAAATTGCGGCACATTGGCAAGGGGAGTCTCGGCAAAGACAGCCCTGCGTAGAACGGGCATAGTTGCAACTCCTTTCATGGCCCAAGCCCACATGCATCACACCGGTGGGGAACAAACCATCGGGATGGAAGCCGCCGTACACCTGATCGCCATGGCGGCGAAAGCCTTACTCATCCTTGGTGGCGCAATTCTGATTGGGGAAGTGGTCGTCACCTCAGAGCGAAGGCTCCACGGCCAACAAAAGGGCTCCAAACAGATGGTGGCAGACGATGCCATAGCAGGTCGCTGAGCGCGGCCTCAAAGCTGCTATGCCACTTGGCCCCAAGTAACCGCGTCATCGTGAGCTTAAGCGGTTACTTGGGCTTACGGGTATTAGTGGGCTTACGCGTAAGCAGCAAGTTCTTTCATCTTCGCCTGCAAGCCATTACTTCTGAATTGCACGAGCTCTTGGTTGCACGAGCTCTTGAGCGACCTGAGCTTAATTGGCCAGATCTTAAGACGCCAAAAAATCAATGCTCTCGCCTGAGATACTTAAACCCTTGCTTTGCAAAATCATCAAGCCCTAGTCTTGCCTCATTCGCAAACGGAGCTGACGCGTGACTGGCCTTGGCCTACGCCTGGGTGATTGAAAAAACTTTTTATGAATCCTGGCTAGTTTGTTGCGGTGGCGACGCACAGGGGGATCCATTGGGGAAGCCAGCAGGATCTGACGAATGGGGCAATTTTGGCAGACCAATGCGAGCGTTTCATTGATTGAAAGGCCCCGCTCCAGAACCCCCAGGTGGGCCACACAGTAACGACTAATTGGCTGACCAGTAGCTTGCACGGCCATTTCAGCCAGGGATGGATCATGGGTATTCATGACTATCTACCAAACTCCTGATCCAAGCCTAGGAGATTCCAAGCACTAGCCGGGGAAAGCGGCAGCACCCTTGAGGCCTAACAAACAGACAGCAAACGGGGATGGCAAGAATATTAATTCCCTAAAAGATCAAATAATTCTAAAAAGGATCAAATAATTCTCAATCGGAATCAAAGTAATGATCTCCAAAACCGGCAGCAAACGACAGCAAACAATCCTGGCCCCGTCCCATGGGCTCAAGGCTTCGAAGCCCAGCAGGACAACCGGCCCCACGGGCAGCAAAATTGGTGGCCAACGGAATGTTCACTGAACATCCACTGAACGTCCATGAAACAGTCAGCTGGGCGCCGCCCATCGCTCGCCTCAGCCTTGGCCTT
>CAMDEM010000036.1 GCA_945896675.1 Cyanobium sp. NIES-981
CCAAGCCAGGACCGTCCTGTTGGGGCCGATCCAACCTTGCTCTAGGGCTTCTGGGTAGGCTCCAACGATCGAAACCATGTGATGGGCAGCAGCTTCGGGAAGCTCTTTCAGATCAGCACCTTCGGGGAATCCCACGGGGGCGGTGTGGGAGTGATCGTCGATGGCTGCCCGCCACGGCTTGACCTCGACCTCGAGGCCATCCACGGGCACCCGGCGGATCTTCTTTTTGCCGGGGTTGCTGGCCTAAAGGTTTCGAGCTAGCAATGCCAAAATAATCGGGGAAAACACGAAACCAGTGCATTCATTGGAGTAGGCGCATCCAAAAACAACAAACCCCCCGGGGCTTGCCCGAGGGGTTTGTCTCAGAGTTAACTGGCCTGCTGCTCAGAAGCAGAAGGGCAGAAACTGAGTGCGGCAAGCGGCGTAGCCGTCCACCAGTGCTCCGAGCCCGATCTGATGGGCAATTCCTGAGCCGGTAAGTCCCTCGGTGATGATGCCGATGACAATTCCCAACATTGCAGCCCTGCCATTAAAGAGCTCAACGCGCTTGAGCTGTTCCAGATGAATCATCTGCTCAGCACGATGCTCAAACCACTTTTTGTCAGCTGGAGTGTTTGTCATTGGCTTTTGATCAGAGTTGGGTAGGAATAGTTCAGTTAGCCAGATCCGGCTTAAGCAGGGCACCAATCACCCAGGTACCGAATAAAGCGATGGTGATGGTTGCGATCATCAAACTCTCTTGGCCAGGTCCGTTGGACGACTCAGCACGTAGATCGTCATTGCTGAGAGCACGGCGGTGATCAGGGCAACGACAGAAATTGCAGCGGTGTAGTCGGTTTCCATGGCGCTCAACCCAGACCAATTTGGGAAAGGATGCCCTGACCTGTCAGGAGCTCGGTGCCAAGACCGACCACGAAGCCGAGCATGGCCAGACGGCCATTCCAGGCTTCAGCAAAAGCGACAAACCCGAAGCGAGAAGCGGACTCAGCCATGATTGTGACGAAGTGTTAAGGGCAGTGTAACAGGTTGTGAAGGTGCGATGCAAGGGGTGCCCCGCTTCCAGCGACGCCTTCTGTCTGCTCCCGCTGACAGGAGCAGCAACTGCCAACCGAATCCAGCAGGTTTGTTTCCTAGCGCACTGCCGCAACCCCTAGCGCCCGCTTTGACCTTCATGACATCTGATCGTCCAGGCCGTAGGCAACTAGAGCTGGCAGCTGAGCTGGTTTCCGGAGAGCAGCAGTCCATGCGCCAGGACGTTGACTACCGGCTTCTGGAATCCTCATACCGACAATCAGCTGAATACGCCGCGATGGCTGAGCGCTACCCGCTGCTGCGTAGTGGTCTGCAGTTGACTTTCTGGCAGATACGAAAGCGCCTTAACGAGTTCCCCACTTCTTAACTGCTAGCAACATGCCAACGTCTCATTTACAGCGGCCAACCAGACCAGGCCCTGCAATAGAAATTGACCAAGCTGTTGACTACATCCGCTGGCATGCAGACAATCTGCAACGTCATATCGATGGAAGCCCAACAGAAGGCTTGCTGGAAGAGGATGAAAAGCACCACCATTTACTCCTAGAAGCTGCACGGGATTGTGGGTGGTGCATTTTCTTTCAGAAAGGAGATGAGGGTTTAAAAGAACTCGCTGAAGCCACGGTTATTGGAACCATCAATCCCGATCGGTTTGAGCTTCGCCATTTAATCGACCACTCATTCAATGGCATCGGAGAATGGCAGACCTACGGAAAAGCATGAAAATATGGTGCGAGAAGAAGGGTGACGCAGTGCCTGCCCAATTCACCAGGGTCTGATCCCTCAAGGTCAGCACCTGACTCGGCGGTTTTCTCGGTCGGTGTTCGGGAGGGTGGTTTCGGTTGCTTGGTTTCCAGGCTTGGGGAAGCCCCATTTGCACCAAAAAGCCCCAGACCGTAGCCCAGGGCTGATGAATGCAACTACTGGCTCAATGGGGCGTTAGCCCTTGGTGGGGCTTACTTGCAAAGAGTCCTCTTCCCAGAGGCCCATGCGTTCCAGCTAGGCCTCTGATTGCTCGGTGCTCCAGCCGTGATCGCTTTCGAGCAGATCAGCGATGCCGACCATCACATCAAAGGCGGTGTCGTCGTAACCGCTTTGGGAAAGGGCGCTGCGATGCAGAGCATCGCCCAAGTGGAGGAGATCCAGTTCCGTGAGCCAGTCGCCCTGCTTTCACTGGAGAGTCAGGCCCTGAAGCCAATAAGCATTTATACTTTATGAGTCAAACCTAAAATCAACCAGTCGATTTCGGTGTGCCGGGAAGTTGCGAATAAAGTTGAGTGGCAGTACACGCTCAATCAATGGCTTACCATATTGCCTTCAAGGACGAGCATGGGAAATGTCACTGCGACGAGAAAAAACCAGATTTAGCGTCGGCAATCAGGGCAACATTAAGCAAGGCAAGAGAGACCCTCAAAAGGCATTATATCTTTGACAGCAAAGGAAAATTAATTGACATCGTGAATCCCGCCTAAGTCTTGATGCCCATCTGCGTCATGCCGCTTCTGGAGACCAATCCTTAGCAACCTCCCTCCTAGGCACCCATCGAGAGCACCGCCGAGTTTCGCTATCTAGGCAGTCCCACCACTCAGCGGAAACATCATTTGCAGGTGAACTCGGCGGCTCCCGCACCTCAAATGGAGCTGTTCGCAGTCGAAGATCGTTTGAGTAAGGCTGGGCCATCCCTTGCAGCCGCATTGGCCACAAAAAAAGCCGGTCCCGCCACGAAGGAACCGGCTCGATGGAATACTCCCCAACCTCAAGGCAAAACTGAATCTGTCAGCAAGGCCCTTGGGACACCTAAAGGTCTGTTCAATGGCGTGCCGACTGATTGGACGGATTCATGCAGTGTCGCGTCGGACGGCTAGCCCTCGCTTAGGTGGAGACTGTTGGAGCAGTGGCAGAGAGACAGCTTGCCAAGGAAGCTGAGTAGGTGGGCAAATACTCACATTGCTCGCAATTCCGTGGCAGCCCCCACAATTCTCGATTGTGATTGTTTCAAGTGAGCTAGGAGCCCATTGGCAGACGTACTGATTCCACGAGAGCGCGATTCTGGGGAGCACCGGGTGGCGGCGACGCCAGAGACGGTGCGTCGCTTACTGGCAAAGGGCCTAAACCTCCATGTGGAAGAGGGTGCGGGTGAGGCCGCTGGCTATGCAGATGCGGACTTTGCCGCCGCCGGCGCCGTTCTCCTTGCCAACGCCGACGACCTATGGGGCAACAGCGACGCCGTGTTGTGCGTCAATCCGCCTGGCCCGGAATCGCTTGGTCAACTCAAGCCAGGAGCCCTCCTGGCGGGCTTGCTTTCTCCCTATGGCGCCACCCCCTTGGTAGAAGCGCTCAACAACCGGCAGGTTTCGGCGCTGGCGCTGGAATTGCTGCCACGGATCAGCCGGGCCCAGAGCATGGATGTGCTCTCCTCCCAGGCCAACATCGCCGGCTACAAGGCCGTGCTCGTCGCCGCGGCTGCTCTGGATCGTTATGTGCCGATGTTGATGACAGCGGCTGGCACAATTCAGCCCGCTCGGGCCCTCGTTTTGGGCGCTGGTGTGGCCGGGCTGCAGGCCCTGGCTACGGCCCGTCGGCTAGGCGCTGTGGTGTACGTCACCGACGTGCGTGCCGCTGCCAAGGAGCAGGTGGAATCCCTCGGTGGGCGGTTCGTATCACCCCCTGAGAAGGAGGAGCTCCCTGCTGAATCCGGTGGCTATGCCCAAGCGGCAACAGAGGCTTTCCTCGCGGCCCAGCGCCAGCAACTCGCCGAGCAATTGGCCCTGGCCGACATGGTGATTTGCACGGCCCAGGTGCCTGGGCGTCGGGCGCCCCTATTGATCGATGAAGCCATGCTCGATGTCATGCGCCCCGGATCGGTGGTGGTGGATCTGGCGGTGGCCCAGGGGGGGAACTGCGCCGGAACCCAGCCCGGCACCACTGTGCTGCGGAAGGGAGTCCAGCTGATCGGCGGTGACGGTTTGCCGAGCAGTGTGGCGAACCACGCCAGCGCCCTCTACGCCCGCAACATCGCTGCCCTGATTGAGCACGTGGTGGCGACGGCCAACGCAGAGCCCCAGCCCAAGGGAGGCCCCCAGTCCTTTTGCCTCGACCTCGACGACCCCATCGTGGCTGGATGTTTGCTTACCCATGGCGGCGAATGCCGCCGCCCTGATGTTGTTTCTGGAGTGAAGTCATGAGCTCTCTCAGTGAGGCCCTTTGGGTGCTGCTCCTGGGCAGCCTGTTGGGTTTGGAATTGATCGGCAAGGTGCCCCCAACCCTCCATACCCCGCTGATGTCGGGGGCGAATGCGATTAGCGGCATCACATTGCTGGCGTCCCTCACCTTGATCGCCCAGGCCAATGGGAACCAGGCACTGCTCCTGCTGGGAGCCCTGTCTTTGGGCTTCGCCCTTTACAACGTTGTGGGTGGGTTCCTGGTGACGGATCGCATGTTGGCGATGTTCTCTCGGAAAACCAAATCCAAATCAAATTCCAACGCAAACCCAGGAGGCAGCTGAGATGGACCTGAGCCAGATGGACCTAATGGAGGTTTTTCCCTACGCCATCGATTTGGTGGCTGTCTTGCTATTGGCCCTAGGGATTAAGGGGCTCTCCAAGGTGAGTTCAGCCCGTTCGGCCAATGGTTTGGCGGCGCTGGCGCTGGGTTTGGCGGTCGTTGGCTTGCTTGTTCAACTACAGCCTGGCAGCACCGCCTGGCTCTGGATTGCCGCCGGCACCGCCTTGGGCGGGTTGGCTGGTTTGATCACAGCCCAGCGGGTGCCGATGACGGCCATGCCCGAAACCGTGGCCCTGTTCAACGGTTGTGGGGGGATGGCTTCCTTGCTGGTGGCCCTTGGGGTGGCGTTGTTCCAGAGCTCTGAGCCCAACCTGGTCTCCCGCATTTCTATTGTTATTTCGGTGTTTGTGGGTGCCATCACCTTCAGCGGCTCGATTGTGGCGATGGCCAAGTTGCAGGGCTGGCTCGACACCCCTGGCTGGACCCAGAGCTCCCTGCGCCACGCAGTCAATCTCGCCCTCGCGGGCCTGTGTTTGGTGGGGGCGATTGGTTTGCCAATCGAGCCCTCAGGGTGGGCGTTGTGGTTGTTGCTTGCCGCATCAACGTTGTTGGGCATCGGGGTCACCCTGCCCATCGGCGGAGCAGACATGCCGGTGGTGATTTCGCTGTTGAATTCCTATTCCGGAGTGGCTGCTGCCGCTGCGGGTTTCGTGGTGGGCAGCCAGTTACTGATTGTCGCCGGCGCCATGGTGGGTGCCGCGGGTCTGATCCTCACCCAGGTGATGTGCACGGCCATGAACCGCTCCCTCGTATCGGTGTTGTTTGGTGGCGCCCTCGGGGCCACGAGCGGTGGCGGCAGTGGGGCTTCCAGTGATGCCGGTTACACCCGCATCACCAGCTGCAGCGCCGAAGAATGTGCCATGGCCCTAGAGCAGGCAGAACGGGTGGTGTTTGTGCCCGGCTATGGCCTTGCCGTCGCCCAAGCCCAACACTCCCTAAGGGAACTGTCCAAATTGCTCGAAGCCCATGGCGTGGAGGTGAGCTATGCCATCCATCCGGTGGCGGGAAGGATGCCAGGCCACATGAATGTGTTGCTGGCTGAGGCCGATGTGCCCTATGAGCAGCTGCTCGAAATGGACATCATCAATCCGGAGTTTCCCCGGGCCGATGTGGTGATCGTGCTCGGTGCCAACGATGTGGTGAACCCCGATGCCAAAACTGATCCCACCAGCCCCCTCTATGGCATGCCGGTACTTGAGGTGGATCAAGCCCGCCAGGTGTTTGTGGTGAAGCGCAGCCTTGGGGCTGGCTATGCGGGCATTGCCAATGCCCTGTTTGAGCTCCCCCAAACCGCCATGGTGTTTGGCGATGCCAAGGCCGTGCTCAATGGCTTGCTTACCGAGTTGCGAGGCATGGGGGTTGGCAAGACCCCCGTGGGCTCGGCCGCCAAGGCCAAGACCTAGAACCGTCTCTCGTCGCCAAACACTGCGAGACGCGGCTTAGCCGTCTAGTCCCACCACGTTATTCAGTGGCCAACGAAGGGCATGGAGACCGACAATAGTTGAGCAACAGGTTGATTAATCGGTTAATTAAAAAGTCAATAACACAGCTCAAAGCCTTGCAGCACATTGGATCTCAAAACGAGAGTCATTGCAAAGTGAAGGCCATCGGTTCAAATCCGTTAGCCGGCTTTTAGTTCCAAGCCCCTTTAGCGCAGTGGTTGGCCACCTCATAGGGGAAGGTCTGGCAGGTCATACAGACACTTAAATAGCGGGGGGATGCATGACATCGTTTTCCAAGTAGTCCCGTTCTTCAACACGTTCAATGTCACTAATCGTTGCAGCAGCATCACCCTGCAGCAGCTACGGGCTAGAAACGATCAAGGGCTTTTTTGGCCTGGTTAGCAACCGCTTGTCTGCTTTCGATGCGCTGGACCTCCCTTGGCTTGATTGTTCTGCTTGGTACTGGCATGGCTCCGGCCCTGGCGAGGGGCGGCGGAGGTGGCGGTGGCTTTCATGGTGGAGGCGGCTTTGGAGGTGGTGGTGGCGGCAGCTATCACTTCAGTGGCGCCCCTTCTGTTGCTCCTCAGCGGTCTTTTGCCCCAGCCCCAGCCCCAGAACGGATGGCTCAACCCGCTTATAGCCCTGAGCGCTCTGCGCCGATTTCGGAACCGCGCCCTGCGGAACAGCGCCCAGTATCTGCCTATCGCACTGCTCCAAGTGAGGCCAATCTCAACCGCGGGTATCAGGGTGTCCATCCTCTCTATGGGGCTGGGGCCCGTTCCGCCTGGACTGGGCACAACATGTCTGCTGAACAGTTCCGTTCTGGGCGCTACCAAGGAGCTTGGAATGACGGGAACCGGAATGGGGGTGGTGGTTGGAACCGGGGCGATTTCAACCGCCAAGTCAACCTCGAAAACAATTTCTATAACCGCAATGTGGAAGGTTGGAGTCCCCAGTGGAATAACGGCGGCTACTGGGGCAATCGCCCCTGGGGCTATGGCTGGTACAACTGGTCGCAAAACAGCTGGGGCTGGTGGGGCGGCAGCTCACCTGGTTGGGGTCTGGCTGGGCTAGCCGCTGGGGCTGTGATCACCGATCTGGTGGATCAGGCCGCCAACCAGCAGTCGCCCGTCATTGATGTGCCCGACAGCAACTACCAGCTCAACTACGGCTCGGTGGATTCGGTGGGAAGCAGCGGTGCCAACTTCAGCTACGCAGTGGCCAACCCCTCTGGCCCCACAGGCGCAACGGCCCCGATTAAGGGTGCGGCCAACTGTCAGGAGGGATTACTGGATGGTCAAATTCCTTCAACGGCGGCCCAGGCCCAATTGCTTAACGCGGCCTGCCAGGTTGCCTATGGCCCCGATCCCAAGGGCACTCCGTTGGCGGAAGGGCTGGCCGGAAACCTGCCGAGCTGGCTGCGGGATCTGCTGATCCTGGCCCTGGGAGGCGGCATCGCAGTTGCCGGTTGGCAGTTGGCCGAGCGGCGTACTGGTCGGCAAGACCAAGGAGAGCACAAAACCCATGCACGGGTGACGGCCGGCTGATCACCACCGCGCCCTTGACTCAAAACTGTTGACTTCCCTTCAAGGGTTCAGACAGATGCCACACGCAGCTGGAGGAACCAAAAAGGCGATCTGTGGCCAGGTCACCTTCAGCTGCCCATGCCGTAGGCAACTTGGCCGACCGCATTGAGCGGCCTCACTTGAGCCGGTGGAGCTTGCAGCAGGCAAGTCTTGGCCTGACCACTCACGGCTTGTCGAAATAGTGAGGGCAGGAGAGAACCCCTGCCCTTCCCGCCGTGCCGTGTGGCAACTAGCTGGGAGCCTCGAAGTCAACCAATGAAGGCGTGGCTGGGAGGTGAATCAACCATGGCTGGACTGGTGCCAGCGGTAAGCCTGTTCAGCAGGTCTGCGGCCGGGCTATTCAGACCCCACCTCAAGAATGTGCGCACAGAGGTTGCTTATTGAGCGACCTTCGTTGCCAGAGCGTTTCAGCCGCTGATCCTGGCGGCACGGCGCCTGGGTTCTCGGATCATCCGCAGGGGGCCATAGCCCATCCAGGCCTTTTCGTAATGGCTGGAGAAGGAGAAGCTGCGCCAGCTTTCGAGCCAGTCGAGCTGGTTGTGGAAGCGCTGGGCGGCCGGGTGAAATACCAGGCCTGAGGCGGTTGAAGACGACGTGGAGGAGGAGGAAGTCATGGTTGGGCAATATTCAGCTGGTGCAGTCGCGTGATCAGATCAGCGATTGAGTCGTCCTTGGCGGGATTGTCGCTGTTGCTCGACAGCTGGCGGCCCACCACATGGGCGCCGAGATGGGCCAGTTGCAGCCTCATGGCCGTGAGCACGCCATAGCCGGCGCCGGCGGAGTGGGTGGCGATCACCACGGGGCGGCCGTTGAACAGGGCCCGGAAGTCGCTGCCCTGCACCGACAGCCAGGCGATTGCGCTGGTGAGCACCGGCGGGATCGAGCCGTTGTATTCCGGCGAGCAGATCACCCAGCGCGGAGCGGCAGCGAGCTGGGCCTCCAACGCCGCCAACACTGGCGGTGTGCCGGCGACCTGGGCTCGCGCGGTGAACAGAGGCATGTTGATGGTGGTGAGGTCGAGCACGGCAGCGCTGTGGCCCTGCTGGCGGGCGGCCGCTGCGAAGCGCTCGCCCAGCTGGAGGTTATGGCCGTTGCTAGCGGCGATCACCAGCACATCTATGGAGGTTGGGGTACTCATGGCTGGAGTTCCAGGGTGGGGTAATCGCTATAGCCAGCGTGGCCAGGGCTGAAGACGTTGGCGAACCGGGGCATTGAGGGGCGCCAGCGGGTGAAGGAGCTCAGCCCAAGAACTTCCACCATGGGCGCCAACACCGTGTCGATCGTCGAACTGCTGCGCAACGACTGAACAGGCGAGATCAGCGCTGGCGTTTCCTGGCTGGTCTTTCTGCTGATAGAGCGACGGCTGCCCCTAAGCCCGGAGCCCGAGGACTGATTAGCCTTTCGGGGTAGCCGGGGACCGGATCCCGCTCGCCGTGGATGGTCGTGGCTTCAGCCCCACCAGCCACGCACAGCTGTGCCGTGACATCCACGCAGGCACCCCCGCTGAGCAGGCAAATGACCGAGGCCAACGCTCCGGGCTTTGTTGTGCTCAGACAAGCTTGGTGATCACATGCTGGATCACGTCAAATAGTCCATCGTCCCCCTGGCAGATGGCCTGCTTGAGGTAAGGGAGCAGCAGCTTGACGAAGTGTCCTGAGCCATCACTCAGGGCCCGGCTGGGAATCGACGCATAGCGCTCCTCCTGAGGAGCCCATCAACCCACCATCACAGGGTGATAAGTGGGGCCTATGGCGTCGATAAGCAAGGTTGCTGAATGAATTCGGGTAATCGGCGATGGCCAATTGTGAAGTCGTGTTAATTTGATGAGAGCGAGCGGGTTTCCGCACCGCACTTACGTACCGCTCCCCAGTCAGGGCCTCCGGGCAATGGCCAAGCGAGCACACATTCAACCGTTCTCATGACCACCACCATCCAGCAGCGCCAAGGCGCTTCCAGCTGGCAGCAATTCTGCGAGTGGGTCACCTCCACCAACAACCGCCTCTATGTGGGCTGGTTCGGTGTGCTGATGATCCCCACGCTGTTGGCTGCCACCATCTGCTTCATCGTTGCGTTCATCGCAGCACCCCCTGTCGACATCGACGGCATCCGTGAGCCTGTTGCAGGTTCCCTGCTGTACGGCAACAACATCATTTCTGGTGCTGTTGTTCCTTCCAGCAACGCCATCGGCCTTCACTTTTATCCCATCTGGGAAGCCGCCAGCCTCGACGAGTGGCTGTACAACGGCGGTCCTTTCCAACTGGTGATTTTCCACTTCCTCATCGGCATCTATGCCTATATGGGACGTGAGTGGGAACTCTCCTACCGCCTTGGCATGCGCCCCTGGATCTGCGT
>CAMDEM010000037.1 GCA_945896675.1 Cyanobium sp. NIES-981
GGTGTGGTTCGGGTCGGTGCCCGAGTGGTTAATGGGGGCGGACTGTAAATCCGCTGGCTCTGCCTACGTTGGTTCAAATCCAACCCGGCCCACCTTCCACATGCCCTTGTAGCTCAGTGGTAGAGCACTCCCTTGGTAAGGGAGAGGTCACGAGTTCAAATCTCGTCAAGGGCTTTATCCACGGTGGGGTTGGCACCCTCCACCGTCAACCCCAAGGGGGGCTGGATTCTTCCACCAACAACGATTCCGCTGCATGGCATTAGCGCTTTCGATCGAAGCGATGCGCGAGCCGATTGACCGGGGGGTGAGCCGGCCCTTGGCCTGGCGCCTCGAGCAGCTCGACCGGCTCGCCGGCCTGCTCAGCAGCCACGAAGCCGAGGTGCTCGAGGCCCTCGCCACCGATCTCGGTAAAGCGCCCCTGGAGGCCACCTTCGAGCTGGTGGCCATCCGCCAGGAGCTCGCCCACACCCGCCGCCAGCTGCGCCTCTGGATGGCCCCCCAAGCGGTAGGCATCGACCTGGCCCTCAAACCTGCCCGAGCCTTCCTGCAGGCCGAACCCCTGGGCTGCGTGCTGATCATTGGTCCCTGGAACTACCCCTTCCAGTTGACGCTCCTGCCCCTGGTGAGCGCCTTGGCCGCCGGAAATACGGCCGTGCTGAAACCCTCGGAGCACGCCCCCCAAACGGCAGATCTCCTGGCGCGCCTACTGCCCTTGGCCTTCCCCCCGGAGGTGGTGCAAGTGGTGATCGGCGATGGGGCGGTGGCAGCCCAGCTGCTCGAGCAGCGTTTTGATCACATCTTTTTTACCGGCGGCAGCCGGGTGGGGCGGCTGGTCATGGCCGCTGCCGCCAAACACCTCACCCCCGTAACCCTGGAACTGGGAGGCAAAAGCCCGGCGATCGTGCTGGACGACGCCAATCTCGCCGTCACCGCCAGGCGGCTGGTGTGGGGCAAGGGCCTCAATGCGGGCCAAACCTGTGTGGCCCCGGATCACGTCTTGGTGGTGCCCGAGCTGCGGGCCCCCTTGATCGAGGCCATGGCCGCTGAGATCACCAACTTTTACGGCGACGATCCGCTCACCAGCCCCGATTTGGGGGCCATCGTGAACCAGGCCCAATTCGATCGCCTTGAGGGGCTCCTGGCCGGAGCCAAAGCCCGGGGCCAAGTGCTGGCGGGAGGTCGCAGCGATCGGGCCACGCTCCGCATCGAACCCACCCTCGTAGCGCTGGATGGGGTAGCGCTGGATGGGGCTGACGATCCCCTGATGCAAGAGGAGATCTTTGGGCCAATTCTGCCGGTGCTCACCATCGCCGGGCTCGAAGCAGGCCTCCAGCAGGTGCGCAGCCGGCCCAAGCCCCTCGCCCTTTACCTCTTCAGCAACGACAAAGCCGCCCAGCGGCGCACCCTCCAAACCACAAGCTCAGGCAGCGTTTGCTTCAACGATGTGGTGATGCAGGCCGGAGCTAGCGCCTTGCCCTTTGGGGGCGTGGGCGAAAGCGGCCTCGGCAGCTACCACGGCCGGGCCGGCTTCCTCACCTTTTCCCACCAACGCAGCGTGCTTGAGCGTCCCTTCTGGCTGGATCTGCCCTTCCGCTACCCCCCCTACAAAGGCAAGCTCGGCCTGGTCAAATTGCTGCTGGGGTGACGTGATCAGAACCTTTGATGCCCAGGGGGACTGGATCCGCCCCAGAAGGCCCTCTAACGTTCGACGATCGCGTTGTCCGCTCCATTGATAGTGCCCATCCGTCGTTCGTTTGCTGCTCTGGCCCTAGCGATGGTGTTACCACTGCCAGGCCTATGGCCCCTGGCCGCCATGGCCAATGTGGTGGTCAAACCCGGCGAAACCCTCTCTGAAATTGCCGATCGCAATGGCGTCAGCCTGAAACGGCTGATGCAAGCCAACGGTCTCACCGACCCCAGCAAACTTGCGATTGGCCAGACCTTGGTGATTCCAGGCGGCCGGCAAGGGAGTGGGGCCTCGAACTCCAGCCAGGGAAGTTCCCGGGGCGGCACCATCACCGTTCGGGACGGCGACACCCTCTCAGGGATTGCCGACCGGGCTGGTATCAGCGTGAACCGCCTGATGCGCCTCAATGGCATCAGCGATCCCGACAAGCTGACCCTCGGCCAAACGTTGGTGGTTAGCGGCAACGGTGCCAGCGGCTACTCCAGCCAGGCAGCACCTGCGAAACCCCTGCCCACGGCTCCCTACACGGTCAAGAAGGGCGAAACGGTGTCCGAGTTGGCTGAGCGGTTTGGCACCACCACCAACCGGCTGCTGCAGCTCAACAACATCAGTGATCCCAAGTTGTTGGTGGCGGGTAAGCGCATCGCAATACCAGGCCGCCCCTCCACCGCCCCGGCCAACAGCCCCATCAGTTCAAGAGGCACAGCAGGCGCCAGTAAAACCAGCGAGCACGTGGTGCAGTCGGGGGAGAGTTTGTCCCACATCGCCGATCGCCACAACACCTCGGTGGATCGGCTGATAGCGCTCAACAAGCTCGCCGACCCTGATTTTGTGGTTGCCGGAACCCGGATCAAGCTGCAGGCACCACCAGCGCCGAAACCCGCCCCCAAACAGGCGGCGAAACCCGCTCCCAAACCCAAGCCCCAGCCAAAACCAGCCGTCCAAACCGCGGCCAAGCCTGTCGTCGAAACCAAACCAGTGGTCGAAACCAAACCAGTGGTCGAGGCCAAGCCCGTAGCCGTAGCGAAGCCCGTGGTGGCAACCAAGCCTGTTGTCGAAGCGAAGCCTGTAGTCCAAGCGAAACCTGTCGTCCAAGCGAAACCTCCCGTCGAGACCAAGCCGGTTGCTGAAACCAAGCCTGTAGCAGCCAGCCAACCGGCCGCCAAGCCGGTCGCAACCACCCCCAGCCCCACAACTCAAATAGCAAAAACCCAAGCCCAACAAGCACAAACAACGCCAGCACAAACCACACCAGCCCAAACCACAACCGTGGCGAGCCGGCCCCGGCCAGCCACAACCAGCCGCACCACCACCAAGCTGGCTAGTTCCGATTGGCGCAACTACGGCCCGCTTCAGGTGGACTGGGCCAACTGGCAGTCGATGGGGGGGAGTTACGTCGCACCCAGCCTCAACGGCAAGGGCCAACCCCTCTATCTGGCCATCAACTGCGGTGCCCGCAAACTCAACACCACGAGCCAATCGGGCCAATGGAAGAGCTGGGAGGCTCCCCAGGCTGATTTCGAAGAACAGCTGGTAAGCGACCTCTGCAAAGCCAAAGGCGGCTAGGCCGCCCAATGGAGGGGCCAGGGCTGGCGCAGGTAGCGCCGGCCCGAATCCCGCAGATACAGGCGTTGGGCGCCATCGTCGCTTTCCCCAATCAATTCCTCCTGCACGAGGCGGCGGGCCAACCAGGCCCAGCGCTGGTCTTCCCCCGAGGAACGCCCGGAGGCCAGGTCTTCGGCCAGAAGCCTTAGATCCCGGCCATTGCGGGCCGAAACCGCTTCCAGCACCTGGGATGCCTGCTCAGACCAATCCACCCGTTGGGCTTGCCGCTGGCAGTTGTCGCAGCGCCCGCAGGGGGTAGCCAGCTCCCCCACCGCCAGCAGGAGGGCCTGCTCTCGGCACCCCTCGTCCTCCGCGACGGCTTCCATGCGCCGCAACTGACGTTGGGCCAATTCGAGCCGATGCTGCTCCTGGCGGCGTTGCTCCGGGCCCAACGCCTGGGTGTCCAGTTGGGTGCCGGCGGCGCGAATCGCCCAGCCCAGGCTGGTGCGATCGGCTGGATCGAAGAGCACCAGGCAGTGGGCCAGTTGGCCATCCCGCCCGGCCCGGCCCGATTCCTGGAGATAGCCCTCTGCGCTGGCCGGCAGATCCAGATGCAACACCAAGCCCACATCCGGCCGATCCACTCCCATGCCAAAGGCCACGGTGGCCACCAGCACAGGTCTGGGCTGGGTTTGGAAATGCTCGAGGGCCAGCTGACGACTCTCCGGATCCATCCCGGCGTGGTAGGCGATGGCCTCCAGGCCCGCCGCCGTCAGGCGAGCTGCCCACTGCTCTACTGACCGCCGGGTACGGGCATAGATGAGCACAGCCCCCCTGGCCGCCTGGGCCACCTCCAGCACCTGGGCTAGGGGGTCATCCGGCCGCCGTTGCATCGCGTACACCAGGTTGCTGCGCCGGGCCGATCGCACCTGAATCAACGGACGCCGCAGTTGCAACAGGCGAATGATGTCGGCGCGCACCTGGGGCGCAGCGGTCGCACTGAGGGCCACCAAAGGCACCCCTGGACAGAGGCTGCGCAACTGGCCCAGCCGCCGGTAATCGGGACGAAAGTCATGACCCCAGGCACTGATGCAGTGGGCCTCATCCACCGCCAAGGCCACCAAGCGCCCCGAAGCGAGCACGTCGTCGAGCAATTGGCGGGTGGCCTCCGCCTGCAGCCGCTCGGGGGCCAAATAGAGCAGCCGCAGGCGGTTGTCCCGCAGGCGCTGCAGCAGTTGGCGCCGTTCAGGGGTGCTAAGGCCGCGGTGCATGCAGGCAGCGGGGATGCCGCGGCGCTCCAGTTGCCTCACCTGGTCCTGCATGAGGGCCACCAGGGGGGAAATCACCAGCACCAAGCCTTGCCGCACCAGGGCAGGGAGCTGGTAACAAAGCGACTTGCCGCCCCCCGTGGGCAGCACGGCCAAACAATCTTGGCCGGCTAGCAAAGCCTCGACCACGGGGCGCTGCCCTGGCCGAAATTCCGACCAGCCGAAATGGCGCTCCAAGGCCTGCTCGAGGACCGCCTCACGGCCACCCTCACGGGCCGACTCAGGGGCCAACTCCGGAGCCAACTCCGGGGCGACTTCGCCAGCTGATGCCACAGCCGCCAAGAAGCCCCACCTGTAGTGCCCCTAGAGACTAGCTGCCACTAGCCCTAGGGGAGAGCGGGGCTAGGGACGGGGCTCGGCTAGGGGAGGGGAGGGGCCTCGAGCCGGTCTGGGGATTCCTCCACCAACTGCAACCGCACCCGCTTGCCCCCGGCCAGTTCACCCAAGGACACCCGCATGGTGCTGCCGCTGAGGGTTTGCAGGGCGATCAGCAGGTCGCGCAGGTGGGGGGTGCTACTACCGCTCTCCACCCACAGCCGCTCCTGCAGGCCCCCAAGGCGCCGCCAACTGGTGTGGAGCTTGAGCACGGCGCTCTCGAGGGCTTGGGCCTGGCCCACGGCATCGGCAAGCAACCCCAGGGCATCGAGGCGCTGGGCCTCCTGAAGGGCCTTCTCAAAATTCAATTCACCCTGCTGAAACGCCCGCACCGCCAAGCCGGCTTCGGCAGCTTTGCTCAACCAACGGGCCGTACTGGTCACATCCTTCACCCGCTCGAGCTCGGGTTCGTCGCGCAGCACCTTGCGCAGGTCCTCTTGCTGCTCCTCGGGCAACTTGGCCAGCTCCCGCACCAACGGGGCAATCACCCGAGGTGGCAACAGGTTTTCGGCCGTGCGCTGGCGAATCTCCTCCGGCAACAGGGGGCTGGTGGCGGCGGTGAACTCATCACTGAGGCGCCGCACCTGTTTGCGGGTGATCTGCTGACCCTCATTGGCGGCCTCGCTGATCATCTGCTGCACTTCCAGGTCCGCCTGGGCGGTTTCGAGGAAGGCGCGTTTGGAAAAGTTGTTCACGCTGGATTCCTCCAGCAGGCCGCCTCCCACGAGGCTGTCGGCCGACTCCGCTAGCTGGATCAGGGTGTAGGCCCGGGTTTTGCTGATCTCCCGCTCGCGCAACCACTGCAGAAACCCCGTGCCCCGGCCCTCGCCGCCCCGCTTCTCGCGGTCGCGCACGGCACCCAGGATCCGGCCCCGCCAAATCTCCGTTTGGAGGTCGAAACGATCGCAAACGGCCCAAGCTTCCTCAAGGCGCGCCAGGAACTCCATCGTGCTGATGGTGTCGCTGTCGGGATCGGGCAGCTCAAGGCTGAGGGTGGGCGCCTCAAGGGGATCCAGGGCCAAGGGAGACAACGGTGCAGCAGATCGGAACGATCGTGCCACGGCCAACGACGACGAATCGTGACGCAGAAGGGTATTGGGCAAGCGGCAGCTAGTAACTTCCCTACGACAGCCACACGATTGACAGCGAAGCGATGGCCATCTCCCGCGGAGACAAGGTTCGGATCAAGCGTCCTGAGTCCTACTGGTACAACGAAGTCGGCACCGTTGCCTCGGTCGACACCTCTGGCATCCGCTACCCGGTGGTGGTGCGCTTTGAGAAAGTGAATTACAACGGCTACAGCGGCTCTGAAGGCGGCATCAACACCAACAACTTCGCCGAAGCCGAGCTCGACAAGGCTTGAATTAGGGAAAGCTTGAGCCAGGGTGAGCCTTCCAGCAGGAAGCCCGTAGTCCCTCTGGGGGCTACGGGCTTTTTAGTGTGCTTTTACTGAATCGAGGCTGATGCCTGAACTGCCCGAAGTTGAGACGGTACGGCGCGGTTTGGAGCAGCAAACCTCCGGATTTAAGGTGGCCAAGGTGGCGGTGCTCCGAAACCGGGCGATCGCAAGCCCCCCCGATCCAGAGGCCTTCTGCTGGGCCCTGACGGGCTGCAGCCTGGGCACCTGGAGCCGGCGGGGAAAGTACCTCTACGCCGCATTGCAGCGAGAGGGCGCTGCTGCGGGCCATTGGGGGGTGCACCTGCGCATGACGGGCCAATTCCTTTGGATTGAGGCGGATGCAGCCCATCCATCCCCCCCGCCCTGCAGCCACACCAGGGTGCAGTTCTGGAGTGAGCAGGGCCAGGAACTGCGCTTTATCGACACCCGTAGCTTTGGCCAGATGTGGTGGGTTCCCCCGGGGGAGCCGCTCGAATCGGTGATGACCGGCCTAAAGCGGCTTGGGCCAGAACCCTTCAGTGGGGCATTCAACCCCTCCTACCTGCAGCAGAAGCTCAAGGGCTCAAGCCGGCCGATCAAAAATGCCCTGCTCGACCAGGCCCTGGTGGCGGGGGTGGGCAACATTTACGCCGATGAATCCCTGTTTGCCTCTGGCATAAGGCCCCAAACCCCCAGCGGCCGGTTGACCAAGGGCCAACTCGAAGCCCTGTGTACGGCCCTGGTACGGGTGCTGGAGGTGAGCATCGGCGCCGGGGGCACAACCTTCAGTGACTTTCGCGATCTCACCGGCACCAATGGCAACTACGGCGGCGTTGCCCTCGTGTACCGAAGGGGAGGAGAACCCTGCCGTAGCTGCGGAACCCCAATCCGCCGCGAGAAGCTGGGGGGGCGTAGCAGCCACTGGTGCCCGACCTGCCAGCACTAGGGGCCACATGCTTTGCATCGAGTGCTGCAAAGGCGCTTAACTAATTGGAGCGTTGAATCGAGTCTTAGGCGTTGCCATTGAGCGAAACCCAAGGGGCCCAAGCCCGCCAGGCCCTGTGCGCCGTGATGGCAGGCATTCACAGGCGCGGCTGGTGCGATGGCACCGGGGGGAATTTCAGCTGCGTGCTCGCGCAAGAGCCCTTCGAATTACTGATGGCCCCAAGCGGGGTGGATAAGGGGCTGGTGGAACCAGACGACCTGATTACGGTCGACGGGGATGGCCAGCTCCTGGGCGGCAGCGGCAAACCCAGTGCCGAGACCCTCCTGCACCTGGCGATTGTCAAAAGCCGGGGAGCCGGTGCCGTACTCCATACCCATTCCCAGGCCGCCACCCTCCTCTCGAAAATGGCCTGCCCGAGCGGTGAAAGCGCGGGTTGGATCCGGGTGTCGGGCTTGGAAATGCTGAAGGGGCTCGAGGGCATCAAGAGCCATGGCGAGGAGGTGCAGATCCCTGTGCTGGCCAATGACCAAGACCTCAAACGCCTTAGCGCAGCAGCAGAACCACTCCTTCCAGAAGCCCCCCACGGACTCCTCATTGCGGGCCACGGGTTGTACGCCTGGGGGGCCAATCTGGAGGTGGCCAAAAGGCATCTCGAAATCCTCGAATTCCTACTGGAGCACCAGTGGCGCGAACAACTCCTCATGACCCGGCTCAAATCATGAGCGAAAAGCCATCAGTTACGAACCATGGGATGCAAACAATGAGATCCGAACGATGAACTACGAGGGCATCAGCCATGTGCTGCTGGATATCGAAGGAACCACCTGCCCGGTGAGTTTCGTGGCGGGAACCCTTTTCCCCTATGCCGCCGAGCACCTTGGGTCCTTTGTGAAGAGCCACAAGGACCAGGCAGCGGTGGCCGAATTGCTAACGGCAGCGGAAGAAAGCTGGAAGCAGGATGGGAATCCGGAAGCACAACAGCTGCTGGCTGAACCAGGAGCCGATGTGGTCGCCTACCTGCAGCTGCTGATCAAGCAGGACCGCAAATTGCCCGAACTCAAAGACCTGCAAGGTCTGCTCTGGGCGGAGGGCTACGCCTCGGGCGATCTGAAAGGTCCGCTATTTGCAGATGTGGCACCAGCCCTCAGGCGGTGGCACCAACAGGGAGCGGTGCTGGCCGTGTACTCATCGGGTTCTATCGCTGCCCAACAGTTGCTCTATGGCCACAGCACCGAAGGGGACCTGCGCAGCCTGTTCAGCCATTGGTTCGATACCAGAACAGGAGCCAAGCAAGAGGTTGCCAGCTACCGGGCCATCTCCGAAGCGATGGGAGTGGGCAGCTCAAAGATCCTGTTCATCAGCGACTCGCTTCTGGAATGCGAGGCGGCCCATGCGGCGGACATGCAGGTGCTCTTCAGTGATCGGGAAGGGAATCCAGGGCGAAACAACGGTTCATTTGAGAGAATCAGCACGTACGAAGACCTACAGGTCAATCCGTGAACCAAAGCCCGCGTGATCGTGAGATCCTCTCCCTCAATCAGGCCATGCTGGAGAGCGTGGTAGCTGGTGATTGGGTCACCTATGCAAGCTTCTGCAGCAAAGACTTGACCTGCTTTGAAGCAGAAACCAATGGGGTTCTAGCCCAAGGCCTGAGCTTCCACCAGTTTTACTTTGATCTACCAGCAGAACCTGCAAACAACCCAGGCACCAAGGCAGTAAAGCCAAACGTGAGCATGGCTGGAACCCATGTGCGCTGGATCAGCGAAGAAGCGGTGATTCTCAGCTACACCCGGCTCACCCAGAAACTCTCAAACGGCGAACCGGTCACGGCAAATTGCTGCGAAACCCGCACCTGGCAGAAGATCGACGGAGCCTGGAAACAGGTGCATGTCCATCGGTCGTAGTACAAACAGCCAACAAAAAAGCCACCCTTTCGGGTGGCTTTTCGTCTCAGCCGCTGGTCCTTTCAAAGGAGATCAGCTGGTTGAGGTTTGTTGGATGAATGTTTTACCTGGCATCGAGCTATCTTCTCAGGGGGCTACCCCCCAAATATTGT
>CAMDEM010000038.1 GCA_945896675.1 Cyanobium sp. NIES-981
TCGGTAGCCGTCGCCTCTCAGCGACTTAGAAAACTTACAACATCGTCGGCTCGCGCCTCCCGATCCCGTAAGCCACCAATCCATCTCTGAACTGGCCCCACGCTCAGTTCGGGGTTCAACCCGATCCGGCGCAGTTCAAAACCATAACACCGCCCTTAACCCGGGGGCAAGCTTTTGGTGCTGTAGGCGACAGCATGGCCAGGCAAAAGCGCTCCAGAACTGGGACCCCGTCAGGGAACGCCACCGTTTCTATGGTTTTGGTGGTGGTTCGATCCCACCTGAGGCCCCTAGGGATTGCCATGAAACCGCCTCTCAGCCAGGAGCAACTGCGCGGCCTGGGCGGCACCAATGAAGAAACCGTGGTGGCCATCGCCAATGCCCATTTCGAGCGCAGCTTGGTGCGGGTGCGGGGAGAGATCGTGGGTTCGGTGGCGGCCCTGGAGCATCCAGGCAAAAGCGGAGCCGTCAATTACGGCGAGGTGTTTGTGCGGGACAACGTGCCCGTGATGCTCTACCTGCTGCTGCAAGGGCGCTACGGAATCGTGCGCCACTTCCTCACGATCTGCTTGGAACTGCAAAGCAGCGCCTACCAGACCAGGGGGATCTTCCCCACCAGCTTTGTGGAGCAGCAGGGCTCCCTGGTTGCCGATTACGGCCAGCGCTCCATCGGCCGGATCTCATCGGTGGATGCAACCCTCTGGTGGCCGGTGCTCTGCTGGCTGTACGTGCAACGCAGCCACGACTACGGCTTCGGCACCAACCAAAACGTGCAACGGGGCGTGCAACTGCTGCTCGACCTGGTGCTGCACCCCACCTTTGAAGGCACACCGGTGCTGTTTGTGCCCGACTGCGCCTTCATGATTGACCGCCCGATGGATGTCTGGGGCGCGCCCCTGGAGGTGGAGGTGTTGTTGTTTGGCTGCCTGCGCAGCTGCTATCAATTGATGGCCCTGGCCCAGAAGGGCTCGATGAGTCGGCTGTTGGAGCAACGCTTGGTGCTCACCCGCCAGTGGATTCAGGATTTGCGCGGGTTTCTCTACAAGCACTACTGGGTCACCAGCAAAACCATGCAGATGCTGCGGCGGCGACCCACCGAGCAATTCGGCGAACAGCAGGGGGAGAACGAATTCAATGTGCAACCCCAGGTGGTGCCCTCCTGGCTCCAGGAATGGCTCGACAACCAGGGCGGCTATTTAATTGGCAACATGCGCACCGGGCGCCCCGACTTCCGCTTCTACAGCCTGGGGAATTCCCTCGCCTGCCTGTTTGGTTTGCTGACCCCCCCCAAGCAGCGGGCCCTGTTTCGGCTGGTGCTCCACAACCGCAAGGACCTCATGGCCCAGATGCCGATGCGCATCTGCCATCCGCCCATGGACCTGGATGAGTGGCGCAACAAAACCGGCTCCGACCCCAAAAACTGGCCCTGGAGTTACCACAACGGGGGCCACTGGCCGAGTCTGCTGTGGTTTCTTGGGGGGGCGATCCTGCTCTATCAACAGCAGCATCCCCAGGCCGATGGCTTGCTGATGGACCAATTGCATGAACTGCTGGAGGAGAGCTACCGGAGCCAGCTCAGCCAATTGCCGCGGCAGGAATGGGCCGAATATTTCGATCCCACCGGGGCCTGGATCGGCCAACAGGCCCGCACCTACCAAACCTGGACCGTGGTGGGCTTCCTGTTGATGCACCACCTGCTGCGGGTGAAGCCATCGGATGCCACGATCCTCGATCTCGGGACCACCTAAGGGCACAAAAAAACCGCGGCCAAGGCCGCGGTTGCAGTCAAGAGAGTTCGACCAATCCAGATCAGAACAGGCCCAGGGTGAGGGACTTGTCGATGGGCAGGCAAGCACCGATGCCCAGGTAGATGGTGAAGAAGGTGCCAAACAGGAACACCGACATCGCCACTGGGCGGCGGAAGGGATTTTGGAACTTGTTGAAGCTCTCGATGAAGGGGATCAGCATCAAGCCCAGGGGCACCATGGTCTGGAGGGCAATGCCCAGCAGCTTGTTGGGCACCACGCGCAGGATCTGGAAGACCGGGTAGAGGTACCACTCAGGAAGGATTTCCAAGGGAGTGGCAAACGGATCGGCCTTGTCCAGGAGCATGGCTGGATCGAGCACCGCCAGGCCAACAATGCAGCCAATGGTCCCGAGGATCACCACCGGGAACATGTAGAGCAGGTCGTTGGGCCAGGCGGGTTCACCGTAATAGTTGTGACCCATGCCCTTGGCGAGCTTGGCGCGCAGGGCGGGGTCGGTGAGGTCGGGCTTTTTAAGGATGTGCATGGCTAATGGCCGGAAGCAGGGATCTCAGGGGGGACGTTGGCTGAAGCGTAGAAGGAAAAATCAGATCACAAGGGACCGGAGATGCCTTGCTTACGAATCATCAGGAAGTGCATGAGCATGAACACTGCCAGCAACCAGGGCATCACAAAGGTGTGCAGGCTGTAGAAGCGGGTCAGGGTGGACTGGCCAACACTCTCGCCACCGCGGAGCAGCTCAACCAAGGACTCGCCCACGATGGGCAAGGCGGCTGGCACGCCACTCACGATTTTCACGGCCCAGTAGCCCACTTGGTCCCAGGGGAGGGAGTAGCCGGTGACTCCGAAGGACACCGTGATCACGGCCATGGTGACGCCCGTAACCCAGGTGAGCTCCCGGGGACGCTTGAAGCCACCGGTGAGGTAGACGCGGAACACGTGCAGGATCAGCATCAGCACCATCATCGAGGCGCTCCAGCGGTGCACGGAGCGGATCAGCCAGCCGAAGCTGACGTCGGTCATGAGGTACTGAACCGAGGTGTAGGCCTCGGCCACCGTGGGCTTGTAATAGAAGGTCATCGCAAACCCAGTTGCGAACTGGATCAGGAAGCAGACCAGGGTGATGCCGCCAAGGCAATAAAAAATATTGACGTGGGGTGGCACGTACTTGGCGGAAATGTCGTCAGCGATCGAACCGATCTCCAGGCGCTCCTGGAACCAGTCGTAAACCGGAGACGACTTTCCAGTCGGGTTTGCGGCAGGAGAGGAATTCGCCATGCAGCCGGAGGGTTTGGTTGCGAGAGTCTACAAACCACGGTGAAGCCCGCGTGAGTGCTGAGCGCCCCAAGCCCCCAACTGCTCAACTGTTTGAAACACCGTTTGCAAAACCACTTGCAAGACGGTGGGCAGCCGCCCATGCCAAGGCAGCCAAGGGCCTGCTAAGCGCCCTCCTGGCCTTGCTGCTGCTGGCGCCTCCCGCCCAGGCGCTGAACGATGCCCAGCAATTGGTTGTGGAGGCGTGGAGGCTGGTCAACCAGAGCTACGTGGATCCAGCCAGCTTTGAGACCGTGCACTGGAAGCGCCTGCGGCAGAAGGTGCTCGAGCAACCGATCAACACCTCCCAGGAGGCCTATGCCGCCATCGAATCGATGTTGGCGCCCCTGGGCGACCCCTACACCCGCTTCCTTCGTCCCGCGGACTACGCCACCCTGCGGTCCAACACCAAGGGAACGGTGACCGGGGTTGGGCTGCAATTGGGGCTCCAGGCCAGCGACCAAACCATCGTGGTGATCGCCCCTCTCGATGGTTCGCCCGCCGCCGAAGCAGGCATCACCAGCGGCACTGCCGTGGTGGCTGTCAACGGCAAACTCACCGCCGAGTTGGGCCTGGACCAAACCGCCGCGGTCCTGCGCGGGGAAGCCGGCACCCGGGTGCTGCTGCGCCTGGACACCAATGGCAAAGGGAAGGAGATCGAACTCGAACGCCGCCAAGTGGATCTCAAACCCGTGCGGGTCAGCACCCTCCAGGCCGGCGGCCACACCCTGGGCTACCTGCGCATCACCCAGTTCTCGGAGCCGGTGCCCGAGCAAACCGAGCAAGCCCTCAGCAGCCTCGAAGCCCAGGGGATCGACGGCCTGATCCTTGATCTGCGCAACAACTCCGGCGGCCTGGTGAGCGCGGGCGTGGCGGTGGCCAACGCGTTCCTCGATGGCAAAGCGGTGGTGGAAACCCAGGACCGCCAGGGGCTGAGCTCACCGGTGCAAGCGGGCCCAGGCCAGCTCTACGGCGGCCCCATGCTCACCCTGGTGAATGGGGGCACCGCCAGCGCCAGTGAAATCCTGGCTGGCGCCCTGCAGGACAACGGCCGCAGCTCCTTGGCGGGCAGTCGCACCTTTGGCAAGGGCCTCATCCAAACCCTGATCAACCTGGGCGACACCAGTGGTCTGGCGGTGACGGTGGCCCGCTATCTGACCCCCTCAGGCCGGGACATCCAAAACCAGGGGATCGAACCCAACACCCCCCTGGCTGAACCCGAGCCGCTCAACCCGGGCGGGCGGGATGACACCTGGCTCAAGCAGGCCGAAGCGTTGCTGCTGCTGCAACTGGAGACCACCCCTGCCGCGGAGGCCCCATGAGTCAGCGCACCTATCACGACCCCCTCCATGGCGCGATTCGGCTGGAGCGCAGCGACCCGGCTGAAGCCCTGGCCATCGACCTGATCGATTCAGCCCCTTTCCAGCGGCTCCGCCGCATCCGCCAACTCGGCACCGCCTTCCTCACCTTCCATGGGGCGGAATCCAGCCGCTTCACCCACTCCATCGGCGTGCTGCACGTCGCCAGGTTGGCCCTCAACAACCTGGTGCGCCTGCACCCAGAACTCGAAGCCCACCGGGGCGTCCTGCTGGCAGCAGCCCTGCTCCACGACGTGGGCCATGGGCCCTTGAGCCACTCGGGGGAGGAAATGTATGGGCTCCACCACGAGAGTTGGTCGGGGAGGTTGATTCGGGAGCATCCCGCCCTGCGGGATCGGCTCGAGGCGTTCCAAAGCGGCAGCTCCGGGGCCGTGGCCGACCTGCTCGAGCACGGGCACTACAGCTGCAGCGCCATCAAGGCCTTGGTGAGCAGCCAGATGGACTGCGACCGCCTCGACTACCTCCTGCGCGACAGCCACAGCACTGGCACCAGCTACGGCCAGCTGGATCTGGAGCGGATCCTGGCCGCCTTCACCCTGGCGCCCGATGGCGCCCTGGCCCTCCACCCCAAGGGGCTGATGGCGGTGGAGCACTACTTGGTGGTGCGCAACCTGATGTACCGCAGCGTGTACAACCACCGCCTGAATGTGGTGTGCAATTGGCTGCTCAACCAGGCCATTGCCACGGCCCGGCGCCTGGGGCCGAGCCAAGTGTGGGCCGATCCGGTGATGGCCCGCTGGCTCTGGGAGCCCGGCGATCTGGATCTGGCCAGCTTTCTGGCCAACGACGACATCCGCACCGGCTACCACCTGACCCGCTGGATGGAAGAGGGGCCCGAGGACCTGGCCGATCCCTGCGGTCGCCTGCTGGAACGGCGCCTGCTCAAGGCCACGGAGGTGAGCCATCTCAGCCACCAGGAGCGGCTGCAAGTGCTGGCTGAAGCGGGCCAACTCGCCGAAGAGGTGGGCTTTGCCGCCGAACGCAGTTGCGGGCTCCAGCAGCGCCAAAGTCGTGGCTACCACCCCTACAAGGGCGGAATCAGGCTCTGGGATGGCCAGAACCTGCAAGCCCTCGAACAGCGCTCCAACCTGGTGCAAAGCCTGACCCATCCGGTGGAGCTGGCCTGGCTGATCCATCCAGCCGAGGTGGCCCCTAGGTTGCGACGGTTGCTGAACAGCTGATGGGAGCTGAACTCATCCCCATTGAGGCTGGCCGCGGTTACCAGCGGTTGGTGCTGCCCGATGGCCAGGCCTCTGGGAGTTCCCTAGGTAGGGCGGTGTCGCTGGTGCAGGCAGCCCTTGGCCAAGCCGCCCTCAGCCAGGCCCCGGTGGGGCCGATGGAACTGGTGGCGGGGCCCTGGCCCCTCACCCTGAGGGAGCTGCGGGCCATCACGGCCGGGGCCGAAGAGCATGGCTGGGAGCTGGTGGCCCTCAGCAGCTCCAATCGCCGCACCCTGGTGGCGGCCAGGGGCTTGGGATTGGAGGCCCGTTACCAAGAGCCCAAGCCCAGCCCAATCGGCGAAACCGGAGCCAGCGAGGGATCGCCCCAGCCAGCCAGGCAGCTCACGGTGCACCAGGGCACCCTGCGATCGGGCGACCACCTCGAGGCGGAGGGGACGCTCCTCGTGCTCGGCGATGTCAATCCCGGCGCCCGGATCAGCGCCGGCGCCCACGTGCTGGTGTGGGGCAAATTGCGCGGCATTGCCCATGCCGGCCATCGGGGCGACCAAACCGCCCGCATCGTGGCCCTGCAACTCAGGCCCCTGCAATTGCGCATCGCCAATGCGGTGGCCCGGGGCCCTGAGGGCCTCCCCCCCGATGGCTTTGCCGAGGAAGCCCGGCTGGTGGATGGGGTGATTCAGATCGATCCAGCCCCCCCAAGCTGGCCTAGTAGCGGCTGATCCAGCCCAGGCCGCCCAGCACCCCCGCCAGGCCCATGAACCACAGGGGGGAGATCTTGGTGCGCAGCATCAAAAAGCACACCAGCACCGACACCCCATAGGCCAAGGGGGTGTGGTCAGCGGTTTGGAGGATTTTCAGACCCACCGCAAACAAGATCCCCAGGGTGATCGGCCCCATGCCCCGCTCAAAGGCCACCCGCCACGGCGAATCCTTGAACCGGCTCCAACTCAAGGACGCCACCACCATCACCAAGGTGGAGGGCAGCAGGATCGCCGCTTCAGCCGCGATGCCACTGAGCAAAGCCCAAAGGGGCCCCTCGCGCCACGCTGCTCCCATGCCGAGCAGCCCCACGATCATCGAACTGGGCCCCGGCGCCGCCTCGGCGAGGGCATAGATATCGGCAAATTGGTTGGAGGTGATCCAGCGGTACTTGTGAACCGCAATGCTGTGGTACTCGGCAAGCAGGGTGTTGCCGCCGCCTAGGGAAAACAGCGACAGGCTGAGGAAATCCCAAATCACCGCAAGCAAATTGTGCCAATCGCTCAGCTTCACTGGCTCGCAGGCCGCATCGGCTGCCAAGAGCAAAGGAATCGCCAAGCTCATGGCCGTGCCCCAGCCCTGCCCCTCCGGGGCCAGTACCAAGCCATCGCCACAGGTCCGCTCACCAAGATCACGGGGATCAGGCGTTGGTGAAAGTTGTTGAGCGCCAGAAACACACAGGTGGCGAGCACCACTGCCACCGGATCGCGCACGTATTGGCCAGCGATCTTGAAGCCCATCGAGAGGGCCATGCCCGCTGCGGCCGCCACCACCCCGCTCAGCACCGCCCCAACCGACTCCACCTCATGGAGATAGAAGTAGGCCAGGCCTAACAGCATCAAAAAACTGAATGGCACCAGCAGGATTCCGGCCAGGGCGACCAGGGCGCCCTTGAGCCCCCGGAAGTTGGCGCCGATGTAGACGGCCATGTTGATCTGGTTGGGGCCGGGGAAGAGCCGCGCCACGGTGAGGCCCGTGAGGAACTCCTCGTCGGTCATCCATCGGCGCTGCTCCACCACGATGCGCTCACTCCAGGCCGACAGGCCCCCACCAAAGGCTGATAGGGCCACCTGGAGCATGCCGAAGAACAGCTCCCGCAGGCTGGGGGCGGGGGCTAGGGGCCGTTCAGCCGTGTTCAGCTCACCCATGGGCTCGGATCACTCATGGACAAAGTGGGGATCGGGGGGCATTTCCCCCTGATCATGCAGGGAGGGATCCAAGGGATCAGGGGCGTGATACTTCTTGGCCAGATCCCAATCCGCCTGGAAGGTGGCCTTGAGGCGCTCTACCACGGCGGGAGAATCGGATTCGATCCCGAGCTCCCGGCGCACGTCAAAGGCGCTGCGATCGATGTTCATCGAGCCGGTTTGGGCGAAGACCCCATCAACCAGCATGAGCTTGGCGTGCAGTTTGAGATCTTTTTGGCGGCGAATTTTGACGCCAAAGCGCTCCATCACCCGGAACGACGAAAAGGTGTCGTAGATGTCCCAATCGGAGATACCCCGTTTGCCGCCGCAGAGCAGTCGCACCTTCACGCCGCGCTCCCGGGCCGAAATGATTCGCTCGAGAATCACCGCATCCACAAATTTGGGGTGCTGAATCCAGAGGCTTGTGTTGGCCAAATCGATGATGCGGGCCATCTGACCCCGGCTATGCACGCTGCTCCAGACCAGACCCACGGCGAGGTCTGGATGGAAGAACTCCCGGTTCCAATCGGCTTCAAATCCGGCAATCACCTGCTCCACCAGGGCTGGGGAGTAGCTGACAACGCCGTAATCCCGGGTTTCGGTGAAGTACTTATCCGAGAGGTTGAAGGTGGCCACCAGGGCGCAGCTGCGATCCACCACAAGGGATTTCTCGTGGGTCACCGGGAAGGCCTCGCTGGTCCAGGCCACATCGATGCCCCAACCCTGAAGCAGGGCGAAGGCCTCATCGTTCCAACGATCGCCACCGGAGGTGTGGGGATTGAGCATCACCCGCACCGTCACCCCCCGCTGATGGGCCCGCAGCAGGGCCTGCTCAATGGCTTCGGATTGGAGCTTGAACTGCTTGATCCTGAGGTGCTCTTGGGCCTGATCAATCAGTTCAACCACCGCCTGGGCGCCGTCTTCGGGCATGACCAACAGCTGCTGGTGATGGTTTAAGACCAAATCAGTCATCCAAAAGGGGGAGGGCATGGCCCGAGCTCGTGATCCTTTTTAAAGGTTGGGCTGGATTCGGCAAGGCTTCCACCAATACCCGGAATTCGGCGACGGGGCCCTAATCTGGCTCGACTACAGCCTGAGCCGTGGCAGCCGCGTCGACCCGCTACATCCTGATCTGCTCCGGAAAGGGTGGCGTGGGCAAAACCACCCTCACCGCGACCCTGGGCATCGCC
>CAMDEM010000039.1 GCA_945896675.1 Cyanobium sp. NIES-981
CGCCGGAGAGCTCCTTGGGTAGCCGCTCCAGCAGGGGCTCCAATTCCAGGGTGGCGGCCACCTCCTGAATGCGCCGCCCAATCAGCTCTTCGCGCTTCGAGGGCACCCTCAGGGCTCCAGGCAGGCCCCTGGTGGCGTTGTGCAGGCTGTCTTGCAGCTGCTGGAGGGCGGAGCGCGGGCGGCTGCGGCGCAACCCAAAGCCGATGTTGTCCGCCACGCTTAGGTGGGGATAGAGCGCGTAACTCTGGAACACCATCGCCACGTCCCGTTGGGCGGGGCGCAGACGGCTCACGGGCCGATCGCCCACATAGATCTCGCCACTGCTGGGCTGGTCGAGGCCTGCCAGAAGCCGCAGCAGGGTGCTTTTGCCGCAGCCGGAGGGACCAACCAGTACCAGAAATTCCCCATTGGCAATCTGCAGATCAAGCTGCTGCAGGACCTGTACCGGGGCCCCCTGGGGCCGGCGGGGCGGGAAGGTCTTGCTGACCTGCTGGAAGCGAACCTCGGCCAAACGGGCTCCCAAGAGGGCTCTAGGTGGTCGCAATCCTAGGTTTGCCCGTAATGCAATTCATTGATCAGGCCAGGATTGCCGTCAAGGCTGGCCGCGGCGGGGATGGAATCGTGGCTTTTCGCCGCGAGAAATATGTGCCAGCAGGCGGCCCATCCGGCGGGGATGGGGGCCGGGGAGCCGACGTGCTCCTACTGGCTGACAGCAACCTCCAAACCCTGCTGGACTTCAAGTACAAGCGGATCTTCGAGGCCATTGATGGTCGCCGCGGCGGTCCGAACCGCTGCACCGGAGCCAGTGGCGACCACCTCGTGATCAAGGTGCCCTGTGGCACCGAGGTCCGCGATACCCGCACGGGCATTCTGCTGGGCGACCTCACCAACCAGGGGGATGAGTTGTTGGTGGCGGCGGGGGGACGGGGTGGCCTGGGCAATGCCCACTACCTCAGCAACCGCAACCGGGCGCCGGAGAAGTTCACCGAGGGCAAGGAGGGCGAACAGTGGATGCTCCAGCTGGAGCTGAAGCTGCTGGCTGAAGTGGGCATCATCGGCTTGCCCAACGCCGGTAAGAGCACCCTGATTTCGGTGCTGTCGGCCGCGCGCCCCAAAATTGCCGATTACCCCTTCACCACCTTGGTTCCCAACCTGGGCGTGGTGCGCAGGCCCAGTGGGGATGGCACGGTGTTTGCCGATATTCCCGGCCTGATTGCCGGGGCTGCCCAGGGGGCAGGGTTGGGGCACGATTTTCTGCGCCACATCGAGCGCACCAGGCTGTTGATCCACCTGATCGACTCCAGCAGCCCCGAGGTGCTCGAGGATTTAAAAGTGGTTGAGCGCGAACTGGCCGCCTATGGCCACGGTCTCAATGCCCGTCCGCGGCTGGTGGCCCTCAACAAGATCGAATTGCTCGATCCTGAGGAGTTGGCGGAGTTGCGCGCCCAGGTGCAGGACCACGTGGGCCTGCCCGTCCATGCGATTTCGGCAGCAGCGTCCCAAAACCTCAAAGGGCTTCTGGATGCGGTGTGGCTCCAGCTTGGGATCCCCGATCTCTAAGCCCCCTGGGGCTTAGTCGTCGTAGACGCGGCACTCGGGGGCTTCAGGGTTGAGGTCGCAGTAGACCTCGAGGGGTGAGGGGTCGTGGCTGTCCTCGGGATGGTGCTCCTTGTACTCCTTGAGCCCTTGCAGCTCCTCTTCCAGATGGCGAACCTTGGCCAAATCGCCAGCTGCCCGGGCCGCCTCGATTTCGGATTGGTCCTTCTGGATGTGCTCGTCGATGTTGTTCATTCGGATACCGGTTGGCTAAGACCGGAGCTCATCGCGACCCACCCTACGGGTGCTGCCCGCCCTTGGGCCTTTGTGTCCTCTGCTGCTGACCTGGGAGGACTCCAGCGGGCCCGTTCAGCTGGAGAGTTCGCTGAGGACCAACCAGCGCTCCTCGCCCGCATCGATTTGGGCACTGAGGCCGGCCAGTTCGGCGGTTAGGCCTTCCAGGGCGGTGTAATCACTGCCCCCGCTGCCCAGCTCCTGCTGCAACGCCGTGCGGCGGGCCTCCCATGCCGGCAGGCTGGCCTCGAGGCTCTCCAGCTCCCGGCTTTCCTTGAAGCTCCGGCGCCTGGCTTGGGAGGGTTTCTGGGTGGCGGGTTTGGAGGTGGCGGGGCTGGGCTGGGTGCTGGTGATGCCGGCTGTACTGGTTTTGGTTGGGTTGGGAGCGGCTGGGGTGGCTGGGGCCTGTTTGCTCCCAGCTGCCTGTTTGCTCGCGTTGGCTTCGAGGTAGGCGCTGTAGTTGCCTTCAAAGCGTTGGAGGGTTCCAGCCTCGAAGCTGAACAGCCGATCCACGGTGCGATCGAGGAAGTAGCGGTCGTGGGAGACCACCACCACGCAACCGCGAAAATCTTCGAGGAAGTCCTCGAGCACGCTCAGGGTGTTGACGTCGAGGTCGTTGGTGGGTTCATCCAGCAACAGCACGTTGGGCGCTTCGATCAGGAGCCGGCACAAATGCAGGCGCCGCCGCTCACCGCCGGAGAGCTTGCCCACTGGCTGGTGCTGTTGGGCCGGCGGGAACAGGAAGCGCTCGAGCAGCTGGGAGGCATTGAGTTCCACCCCGTCCACCATCACGCGGCTGGCGGCATCGGTGACCACGTCGATCACCTTGCGCTCGGGCTTGAGCAACACATCGCTGTGTTGGTCGAAGTAGGCCAGTTTCACGGTGGAACCAAGCTCCAGGCTTCCGCTGGTGGGCTGCCGGAGGCCGGCGATCACCTCCAACAGGCTCGATTTGCCCGCCCCATTGGGGCCAATGATGCCGATGCGATCTTCCGGGCTGAAGTCGTAACTGAATTGGCGCAGCAGGGTTTTCTGCTCCTCGCCCTCGCCAACGGTGACGCAGAGGTCTTCGGCTGTGATGGCGCGTTTCCCCAGGCGGCGGCTGGCCGTGGCCAGGCTGACCTGACCCTTGGCTTGGCGCAGCGGCGCCTCTTGCATCGCCTCAATCCGCTGGATGCGGGCTTTTTGCTTGGTGCTCCTGGCCTTGGGACCCTTTTTCAGCCATTCCAGTTCCCGTCGCAGGGTGCCCTTGAACTTGGCGGCTGAGGCCGCGGCTGAGGCTTCTTCTTCGGCTTTGTGGCCGAGATAGGTGGCGTAGTTGCCTTCGTAATGGCGGGCTTCGCCCCGATCCACCTCCACGATCCGCCGGGTGACCCGATCGAGGAAATAGCGGTCGTGGGTGACAAGCACCAGGGCCCCGCGAAAACGCTCCAAAAAGCTCTGTAGCCACTCCACCCCATGGGCATCGAGGTGGTTGGTGGGTTCATCCAGCAGCAACACGTCGGGGTCGGCCACCAGGGCAGCGGCCAGGGCCACCCGCTTGCGATAGCCCCCGGAGAGGTCGCCCACCCGCCGCTGACCATCGCTGATGCCCAGCCGTTCCAGCACTTCCTGGCACTGGTGCTCGAGATCCCAGGCATTCAGGGCGTCCATGCGGCCCTGCAGATCCCCCAGTTGGGCCAGGAGGGCGGAATTATGGGGGGCGTCGGCCACGGCTTGGCTGAGCCCCAAGTACTGGCGCATCAGCGTCATTTTTTCGCCACTGCCGGCGAACACCTCCTCGAGCACGGTGCGGTCTTCATCCAATTCGGGTTCCTGGTCCACCAGCACCACCCGGTTGCGAGGCGCACAGCGGCGGGACCCCTCACCCAGGGGCTCTACCCCGGCCAGCACCTTGAGCAGGGTCGATTTACCCGCCCCGTTGGCGCCGATCAGGCCGAGCCGATCCCCCTCGCCGATGTGCAGGGTGAGGTCAGAAAACAGGGTGCGGATGCCGAAGTCCTTGCCCGCACCAACCAGGCTGATCAAACTCAATGGGTGGCCTCCTGTTGGGCCTTGAGGTGGGCAAAAACACTCTTGTCGCCCACATCAGCCGCTGCTGGCATGGGGAACTTGCGCAGACATAAAACCAGCATGAGGGCCGTTTCAAAACCAAGGATTTGGAGGCACAGAAGGGGGCTCAACAGCCCCAGCCAATAGCCCAACAGGGCAATTGGCAGCAGCAGGGTGATCCCGATCGCCTCAGCCCGGCGAAAACAGAAAAATTCCTTGAATCCAATGCCCGCAAGGGCTGCGAAGAAGGGTCCAATCGCCAGTACCCACAGCCGCTGGTGCGCCATGGCCGGCAGCATGGCGTCTGGGCCGGCCTGCCAGGCCAAGGCCAGCCATCCCAGGCAGCCCACCAGCCAAAACAACTGCAGGGCCTGGTGCAACGGTTTGAGATAGATGTGAATCCAGCGGAGGGCCAGGCCCAGGCCCAGGGCCATCACGATCAGCCAGGGCCAAAGGCCGCTGGGCCCAAGGCTGCGGAGCTGGACCAGGAGTCCCAGTTGGCCGACGGCAACGGCGGTTAGGGCTAGCCGGTAGCCGAGCACCTCCCGCCGGTCTTGGGCTTCAATCCGAAAGGGGCCATAGACCCCCTCGTAGACGGGGTCTTCCATCAGGGAATCGCTCATTGGATCACCATCGCTCATTGGATCACCCCCCTGGATCGCTTAGGCCGCTAGAGCCTTAGTTACCAGTGTGGCGAGCGGTGGGCCCGCCGGAACAATCCCCGATGGGTTGAGCGGGAACAGGGCCCCGAAGTAGTCCTGGCGCCAGGCTTGATCGCAGCAGGTGTCAGCCACCCCAAGGAGGCCATAAAACCGGGAGCGCCAGGCCCACAGATCAGGCAATTGCCAGAGGGGTAGGCGGCTGCAGCCAAACAGGGGCGCGTACACCAGCTCCATGCGGATCAAGGTGGGAAACAGCACCACATCGGCGAGGCTCAGGTCGGGGCCGCTGAGCCATGGGTTCCCGCTCCCTAGGACGGTATTGGCGGAGCCAAGGGCCTCAAACAGGCTGGTTTCGGCCCGGTCGTAGGCGGCCTGGTTGCGGGCAAAGCCGCAGCGATACACCCCGTCGTTGACGGCGTGCTGCAGCTGCTCCCGCCAGGGGCCGGTGCGTTCCTGCTGGGCGGGTGGATCGAGATCGAGGTTGCTGGGCGAAGGCCACTGGTTGAGCAGTTCAATCAGCCGGGCGCTTTCGCCCACGCAGATCTGCCCCAGGCGGCGGGAATAGAGCGCTGGCACCGTGGCCCTGGTGCCGCTTTTGGCCCCACAGCGTTGGTAGAGCTCGGCCAGGGTGTGGCAGCCCTCAAACGGACGGCTAAACCGCCAGCGGCCTTCGGCCGGATCGGGCTCCACAATTTCCAGTTCGATGCTGGATCCCAATTGGCGCAAGCTCCACACCAACCAGGCCCGGTGGGCCCAGGGGCAACTGCGACCCACGATCAACACGTGGGAGCCCGACTCGCTGGCATCGCCCGGCAGCGGGGGCAGCTCCAGGAAGGCCCCTGGGGGCCTGCGGTAGTTGCCGTCTTGGTCTGCGGGGCCGAGCCCACCCATTAATTGCTGCCACTCCCACTGCCAGAGGCAGCGGGCCGTGCGCACCAAAGCAGCAGGAGGGGCCATGGGAAGGGGCAGGCGATGGTCTGAATCTGCGTCAGGCTGGCCCTGATTTCCAGTGCAGGCACCTGGCGCGATGGCAGCTCAATTCGCTCCCCCTCGAATCGCTCCCAGCGTGATGGTGGTGGGGGGAACCCACGGCAATGAGCGCAATGCCCCTTGGTTGCTGGAGTTTTGGCGCTCCCAGCCCCAGGATCTGGCGAGTCAGGGCCTGGGGCTGGCCTTGGTGTTGGGCAATCCCGGGGCCCATGCCGCCAACCGCCGCTACCTGGAGCGGGATCTCAACCGCAGTTTTGACCCCGCCCTCTGGGCTGGGGTCAGTTCCGGGCAGGCCGAGCTGGTGCGGGCCAGAGAGCTCGTGGATCAGTTTGGGCCTGCTGGGCTGGAGCCTTGCAGCCTGGTTCTGGATCTGCACAGCACCACCAGCAGCATGGGCAATTCCCTGGTGGTGTACGGCCGCAGACCGGCTGATTTGGCTTTGGCGGCTGGCATCCAAGGTCAACTGGGCCTGCCCATCTACTTGCATGAGGCCGATGGGGCCCAAACCGGGTTCTTGGTGGAGCGCTGGCCCTGCGGCCTGGTGATTGAGGTGGGGCCCGTCCCCCAAGGGGTGCTCCAAAGCCAGATCTGTCGCCAAAGTCAACTGGCCGTTGAGGCTGCCCTGGCGGTGTTGGCTGATGCCGCAGATGGGGTGTTGCGTTTACCCAACCAGCTGGTGGTGCACCGCCATTTGGCCAGCGTGGATTTGCCCCGCCATGGCGACGGCTCGCCAGCGGCCTGTATCCACCCCCAGCGCCATGGGCGGGATTGGCAGCCCATGGGTCCTGGCGAAGCGCTGTTTTTGGATGCCAGTGGCCAAACCCTGGCCTATGGCCCCCCTGCAGGGCTGGAGAACGAGGAGGTGTGGCCGGTGTTCATCAATGAAGCGGCCTATGGGGAAAAGGGCATTGCCCTGAGCCTTACCCGACGGGAGTGTTGGCCCCTCGAGGCCTCCTGGGGCGAAGAGCTGGCGGCCCTAGCCAAGGCTTTGGATCGCCAGAGCCCAGTGCCCTAGCCGCAAATCTGGGTGCGCTAACCGCAAACCTTCTGCGCTAACCGCAAACCTTCTGCGCTAACCGCAAACCTTCTGCGTTAACCGCAAACCGTCGTGGTTTGTTCCTTGGTGCAGGGCAGATCGCTCGTGCTGCCATCAGCCCAATAGATCCGCAGGCGGTCGTCGTCGGTACCGCTTCGGAAGGTGATGGATTTCACAGGGCCGGCCGGGGGCTTGCCTTGGCGATCGGAGCCATCCCGCGGGGTGGTGGCGTTGAGCCGCTGTTCTAGTTGCTGGATTTGCAGCTGCAATTGCTCTTGGCGCTGTTGCAGTTGTTGCAGGTCGCTGGGTTTGCGGCCCTGGCAGCCCGCCAGCGTGAGGCTCCCTGCCAGCAGGGCAGCCAAGGGGAGGGGGAGGGGCTTGGCCATGCCAGGACGGGCTTGATCTGCCCTGTCTTAGCAGTGCCCCCAGGGATTGCAGGAATGGCTTGCAGCAATATCGCCGCCTTGAACTGCCCCACTCACAATCGGCGCAATGTTCCGTTACACTGGCGATGGCGGGTAACCGTCTAGGCGGGGTTCCGTCCATCCATACCCGTTTCCTTCGGGAAACACTCTTCTTCTCGTTCTCATGACCACCACCATCCAGCAGCGCCAAG
>CAMDEM010000040.1 GCA_945896675.1 Cyanobium sp. NIES-981
CCATAGCGATCCGTGGTCTGGACCTTCAAGGTCACCGATGAGCCAGGGGGCGCCAGGGTCTTTAGGGCCGCTTTGGCCCGCGCTCCGGCAGGACCCTGGCTGAGCTCGGGGGCATCAATGCAAGCCAGCCTCACCACCCGCTTGTGGCCCCCATCCAGCACGGTGAGAGTGTCGCCATCGCCGACGCTCAAGACCATTGATGGGGTCTCCATGCCATGGGCAATGGCAGGACTGGCGGCCAGCATGAGCACACCAAGGACCACGGCCCTGGCCTTCCCTTTGCCTCTTGCTTGTGAGTTGGTGTTGGCTTGCTCGCCCATGGTGGCACCCTTCGCAATTGCCCCTATTGTTGAGAACCCGAGAGGTTGCGTGGTGGCTGATCGAGCTTCAGCTGGTTTGCCACCCGCCCCTGGTAGCCATGGGCTGAAGTCCAGTCTTCATGACCGCGGTCAGCGTTTGACCCCCCAGCGCCAGCGGGTGTTGGCCCTGTTTGAGCGGATTGGCGAAGGCAGTCACCTCGGTGCTGAGGAGGTGCACCAAAGACTGTTGCGTGCCCAAGAGCGGGTGTCCCTCGCCACCGTGTACCGAACCCTCAGGCTTCTCAGTGGCATGGGCCTGCTCCAGGAGCTGGAACTCCCCGAGGGTGGCCGTCGCTTTGAGCTCGCCGGCGATGCCCACCGCGACCACCATCACTTGGTGTGTGTGCGCTGTGGTCGTACGGAAGAATTCGAAAACGCTGAAGTTTTAGAAGCCGGGAACCAAGCCGCGGCTGGTTTTGGTTTCCGGCTCGTGGAGTGTGTGCTGAATGTGCGTGCCCTGTGCCCCAGCTGCACCGCTGCGGAGACCGCCTAGCGGTTGGGCTTAACGCGGACCGGGACCAACACAGGCTGCATCAGGCCACCGCCGCCGCCGTCGTCATCCGAATCGGCCGTCAGCCAGAACGCCAGGCCGAAGAGAGCGACAACCCCGCTAAAGACCAGCAGCTCGACCATGAGATCTCTATCACTCGCCATACGCTAGCGGCATTGGCCAGGGCTGATGTAGCAAAAGCGGCGGTTTCCCCGACCTGGGCAGGTCGGGCCTTAGCCAAAGCCCTTGCCGGAATCCTTGGCGACACAGGCCTGGAGTTGTTTGCGAAGTTTGGCGTGATCCAGGTTCTTGCCAATCAGCACGATCTGGTTCTTGCGTTCGCTGCTCGGCCATTCCGAGTCGTCGATGGAGAAGCGCTTGCCGGCCAGGTGGAACACGTGGCGGCGCTCGCTTTCGTTGAACCAGAGAATCCCTTTGGCTCGGAACACCGAAGCGGGCACCAGATTGTCGAGAAAGTTCTGGAATTTGCGCAGGGCAAAGGGGCCTTCGGCCGCAAATGACAGCGACGTAAACCCTTCAATGGCGAGGTGATCAGGCCCTTGGTGCCCAGCGTGATCATGGCCGTGATCGTGGGAGTGGCCGTGGTCATGGGAATGGCTGTCCCCGTGGGAATGCGCGTGGCTGTGCCCGTGATCGTGATCGTGCCCGTGATCCTCGTGTTCGCAGTGGCCATGGTCGTGGTCGCAATTCTCATGGCTCTGTTGGGCCACGACTTTGTCGCTTTCGAACAACCCCACGCTCAGCAATAGGGGTAAGGGAACCTCCCCTTTGACGGCTCGCAAAATCCGGGCATCGGTTTTGATCGTGCGCAACTGGTCTTCTAGGGCTGCCAGGCGCGCTTCCTCCACCAGATCGCATTTGTTGAGGAGCAGGATGTCGCTGTAGACGATCTGGGCTCGGGCCACCTCGCCCTCCAGGAGCTCATCGCTGAAGTTTTCGGCATCAACCAGGGTGATGATCGAATCCAGGCGGGTTTGGTCGCGGAGATCGCTGCCGAGGAAGGTCATGGCCACCGGCAGGGGATCGGCCAATCCCGTGGTCTCGACCACGAGGTAGTCGACGGGCTCTGGGCGATCGAGGATCCGATAGACGGCCTCGAGCAATTCCCCGTTGATCGAGCAGCAGATGCAACCGTTGCTCAGCTCCACCATGTCCTCGCCGGTGGCGACCACCAGGTCGTTGTCGATGCCGATTTCGCCAAATTCATTGACCAGAACGGCCGTTTTGACCCCGTTCTGATTGCTGAGGATGTGGTTCAGCAGGGTGGTTTTACCGGCCCCCAAAAAGCCGGTGAGGATGGTCACGGGTAGCCCGCTGGGGGCCTGGTCCATCGCAACTGTGGCGATGGAGCCGGTTTGGTTTTCAGTGCTCTTGCTCATCGGTCACTGAACTGGAATGGGGTCAGCCTAGGAATTGATGGTGGGCCGCACTTTGTGGGCTAGAAGCGGAAGCTGGTTTTCACCAGGGCGCCGAACTGATTGGCCCCGCCGTCACTCCCCAGGGGATTGTTCAAGTAGAAGACCGCCGGGGTGATGGAGATGGCATCGCTGAGCTGCCACTGGTACCACCACTCCCAGGCCCACACTCCGGATTCCTCCGGGGCGCCATTGCTGGTGGCGGTGGCAAAGCTGGGTTGCCCCAAGCCCATGCCAAAGCTGTTGCCCTTGGCCAGCACATCACTCCACTGCAGCCCCACCATCCACGACTGACTCGTGCTCAGATCGCCGCCGGAACTGCTGTTGATGCCATAGCCCGCGCTGATCGAGGGCAACCAGCCGCTTGTCGCTGGCTGCCAGAAGCCACTGATGGCAAAGGCGTTGCTGTTCACGCCACCGCCTTCTATTTGGGCGGTGATGAAAGGGGTGGCGCCTGGCACACCCACGCCGGCTTGGACATAGGAATAGAGGGCGGCAAGGCCCCAGTTCTCCTTGCCGTAGCCCAGTTGAACGGTGCTGGTGCCGGCGGAACCACTGGTGAAAAGCCCCGTACTGGAATCGGCGGCGTTGGCGGCCACGTAGTTGGCACTCACGCTCCAGCCATTGTTTTGCCACCAGAGGCCAAATCCGGGACCCAGATTTTTGTTGTAGGCCAACGGCGCTCCGTTCAGGGTGAGCACGTTGAGGATCGTGTCGCTGGGATAGGCGCTGGGCCAAAGGGCGAGCATGTCTTCCTGGCCCACCCGGGCTCCCAGGGTGGCGGTGAACTGCTTGCCAATCGGGAACTGGTAGTAGAGCTTGTCGATGCCCATGGAATCGGGTCCGCCTTCCTCCTGGAAGGCGATCTCCAGGGTGGAGAGACCACTGCCAAAGGCATTGTTGTTGCTATCAAAGTTGCCGGCCCGCAGCACCGTGCGCAGCAAGTCTTTGCCTGAGAAGCTGGTATCCAGGTTCAGTTGCAGGTCGTAATTGAACGACACCTGGGAGCCGGCGGGATTGTTACTCACTCCGCCCACCACCATGGTTGCCAGACCCGAAAGCTTGGTGGTGGTGGAGAACTGACTCGCCTCCAGCACGCCCACGCGGGCATCGAGGCCATCAACGCGGCCCTTGAGCAGGGCCAGTTCTTTTTGAAACTCACTGAGGAGCTTCTTGAGCTCATCGGTGGTTTCGGTGACCCGCTCCAAGCAAGCATTGAGCAGGGCAGCCGCTTCCAAGCGCGAGATGGCGCGGCCCCCTTTGAAACTGCCGTTGGGATAGCCGGCCACGCAGCCGTAGCGCTCGATCAACGTTGAAAGGGCTTGTTAAGCCCAGTCGGTGGGTGTCACATCGGCGAACTGGCTGATGCTCGTGACCTGCTCATCGGCGAGGGCGTAGTGGTTGACGCCAGAAAGGTTGAGGTCGGTGGCATTGGCTGCAACCGGGGCAGCCAGGGGCGTGAGCAGGGCGACGACGGAGAGGTTGAGGCGTTGGCGAAGCATGGACAAGGTCAACGACACAGGAAAGGGGACGGGAGCATGCAGCAGGAAGCCAGCACTCACCCAGCAATTCGGGAATGATAATGGTTCTCGCGAATGGCATTTGCTGGCTGGGCCACTTGCTCTGCTGAACGCATCGCTGGGTCGATCCAAGATCTGGGTCTGGCCGGGACTCCTGATGGGCTGGCTGGTCAGTCCTGGTCCTGGCGGCCTTGGCAGTCCGAGCAGAGGCCGAAGAACTCCAGGGTGTGGAAGAGCAGCTGGAACCCCCCGATCTGTTCGGGGCTTAGGTGGGCGTCGTGGATCGGGCAGGCGGTTAGCGGCTGGGTGCGGCCGCAGTCGACGCAGGTGAGATGGTGTTCGTCGCGCTCGGTTGGGGCAAAAAGGGCTTCACCGCTGGGGAGGTGGCGGCAGCGCACCAGACCTTGCTGTTGCAGTTGGCGGAGGTGGCGGTAGACGGTGGCCAGGCCCATGGCCAGGGGTGTGCCCCGCAGTCGGGCGTGCAGGTCCTGGCCGGACAGTTCCTGGCCGGCGAGCACCAGCTGCTCGAGGAGCTGGTGCTGTTTGGGCAATAGCTCGATGGACGGTTGCTCCCCCATGGGGGAAATCCTATGGAGTGGCAGGAGCCGCCGAGGGGGACGGGGGAAGCGAAGGCGGGACCCGACATAAGAGTGAGTATCATTCTCATTCTGTCGCGGTGGTCGCCGTGTCCCCTTCAGCCCCCCCGCTCCATCGCCCGGGCAAGTTTCGTGGGGTGCTGGCAATAGCCAGCGGCCTTTTGGGCGCATCGTTTTTGGCCGCCTGCGGTGGCCTGGGGCCCAAGACCCAACCGGATCGCCCACTCCAGGTAGTCACGACCATCCTGCCGATTACGGAGTTCACCAAGGTGGTAGCGGGCAGCTGCGCCAAGGTTCAGCCCCTCATTCCCGCCAATCGGGGCCCCCACGATTTCCAGGCCACCCCCAGTGATCTGGTGCTGGTGAGCAAGGCCGATGTGCTCGTCAAGAATGGCCTGGGCCTGGAGACCTTTCTCGACAAACTGATCACCAGTGCTGACAACCCCAATCTGAAAGTGATTGATTCCAGTCGGGGGGTTGCCACCCTGGGGAATCCCGGAGCGGAGCTAGGTCATGACCACGACCATGACCATGGCTCCGTCAACCCCCACATTTGGCTGGATCCGGTGCTGGCCGAGCAGCAGGTGAACACCATTCGGGATGGTCTGATCGCGGCAAAACCCGCCTGCAAGACCCAGTTCATGGCCAACGCCGCCGCCTTTACGGCCCAGCTCCGCATTCTCGACACCGAATTGGCAGCCCAGTTCAAGCCGTTCTTCGGAAAGACCTTTGTGGTCTTCCACGATTTCCATGCCTATTTTGCCAAGCGCTATGGCCTGAAGGGAACCTTCGTGGTGGATGTGCCAGAAGAGAACCCCACTCCCGATGACCTCAAGCGGGTGGCCAGCACGGCGCAGAAAAGCCAGCTCAAGGCCCTGTTGACCGAACCCCAGGAAGGGGCAGGGCCCTTCGAGGCGCTGGCCAAGGACCTCGGGGTCAAGGTGGGGGAATTTGATTCGATGGAGACCGGACCTGAAATGGCCCAACAGCCTGCCTCTTACTTTCTGGTGATGCGCCGCAATGCCAAGGCCCTCGTCAACGCCTTCGGAGGCAGAACGCTGGGCGCTGGGTAGGCTGCGGCCATGGTGAAAATGGTTCTCGATGTCAGCGGGTTGACGGTGCGGCGTGATGCCGTCATCGCCGTAGACAACGTGAGTTTTTCTCTGGAATCGGAAACTGACACGGCCCTGGTGGGGCCCAATGGCGCCGGTAAGAGCACCCTGGTCCAGGCCCTCCTGGGGATCCTTCCCCCCTCGGCCGGTTCGATCAGGGTGCTCGGCCACGCCATGGGGCCCCAGGGCCAGCTGCCCCGCTCCGTCCGCGAGCAGGTGGCCTACGTGCCCCAGTCGTTCGCGGTGCGGAACCGTTGCCCCCTCACCGTGGGCGATTTTGTTGGCCTGGGCTGGGATCCACCGGGCCTGAGACTGCCCTGGACGGGAGGCGAGCGGCGCCGAAGCGCCGTGGCCCATGCCCTGCGCCAAACCCATGCCACCAACCTGGCCGATCGCCTGATCAGCGATCTCTCCGGCGGCCAAACCAAACGGGTTCTGCTGGCCTTCTGCCTTGTAAGGCCCCGGCGGCTTCTCGTGCTCGACGAGGCCCAGGCCGGTCTCGACAGCCAATCCGCCGAACAGTTCTACGACCTGCTATTTGAGCTGCGCCGCTCCGAGGGCTGGACGATCCTTCAGATCTCCCATGACCTGGACATGGTGCGTCGCACCAGCGACCGGGTGCTCTGCCTCAACCGCAGCCTCCGCTGCTCCGGGCCGCCCGACCATGCCCTCAGCGCCGCCCAGTTGGAGGAGGTCTATGGCCGTGGCTTTGTGCCCTATCACCACCGCCACGCCCCATGAGCATCGAGACCCCTCTGCTGGAGTTGCTCCAATTCCCGTTCATGCAGCGGGCCCTCATCGGGGGGCTACTCACAGGAGCCCTGGGAGGGGTTCTGGGCAGCTTCGCCGTTCTCCGCCAACTGTCCTTCTTTAGTGATGCCCTGGGCCATTCCGCCCTGCTGGGCATCACCCTCGGCATTCTCCTGGGCCTGAACCCCACCCTGGTGCTAATCCCATTTGCGGTGGTGTTTGCCCTAGGGGTGAACCATCTGGTGCAGCGCAGCCAACTGCCGGCCGATGCCCTGCTCAACATCATCTACTCCTCGTCCTTGGCCCTGGCGGTGGTGGCCCTCAGCTTCGTGCGCAGCTATCGGGGGAGTATCCACCAGCTTCTCTTTGGCGACATCCTGGGGGTCTCCTGGCTTGATCTGGGGCTCGTTGCGTTTCTTCTGGTTGTGGCTGTCGGCTACCTGGCCCTCACCCGCCGGGATCAGATTCTGCTCACCCTGGATGAGCCCCTTGCCCTCTCCCGCGGTGTGGCGGTACCGGTCCACCGGCTGCTGTTCATCGTGCTCCTGGCCGTGGTGGTGGCGATCTCGATCAAGGCGGTGGGGGTGCTGCTCATCAGTGCCTTTGTGGTGATCCCCGCCTGTTCATCCAGGTTGGTGAGCCGCCACTTCAACACCTATGTGGT
>CAMDEM010000041.1 GCA_945896675.1 Cyanobium sp. NIES-981
CTCTGATAGCGCTCACATGGGCCTGCGGTACAACAACCACAGGCATCGATGAACGCTGCGCCGACCTTGCCACCACGGGCTACACCGAGGTGAAGCCAATGCAGGAGCTGCTTCAGCTCACCAAGCAACCCAGCGCTGGCAGCGCCGCCAGCATCCGTCAGCGCACGATGGCCTTGTGTGTCAAAGAGGCCGGTTGATCCACAATGCAGGCATGGTGAATCGACAAACCCTGAGTCTTTTGGCCTACTGCTCCTTGGCTTGGCCATGGGTGAGCCCTGCGGCAGCCCAGCAACCGGTGCCAACCCAGCAAGTTCTCCCAGCCCAGCCGCCCCAAGGCCAGCCGCCCCAAGCCAATGGCATGGGCATCACCATCGACGACCTCGCCGGGCCCAATGGGCCTGGGCCCGCCAGATCCAAGGGCAACCACTGGAAGGTGGAGCCGGGCTATGGCTGGTGGGGACCAGGCGATGGCTGGGGGGGCGGTTTTGATGATGGCTTCCTGTATTGAGCCCTGCCTTACTGACCAAGACTGGGCAGCCATCCAACTGCTAAAACCAGGCAAAATTGGGGCGCTTTTGGCATCCACCATGGTCAAACAACTTTTGCGGGTCAGGTTTCAAAAGCACCCATGGGCCCTCCTGGTGGCCACCAGCTGCATCCTTGGGGTCTCCATCCCAGGGGCCCGGGCCCAATCCATGCAAGACGACCTGATTAATCACTACTGCACCAAGGCGATGAATGCCGATTTCGCCAAGGCGGGCAAAACACCCCCAACCGGGATGGTTGCCTACACCTGCAATTGCGTGATTCAACAGGTGAGCGCCCGGGCCACCATTGACCAGGCAAAGGCCATCTGCCAACAACAGGCCACCGCCAAATTCCCAACCCCCTAAGGCACCCCACCAAGGGCCCTCCCCATGCCAGTTCCCACACCAAAAAACCTTTTGGGCATCTCCAGCAAATCCCTCTGCTCAGCCCTCGTCGGCGCCGGCCTTGGTGCTGTTTCGGTGGCCTTCTCAGCCATCGCTCCGGCACCGGCCCAGGCCTACTGGTATGGCTACGGCTGGGGCTGGCAGCATCCCCGCGGTTGCTGGGGAGGTCCTTGCTGGAACCGCCAAGTGGTGGTGGAGCCTGCCCCCATCTTCATCAGTCCAAGTGCACCCATACCGGTCGTGCAGCCAGGCCTACCGCCCATCAGCAACCCCGGTGGCGCCATCGCCGTGCGCAACGTCTGCATCGCCTCGGTCCCGATGCGGACCGGGCCCAGCATCGCCTATGCACCCATCGAAATTCTCACCGCCGGCACCACGGTGCAAGTGATCAATTCCCTGCTTAACACAGCAGGCTATGAGTGGAGTTTGATTCAGGTTGGTGCCACCAGCGGCTACGTGCCCGCCGCTTCGATTTGCCTTTAAGGCCTCCTAAATAGGGGCTCATCAGCAGCAAACCTTCCTAAGCCAACCGGGGGATTTCCGCTGTCTTGGGATTTAGGAATGCCGGTGATGTCAAGTCAGATTGGCTTGCGGGACTTTCGATCGCGGGACGTTGCAACTCCCGCTCCAGCATGGTGATCCGCATCTCGCGCAGACAAAATTTGCAACCACCGGTTGTTTGCAAATGCTTCTCTGGAGTGATCGAAATCTCCTTCACCGGATGGACACGGCACTTGATCTTGACAGGGGATTTATAGCTCTTATAAATTATGGCAGAATAGTCGTACTTATCGCCAAAACGCGACTGGGCCCTCTCTAAAAAAAGCTCGCGACCAATTGGGTTTCCCATGGCTCACCAATCCCGGCCGAAGCTAGGTGCAAGAAGAAAGGATAGCTCGACCCAGAGGGCATTTGTTACCAAGTGCTGCTGTTGCGCTCATGCGGGCCTTGGGGGCAGGGCCGCCAGCCCTTGCACATAGGCGTCCAACGACCCCACATTGATCCAGCCAGTGGCGATCACTTTGGTGCAATCCGGGCTCACCCGGCCCCGATGCACGTGGGACATCCCGGCGGGGAAGATCGCCATCTGGCCAGCAATAGCCTCGACATGGTGCTCTTGCCACAAAAATTCCGTACCCGCATTCTCCACATCGTTGCAATAGAGGATCCAGGCCAGCACACGCTTGATCGGGTCTGTGGCGTCATCGGCAGTGGTCCAATCGCAATGCCAATTTTTAAACCCTTCCCCAGGCAAATAACGCTGCAGGTTAAAAATCGGATTCACGAATAACGAGCGTTCCGGACAAACCTGAAGGAAGATGCGTCGATCCGCCAAGTACTGCTTCAGACAGCGCGAAACAGCGAGCATGATCGCGTCGCTCAGGCTGTGGGCCTGGGGATCACTGCGATCAAGCCACACCAGGGAGATGTCCGTGGACACCTTATCGGGATTGGTGGCAGCCACCCCTCCAAAACTGGCGCCCGAACTGTGCAGGTCGGGGCGCTCCTCAAAGAAGTCCATCACCCGGGCACCCAATTCGGCCAAATCCCCGTCTTGATACGTGGCGATCAGTTGCATCTCAAGCCCCTCGGCTAGGCCATGGGCCAACCTAGGCAGCCAGTTCCCCGTCCCCCATGGTTCCCGAGAACCCCCAACGTCCGCCCTGGCTGAACTGGGTCATTTTGCTGATCTTCCTCTGGAGCAGCTACCAGTTGGCCGGCTTCTGGATGGCGCGCCTCCACGGCAGCTAAAGCCCTGGGCCCTTACGCAGCGGGATAGCAGTTCGGCACGAAGAATTGCTCGTTCAGGGGAGGGCGCTCCACGGGCTTGGCCTTGGGGCGGGCGGGCAGCTTGATCGCCGCTGGCGTCATGTCCTGGTAGGGCACCTTGCTGAGCAGGTGGTTGATGCAATTGAGGCGGGCACGACGCTTGTCATCGGCCTCCACCGTGAACCAGGGCGCTTCCGGAATGTTGGTGTGGGCCAGCATGTCGTCTTTGGCGTGGGAAAACTCCTGCCAGCGCAGCCGTGCTTCTAAATCCATGGGGCTCAACTTCCAGCGGCGGGTGGGATCGTCAATGCGGCTCTGGAAACGGCGTTCCTGCTCCCCATCACTGACCGAAAACCAATACTTGAGCAGCACAATTCCCGATCGAACCAACATCCGCTCAAATTCAGGGCAGGAGTGCATGAACTCCTCCACCTGCTCGGGGCTACAAAAGCCCATGACCCGTTCAACGCCAGCCCGGTTGTACCAACTGCGGTCGAAGATCACGATCTCACCGGCCGAGGGGAAATGCTCCACATAACGCTGGAAGTACCACTGGCTCTTCTGCTGATCGGAGGGGGTTGCCAGGGCCACGACCCGGCACCCCCGCGGGTTGAGCGGATCGGTGATGCGCTTGATCGTGCCGCCCTTGCCGGCCGCATCGCGCCCCTCAAACAGAACGATCAAGCGAAAGCCTGAGGCCTTCACCCAATACTGCATTTTGACCAACTCCACCTGAAGCCGGCCGAGCTCTTGCTCGTAAAGCTCGCGGGAGAGTTTGTTCACTGCGGATCACTCCCTGGGGTTATGCCAATCCTGGAGGCTTCTTCCTGGGCAGGAAGGCCCGAACGAAGCGGACCAAACCAGCAACAACCAGAACCAACGCCCCCACCGCTACCGCCACCAGCAGCACCATCGCCACCACTTGGAGCAAACCCAGGAGCAACAGCTGCACCCCCCGAATCACGTTGGCCAGGGCCGTGCTCAACAGCAAGAGGGTGTCGAGGCGCTGGGGTAGCTGCATCAAGCCCACCACCAAACCCGCTCCGGCCGCACCGATCAGAACGCCAGCAGCACCCTGCTTCCAGCGCAGGGGAGGCCTTTTGCGGCGAAAAACCTGGCGCTCGCCCTTCGAGCCCTTCGGCCGTTTGCCGGAGGGGCGGCGGCCACGGCGGGATTGGGACTTCATACCTCCAGGGAATAGCCAGCGCTTCGCATCCAGCGCTCAAATTCCATCAACACCAACTCATTGGGGCAATCGATCAACGAAATGGCACCCACGGTGCATTCCCCCTTGCCCCCGTGGTGCAGGGAGAGGTGGAAGGTGTCGCCACTGAGGCCACACACTTCAGGATCGCTGCGCACCACCACGGCAAGGGTGGCGCCCAGGCCGGCCACCCGGATTCGCAATTCCGACCAGCTCATCGTTGCCATGGGTTCAGTTTGGGGAGTGCTCTCGGAACGTCAAGGCCGGGCCCCTGGAACCTGTCCCCCTGGGGCCTGGGGCTGGGCTGATGGGGCGGGGCTGGTGGGTTGGGTCTGCAGGCGCTTGGGCTGGGGCAGCATCAGGGCGAAGGCGGTAGCCAGAGCCAACACCAGGGCCCCTCCCAGGGGAGCCGCCAAACGCTGGGGCAAAGGAGTGCGTTCCAGCACGTCCCGGAGCTTCAGGGGCCGGGAGACGGGAATGGCGAGGGGGAGCTGCAGGCGGGGGTCCATCCGCAACAGATCGAGCACCCGCACCAGATCCGAAAGCTCAGCGTCATCCAGGCCAATCTGTAGCGGTGGGGTATCGCTCTGGCTGCTGCGCAGCATCAGGAGGTGCCCCTCTCCAGCCTCAGCCGGGCCAATATCCACGGGCTGGCTGGCGTCGCCAAAGCGCCGGGCCACGCCGCTGATCCGGTGGCGGGCATAGGGCATCACCACTTGCATCAAGGCCACCAGATGCTCCTTACGGCCTTCTAACTGGGGCCTTCCAGCCCAATCCAGGGTCCAGCTGGTGATGATGCCAACGGCATCGTCGGGCTGTCCTGCGGACACATCCGGCAAGCCCTCTACCTGGAGACGGCAGCTGAGTTGGTCGTAGCGAAGGGTTTGTTTCATCAAGATCCCGCATCCAGGAGGCTGGCTTTGAGCCGCTCAAAGCCCCCAGCGCCGGAAGCCAGGGCCAAGGACTGCACCAATTGCCTGCACTCCGCCACGCAGGTTTCGGGGTTCAGGTACTTCTGCACCCCGCCCCGCCGGGGGTTCATGCGCTCCTTCACCAGCTCGGATAGGCGGGATTGGAACAGGGCCCAGCGCTGCACCAGCACCTCAGGAGCTTCGGCTTGGGAGAGCAACCCCCGCAACACCGGATAGAGGCGATCCGCGAGGGCGCAAAGAATCCGAATCAGGGCATCCCCATCGGCGGCCGCCAGCTCGCCGCGCCGGGTGGTGCGACGCAGGGGGTTATGGCAACGACTTTTCCAGAGCTCCACCCGGTTCGGGAAGCGATCGGTAAAGCCCATCTGCTCGCTCATCCAGACCATGGCCTCACCCCCATTGAGGTCAAGGGCTTCCACGCTGAGCAACAACAAATCCAAGCGTTCAATCCCCCGACGCGGAAGTCGGAGGCTGATCTCCAGCGAGGGGGAATCGTGGGGCATGGCTGCGATGATGCCAGCAATAGCGCCCCACCGTCACGCCCATGGCCATTTCCACGCGTGAGAACTTGCGTGAGCTGGACCTGCGGCAACTGGTCCGGGACGTGCCCGATTTTCCCAAGCCAGGCATCCTGTTCCGCGACCTCACACCGCTGATGCGCGATCCCGAGGGATGGCAAGAAGTGATCCGCCAGCTCACGAGCCTCTGCGAACGGGTGCAGCCGGATCTGATCGTGGGTATTGAATCCCGGGGCTTCATCGTCGGAACGGCCCTGGCCACAGCCGTTCGCCTTGGTTTTGTGCCCGTGCGCAAACCCGGCAAATTGCCGGGCTCCGTCACCGGGGTGGATTACGCCCTGGAATACGGCACCGATCGCCTCGAGATCAGCAGTGATGCCCTCGAGGGGGGCCAAAAGGTTCTGGTGATCGACGATCTCCTGGCCACCGGTGGCACCGCGGCAGCCTGCGCCCAACTGGTTGCAGCCGCGGGCGGCGAACTCTGCGGTTTTGGCTTTGTGGCCGAATTGGCCGCCCTCAACGGCCGCCACAAACTGCCAGCCGACCAACCGATCGAATCCCTGATCATCTACAGCTGATCATCGACAGCTGATCATCGACAACGCGTCCTGGCTCTCCTGCCAGGCCAGCACCGCATCGAATTGCTCCAGGCTGAGTAAGCCATAACGCCACAGCACCACGGGCAAGGGCGCCTGCTCCAGCTGGCACTGCCTCATTCCCAGGGCAAGGGCACTGTCAGCCAGGCCCAGCCGGTGGCGTAAGAAGCCCAGCAAGGCTGGCTCAGGCGATGGCTGGGGCGCGGTGCTGATCACCACAACGTCCTCCCATGGGAGATCCATGCTGATCAGCCGCCCAGCAGCTGGCAAGGGCCATGGGTCATGGCCGCCAAACTGAAACGCCTAAAGATAGGCACCCGCGCCAGCAACACCAGGCCCAATCGCCGCAGCGGCAGCAACAGGGGCGCCCGATTGGAGAACAGC
>CAMDEM010000042.1 GCA_945896675.1 Cyanobium sp. NIES-981
CCTGGTCAATCCGAGCCGCCATCGCCGCTTGAGCCTGGCTGCCACTGGCATAACAGCCCCCCATCTGGGGAGGGAGGTCATGGGCGTGGGTGTGGAAATCGCTTTGGGTGCCGAGGTAGGTGCTGCGTTGCTCCAGGGCAGCAAACCAAGCCCCAATCACAGGATGCTCCTGGCGCAACAAAAACCCCTTGTAGTAGGCCAGGCTTGCCGCCATCCGTTCCACGTAGGGCACAAACACCAGATCGGCGGTGCTCAGCCCAGGGCCCAGCAAGAACGGCCCCGGGGTGGCAAGAAGCGCCTCCTCCAAGGCCGAGGCAAACCGCTGGAATTGCTTGCGCCCAGACTCTTCCTCAGCGGCAGAACGGCTAGGGGCGCACAACCACTGGCACCAGGCGCGAAAGAGCAGCCGCTCCAGCTGCCTCAAAGGCAGCACCGCCGGATCCCCCATGGCCGCGCCGAAGGGGCCGAAGGCAGCCTCCAAGGCCTCAAGGATGCGATCACTTTCCGTGATCATGCGGCCATCCAGCTCCAGGGCCGGGAGCATGCCCGAAGGCACCAGTTGCTTGAACCAGCGCTCCTTCTCGCCGTAGCAAAACATCGTGACCTTGCTGATCCGGTAGGGGATCCGCTGCTCCTCCAGCCACAGCCACACCTTCTGGCAGTAGGGGCACCAGGCGTGGTGATCCCGATACAAGGTGACCCGCACCTCCGATTCGGGGCGGCCAAACAGCCGCAGGGTGGCCTGGGCATTGGTGGGGCCGTTAACGGGATCGTCCGGCCAAGTCCGATCGTCGATGGGCCCCTGAAGCTGCAACCAGCTGGGCGCTTCGCCACTGGATTCAGGGGTAGGACCTTCGGAAAGGGAAAAACCCATGCCATCAATGCAGCTCAACCTGTTTTAGGGAACGGGGCTCCCCCCATGACCGATCTCCGAATTCGTTACTGCTGATACAGAGCCCATCCCCCTCCATGGGGGACTGTGTCGTGGCGAACGTCGGAGAGGTCTTCCCCCTTCATGACCCATGTCCCAATGGCTGGCGGTGGCAAAACACCGTTTGCCACATTCGATCTCGTACGCGAACGCGTACTGGCTGGTGTTCAGGAGCCCCAGATGCGGCGCTATGCGCTCGTGCTGCTCGCGACTGGCGCTGGTCTCCTGCCCCTGATGGCCGGCGCGGCCCATGCTGCCCTGCCCAAAGCCCAAACCGATGGGGCCGACACCCTGTTGATGTTGATGGGTTCAGCCCTCGTGCTGCTGATGACTCCAGGCCTGGCGTTCTTCTACGGCGGCTTCACCCGCGCCAAGAACGTGCTCAACACGATGATGATGAGCTTTTTCCTGATGGGGCTCATCGGGGTGCTGTGGGTCGTGATCGGCTACAGCCTCTCCTTCGACCTCGGCTTCAATAGCCCCTTCATCGGCGGCCTCGGCCAAATGATGTTGAACGGCGTGGGCGGCGAGCTTGGCGATGCCCCCCTGGCTGATGGTTTCAACATCAGCGCCACTTCCTTTGCCCTGTTCCAGGGCATGTTCGCGATCATCACCCCCGCGCTGATCTCCGGCGCCCTGGTGGAGAGGATCAACTTCAAAGCTTGGTTCTGGTTCAGCTTGCTTTGGAGCCTCTTTGTCTATTGCCCCCTTTGCCACATGGTTTGGGGCGGCGGTTACATCGGCCCCTTCGGCACCATCGGTGCCCTCGACTTTGCCGGTGGCACCGTGGTGCACATCTCCGCTGGCGTTGCAGCCTTGGTGTCTGCCGCCATCGTGGGGCCCCGCAGCACCTACCCCGACAACCAACGCCCCCCCCACAACGTGCCCTTCATCCTTCTGGGTGCAGGTCTGCTGTGGTTCGGCTGGTTCGGTTTCAACGGCGCCAGCTATTTCGCCGCCAAGGGTGCTGGCCTCTCCTTCCTCACCACCACCGCATCTGCTTCTGCAGCCCTGCTCACCTGGTGCATGATTGAGTGGTTTGTAGATGGCAAACCCACCGCCGTGGGTGCCGCCACCGGAGCCGTCGCTGGCCTGGTGGGCATCACCCCAGCCGCAGGCTTCGTTTACATGGGCCCTGCCCTGGTGATTGGTGCAGCCTCGGCCACCGCCTGCTTGATCGCTGTGCGCATCAAGGCTTCTATCAAGTTTGACGACTCCCTTGACGCCTTCATGGTGCACGGCATCGGTGGAACCGTTGGAGCCCTGCTCACCGGACTGCTGGCTGCACCGGCCCTAGTGCCAGCTGATTACTTCCCCAAATCAGCTGAGATCCTGGCCAAAGGTGGCAACATCGCCATGCTGGGTGCCCAATTCCAAGCTGTGGTGTTCACCTACGGCTTCGTTGGCATCGCCACCCTGGTGATCCTCTTGATCGTGAAAGCCACGGTCGGCCTGCGCGTCTCCGAACAGGATGAAGAGCGCGGTCTCGACTTCGTGGCCCACGGCGAAGAGGCCTACGATCCCATGAACGGCTGAGGTTTCCATGAAGCAAATCACAGCAATGATTCGGCCATCCAAAGTGGATGCCGTCAAGACAGCCCTGGTCGAGATCGGTGTGATCGGCATGACCGTGTCCGAGGTCCGGGGGTTCGGCCAACAAAAGGGCCAGGTGGAGCGCTACCGCGGCAACGAGTACAAAGTCGATTTCATCTCGAAATCGAAGGTGGTGCTCGTCGTCACCGACGACAAGGTCACCGCGGCGATCGAAGCTATCTCCAAAGCAGCCCGCACGGGTGAAATTGGCGACGGCAAGATCTTCGTGACCCCCGTGGAGCAGGCGATTCGGATCCGCACCGGCGAATCCGGCGACATGGCCCTCTAATTGCGTTCATACTCCCAGCCCCCAGCAACCCTGGGGGCTTTTTTTGTGGCCAAAATGGGCCCCATGAATGAACACTTTGATTTGCTGGTGCTTGGGGCCGGCTCCGGCGGCCTGGCCGCTGCCAAGCGGGCTGCCAGCTACGGCGCCAAGGTGGCGATCGTCGAAGGCGACCGGGTGGGCGGCACCTGCGTGATCCGCGGTTGCGTGCCCAAAAAACTGCTCGTCTATGGCTCCGCCTACCGCCACCTGCTGGGCGATGCCGCCAGCTACGGCTGGGAACTCGGGAGCTACAAGCCCAACCCCAGCACCCTGCTCGCCCATGTGCGCGCCGAGGTGGACCGCCTCAACCAACTGCACCTGGGCTTTTTAGAGAAAGCCGGCGTCAAGCTCATCCCTGGCTGGGGGCGCTTTGCCGATGGCCACACCATCGCCGTTGGTGAGCAGCACTACAGCGCCGATCGGATCCTGATTGGGGTAGGCGGCCGGCCCCAGCGGCCCCAGATCCCCGGCGCCAACTTGGGCTGGGTGAGCGATGAACTGTTCCTGCTCGAAGCACTCCCCGAACGCATCGTGATCGTGGGGGCCGGCTTCATCGCCTGTGAATTCGCCTGCATCCTGCACGGCCTTGGCGTGCAGGTCACCCAATTGGTGCGGGGGGAGCAGATCCTGCGGGGCTTCGACAGGGAAGCCGCCCTGGTGGTGCAAGAGGCCATGCAAGCCGAAGGCATCGACCTGCGCTGCCGGGTGAGTCCCACCGGCATTACGGGCAGCCCCGGATCCCTCACGGTCCACACCCAAACGGTTAACAGCCAATCCAGTGATGGCGAAACCGACAGCCTCAGCTGCGGAGGGGTGCTTTTGGCCACGGGCCGCCGGCCTTTCCTGGAGGGGCTGAACCTGGAGGCCGCCGGCGTCGCCGTGGAGGGTGATCGCATCAGGGTGGATGCCGACCAACGCACCAATATCCCCCATATCTACGCCGTCGGAGACGTAACCGACCGCATCAACCTCACGCCGGTTGCCATCGATGAGGGCCGGGCCTTTGCCGACACGGTGTACGGCAACAAACCCCGGCAGGTGAACCACGGGCTGGTGGCCATGGCGGTGTTCAGCCAACCGGAGCTCGCCACCGTGGGGCTCAGCGAGGAGCAGGCCGTGGCGCGCTGCGGCGCCGAGGGCGTGAGGGTCTATCGGGCCAAATTCCGGCCCATGGCCCAGGCCCTGCCCAAACGGGGGCCGGCGGCACTGCTGAAGCTGGTGGTGGAAATCGCCAGCGGCAAGGTGCTGGGCTGCCACATGGTGGGTGAACACAGCGCCGAGGTCATCCAAATGGCCGCCATCGCCATCGGCATGGGCGCCACCAAGGCCGACTTCGATCGCACCATGGCCCTCCACCCCAGCGTCTCCGAAGAGTTCGTGACGATGCCGAATTGAGCCGGCCGGGCTAAAAGCCCACCTAGGGTTTGGCATTGACCTGGTCCTTGGCGATGCAGTCCCCCCTTCGCTCAGCCAGCCCCGATGGCCCCGGCGCCACCTTCACCTGGATTGTGGCGGCGGTTGTGGCGGTGGCGCTGCTGTTGAGCCAGACGATTTTCATCGTGCCGGCGGGCAATGTGGCGGTGGTGACCACCCTCGGCAAGGTGACCGGAACCCCCCGCAATCCAGGGGCCAATGTCAAAGCACCGTTGGTGCAGAACACCTCCCTCTTTGATGTGCGCACCCAGGTGAGGCCCGAGCAGTTCTCGACCCTCACCAAAGACCTGCAGGTGATCCAGGCCACCGCCACGGTGAAATACGCCATGAAGCCCACCGAGGCGGGGCGGATTTTCGAAACCATCGCCACCGACGACCAACAGATCTATCCCCGGGTGATCCAACCGTCGCTGCTGAAAGCCCTGAAGTCGGTGTTCTCCCAATACGAGCTGGTGACCATCGCCACCGAATGGAACTCCATCTCGGAATTGGTGCAGGAAAAGGTGGCCGAAGAGCTCCAGAAATTCGGTTATGTGACCGTGCAAGGGCTCGACCTCACGGGCCTCCAGATCGCCGAGGAATACCGCGCTGCCATCGAGCAAAAGCAAATTGCCGAACAGCAATTGCTCCGCGCCCAAACCGAAGTGTTGATTGCTGAGCAAGAAGCCAAGCGCTACCAAACCCTCAACTCCAGCCTGGATAACCAGGTGCTCTACAAGCTCTTTCTCGACAAGTGGGATGGCCAAACATCAGTGGTGCCTGCCCTGCCGGGGGCCGCAGGGGGCGCCGCCAACTCGGTGATCGTCAACGGGCAACGCGGGGCTTAAGGCGGGGCGTCAAGCGGTCGTCGACCAGGAGCACCACCCACGGCGCCAGCAGCATCCAGCCCAGCCAGGTCAAGGGGAATGGGGCCATGGCAAACACCTCCGCCACGGGTTCGACCAGCACGAGCACCGCCAAAAACACCAGTTCAAATCCCACCCCAAACCAGAGCAGGCCATTACTGCGGCAGGCCATGGCCACCCCAATCTGGCCAAAGACGATGAAGCCAAAGGCCACGCTGGAGGCCTGGTGCTGCAGCAGCACGATCGCGGCCGGCGGCGCAGGCTTGGGAGACGATTGGCGCCAAACCGCTGCAAGCGCCGCTGGGCTTCCAGGTGGCTTAGGCCCTGGAGCGTGCTTTGAAGTGCCGCTGCAACCGCCTCGGGAGGGAGCGACCAGATCGGCTCGTCATACTTGGGCTAGCGACCCATTTGAGCGGGATCAGCCGCATGGACCAGGTAGTCGACAGCCATCGCAAAGAGACCTAGCCCAGGAAATCCTGCTTGAGCTTGCGAATCCGGCCCAGTAATTCCGCTCTTTTTTGCTGCTTGAGGGCATTGCGGGCCAGGAAATTCAGCATGGCCACCAGGCCTGTCAACTCAAGCAAGCCGCCCAGAAAGGGGATGTCGTTGATGGCGCCAAGGGTTGCTCCGGTGAGCTTGAGCGCCACTCCGGCAAGAAGGGCAATGCCCAGCAAGCGGGCCGCAGGAACCAAATCAGCGAAGGAATCGAGCTTGGTGGAGCCAAGTCGCTGGAGGAGTTGGTTGAGAAACTGGAGGGGC
>CAMDEM010000043.1 GCA_945896675.1 Cyanobium sp. NIES-981
GACCCCATGGGCGACGGCCTGGACTGGCTTGATCCCCCACCCGCTGCCCCCCTGCTGGAGGCCAGGGATCTGTTGCTGCAACTGGGAGCCATCGATGCCAAAGGCACCCTGCTGCCCCACGGCCAGCACCTGGCCCAGCTCGGGCTGCACCCCAGGCTTGCCCACATGCTGCTGAAGGGCCAAGCCATGCAAAGCCTGGATCTGGCCTGCGAGTTGGCCGCCTTATTGAGTGAGCGGGATCCGCTCAAACCCGACGAGGCCGGATCCGATCTCATGCCCCGCCTCGACTGGTTGCGCCGCCAGTCCGGCCGATCCCCCCTGCGCCAACTCCAGGAGCAATGGCACCGCCAGGTGATCTCCTTACATCCAGGCCCGGGGGAGGCCAAACTCCGGCCAGAAACGGAAGCCCCAAAAGCTTCAACTCCAGAGGCAGCAATCGCCGCCCGACTGGTCAGCCTGGCCTACCCGGAGCGGGTGGCCCTCGCCCGTGCTGGCAGCAGCCATCGTTTCTTGATGCGCGGTGGGCGGGGCGCCTTGCTGCACCCCAGCGATCCCCTGGTGGGTTGTGAAGCCCTGGCGATTGCCACGGCCGACGGCCAGGGGAGCGATGCCCGGATCGGCCTGGCCCTACCCATCGCCCGGGATGAGCTCGTGGCCCTCGCCGAAGCGGGCGCCGGCCAATGGCAGTGCACGGCCCAATGGGATGGGGCTAGCCAGCGGGTGCGCTGTGAGCAAAGCCTGCAGCTGGGCGCCCTCGTGCTGGACAGGCGGCCCTGGCATGGGCCCAGCGGCGAGCTGGTGCGCCAAGCCCTCCTCGAGGGGCTGGGGGAACTGGGTCTTGGGGCCCTCCCCTGGAGTGACCGGAGCCGCCAGCTGCAACAGCGCCTGGCCCTAGCCCACCAGCGCCTGGGGGAACCCTGGCCCAATGGCCACCTGGACCATTTGCTCACCCACCTCGACCAGTGGCTTGGCCCCCATCTGGATGGACTGCGCAGCTTGGACGAGCTCAAGGGTCTCGATCTCTGCGAAGCCCTTTGGGCGGAAGCGCCTTGGCGGCTTCGCGCCGAGCTGGACGACCTGCTCCCCTCCGCCCTGGGGGTGCCATCGGGTCGCAATGTGCCGTTGGATTACACCAACGGCGAGCCGGTTTTGGCAGTGAAGCTGCAAGAGATGTTTGGCGCCATCCGCACCCCCACGGTGCTGGCCGGCCAGCTCCCGGTGACGGTGCATCTGCTCACGCCCGCGGGCCGGCCGGCCGCAATCACCCAGGACTTGGCCGGCTTCTGGGCCGGCAGCTACCAGGAGGTGCGCCGCGACCTCAGGGGCCGTTATCCCAAGCACCCCTGGCCGGAGGATCCCACCCAGGCGATCGCCACCGCCCTCACCAAGGCCCGCCTGAGCCAGGCCCGGCCAGCCAAAACCTAATCAAATAGGTGAGCAAAGCCGAAGTGGCGCAGGCCCTCGACGATCCCCACGCAGCCATGGCCTTGGGCCAGATAGATGCCCTGGAGCCGGGGTAATGCCGCCAACAGATCGGGCTCGGCATTGCCCACCATCACCCCGGAAAGGCCCGTTTCGAACATGGCCAAGTCATTGAGACTGTCTCCGGCGGTAACCACCCGATCCGCCTCGATGGCCAGCACGTCGAGCAACGCCAGCAAGGTGGAACCTTTGTTGACACCTGCCGGCAGCACATCGAGGTATTGGTTATCCGAAATCAGGCAATCCACCCCGTGCTGTTCGATCTGGGCAATTAAGCCGTGATCAAACGTTTCGGGGTCGTAGTAGTAGGCCAGGCGACGCTCAGAGCTGATTGGCTGGGGGGACAGACCTTTGGCCCCATCCAGGAGCGCCCGCAGGGGCCCATGCTTGCCTTCCCAGCGTTGCTGAATCGGATCCACCGCCGAAGGGAGCAGCTCGAGGCTGGCCCCGCAGGCCACGGTGCAGCCCACATCGCCAATCACGAGATGGGGAGCCCGCAGGCCCAGGCCCTCGTCTTGAACCAAAAGCCGATCGATCGAACCCAGATCGCGCCCGGTGCAAAACACGTGCAGCACCCGATGCCGCTGGCGCTCTAGCCAGCCATAGAAGGCGCGCCGCTCGGCCAAAGGCCCCCCCAGCAAGGTGCCATCAAGGTCGGTGACGAGCACCAACTCGGGATGGTCGGGCAGGGGAGCCGAAAGCTGCTGCAGCAAAAGCTGCCGGGGGTGAAGCTGGCTCGCCGTGGTCATGGATCCCCGCAAGGCTGGGCCACCCATGGGGAGGCGAGACTGGCTGCTAACAGCCACCCCTAGTTTGGCCCGCTTCTACGTCAAAAATCGCCGGGATGGATCCAGGCTCCTGAGCAGCGCCCTGGTGATTACGGCTGCAGGCCTCATCCGCATCGACCATCCCGCAGGGCGCGTCGTCGCCCTGGTGGCAGGGCTGATCAGCCTCTATTGGTGGAGCTGCTACCGCAAGCTCGCGTCATGAGCGGTAGCGGCGAAACCTCTGCCATCCCCCGTTACGGCGTCAGCGAACTCACCCAAGCCATCGGCAGCCTGCTCGAGCGGGGCTTTGCCCCCCGCTTTCTGCTGGATGCCACGGTCAGCAGGCCCCAGACCAAAAAAGGGCATCTATGGCTCACCCTGGTCGATGGGCAAGCGTCCATCTCTGGGGTGGTGTGGGCCTCCCAGTTGGCCAAGCTCAGCTTTGTGCCGGAGGAGGGGGACGGGGTGGTGGTGGTCGGCAAGCTCAATTTCTGGGCGAGTCGCGCCACCCTTTGCGTCCAGGTCCTGGATGTGCGGCCCAGCCTCAGCGGCGTACTGCGCCAATTTGAACGGGTGCGGGAGCTCTTAAGTGACGAGGGCTTGCTAGATCCCCTGCTCAAGCGGCCCTTACCCGCCGTACCCCAGCGGATCGCCCTGCTCACCAGCGTGCCGAGCTCGGCCCTCGCCGACATGCTCCGCACGGCAGCCGAGCGCTGGCCCGCTGCCGAGCTGATCGTGGTGCCAATTCCGGTGCAAGGCCCCGTGGAAGCCCAAATCTGTGCCGCCGTCGAACGGGTGGGCAAAGAAGCACAGGAGCTGGGAATTGACGCCCTGGTGCTGGCCCGGGGCGGGGGCAGCCGGGAGGATTTGGCCGTCTTCGATGGTGAACACCTGGCCCGCTGCATCACGGCATGCCCCATACCAGTGGTGAGTGGCGTGGGCCATGAAGACGACACCACCGTCTGCGACCTGGTCGCCGATTACCGCGCCGCCACCCCCACGGCCGCCCTGGTCGCCCTGCTGCCCGATCGGTCCATGGCCGTGCAGGACATCAGCCAGCTCAAACGCCATCTTCGCAATGTGATCCAATTCCAGTTGCAGGGCTGCAAACACCAACTTCAAAGCCAATGGGATCGCCTCCTGGGGCTCCACCCCCGGCACCTGGTGCAACGGGAACGCCAACTGCTGGACCACCGGCGCCAGTTGCTGCAGGCCCTATCCCCCCAGCAACTCCTGGGGAGGGGGTTCAGCCTGGTGCGGGATGGCCAAGGTCAGATCGTGAGCTCCATTGGCCAACTCAAAGCCGGCGATGGGGTGATGATCGAACTAGCTGACGGTGCCCTTGATGCCACCGTGGGACAACTTCATCGCCATCAACCATGCCCAGGGCAACCAAAAGCAAAACCAAATCGGAGCTCCCCGTCCCCGAGGATGGCCAAGGGGACAACGGAGTCGCTGCCGACCTGAGCTACAACGAAGCGCGTACGGCCCTGGAACTGACCTTGGCGGAATTGCAATCCACAAACTTGGATGTGGAGGCCATGGCTGGGCTCTACCAAAGGGCCCAGGGCTATGCGAACCGCTGTCAAACCGTGCTGGATGCCGTAGAGCAGCAGGTCATGCTGTGGGACAGCAGCGATCCAAAGGCACAACCAGAGCCCTACCAACCATGACATCAGACACCCAAGCTGAAGACCCAAGACCCCTGCCATGGCTGAAGTGGGTCTACCTGGCGCTCGCGGTCGCCGGGGCCATTTTCCCCTGGCTAGCCAACCTGGACTTCATGCAGGCCACGGGCGGCGCCAGCTTCAACCTGGGCCTGTTTGTGAGCCAGGCCAATGCCAACCCGGCAGCCCAGTCGCTTTCGCGGGACCTGGCCATCGGCGCCACCGCCGTGGTGATTTGGATCGTGCAGGAAAGCAGACGCATCAAGATGCGCGGATTGGTGTGGGTGCTCCTGAGCTGCATCACGGTTGCCTTTGCCTTCGGTGCACCCTTCTTTCTCTACCTACGCGAAAGACGCCTTGAAGAGCTCTGGATCGAAAAGCACACCCCCTAGATACCAACGGCCTTAATTGCGCTCGTCATCGACCACCTCCACATCAATCGTTGCCGTGCTGGCATCGATGAACTCAGCGGGGCTGGAAGGTCCGCTGCCATTGGCCAGGGAGGCTCCACAGGCCGGACAGGTCTCTAGGCCGCTACTGACGAAACCACAGGCTGGACAGGGCTTTAAACGCCGTTGGAGCAACTGCCATCCGACAAAGCCACCGATCCCCAAGAGCAGGGGCAGCACCAAAACAGTGAGGGTTAAACCCTCGGCTAAGTCGAGGAAAAGACGACCAAAGGTGCCGGGAGCAAGCAGAAGAAGGCAGCCCAAAACAATCCACACCCAGGGAATTTTGCGTTCCATCGTCGGATGTCTAAACCAGTACAACCATCCTCACCCCTAGCGAGGCAGCAGGAGCGGTTCACGGGAAGGGCCCCGAAGGAGAACCAGGGAAAGACATTGGCCGTAGTAGAGGACAACTCCCACAAGCCAGACCCAGAGCGTGAGTACCAGCACACCGCCAATGACACCGTAGGCCTGGAAACGCAGGCCAAGCAAAAACAAGACACGTCCAAGCAGAACGTTCAAGACGGTGAGGGCAATACTGATCAGGAGGGCGCCAGGGATCAGGGGCCGCCATCGAATGCGCCGCGATGGCAAGACCCAGAGCAGCAACAAGGACGCTAAAAAAGTTAAAGCGAATGAAAAGATCAGATCAATGCCGAAGGAAACAGGCCGCTGAAAAGAGAAAGAAGCCGGCCAAAGCTGGAACAACCACTGATTCAGGGAAAGGGCTCCAAGCAATCTGCTGTTTGTAATCAGCTGATCTACAGCGATGAACAGGGCAAACAGAGAAACAAGCCCTATTGCCTTCAATCGGAGCTGGACATAGCGGCGAACAAGGGTCTGCCATGCCATGCCCTCAAAACCAAAAGGCCGATTCCACCAAAGGCGATCTGCTCCGCGCTGGAGGGTGAGATAGGCGTTGCTAGAAGTAAGCAACAACACCACAACGCCCAACAGTCCAGCGCCAAAACCCTGACGCATAAAGCGCAGCAACGTGGCCGAAAACAGGGCCATCGCCGAATCAGGCAAAACCTCCGAGGCAATGGAAATCAAGCGCTCCGTCACGCCCTCATCGCGACCCAGAATCCGGGCGGCTAAGGAAAGGGCAATCAGCAGGATCGGCAGAAAAGACTGAAGACTGTGGTATGCGAAAGCCGCACTCAGATCAACGCAGTCGTGACGCAACCACAGGCGATAGGCCCGCCAAAATGGGAATAGGCGAGAGAATCGAGCAGAAGAAAAAAGCAACGGACATCGCCCCGGCATGGGCGAGTGGCAAAGCGTAGGGAGAGCCTAACTCCGGGTATAAACAGCCAACAAAAAAGCCACCCTTTCGGGTGGCTTTTCGTCTCAGCCGCTGGTCCTTTCAAAGGAGATCAGCTGGTTGAGGTTTGTTGGATGAATGTTTTACCTGGCATCGAGCTATCTTCTCAGGGGGCTACCCCCCAAATATTGT
>CAMDEM010000044.1 GCA_945896675.1 Cyanobium sp. NIES-981
CGGCTCCCCGGCGGTGCTCACCACGTCGATGAAATCCGTGGGTGAGGCCATGGCGATCGGCCGCTGCTTTGAGGAGTCGTTCCAAAAGGCCCTGCGGTCCCTGGAAACTGGCCATGCCGGCTGGGGTTGCGACCGCCCCGACCAGCCCATGGAGGTCAGCGCGTTGGAGCGGGCCCTGCGCACCGCCACCCCGGATCGCATCTTTGCCGTGCGGGCCGCGATGGTGGCGGGCAGGAGCGACGCCGAGATCCACGCCCTCTCAGCCATTGATCCCTGGTTCCTCGCCAAGTTGCGGCGGATTGTGGAGGCCCAGGGCCGGCTCTTGGGCGGCCGTCAGCTCGCTGATCTGGATGGCGAAAGCCTCCTGGAGCTCAAGCAACTTGGTTTCTCCGATCGGCAGATTGGCTGGGCCACCGGGGCCAAGGAGCTGGAGGTGCGCGCCCATCGCCAGGGTCTGGGCGTGAATGCGGTCTTCAAAACCGTGGATACCTGTGCGGCTGAATTTGCCTCCAGCACCCCATATCACTACTCCACCTATGAGCGGCCCCTTGAGCGGATCGATGCCAGCGGTGCGCTGCAGCTGATCCCCCCGGAGAGCGAAGTGCAGCCGGAGCTCCGCCGCAAGGTGATGATCCTGGGGGGTGGTCCTAACCGGATCGGCCAGGGCATCGAATTCGACTACTGCTGCTGTCACGCCTCCTTTGCCCTCCAGGCCATGGGCTTCGCCACCGTGATGGTGAACAGCAACCCGGAAACCGTTTCCACCGATTACGACACCAGCGATCGCCTCTATTTCGAGCCGCTCACCCTCGAAGACGTGCTCAACGTCATTGAGGTGGAACAGCCCGAAGGGGTGATCGTGCAATTCGGTGGCCAAACGCCCCTGAAGCTGGCCATTCCCCTGCTGCGTTGGCTGGAGGGCCCCCTGGGCAGCGCCACCGGCACCCGGATCTGGGGCACCTCACCGGAATCGATCGATAGCGCCGAAGATCGGGAGCAATTCGAGGCAATCCTCAGGCGGCTCGAGATCCGCCAGCCCCGTAACGGCCTGGCCCGCAGTGAGGCCGAGGCCCGGGCCGTGGCCGATCGGGTGGGTTATCCCGTGGTCGTGCGCCCCAGCTACGTGCTCGGCGGTCGGGCCATGGAAGTGGTCTACGACGAAGCCGAGCTCAACCGCTACATGGTGGAAGCGGTGCAGGTGGAACCCGACCACCCGGTGCTGATTGACCAATACCTGGAGAACGCCACCGAGGTGGATGTGGATGCCCTCTGTGATCGCGAGGGCCAGGTGGTGATTGGCGGCGTGATGGAACACATCGAACCGGCCGGTATCCATTCGGGTGATTCGGCCTGTTGCCTGCCCACGGTGAGCCTGAGCGCCAACGCCCTGGCCACCATCCGCCAATGGAGCAAGGATTTGGCCCTGGCCCTGGGGGTGCGGGGCCTGATCAATCTCCAGTTCGCCGTGCAGGGTGATCCCCAGGGCGAGCAGACCGTGTTCATCATCGAAGCCAACCCCAGGGCCTCGCGCACCGTGCCCTTTGTGGCCAAGGCCACTGGCGTGGCTCTGGCCAAGGTGGCGAGCCAGTTGATGGCGGGACAAACCCTCGCCGAGCTGGGCCTCACCGCCGAACCCACCCCCCCCCTCCAATCGGTGAAGGAGGCCGTGCTGCCCTTCAAGCGCTTCCCCGGGGCCGACACCCTGTTGGGGCCGGAAATGCGCAGCACCGGCGAAGTGATGGGCATTGCCAAAACCTTTGGCCTGGCCTACGCCAAGGCCGAGCTGGCCGCCGGTGAAGCCCTGCCGATTAGGGGCACCTGCTTCCTCTCCACCCATGACCGCGACAAGGAGGCCCTGGTGCCCGTGGCCAAGGCTTTGGTGCAGTTGGGTTTTGCCTTGATTGCCACCAGTGGCACGGCTTCGGTGTTGGCCGCGGCTGGTTTACCCGTGGAGCCGATCCTCAAGGTGCATGAGGGGCGCCCCAATATCGAAGACGCGATCCGCTCGGGGCTGATCCAGCTGATCATCAACACCCCCATCGGTCGACAGGCTGCCTACGACGACAAGTACCTGCGCCGGGCTGCCCTCGATTACACCGTGCCCACGGTGACCACCCTGGCTGGTGCCCGGGCTGCCGTGGAGGCGATCACCTCCCTGCAGCAGCACCAACTGGAGCTCCATGCCCTTCAAGACATCCACCCTGGCCTGGGGGGTTCTGGTTTGGCTGGCCCTGGTGCGGCTAAGCCTGGGTAGGGTTAGGCCCCTGCCATTGCCCTGCCATGACCGTTGCCCCCAGCCCCCTGGCTATTCCTTCGGGTAGCGATTGCACCGATGCGTTTCGCGCTGCCTACGAGAACCGCTACACCTGGGAGCCGGGCTTTGGGGGCTACAAGGGCAGCTGCAGTTGGGAGCAGGACGATCGCCTGGTGAGGGGCAGCTTCGAGGTGGGCGCTGACCTGAAGGCCAAGGTGGAAGGTATTACGGATGAGGAGGTGAACAAGGCCCTGGCCTCCCAGCTCTGGGAAGTGGCGATTCACCGGGTGCGCCGCAGTTTTGAGCAAACCCACGGTGCCAACACCTTCACCGCCGGCGACACCGATGCCGTGGGCACCGAGGTGGTCGTGGGCGGTAAAAACAGCGGTGATCGCTATCGCATCAAGGATTCCGTGGTGACGATGGTGCACCGCCACATCCACGGCACCGTGGTGACCATTTACACCGAGAGCACCACCGATACCGGTTCTGGCTACCTGAGCCGCAGCTACAGCAGCCAATACAGCGACCCCGCCACGGCTGAAAGCAAGGGCGGCAAAAGCCTGTTCACCGACACCTTTGTGCCCCTCACCGAATCGGGTCCCTGGGTGCTGAGCGAGCGGGTGGTAGCAACCGAAGCCCATGGCGAGGCCCCGGCCAGCCGCCAGGTGTTCCGCTTTGAGGATCTGGAGCCCCTCGCCTAGGGCGAAGGACCCAAGGGTCTGAGGTTGATCGATAAATGAGGAATTCTCAACGCATGAGAATTCCTCGCTGTTATCTCTTCTAAATAATTGCCAGATTATTGAGATTGCCGCTAAAGCCTGTGATCTCAACGATTGAGTCAGAGTTGGCTTGAAAACCATTCTGGTTGTCGTTGAGGGCCAGGAAGGTGCGGCTGCCACCGCCCGTGCCAAGGGTGAATGTGGCCGCACTATTGGCCCCAAATGTCTGGTTGTTCAGAACTTGGCCAATGTCTCGGGCACCCAGGCTCTGCACACCTGCCAGTTGGCGAACTGAGCTTTGGGCCGTCAAGCCATCGATCCTGTCGGAGCCGATAACAAAGTCGGTAATGCGATCAAAGCCATTGAGCAGGGAATCGCCTCGGCCAATGACAAAGATGTCGTTGCCTGCGCCCCCGGTCAGAAGGTCTGATCCGCCTAGGCCATTGAGAACATCATCACCGCCTGCTCCGTTGAGGGCATTGGCACCGTTGCTGCCGGTGATGACATCGGCATTTTCCGAACCCTTCACGTCGGTGAAGTTTTTGACAACGAGCTGGGCGGTGCCCACGAAGGGCAGGTTGTTGATCGTCAGACTCTCTTTGGACAGGTCAACCGAAAGGGATGCGGTGGTCCCTGTGGTGCCGTCAATGGTGTTGGTGGTGCCCCGAGCCCCGACCACCGCTTCGACGGAGAAATCGGCGACGGTATCCACGGATCCATCGGCCTTCACCACCGTGCCGCCCCGCACCAGGGTTACACCCGTGGCTGAGTTTTCGTAGCTCAGGGTGTCGAAACCGCTTCCCCCTCGGTAGGTGTCAGTACCGCTGGAGCCGATCAAGGTGTCGTCACCGCCGCCGCCGTTGATCGTGTCGTTGCCGCCTTTGCCATCCAGCACATTGGCGTTGTCGTCACCAACGATCAGATCCCCATTTTCCGAGCCATTGACGTTTTGGAAGTTCACCACCTTGAGGCTGGCGCTGCCGATGCCTGGCAGTCCTTTGATGGTGAGTCGGTTGGCGCTGAGGTCCACATCCAAGGAGGCTGTTGTCCCCGTACTGCCATCGATGGTGTTGACCCGTCTGGCGTTGGCGCGGATCTCCTCAATATCGAACCCTGTGATGGTGTCCGTGCCGAGGTCACCCGATTTGGTGAGGACTCCACCGCGGGCCAAGTTGAGGTCAGCATTCACCCTGGAATAGTCCAAGATGTCGTAACCACTGCCGCCAGAGATGCTGTCATTGGCAGTGGAGGCCATCAGGAGGTCGTCACCTGAGCCGGCGCTGTAGGCGTTGTTGCTGGCATCCCCAGTCAAGTTGTCAGCCCCATTGGTGCCAATGAGATTGGCCTCTAGGGGGGGCTGGGCTGGAGTCCGTTGTGGTGGCCTTTGGTCTGCAGCTGGTTGTTGGCCCCTTGGGACTGGTGATCCGTTCTGGATCAAAGGCATACCGACTGGGTTTTGGGTTGCCATGGGGCTGGGGAGCTGTTGAAGCAGCGCTTTGGATTGCCTTGGCATCCTTTCCGGAGGATGTGACTCAAGTGTGACCCAAGCTTCCCGATTGATGACCAGATGTGTGAGATGGGCGGCTATGGTTTGCTTAAGTCCAATGCAGCACGGCACTATCGCCATCAAGACTGCTATACACAGGCTAATTAGAGCCCATGGCTAAAGCTGCAAAAGTGTGGCTTGTTGACGATGACCCCGAATTGCGCGAGATGCTTGGGGTTTATTTGGCCAAGGAGGGCTATGAGGTTCGCTGTTTAGAAACTGCCGAGCAATGTCTTTCTCTTTTGAATGTGCAGCGCCCAGATTTGTTGGTGCTCGATTTGATGTTGCCCGGTGATGATGGCCTATCACTCCTTCGGCGATTGAGAGATCAACATGATCCGCTGGCTGTCGTCATGCTCACGGCTAAGAGTGACCCTGTAGATCGCATCATTGGCCTTGAACAGGGCGCGGATGATTATTTGGCCAAGCCCTTCCTGCCCAGGGAGTTAACCGCCCGGATCGCTGCTGTCTTGCGTCGCCGGCTGTCAACCCCAGTGGCGGCTCCTTTGGCCGATGAGGAGCCAATTTGTTTTGGCGATTTTGTTTTAAATCTTTCCCAACGCAGTCTTTGTAAGGGCCAGGAGGATCTGCCTATCACCAGCGGTGAATTTAGTCTGCTCTTGGCATTTGTTCAAAATCCCCATCGTCCACTTTCAAGGCAGCGGCTGATTGAAATTGCCCGCGGTCTGACCAGTGAGACGGACCTCCGCAGCATGGATGTGCAGGTGTCTCGCCTGCGCAAGTTGATTGAGGTTGATCCTCGCCGTCCTTGTTTTCTGCAAACGGTATGGGGTTATGGCTATGTCTTTGTTCCTGAGGGTAAAACAAAGGGCCAATGATCGGTTTGATTTCAGCCCCGAGGGCTAGACCCTATTGGCGACTTCTCGGACTTTTTGCCTTGTCCTTCCTGGGCAGCATGGTGCTGTTCCGGGGGCTTTTTGTTTATCGGCTTGCCCAAGCTCAAGTTGTACAACTAGCTACCAATCTTTCTCAAACGATCAGCCTGAGTGAATTGGCTTTGGAGAGCTATCCACCCCAGGCGGTCTCCCGGCTGAGTGGTTTTCGCATTCTGGTGGGATTCCCTCAAGCCTTGAGGCCTCCAGCTGGTTC
>CAMDEM010000045.1 GCA_945896675.1 Cyanobium sp. NIES-981
CAGCCGGCTTTCGATCTCCATCAGTTGGCGATAGACCGCGCCCACAACCGCATCCCGGGCCTCGAGGTCGAGCTCAGAGGAATCCAGATTGGGCAGGTTGACGTCCTTGTCGAGGTTGCATTGACGTGCCGTTTCGACGAGGGCATTGACGATCTGCACCCCCCGGGAGCTTTCGCGCAGCTGCTGGTAGGAACCCACCAGTTCGCCGAGTTCCTTCAGACCCTTGTAAAGGCCAGCATTTTCCGCTGGTGGGGTGAGATAGGAAATCGTGGAGGCGTAACCGCGCCGTTTGGCGATCGTGGCCTCGGAGGGGTTATTGGCGGCGTAGTAGTAGAGGTTGGGCAGGCCGCCGATGAGGGAATCGGGGTAGCAGGTTTCGCTCATGCCCATCTGTTTGCCGGGCATGAACTCCAGGGAGCCGTGGGTGCCGAAGTGCAGGACTGCATCGGCTTGCCACACCTTCTCCAGGTAGGTGTAGTAGGCGGCAAACCCGTGGTGGGGGCTGGCACTGCGGGAATAGAGCAACCGCATGGGGTCTCCTTCGTAGCCAAAGGTGGGTTGCACCCCCACAAACACATTGCCGAAGTGGCGGCCGTAGATCAGCAGGTTGGTGCCGTCGGAGTTGAGGTTGCCCGGGGGTTTGCCCCAGTTCTCTTCGAGCCGTTCGGAATAGGGGGTGAGCCGTTCGTACTCCTCCACGCTCATGCGGTGGGCAATGGCGAGCTCCGGGGCACCGGCGAGGGCTTCCGGATCGCTCAGCACGGCTTCCATCAAGGCCTTCGGCGTGCGGGGCATGGCGTCGATGGCGTAGCCCTTGGCCTTCATTTCTTCGAGCACCCGGTAGATCGAGCCGAAGACATCGAGGTAGGCCGCGGTGCCCACGTTGCCCTTGTCGGGGGGGAAGCTGAACACCGTGATGGCCAGCTTTTTTTCGGCCCGGGGCTTGGTGCGCAAGGAGGCCCAGCGAATCGCCCGTTCGGCGATCGCATCCACCCGGTCTTGGAGAGTGTGGGCCTTGCCGGTGGCGTCGTCCCGGCCGGAGAGCACGATTGGTTCAATGGCGCCATCCAGCTCGGGGATGGCGATCTGCAGGGCGACCTGCACGGGGTGGAGGCCCAGATCGCTCTCCTCCCATTCCTGGGTGGTTTGAAACACCAGGGGCAGGGCCACCATGTAGGGGCGGTTGAGGCTCTTGAGCACCTCGATGGCCTTGGGATGGTCCTGGCGGGCGGGACCTCCGACCAGGGCAAAGCCCGTGAGGCTCACCACCGCATCAACAATGGGTTGGTCGGGGTTGAGGGGGTCCTTAAAGAAGGCATTCACCGGCTTGGTGAAGTCGAGGCCGCCGCAGAAGACGGGAATCACGGTGGCCCCCCGGTACTCGAGCTCTTGAATCACCGCCACGTAGTGGGCTTCATCGCCGGTGACGATGTGGCTGCGCTGGAGCACCAGGCCGATCACCGGACCCTTGCGTGCCTCTTCGGAGAGCTCGGTGCGGCTCGCGGTCCAGTTGAGGTATTCCTTGAGGTCTTCGAACATCCCCGGGGCCATGGGGTGCCAGATGCCGAGGTCTGAAAAGACCACGGGATCGGCAATGGCGAGCTCGGGGCGACCGTCTTCACCTTTGGGGAAGACGTATTTGTCCGCGAGCATCAGCAGGAAATTCCGGAGGTTGTCCGGGGTGCCGCCCAGCCAATACTGGAAGCTGAGCATGAAGGAGCGGGCATCCTGAGCCTTCTCCACCGGCAAATACTTCAACACCGTGGGCAGGGTGTTGAGCAGTTTGAGCATGGCGTCCTGGAAGCCAGCGCCACCGGCCTCCTTGCGCTTCTTCATGAAGCTGGCAATGGCGCTCTTGCTCTGGCCCAGCTGGGCCATCGAGAAGGTGCCGAGTTTGTTGAGGCGCATCACCTCCGGCATGGAGGGGAACACCACGACGGCCTTGAGCCGGTCGCGGTGGGGGGCAACGGCCTCCACCACCTTTTGGGCCAGATCTTCAATGAAGATCAGGGAGGCGATGAACACATCGGCTTCGGCCACATCGGCGCAAAAGTCGGCGTAGTTCTGGGGATCCCGGAGTTCCTCAATGAGGTAGCCGCTCAGCTCGATCGCCAGGGGACCGTTCTGGTCGTTGAGCGAGGTGGCGGCCTGGGTGAGGGAGTTTTGGTACTGGGGCTCCAACACCAGATAGACGGCCTTCATCACGGCGCGACCGTTCACGTCTGCGGGGCTGACTCGGCGGTTGGCGGAGCGGACCTGCGTGAACATCGGCGCTAACTGGGCAATTGGAGCAAGCTTACGAACCTTTAAGCCCTGACGCGGGCTTGGCCCATAGGCTCTGCAGCAATGGTTGATCCGCAATGACAACTCCAGTTCCGGTGCCAATCCCGGTCGTGGTGGCTGGTGCCCTGGGCCGCATGGGGGCTGAGGTGGTGAAAGCCGTGGTGGGAGCGCCCGATTGTGAGCTGGTGGGAGCGGTGGACACCACCCCAGGCAGCGAAGGGGCCGACGTGGGCCTGGAGTTGGGCTTGGGCGCCTTGGACGTGGCGATCACCGCGGATTTCGAAGGCTGCCTCTGTGCTGCCAGCCAGGCCGCCCGCGAGGGCGGCGCTGCGGTGTTGGTGGATTTCACCCATCCCAAGGTGGTTTACGAGCACACCCGGGCGGCCATCGCCTATGGGGTCCATCCCGTGGTGGGCACCACCGGCCTCAGCCCCCAGCAGTTGCAGGATTTGGCGGTCTTTGCCGACAAGGCCAGCGTGGGGGGGGCCGTCATCCCCAATTTTTCCGTGGGCATGGTGCTGCTGCAGCAGGCCGCAGCCGCCGCTGCCCGTTTTTACGACTTCGCCGAGCTCACCGAACTGCACCACAACCGCAAGGCCGATGCCCCAAGCGGCACCTGCATCAAAACGGCCGAGTTGATGGAGGACCTGGGCAAGAGCTTCAACCCGGTGCAGGTGGAGGAGCATGAAACCCTCCAGGGTTGCCGGGGCGGCCAAAGGGAGAGTGGCCTGCGCCTCCATTCGATTCGCCTTCCAGGCCTGGTGGCCCACCAGGAGGTGTTGTTTGGGGCTCCGGGCGAGACCTACACCCTGCGCCACGACACCATCGACCGCTCGGCGTACATGCCCGGGGTCTTGCTCACCGTGCGAAAGGTGCGCAGCTTGGGGGGGCTTGTCTACGGCCTCGAACGCCTGATTTGAGGACCCTCTCCCCATGCTGATCCCCCTGCGCCCGGGCGAGCTGCCCAGGCTGATTCCAGCGGTGGCCACGGGCCCCCAGTTCAATGCCTGCACCGGCAGCCCTGAAGCGGTGTTGCGCCGGGTGCTGATTTCGGTGATTGGGGCCGTGGTCACCCTGCTGATCAGCCAGACCCTGCTGTTCAGCAGCCAGTTTGGATCCGTTTTTCTGGTGACGGGCGTGGTGTTTGCCCTCTACCTGCTCTGGGGACCGATCCTCGAGGCAGGCCAGAAGAACGCCACCCTGCGCCGCTATCCGGCCGGAGCCATCTTTGAGGGCCAGGTGGGCGATGTGTACACCACGGATGTGGTGGAGGGCCGCCGCGAGCAGGCCAACAAGCAGGGCCGCCTGGAATTGGTGGAGAACCACCGCACCTGGCTCACCCTGGAGCTCGAAGATGAGGACGGCTACCTGGGCAAGGTGCGATGCCCGTTCAACAAAAAGTACGAAAAGATCAGGCCTGGCATGGTGGTGCGCCTGCTTGTGCTGAGTGAGCGCAAGGACTTTTCCCGCGTTGGGGCTCTAAGTGATGCCTGGATTCCCCAGTTGAAATTGTGGGTCGGCGAGTACCCCTATCTGCTGCGGCCTGCCTTTGAAGAGCTGTGTCTCATGCGTTTGCGCTGAAAGCCCCGCAGCATTGCGTTACAGTTTCAGTAACAACTCGTTACGAGCCTGTCATGACCCAAGCAGCATCCCCAGCTCCCACCATCCGCGGCGCCACCGTCACCACCGAAGACGGCGGCCGCCTCAACGCCTTTGCCACCGAGCCCCGCATGGAAGTGGTGGATGTGGAGAGCAGCTGGGGCTTCCATGAGCGGGCTGAAAAGCTGAACGGCCGCATGGCCATGCTCGGCTTCATTGCCCTGCTGGCCACGGAGATTGGCCTGGGTGGCGAATCCTTCACCCGCGGCCTGCTTGGCATTGGCTGAGGATCGAAGTTCGTTCGAGCCCGTTGGCTTGTAGCGAACTGACTTGAAACCAGTCTTCAATCCATTTTTTCCCTCGCCGCAGCAGACTTGCTGCGGCTTTTTTGTGTCCCAAGGGTCTGCTCATGCCCCAGCCACTCCAGGCCCAGGTGATGGGTGCCGGCCCCACCGGTGCCCTGGCGGCCCTTGCCCTGGCCGATGCCGGCTGGCAGGTGACGATCGTCGATCCCCTCGGCTCACCAGCCCTGCTGGAGCGCACCAGGGCCTATGCCTTCACCCAGTCCAGCCGGAAGCTGCTGGAGCGGCTCGGGCTCTGGCAGGCCTGCGATCCCTTGATGGTTCCCTTTCGGCGCCTGGAGTTGCTCGATCTCGGCGCCAGGGCCTCGGTGGCCTTCGCCCTCCCCGATTTGGCCGCGCCCTTGGCCCAGCGCCAAGGTGCCGCCCAGCGCAAAGGTGCTGCCCTGGGCTGGATTGCCCAGCACCGGCCCTTGATGGGGCTGTTGCTGGAACGGTTGCAGGTCCATCCAGCTATCACCACCCAGCTGGGGCAATCCCGGGCCCCGGTAACGGGATCCGGTCCAGCTGATCTGGTGGTGGCGGCCGATGGCCCCCACTCCCCCACCCGGGAGGCCCTGGGCATAGGCCTTTGGCAATGGAGTTATCGCCAGAACTGTCTGACAGCCACGGTGGCGATGCGGGGTTCGGACGACGACCAGGCCTGGGAACTGCTGCGCCCTGAAGGCCCCTTTGCGGTGCTGCCCCTTGGCGGCGGCCAATTC
>CAMDEM010000046.1 GCA_945896675.1 Cyanobium sp. NIES-981
GCTGCTGAGTCGCGAAGCCATGGGCACTACCGCCCCCCACACCCGCGAGGTTTTCAAGCAGCTGCTGGAGTTGATTCAGCAGCATGTGCCATCCATGCCTCTCACCTTCCGCTCCGACCGGGACGGCCCACTGCCAATCGGAGCCTGAGGCAATCGGAGCCCGACCGACCATCCCCGAAATTTAATAAAGGCTTAGGATTTGCTGGAAGGTCCTGGATTTGCTCCGTGAACGAGAACCACCCCGTGCTGCTCTCGCTTGACGCGGAGCTGGATCACCTGCGCAGCGCCTACATCCAACAGCCCAACGAGCAGACCCGCTACCAGCTGGTACGCCTCGAACAGCTGATCCAGCAGTGGGCACCTGGTCGCTCCAGCAACGGCTGAAATTCCTCAGGGGTTACACCACGGGCAGTAGCCCGGATCGGCTGCGGAGAGTCCATCTCGGCGTGTACGCGGGACGCGGGTATCCCAGCTTGGGCTTGGTGAACACAGGCGACGAAGGAGCGCCACACCAAGGTGGCGAATCGAGTCTGCGGCAAGCATCCAGGGCGTCCTGAAGATCCCCAGCGTGGGTCAGATCCTTGAAGATCGGCCCCTCCGCCCGATTCAACGGACAAGGGATCACGCCATGGGAGGGAAAACCCACCTGCTTCAGCCAAGCTGATGCATCCTGCCCCGACCCGAGCCGCTTCTGGGCGTAGTTGGTGCGCCAATCGAGGCGTTGCTCCACCAGGGTGAGAGGGCGATCGAGATCCACAAACACCAGCAGTTCCTGCCCCGCGGCCAGACCGAGCCGCAGGCCGCTCCGCGCGAGGCCCATACGTGCCTTGCTTCGGCAGGCGCTGAGGGCATCTCGTCGAGGCGCCGCACCTCCACCTTGGCCCCCAGGCCCAGGGCAAAGGGGAGGGCCAAGGCCCGCATAGGGCGAAACCAACGGCAACAAATCAGGCGGGCATTTCGGAGACCACCGTTGTGCCTCCTTAGGGGCCGGTGTGAGGAAGGCGGGTCATGACGCGATCCCTGAGCTCCTGCTGGAAGGCCCGTCCAAGGCGGGCCTCAGGACTATGGCGGGAGACCTGGCTGAGCAACAGCAGGGTGCGCAGCCCCAACCATCCGAGGCCAACCAACAGGAGCAGGGTCATGGAGAGAACCCAGTAAGCGTGTAAATCATGGGTGCAAATCAACCCAGCTGGGTTTCAGGAAAGTCCCCCAACTTGAGCATCTTGGGTCTAAGGAGTGACGTCGAGTCGCCCCAGATCGATCCCCTCCACCGCATCTCGGACTGATTTACCCCCCCCGGAAACCTGAGCCAATTGATCAGCACAGCTGATCAACATGATTGCCAAGACTATGAAAAATCCCGCCCCAACCACTATTGCCTCCTACCTAATCTTCGTCGATCACGAAAGCAGGATCCCAACAATCAGCACAACACCGGTCAAATAACAACAGGTCATTTTCAGAAATGCCAAAAAACTGAGGCCTAGACAGTACATCTGAATAACATTTTATGCGCCAAGGTGCAGTGATCACTGCAGCCTGTTTTTTGTTGCTTTCAAACACGTCCCTTAGCTAGCCCAACACACCATGCTGCATCGACGTCCACTGCTCGCTCTTCTGGGTGGAGCCATCAGCACTACCTTCCTACTCAGCGGCTGCCTGGGCAATCCCCCCAGTAGACGAGAAGCCAACCAAGCGGCCGCGATTCCTATCAATCGACAGGCCAGTGCCAAGCTCGAAACAGGCACCATCAGCCTGGGATTCATCCCAATTCTTGAGTCAGCTCCATTGGTGGTGGGTGTGGAGAAGGGCTTCTTTGCGAAGCATGGTTTGGATGTGAATCTCGCCAAGCAATCCAGCTGGTCGACTGCACGCGACAACGTGGTGCTCGGCTCCAGCGGTGGTGGGATCGACGGCGGGCAATGGCAGCTGCCCATGCCCCAGATGATCAGCGAGGGTGCCCTCACCAACGGCAAGAAGGTGCAGATGGTGATCCTGGCCATGCTGATGAGCCAGGGGAACGGCATCGCAGCGGCCAACTCCGTGAAGGACGGAAATCTCAGCGTCGATCTCCGCAAAACCTCGCCTGGCTTCTTCCAGAAATTCAGCCAAGAAGAGGGCCGGAAATTTCGGGCCAGCTACTCCTTCCCCAAAGCCAATCAGGACTTCTGGATCCGCTACTGGCTCGCCGCCGGTGGCGTGAACCCAGAAAGGGACGTGGAGTTGCTCACCGTTCCCGCTCCAGAAACTCTGCAGGGAATGAAGAACGGCACGATGGAGGCCTTCTCCACCGGGGATCCCTGGCCGTCCCGCATCAGCAACTCAGACGTGGGCTATCTGGCAACCACCACGGCCCAGATCTGGAAGGTGCATCCTGAGGAATATCTGGCCATTCGTTCCGACTGGGTCAACAAACACCCCAAAGCGGCAGTCGCCCTACTGAAGGGAATGATCGAAGCCCAGAGATGGCTCGACAAACCGGAGAACAAAACACAAGCCGCGCGAATGCTCAGCTCCCGCAAGTGGTTCAACGTGCCGCAATCGGTGCTAGAACAATCGCTCAAAGGCCAGTACAGAATCGGTGCAAAGGCAACACATGAGAGCAATCCTGGCTTAGGGCCGCTCTACTGGAGCAGTGATCGAGGCGTGATTTCCTACCCCTACAAGAGCCTCACCCTCTGGTTCCTGATTGAGTCCCTGCGTTGGAAGTTCTATCCAGGCACCGTGGACACCATCCAACAGGCTCAAGCGATCAACAACAGGGTGACCCGCGATGATCTCTGGTTGAAAGCAGCCAGAGAACTGGGGCTGCCAGCGAAGGATATCCCGACTAGTTCGAGTCGTGGGAAAGAGGTGTTCTTCGACGGCACTGTTTATGACCCCAGCAACCCCCAGAGCTATTTGAACAGCCTGAAGATAAAGCGCTGATCAGCTTCCAATTCACCCCAATCTCAGACCACGTAACCCATCTTCCTTGAGTTCCAACCATGACTACCGTTCCCAGCTCCAATAACAGATCAGCCCAGTGGTGGAAGCAGAACCGCAAGGCCATTCTTCCCCCCATTTTCGGCATCGGCGGCTTTCTACTGTTCTGGCAGCTGAGTTCCAGCCTGGGGCTCACCAAGCTGGCCGGTCCCCTCAGCCTCTGGACCGATGAGCGCACCCGTGAGTTGCTCCTGTATCCATTCTTTGACAATGGCGGCTTAGACAAAGGCCTGTTTCACCACAGCATGAGCAGCCTGTCTCGGGTGGCCATTGGCTATTCCCTGGCCGCTGTTATCGGCATTGCCATCGGCATCGCCGTGGGGCTCAACAAAGGACTCAATCGCGCTTTCGATCCCCTCTTTCAGTTTCTGCGCATGGTGGCCCCTCTAGCTTGGGTACCAATCGCCCTGGTGATGTTCCAGCAAAACCAACCGGCAGCCATCTTTGTGATCTTCATCACCTCCATCTGGCCAATTCTGATCAACACCGCCGAAGGAGTGCGTCAGATTCCACAGGATTACCGCAACGTGGCTCTGGTACTACAGATGTCAAATCGGCGGTTCTTCACCAAGATCCTGCTTCCCTCCACCCTTCCTTACATCTTTACGGGCCTGCGAATCTCCATCGGCCTTGCCTGGCTGGCCATCATTGCCGCTGAAATCGTGATGCCCGGGACCCCCGGGATCGGCTACTTCATCTGGGATGCCAACCAAAACGGATATGTCTCGGAAATCGTGCTGGGCGTGATCTGGATTGGCGCCATTGGTCTGATTCTCGATCGCCTGATGTCCTGGCTGCAGACGCGCATTGCCAACGGGCGCTGATACACATCTAAGTGTGCCTACACACTGCTCCATCAGTTCATAAATTTCTATCTCCTCAAACCATGACGACACTCGTCAATGTTCAGGATGTTGCCAAGAATTTCCCCCTCACCGGAGGCGGCAACTACCTCGCCCTTAAGGGCATCGACCTCGACATCCGCAAGGGTGAATTCATCTCGCTGATCGGCCACTCCGGTTGCGGCAAGAGCACCCTGCTCAACATGATCGCCGGGCTGGATCTCCCCACCGGTGGCGCGGTGCTGCTGGAAGGGGAAACCGTGAAGCGACCAGGCCCCGACAAAATGGTGGTATTCCAGAACTACTCGCTGCTGCCGTGGCTCACCGTGCGCGAGAACATCGCTTTGGCGGTGGATGAGGTCATGCCTGAACTCTCCCGCCGCGAGCGCGATGCGGTGGTGGAAGAGCACATCGCCATGGTCGGTCTGGCCCATGCTGCGGACAAGCCACCCCTGCAGCTTTCCGGTGGCATGCGCCAGCGGGTCGCCATTGCCCGCGCCTTGGCGATCAAGCCCAAGTTGCTGCTGCTGGATGAACCTTTCGGTGCCCTGGATGCCCTGACGCGGGGCAATCTGCAGGAAAAGCTGATGCAGATCTGCAATGAGCATGAGCTCACCGCCGTGATGGTGACCCACGACGTGGACGAGGCCGTGCTGCTCTCAGACCGCATCGTGATGCTCACCAACGGGCCCGGGTCCAAAATCGGCGGGATTCTGGAAGTAGACATCCCCAGGCCACGCCAGCGGCTGGAGGTGGTGCACCACCCCAGCTACTACAGCCTGCGCTCCGAAATCATCTACTTTCTCAACCGCCAGAAGCGGGTGAAGCAGTGGCAGGCCAAGCCCCACAAGGTGCTGGCTGCCCACGGCCTTGAGAAGGTGAACCTTGAC
>CAMDEM010000047.1 GCA_945896675.1 Cyanobium sp. NIES-981
GGACCTCTGGATCCCCCATCTGCCCCATGGCTTGGGCTTCCCGCCCCTTGAGGTGCTGGCGCAACGCCTGGGAGATGGGATTGGGAAGCGCTTTGGGCCCGATCAGCCCATTGATCTGCTCGGGTTCTCCATGGGTGGGGTTGTGGCCCGCACCTGGCTGCAGGGGCTGGGCGGCCATGGCCGTACCCGTCGGTTTTGGTGCGTGGGTAGTCCCCAGCGGGGGACGTTGGCCGCCCAACTGGTGCCAAGGGTGCTTTTGGCCGGCATCGCCGACATGAAAGTTGGCAGTCGCCTGCTGCGGCGCCTGAACGGGGATCCTTCTGCCTTGGAGGGGGTCGCCTGCATGAGTTTTTTCTCTTCCACCGACATCACCGTCTTTCCCGGTTGGCGGGCCACCCTGCCCGTCGGTCCCCGGCAAGCCGTACCGGTATGGACCCACCGGCAACTCATCGCCCATCCGCGGTCCTTGGATCTGTTGGTCGAGGCGTTGCTGGCGCCTTGATCGGAGTTCAGGTCTGCAGTTCAGTTCTGCAGTTCCAGATTGAGTTGCTGTTTTCAGGCCCTGGGTTTTTGGGCTAGGGCATTGGTCACGCCACCGCCAAACCTGAATGGCGAATCAGGGCTTCACTGGAGGGTTGCCGGCCCCGGAACGCCTCAAACACCTCGGCGGGTGAACGGCTCCCCCCCCAGCTCAGCACGGTGTCCCGGAAGCGGCGGCCCATGGTCACAACGGCATCCTCCTGGTCGAGGCCCGCTTCTTCAAAGGCACTGAAGGCATCGGCACTGAGCACTTCGGCCCACTTGTAGGAGTAGTAGCCCGCCGAGTAGCCGCCGGCAAAGATGTGGCTGAAGGCGCAGAGGAAGGCGTCTTCGGCGATGGGCTCCAGGGCGGTGGTGGTTTTGGCGATCTCCCGGCGCATCTGGTCGGGGCTTTGGCCGCAGCTTGGTGACCAGGTGCTGTGCAGCCTTAAATCCGTGAGCGCGAAGTGGACTTGGCGCAGGGTGGCGCTGCCGCCCATGAAGGTGCGCGCTGCGAGCAGTTTTTGGTATTCCGCTTCGGGCAGGGATTCGCCGCTCTGCCAGTGCTTGGCCATGCCCATCAAGGTGCCCCGCTCGTAACACCAGTTCTCCATGAATTGGCTGGGCAGCTCCACCGCATCCCACTCCACGTTGTTGATCCCGGCCGCCTGGGGGCGCTCCACGGTGGTGAGCATGTGCTGGAGCCCATGGCCGAATTCGTGGAAGAGGGTTTCCACCTCTTCGAAGGTCATCAGGCTTGGGGTGCCAGCCACCGGGGGGCTCTGGTTGCAGATCAGATAGGCCACCGGCAGGACCGGCTCTCCCGCTTTGTTGATGGAGCGGCCCAGGCATTCATCCATCCAGGCGCCCCCGCGCTTCGAGCCTGGCCGGCTGAAGGGGTCCAGGTAAAAGGCTGCGAGCGCTTCTCCGCTGGAGCCATCGAGCACATGAAAGTGCTGAACATCGGGATGCCAGAGGGGGGCTGAACCCGTATCGGCCACGATCGTGATGTTGAACAGGCGACCACAGAGGCTGAAGAGGCCTTGGAGCACGCTGTCGAGTGGGAAGTAGGGGCGTAGGGCTTCGCTATCAAGCTCAAAGCTCTCCTGCCGCAGCCGTTCAGCCCAATAGCTCACATCCCAGGGTTTGAGATCTGCCGCTTCTGGGGCCCCATGGCGGCGGGCACAGGAGCGCAGGGCCTCGAGTTCTTTCATGGCCACCGGCAGGGCCGCACAGCGCAGCTCCTCGAGCAGTTGCTCCACGGAGGCGACGGAATCCGCCATCTTGGCGGCCAGGCTCACATCGGCCCAATGGCCATAGCCCAGGCGCTGGGCCTGCTGCAGGCGCAGGCTGAGGATCGTTTCGATCAGGGGCAGGTTGTTGAGCTCGCCGCTGGAGGCCCGGCTCACCTGGGCTTTGTAGACCTGTTCGCGCAGGTCCCGCCGTTCGCTGTACTTGAGAAAGGGAGCCACCCGCGGCATGTCGAGGCCCATGCGCCACTGGCCCGGTTCCCCAGCTGCGGTGGCCGCCTCAGCCAGGAGCTCCTTGAGGCTGGCGGGCAAGCCCGCCAGTTCGGCTTCCGAGCCCAGGGTGAGACTCCAGGAGTTGGTGGCATCCAGCACGTGGTTGCCAAAGGTGGTGGCCAGTTCGGCCAAGTGCTGCGTGGTGGCATTGAAGGCCAGCTGCTGTTCACCTTCGAGGCCCACACCCCGGAGCTGCATGTCCCGCAGCTCGGCTTGGAGAATGCGTCGTTGGGTGGCATCGAGCCCGGAGCCCCCCTGGTCCAGGGCCTGAAGGGCGCGATAGAGGCTGCGGCTTTGGCCGGCCCGGTTGCCAAAGGCCACCACGTTGGCCTGTTGCTGTTGGTGGGCCGTGCGCAGTTCCGGGGTGTTGCAGACCCCATTGAGATGGCTCACCACTCCCCAACTCCAGCGCAACCGCTCGCCCAGGTGCTGCAGGGGATCCATCACCTCGGCCCAGCCCAGCGGTGGGCCATCGGCCAAGCGAGCATCCAGCCTGGTTTCCAGTTCCGTGAGTTCCCCATTCAGTTCGGCCAAGAGGTGGGGGATGGCCTGCTCCACCTGATCCGTGGTGATGGCCGCAAAGTCGGGAAGGCCGTGGCCTGCCAGTAACGGCAGGGCCCCAGGGTCGTTTGCGCTGGTTGAGCTGGTGGAGAGAGGGGTGCCCATGGAGTTGCTCTGGTGCCCCTATTCCAGCTGATTGTTCGGGCACTCAGCAGGGCGCCCGAGGGCGGTTTACCCGAAGAACTGGTCGTTAGGGGTTGGTCGAGTGATGGTTGATTTGGGCTAGCTGAGGGCAATCAGGGCCGTGTTGGACAACTCCGTTGCCAGGGCATTGGTGCTGGCTTCGTAGAAATCGATCGCGACCCGCGGCCAGAAGCCAATCACCAGGGTTGGCACCAGCAGGGTGAGGCCGATCACCAGTTCTCGGGGGGTCATGTCGCCCACCACGGCCAAGGCCGGAATCCGCGGACCAAAGAACACCCTGCGGCACAGGGAGAGCAGGTAAATCGGCGTGAGCACGAGGCCGATGGCCGCCAGCACAATCGTGATCACCCGGAATCCAATGGTGAAGCTCTCGTTGGAGGTCACGCCGAGGAACACGGTGATCTCGCTGACAAAGCCGCTCATGCCAGGCAGGGCCAGGGAGGCGAGGGAGCTGGCAAGGAAAAAGGCAAAGGTGATGGGCAGGGCCTTGGCCAATCCGCCCATGTTCGGAATCGAGAGGGTCTTGGTGCGGTCGTGGAACACCCCCGTGGCAAAGAACAACGAGGCAGCGATCAAGCCATGGCTAATCATTTGGAGCATGGCGCCGCTGATACCCAGGGCATCAATGGCCCCAATGCCCACGAGCACAAAGCCCATGTGGCTCACGGAGCTGCAGGCGATCCGTCGTTTGACGTTGTCCTGGGCGAAGGCGTTGAGCGCCCCGTAGACGATGTTGACGATTCCCAGCACGATCAAGGCCGGCGCCAAGGTGAGATGGACCTCCGGGAGCATCTGCACGTTGAAGCGCAGCAGGGCATAGCCGCCCATCTTCAGCAGCACCCCAGCCAGCAACATCGACACCGGTGCATTCGCCTCCCCGTGGGCATCGGGAAGCCAGGTGTGCAGGGGGAAGATCGGCAGCTTGACGCCAAAGCCAATCAGGAAACCCAGGTAACAGAGCAGGCCAAAGGTGCCCCCCGGCGAGCGGGTGGCGAGGTCGGAGAGGTTGAAGCTGACGGTGTCACCGGAGAAGGCCAGGGCCAATCCGCTCAACAGGATCAGCAGGGAGGCTGTGGCCGTGTAGAGGATGAACTTGGTGGCCGCGTATTGCCTCTGCTTGCCGCCCCAGATGGCAATCAGCAGATAGACAGGCACCAGCTCCAATTCCCAGGAGAGGAAGAACAGCAGGAAATCCTGGGAGAGAAAGACCAGGCCTTGGGCTGAGGCCTGCAAGAGCATCAGGCCGAAATACAGCCTGGTTTTGCGCTGAATGTTCCAGCTGGCGGCCACCGACAGCAGGGTGACCAAGCCCGAGAGCACCACCAGGGGTGCCGACAGGCCGTCGGCTGCCAAGGACCATTCGAGGCCAAGGGCTGGAACCCAGCTGACCCGCTCGACAAGCTGCAAGCCACTCTCTGCACCATCGAAATGCTGGCTGAAGGCCACCAGCATCAACACCAGGTCGGCCAGGAGGACTACCAGGGCAAGGGTGCGGGGCCCCTTTGGATCGCTGCCATCGCCGGGCAGGAGCGGCATCAACAGGGCTGCCGCCGCCGGCAGCAGCACGATCAAACTCAGCCAGGGAAAGGATGCGGTCTGTAAGGGCAAATTGGCGTCCATCACAGCCCCAGTGCAGGCAAAAGAAATCTATCAGTCGCCCCTGGGGGCCTGAGTAAAAGTACCCAGTCGGACGGCTGATCTAGGGCTTGTTGGGCCCGGTCTAGAGCTTGTCGGGCAGGTTCAGCCAGCTGCTGCCCTCCTGTTGGATGGCCAGCACCTCCGAACGGGATTCGACGCCGGCCTGGTGCCAGGCCCGCACCATGGCCTGGCTCACCGCTGGGGCGCTATCGGGCTTGCAAAGGGCGAGCA
>CAMDEM010000048.1 GCA_945896675.1 Cyanobium sp. NIES-981
GCGTGGCCAGGCCGGTGAGCATCCTGGTGGAGAGCTTTGGCACCGGTGCCATCAGTAACGCCGACCTCACCGCCCTGGTGCAGGAGCACTTTGACCTGCGCCCCGGCGCCATCATCGAAACCTTCGGGCTGCGCCACCTGCCCCAGCAACGGGGCGGACGCTTCTATCAAGACGTGGCCGCCTACGGCCACTTCGGTCGCACCGACCTCAACCTCCCCTGGGAAGATGTGGACGCCATCGTGGCAACCCTGAAGCAGGCCACGGCATCGCGGATCGCCGCTTAAGGGCAGCTGACCAGCTCACGCCACCTCGGACTCGGGATTGATCTGGGCAGTAGCGGCATCAGGCTCGCCGTGGTCGATCCCGATGGGGAGCTTGTGGCTGAGGCTTCAGGCCCTTACCCGCAAGCTTTTGCAAACCCCGCCGGTTGGCGCGCCGGGCTGATTGCCCTTTGCCGCCAGCTTCCCCAAACGATTCGAGCCTCCATTGGGGCGATCGCCATCGATGGCACCTCGGGCACCCTGCTGCTCTGCAGGCCCAATGGTGAGCTGGCCACCGGAGACCTGGGCCTAGCCCTGGCCTACAGCCACGCCTGCCCCGAGCACCAGGGGCAAGCTGGCGTCATGGCCGGCGTGACTAGCCCTGCTGCCAGTGCCAGCGGCAGCCTGGCGCGGGCCCTGCGGCTGCTTGGAACAGCCCACCACCTGGGGCTCCCTGGCCCTTGGCTGCTGCGCCATCAAGCCGATTGGTTGATGGGATGGCTCCTGGGAGATTGGCGCTGGGGAGAAGAGGGCAACAACCTGCGGCTGGGCTGGGATCTGCAAGGCCAACGCTGGGCCGGCAGCATCGGCTCCCAAGCCTGGAGCTCAGCCCTGCCCGAGATCTGCCCCAGCGGCTGCCGGCTTGGCCCGATCGCCCTGGCCAGCGCCGAAGCCCTGGGACTCAGCCCAACCTGCCAGGTGGTCGCTGGCAGCACCGACGCCAACGCCGGGGTGCTGGCCGCATCCCCTGGGGCCGGAGACGGCATCGCGGTGCTGGGCACCACCTTGGTGCTCAAGCAATTCAGCCCCGTGCCGATTCAGGGCCCGGGGATCAGCTGCCACCGGGTAGCCGGCCAATGGCTCGTGGGCGGGGCCTCCAATGGGGGCGCTGGCATCCTGCGCCGCTTCTTCAGTGACAGCCAAATCACGGAACTCAGCCGCCAAATCAACCCCAGCCAAGCCACCGGCCTGAAGCTGCGGCCCCTGGGCGCCCCAGGGGAGCGCTTCCCCGTGGACGATCCCCAACTCCAGCCCGTGCTGGAGCCCAGACCCATCAGCGACGCCCGCTATCTGCAGGCCCTGCTCGAGGGGATCACGGCCCTGGAGGTGGCGGGCTGGGCCACACTTCAGGCCCTGGGCGCCCCCCCTGTGCAACGGGTGATCAGCCTGGGAGGCGGCGCCCGTAATCCCCAATGGCGGGCCCTGCGGGAGAAGGCCCTGGGCATTCCGGTGCTCAACCGCCCCCACTGCACGGCTGCCCTGGGCATGGCCAAACTGGCCGCTCGCCAAGATGGTCCGATCTTTTCTGCCTGAAGACCATGAATGAGCGCCTGCGCACGGTGATTTCGATGGGCCTGTTTGTGGTGCTGGCGGGCTACGTGGGTTTCAGTGGAATTCGCCTGGGCCTGTTGCTCTGGCAACGCTTTGGTGCCAGCTGATAGCAGAATTCCCCCAGCTCCTCCCCCTTCCCCATGGCCGCCGACCCCCTCACCCCTGAAGTCAGCGATCGGATCTGCAAACACATGAACGACGACCACACCGAAGCGGTGCTGGCCTATGCCCGCCATTACGGCGGCATCCAAGGGGCCCAGGCGGCCCGAATGGTGGCCGTGGCCCCGGACGCCATGACCATGGACGTGGATGGCGTGTCGGTGCAGGTTGCGTTTGACCACACCCTCAGCGACAGCGAGGATGCGCACCGCACCCTGGTGGCGATGCTGCGCGCCATGCCCAAGTAGTTGGCTGCGGCGAGTTGGCTGCAGCGGTGGTGGGAACCCTGAAGCTGCCCAAGCGAGAGGTGCCGTGCCAGCCCAAACCAGCATCCAAACCAACCCCCTGGCCAGCCTGTTGCAGGCCTGGCTCCCCCTCGAATGGGTTGCCACCCCTTCCCAGTCCGCCCCTGAGCAGTCCCGGGCCCATTCCCTGGCAGCACGGCTGTCCCTGAAAGAAAGGCTGGCCTTGCCCGCCACCGGCCTTGGCGGCAGCCACCCCCTGGCCTGGTGGGCCGCCGCCAGTTATGCCGGAAGCCTGCGCAGGGAGCTGTTGCGCCTAAGGCAGCTGGCTCCGGGCCCCGACTGGGAGGCTGGGCTGGGCACGCTCCTCGACGCCGCGCTGCCCGGCCTTGTCACCCGCCTCAGCAGCGACCTGGCCACCCTGGCGAGGCCGCCCTTGCTCGTGCCCATACCCAGCTGGAAAAGCCGGGCCAATCCCTTACCCGCCTTGATTACCCAGCAGCTGAGCCAACACTTGGGATGGGGACGCGGGGCGTTGTTGCAGCGCAGCCGGCCGGTACTTGGCCAGCACCACCTGGGCCGCCAACTGCGCTGGGCGAATCAAGCCGGGGCCTTTGCCTGCCAACCCCCTGCCCGGCCAAAACGGGGACCACGCCAACCCGTACTCCTCGTCGACGACATCCTCACCACGGGTGCAACCCTGTGCGGAGCGGCAGAGGTCTTGCGGGAACAGGGCTGGCGAGTGGTTGGTGCCTGCTGCCTGGCCCGCACCCCAGCCAAGGGCCCAAGGGTCGGTGATTTAAGATCCGCAGGTCGCTCCGGCGACGGGCCGGGATAGCTCAGTTGGTAGAGCAGGCGACTGAAAATCGCCGTGTCCCCAGTTCAAATCTGGGTCCTGGCATGCCTAAACCCCTGTTCTGGCAGGGGTTTTTCTTGTTGTGGCTGCGGGCGTTCCGCGATGGCATTTAGGCGTGGGCATTAGGCGACGGCCCTCACCGCCCCCTCCCCTGCCACAGGGAGCAGCGTTGCACCGCTGCCATGGCGCCGGTCAACGCCCTCTGCCAAAGCGAGCAGATGCCATGGGGACCCGAGCGCCCCGTGAAGTGCCGGCAGGTCTCACAGGAAGTCAAGTGGCCACCAAGGAGTGTGGCGAGCGCATAGACCCAACAAACCAAGCAAAACCTGACATAAGCACCGGGGTTCTTTGGGAAGTCTTCCCCTACAACGTGCTTCTAGGAGCAACTAACGATGGACAGGTCCCCGCATGCTTGAACCAACGCAGTAGCGACTGAATGGATCAAGACCAGAACGCTCTCTCTCCAACGGCGCTGGTCTGGGATCGGAATGGAGAACTGTGCTCGGAGGACCTCGAACGCCTGCTGGAGCGTCTGCAGGCAATTGAGGGCAGTTCCCAGAATTAAGGGGACCGCTCAGAACAGGCGCTGATTACGCCACTTCTGGGCACCAACCAAGCGCAACTTCCCGCCTAGGCACCCACCGAGAACACCTCCGAGTCAGGGCAGCGGTTTGAGGTGGTCTGGTTTTTCTGGACAGTCTTGGCCCCTGACATCGTTAACCCAGGGCGGGAGGAACAGGTTTCAATACAACTGTAGACCTCATGGGGAGTTTTGCCCCCCAGGGAACTGTGGGGTCTTACATGGCCATATCTCCAAAGGAATCGAGCCAAGCTGATTTCCGCATCCCAGCCATCGCTGTAGGCACGGAGATAAAC